>JBASPX010000062.1:0-82083 GCA_049659625.1 Candidatus Saccharicenans sp. | reverse complement strand
GTCGACAAAACCTTCGTTATCGCCGCAGTCAACGTCGTCTTACCATGATCTATGTGCCCGATCGTCCCCACGTTAACGTGCGGCTTCTTCCTCTCAAATTTTTCCTTCGCCATTTCTCTTACCTCCTCGGCGCCAGGCAAAAAATTTTATAAAAGCCCAAGACCAGATTTGAACTGGTGACCCCGTCCTTACCAAGGACGTGCTCTGCCAACTGAGCTACTTGGGCTTAAATTCGTTTCTTAAGAGAGCGGGAAACGGGATTCGAACCCGCGACATTCAGCTTGGAAGGCTGACGCTCTACCAGCTGAGCTATTCCCGCCTGTAAAAATAAAAATGGGCAGGGAAGGATTCGAACCTCCGAAGCGTTTCCGCAGCGGGTTTACAGCCCGCCCCATTTGGCCACTTTGGTACCTGCCCATTTTATTATCTGCCTCAAAAAAGCTCCACATTTTTTCTGAGCCAGCGAAGGGATTCGAACCCCCGACCCGCTGATTACAAATCAGCTGCTCTACCGACTGAGCTACGCTGGCAATTATGAGCAAATTTGCAAAATCTCCTTTTCACACAGCAGTTTTTATTGAAAAATTAAATTTGAGATATAAATTTGCATCAGAATGGTAGCTTAATTTAATCTTTTTGTCAAGATACAGGCGGGAATTATTTGTTTTTTTGACCGCCCGGTCCGAAGCTTCTGGCTCTCTCCAGCAGCTGTCGGTTAAAATCCAGGGTGAAAATAATATACCTGGCTTTCTGGGCGGGTGTCAACCGGGATAGCAAAAATTCTTCGAACTTTTCTTCCCTTTCATGAATTTTCTGTCTCAGTTCGCGGATCCTGGCCACCCTGTTTTCAAGCTCTTCCTCAGCCGGTTTATCTGAATTCATAAGCTGCCTCAGACGCCTTATCTCCTCCAGCAACTGCCTCTGAAGTTCGGCCTTATCCTTTTCCGCTCTGTTCAGTTCAGGGAAAATGACAGCTGTCTGTTGCTCGCTCAGGTCCAGCGCTCTGGTCATCTGGAGAGCCCTCAGAGTAAACAGGTTCTGCCTTAAATTTCGCTGCTCTCCCCTGGGTGGAGCATCCTGAGCGTTAACAATAATAAAAATCAGAAAGAAGAAAATGGTCAGTGCTGTGGGATATATTATTGTTTTCCTCATATTTCCTCCGATGATTTAAGATTTTCTGTAAGATTATTATTATTAAATTCGAAGTCTAAAATTTTCTGCGGGTAAATTTCTATTGCCTCGCTGTCTTCAACCGTCGCCCCGCCTATTTCTCTGTAAATACCTTCGATTATCTCTGAATTAAATTTTTCTTGAAGGGACTCGCTGTCATTCAACAGCTGACTCAAGAGCAAATATGAATCTTCATACGAAAGCAAAGCCGAAAACTGGGGCATCAGCTCATCCGCTGTTCTCTTTGCCGGGACAAAAAGATAAATCATAATCGCTATCAAGGCCACGCTGACCGTAATCCAGACCGGCTTTAATGCGCTTATTGATAGGTTTATTTTCCTTTCTTTACCATTCCCGCTTTCCTCTTTTATGCGGGCCAGCCGGGCTCTGAGTTTTTCTTCTATAAGCTCCCCCGGGAGATCAATTTCCGGCAGGCTTCTCAATTCCCGCTCGACAGCCATAAGATCCTTCTGATATTCAAGGCAGACAGAACATACTCTTAAATGTTCTTCCAGCTTTTTCCGGCTTCTGGGGTTAAGTTTGCTATCAAGTCCGTCAGAAATCAATTTCTGAAAATCGGAACACTTCATCTCAAACCTCTTTCTTAACGGGAACAAAATGTTTAAGCTTTTCCCTTATCATTTTTCTGGCTTCGTGTATTTTCCAGGAAACCGTTCCCTCGGAACATCCGAGAACCTTAGCTGCTTCAGCATGGCTCATCCCCTGAAATATCACCAGAAAAAAAGGCAATTTATAGGCCAGCGGAAGCTCCTCCAGAGTAGCCTGCAGACGGCTTCTGAATTCTTCTCCCATAGAAGATTCTTCGGGCGAAGGAACGGCAGCCATTCCTGGATCATCCAGTTTTATTTCGTCTAAATACTCTAATTTCTCCCGCCTGGTGCTCGATTTTTTAAGAAAATTAAGGGTTTGATTGACCGCTATCCTGTGAAGCCAGGTATAAAACCCTGATTTTTCTCTGAAATCCTTTAACCCTGAAAAGGCCTTAAGAAAGGTCTCCTGAGTAAGGTCAGCTGCATCCTCCCGGTTTCCTGTCAGTCGATAAATCAGGGAGAAGATCGGTCTCTGATAATTTTTAATTAAGTTCATAAAAGCTTCAACCTCGCCCTTCCGGGCTCTGGCAATTAGCTCTGCCTCCTCCTTTCTGTTCAACATGCGTCTTTTTTTAAGTATATCTGCTTCAGCTAAACCGGTTCAACTTCTTAACCTTATTTATATCCTCCTGATATTTAGACAGATTATTAACAGCAATCTTGGTTGATCGAACGAATTATTTTTGTTACCGGGCCTCCCTTATTTTATCAGGCTTAACTTCCCAGGAAAAGAGAGGTCCGGACGGTCTAAAGCTTTCTGGCTTGATACTATGTCTGTGCCCGAAAGAAGATATAAATTGACTTAAAACTGCCCACTTGGTAATATTGATTGTCAGTTCTCATAAAAGGATATTTCCATGATCGAAAGATACACCCTGCCCGAAATGGGAGCCATATGGTCAGAAGAAAACAGATACCGGAAATGGCTTCAGGTGGAACTGGCAGTTTGCGAGGCCTGGGCCAGGCTGGGACAGATTCCCCGCAATTCTCTGGATAACATAAAGAAAAAAGCTAACTTCTCCATCGACCGCATTCAGGAGATTGAAAAAGTTGTCAAACACGACGTGATCGCCTTCCTGACTTCGGTGGCCGAGTATGTTGGCGAGGATTCCCGCTTCATCCACATGGGCTTAACTTCCTACGACATTGTCGACACAGCCCTGTCGCTTTTAATGGTGGAATCGCTGAACCTGGTGGAAAAAAGATTGCTGGAATTGAGAAAAGTTCTGAGGAAGATGGCTCTGAAATACAAAAAGACACCCTGCATCGGCCGCACTCACGGGGTCCATGCCGAGCCGGTAACCTTTGGTTTCAAAATCCTCGTCTGGTATGAAGAAATAAACCGACATCTTAAACGTTTGCGGGCAGCCCGGGACACCATAAGCGTCGGGCGGATTGCCGGAGCCGTCGGCACCTACATTCATCTCGACCCGCGGGTCGAAAAATATGCGCTGAAATCCCTCAAACTTAAACCGGCGCCGGTCTCCACCCAGGTTCTCCAGCGGGATCGTCATGCGGAAGTTATGAGCTGCCTGGCTCTGATCGCCACCTCTCTGGAGAAATTCGCCCTGGAAATCAGGCATCTCCAGAGAACGGAAGTCCTTGAGGTGGAAGAACCTTTCACTCCCGGACAGAAAGGTTCCTCAGCGATGCCCCATAAGAGAAACCCGGTCCGCTGCGAAAGAATAGCCGGCCTGGCCAGAATCGTCCGAGGCAATCTTCAGGCGGCTCTGGAAAACATCCCGCTATGGCACGAAAGGGATATCTCCCATTCCTCAGCCGAGCGCGTGATTTTTCCCGACTCTTTCATCCTGACCGATTTTCTGTTGAAGGAAATGACCGATATCATTGCTAACTGGCATGTGTATCCCGACAGGATGCTCAAAAACATTGAACTCACCAGAGGCCTGATTTTTTCTCAGGCGGTCATGCTGGCCCTCACCAGAAAAGGGCTTACCAGGGAAGAAGCTTACCGACTGGTTCAGAACTGCAGTCTGAAAGCCTGGAAGGAAAACCTGAATTTCAAAGAGCTGGTCCTGTTTGACCCGGAAATCAGGAAACATCTTTCGGCCGGAGAAATCGAGGCCTGTTTTTCTCTTGAACCATACTTAAAAAAGATAGATTTTATTTTTGAAAGGGTTCTTAAATGAAAGTAAGGATTCTGGTAACTCTGAAAGAAAGCGTCCTCGACCCCCAGGGACAGACCGTAAGGAACGCGCTGCACACTCTCGGTTATCATCAGGTCAGGGACGTTCGTCAGGGAAAAGTTTTTGAAATCGAACTCGAAGGCTCGAGCCGCGAAGAAGCTGAGAAAATCGTTCCTGAAATAGCCGACCGGGTGCTGGCCAATCCGATCATCGAAAAATTCACCTGGGAAATACTCGAGGCCTGAAGGCCAGAAAAAGGAAGGATGGAGAAATGAAATTCGGAGTGGTTGTTTTCCCGGGTTCAAATTGTGATTATGACACCTTCCATGCGCTGCAGAATGTCATGGGACAGGAGACAGTTTTTTTATGGCACAAAGACCATGACCTGCAGCAGGTTGACTGCGTGGTGCTGCCTGGAGGATTTTCCTACGGGGATTATCTGCGGTCCGGGGCCATCGCCCGCTTCTCCCCTATCATGCAGGAAGTGAAGAAGTTTGCCGAAGAAGGAGGCCTGGTGCTGGGAATCTGCAACGGCTTCCAGATTCTTCTGGAATCAGGGTTGTTGCCGGGCGCCATGCTGAGAAATAAAAACCTGAAATTTCTCTGCCAGTATGTGAACATCAGAATCGAAAACGACAGAACGGCTTTTACCGGCGCTGGCAGGAAAGGGCAGATTCTCAGAATTCCCATAGCTCACTTTGATGGCAACTACTACGCCCCTCCCGAGCTCCTTGAAGAGCTCGAGAGAAATAATCAGATACTCTTCCGCTACTGTGACGAAAAAGGAAACCTGACAGAAGAAGCTAACGTTAACGGCTCCCTCCACCATATCGCCGGAATCGTTAACCGGGAAGGAAACGTCATGGGGATGATGCCCCATCCGGAAAGAGCATCGGAGAAGATCCTCGGAAGCGAAGACGGGAAAATAATATTCCAGTCAATCATAAATTATCTGGAAAAAAAGAAAGGGAAGAAATCGCCGGACAGGGCTGTCTCCCGGCCGATTTCTCCGCTTCCACCCTTAATCGGAACTTTTTAAGTTAAGGATGATAACATGATCGATGAAAAAACCCTTGCTGACCATAACCTTACACGAGAAGAATATGACCTGATTGTCAGGTTGATCGGTCGGGAGCCGAACCTCACTGAACTCGGCATTTTCTCGGTGATGTGGTCAGAGCACTGCGGCTACAAGAGCTCAAAAATCCACCTGAAAAAGTTCCCGACTAAAGGGAAATATGTCATTCAGGGACCGGGAGAAAACGCGGGAGTAATGGATATAGGCGACGGACTGGCAGTGGTCTTCAAGATAGAATCCCACAACCATCCCTCATACATAGAACCATACCAGGGGGCGGCCACCGGCGTTGGCGGCATCCTGCGGGATATTTTCACCATGGGCGCCAGACCGATAGCCGTTCTCGACTCCCTCCGCTTCGGTCCGCCCGACAACCCGAAAAACCGGGCAATCATGGAGGGGGTGGTAAGCGGAATTTCAGGTTATGGCAATTCCTTCGGAGTTCCCACGGTCGGAGGGGAGGTTTATTTCAACGAATGCTATTCCCAGAATCCGCTGGTTAATGTTTGCTGCGTTGGCCTGGCTTACAGGGACAGGCTTTTTCTGGCCAGAGCGAGCGGCGTTGGCAACGCGGTAATCTACGTTGGCGCGAAAACTGGCCGGGACGGTATCCACGGCGCGACCATGGCCTCCGCCGAATTCGGTGAGGACATCGAGCACAAAAGACCAAACGTTCAGGTTGGCGACCCGTTCAAGGAAAAACTTCTCCTTGAGGCCTGCCTTGAAGCCATGGCCAGGAACCTGATCGTGGGCATCCAGGACATGGGAGCGGCCGGACTGACCTGTTCCACCACCGAGATGGCGGCGAAAGCCGGAACCGGTATGGAAATAAACCTGGACCTGGTACCGCAACGCGAAGAAGGGATGACTCCCTACGAAATAATGCTATCCGAATCCCAGGAGAGAATGCTTATCGTGGCCGAGCCGGAGAAAGTCGAAGAGCTGCAGAAAATTTTCAACAAATGGGACCTGGACGCGGTGGTCATAGGCAGGGTTACGGATGACGGCCGGCTCAAAGCTTATTTCCACGGAGAGCTGGTGATAGACATTCCGGTGAAGGCAGTGGTTGACCTGTGTCCCGCCTACAGAAGACCCGCCCGGAAACCGGCCTTTGTGAATAAAATTTCCAGATTGCGCAAACCGGAGATGCCTTCCGATTTGAATCAGGTTTTTCTCCAGCTTCTGGCTTCGCCGAACATTGCGGACAAAGAGTGGGTTTTCCGTCAGTATGACCATATGGTTCAGGTGAACACGGCCGTCCTGCCGGGCGCCGACGCAGCGGTACTCAGGTTGAAGGGACTTAAAAAGGCTCTGGCCATGACGCTTGACGGAAATGCTCTGTACACTTTTCTTAACCCGAGAAGAGGAGGTCAGATAGCTGTGGCTGAAGCCTGCCGGAATCTGGCCTGCGCTGGAGCCGTTCCGATCGGTGTGACCAACTGTTTGAATTTCGGGAATCCGGAAAAGCCCGAGATCATGTGGCAGTTCAGAGAAGCTATCGAAGGCATCGCTGAAGCCTGCCGGCAGTTTGAAATTCCGGTAACCGGAGGTAATGTCAGTTTTTACAACGAAACCGAAGGTCGACCGATATTCCCGACTCCTGTGCTCGGAATCATAGGATTGATTGATGATATAAATAAGGTCCCTTCAGCCGGATTTAAGGCTGCCGGAGAAAGCATCATCCTTCTCGGGGAAAACAGAGAAGAATTCGGCGGTTCGGAATACCTCAGGCTGATTTTTTCGGAGGAGAAGGGACAGCCTCCGGCGCTTAGCCTTTCAAAAGAAAAAAAGGTTCAGGAATGCTGTCGCCAGGCGATCAGGGCTGGACTGGTCAGAACAGCCCATGACGTGTCCGAAGGTGGCCTGGCCGTGGCTCTGGCCGAATGCGCTTTCAGGAGCTGGCGGCGCATCGGTTTCAGGGTAAAACTAAGTGATGCCATCAGAACTGACGCACTCCTTTTCGGCGAGACTCAGTCAAGAATAATTCTGGTCGTCAGGAAGAAGGATGCCAGAAAGGTTCTGAACCTGGCCCGAAAAATGAAAGTACCTGCCAGGGTTATCGGTGAGACCGGAGGGAAAAAGATGGAAATCTGGCACCGGGGGAAGAAAGTCATCGACCTGAAAGTTGAGCTGGGCTATCAGGCCTGGAAAAACTCGATTCCGAATTATTTTAAGATTAAAAAATAAAAAACTGGACGGGGAAGAAATGGAAGAGAAGGTTTTCAGAAGTCCGAAAAAAAGAGGGCGGGTGGCCGTCCTGCTTTCAGGCCGGGGGTCAAATTTTCGGGCAATTCATGACGCTATGAGCGAAGGGAGGATCAACGCTGAAATCGTCCTGGTTTTCAGCAATAAGGCGGAAGCTCCCGGACTTAAGATAGCCAGAGAGAGGGGCCTCGAGACGCTTCATCTTGACCCGAAAAGTTTTCCCGACAAAGAATCTTACGACGCGGCCATCGTCGAAGAGTTGAAAAAACGTCAGGTGGACCTGGTCTGTCTGGCCGGGTACATGAAAATCATCACCCCTCTTTTCTGTCAGGCCTACCGGAATCAAATCATGAACATTCATCCGGCGCTTCTCCCCTCTTTCCCGGGTCTTCACGCCCAGAGACAGGCGGTGGAGTACGGAGTGAGATATTCCGGAGCCACTGTCCATTTTGTCTGGGAAGAAGTGGATGCCGGTCCGATCATCCTTCAGGCGGTGGTTCCAGTGTATCAGGATGACACGGAAGAAACCCTGGCTGAAAGAATTCTCGAACAGGAGCATAAAATCTATCCTGAAGCGGTGCGTCTTTATTTTGAAGGAAGGCTGGAAGTCAGGGGCCGGAAGGTTTACATCCTCGATTGATTCCCTTACCGCTGCTATCATCCCCTCTGGAGAAAAATATTTCCCGATCGCCGGTTCTCAGAAATATCTTCTTTCTCTCTTGAAAATAAATCAATCTTGGGTCATATTTATACTTCAAGAAAAAGCGAGGTTCAGACGATGTTCAAACCGGTTGAAGAGCAACTGAAGCTTATCAAAAAGGGAGCCGTGGAAATAATTCAGGAAGAAGACCTGATCCGGAAACTGGAAAGGTCGCGAAAGGAGGGAAAGCCCCTCCGGGTTAAGGCCGGATTTGACCCCACCGCTCCTGACATTCACCTCGGCCATACGGTCCTCTTGAGAAAGATGAAGCATTTCCAGGATCTTGGCCACGAAGTGATCTTTCTCATAGGAGATTTCACCGGGCTGATCGGCGACCCCACCGGACGCTCGGCCACCAGACCGGCGATGACCAGAGAGGAAATCAACCGCAACGCCGAAACCTACAAGCAGCAGGTTTTCAAGATCCTGGACCCGAAAAAAACCATTGTCGATTTTAACTCCCGCTGGCTGGGAGCTCTCACCAGCTTCGACATCATCAAGCTGGCTTCAAAATACACCGTCGCCCGCCTCCTCGAGCGAGACGATTTTACCAAAAGGTTAAAAGCCGGCCTTCCCATCTCAGTTCACGAATTACTTTATCCCCTGATGCAGGCTTATGATTCAGTGGCTCTTCAGGCCGACGTTGAGCTCGGAGGAACCGACCAGAAGTTTAACCTTCTGGTGGGTCGCGAAATCCAGAGAGAATACGGACAGGAACCCCAGGTCATTTTGACCATGCCGCTTCTTGAAGGGCTCGACGGCGTGGAAAAAATGTCCAAATCTCTCGGAAACTATGTCGGGATTAACGAGCCACCCAACGAGATATTCGGCAAGATTATGTCCATCTCTGACGATCTGATGTATCGTTATTACGAGCTTCTGACGGATGTTCCGACTGAAGAAATTGAGAGCTGGAAAAAACTGGCGCGGGAAGGTCAGCTCAACCCGCGAGACCTTAAAGCCCGCCTGGCCCGGATGATAGTGAGCGATTTCTGGGGCGAAGAAGAGGCGAGAAAAGCCGAAGAAGAGTTCGACCGGGTATTCCGGCAGAGAGACCTTCCGAGTGAAATGGAAGAAAAATTTCTCGAGATTGAACCCGGAAGCGCTGCCCCCGAGCTGGTGGATATCATGTACAACCTCGCTCTTGTGCCTTCCCGGGGAGAGGCCAAACGCCTTATACGCCAGGGCGGGGTCTATCTGGATGGTCAAAGGATAGAAAATATCGAACATAAAATAGATACGGGAAAGCCGGAGCAAGTCCTGCGGATCGGAAAAAGAAAATTTTACCGGTTAAAGCTCATCCAGAAATAATATTTTAGAATCGTCGATTCATAATAAGACAGACGGAAGATCAATCATTTCATAAAAATCATCTTCGCCATCTCTTCCAGGTATTTAGCGTCAACCTCATCAAAAGCCGCCAGCTTATCCGAATCCACATCTATCACCCCGTAAACCTGACCTTCGGGAGTGAAAACCGGGACGACGATTTCTGATTGCGACCTTTCATCGCAGGCAATGTGGTCGGGAAATTGATGAACGTCCGGAACGATGATCGGCTTTTTCTCCCTCACCCCGGCCCAGCACACTCCCCTGTTATGGGCCAGCTTCAAACAGGCCAGCGGGCCCTGATACGGGCCGACAATCAGCTCGTTATCCTTCAGCAGATAAAAACCGCACCAGAAGTAATAATTCAACTTATGATAAAGCAACGCACATATTGTGGACATTCTGGCTACCGGGTCGTCGGTTTTTTGAAACAAATCCCGTAGCTGTTCGATGACTCTCTCATAAATTTTCGCCTTTTCCATAGTAGGCTCCTGAAAATCTTTCTAAATTTTTCTTTCAGATTCCAGACGATTATCTTAAAATTTTATCTCTGATTCTCTCCCGGTCAAGAACCTTCTTTGACAATCTAAAGCCTGAGTGAAATTAATCCAGAAGATGCCCGGCCACCTGAAGCCTGTTGCACCGGACAGAATCAGCCTTCTGTATTCCAGAGATGGGCATACCTGGCGCCGCTTCCGGTGTTGAAGAGAACGACACTCTCCCCTTCTTTAATCCATCCGGAGCTTTTCAATCGGAGAAAAGCGGCCAGGGTGGCTCCCCCTTCAGGCGCGGGCCAGATTCCGGTATTCTTCCCGATAAGATAGGTGGCCTGAAGGATTTCTCCGTCGGAAACAGCCACCGCCGTCCCGCCGCTTTCCCGAAGCGCCCTTAAAATCAGAAAATCACCGATGGCCGCCGGCACCCTCAAACCGTCAGCGATGGTCCTGGCGTCGGACCAGGGTTCGGCAAATTCCCGGCCTTCATCGAAGGCTTTAACCATCGGAGCGCAACCATCAGATTGAACTGTAACCAATCGCGGGCGCTTCGAGCCGATCCAGCCAAGTTTTTCCATCTCAGAAAAAGCTTTCCACATCCCGACCAGACCGGTGCCGCCGCCTGTCGGATAAATGATGACATCAGGAAGAGTCCAGCCCAGCTGTTCGGCGAGTTCATAACCCATGGTTTTTTTGCCTTCGAGCCGGTAAGGTTCCTTCAGGGTAGAAACGTCAAACCGTCCGTATTTTTCCAGATCCTTCCTGGCGGCTTTACCGCAATCGGTAATAAGGCCGTCTATCAGGTGCACCTCAGCTCCGAACACCCGGCATTCGTTGACGAACGGCCGTGGAACATCTGCCGGAAGGTAGACATGGGCTTCCAGCCCGGCCAGGGCGGCATAAGCGCTCAGAGCGCAGGCGGCATTCCCGGCTGAAGGAATGGAAAGAGCTTTAACCCCGAGTTCCAGCGCCCGGGAAACAGCCACGCTCAGCCCTCTGGCTTTAAATGACCCTGTCGGATTGAGACTTTCATCCTTGATAAAAAGCGGCGCGTGGCTGACCTCTTCTTCCAGCCGGAAAGCCCTCAACAGTGGCGTGAATCCTTCCCCGAGCGAAAGTTTGAAACGATCGCTCCTGAGCGGAAGAAGCTCGCGGTAACGCCAGAGGGTTGCTTCTCTTTTTTCCAGGTCTTCAGTTTTCACCGCCAGAGAAGCTTGAACCAGGTCATAGCGCGCCAGAAGAGGTTTCCCGCATTCCGGGCAGAGATTCCACAACCGGTCGGGGTCATACTCCCGCCGGCACCAGCCGCATTCCAGATGCGTGAGAAAGCTCTTTTCTGCCATGCTTAAAAATATATCATTCTGGAATGTCTCTTCCAAACGGATTTTGCACCTCCAGCGGGTGTATTTCCATAAGCAGGCAGCCAAAAGCGACAAATTGAGCACCGCAAAAAAACGTTCGACCGGAAACTGCCAGCTGATAACAAAGCAGGGCATGCGGATGATGGAATGTCGTCTGATCAACCCGGAACGGGCCAATCAGCCTGAAATGATGGGATTATTTTTCAGCAATCCCGGGTAAAAAATTTATCCTGAAGAGTTCGATTTGTCTGCTTTTAACGACTCAGCAGGTCAGGTGGAAGGCGCCGGCTTTATCTGGAAGTTCAAGGCCGTTGAATAACTCCACTGCTTCGGCTGTAGGTTTCCAGATTACTTCAATGCCTTTATCTTCGAGAAATTTCTCAGTCTCAAAAGGAACTTCCATCGCGCCGTAAGCTCCTGTTCCGATAATCAGAACCTTCGGCTTTTTTTCGACCACCAGCTTCAGGTCTTCGGGATGGAGCGAATGTCCTTCCCGCCGCCACCAGTTCGAAAATATCTCGTTTCTTATGATTATAAGGTCGGAAGTATAAACCTGGCCTCCTATGACCATACGGCCGAAAGAATATTTTTCTATATGCATAGTCCCTTCCCTCTCTGATAAATTTTAGGGCATTTCAGGAATTCAGTCGAACCGCGGCAAATCATCTTCTTCTGGATTAATTAATCTTTGACAACCCCCACCTGAACCAGCTTTAATATCTAAAGCCGCGGCCTTTCTCTTCCCTTTCAATTTCTCCCGATGATATACCTCGAAAGGAACGAAATCCCTGTTGACCGTCAACGGGAAAATCCTGGATAATAATAAATGTTCCAAAGCCGGCCATTAACTTAACTTTGAATCATATTATTCAAGGAAGGAGGAGGCATGACAGAAAAAAGAACCGCTAAAGTTTTTTTGATAGCCATCTTGGCTATCGCCCTGCTTTCGGCTGGCTGCTCGAAGGCCGTTAAGAAACGCCTGGCGACCACCGAGGATGAACTCTCAAAAGCGCAGGCAAGGATTTCCACCCTGGAGTCAGAAAAGGGTCAGCTGGAACAGTCGCTGGCTGAAACCAGAAAGTCGCTGGATGAAGCCCGGGCAGAAATCAACAGGCTGAATGGCGAACTGAATTCCCTTAAAGGCAGGATGGCCGACCTGGAAAAAGAGAAAACAGACCTGATAGCCGCGAGCCAGAAGGCTGAAGCCGATTCTTCAAAAAGAATAAGAGCCCTCAACAGCCTGATTTCCAGGTTGAGGTCAGAGGTCAAGGCAAAGGAAGCGGAAATAGAATCTAAAAACAACGAAATTTCCTCCCTGAAAGCCACTGAAGAAGCCCTCAGGAAGGAAAACGACGAGCACAGGACAAAAATTGCTTCTCTGCAGAAAGACCTTGCCGACCTGGCGCAGAAAATGGATAACGAAATTGCCAGAAAGAAAAAGACCATTAATATCCTCTATATCCTGCTGGCCGTGGCTGTGGTTCTGGCCATCATCGGATTTGCCAGGAAGAGAAAGGCCTGAAACTGAACAAAATTCTAACTGGTAATCAGGGGCTTCTCTTCCCATTACTCAAAAAAGAGAGCTGGCGGTTTCATTTTCGGAAGGCGTCCGAAAAGCTTTTCGTACATTTGCGGATAGCTGTCTTTTCCCCCGAGAAGGCAGGCGGTAACAGGAAAGACCTGTCTGGCCAGAGCTGACATCCTGGCGCTCAGCTGCCTGATTTCCCACTGAGCTGTGGCATCCTCTCTGAGCCTGGACAGATGATAGAGTTCTCTCAGGTTGGCTTTCACCAGCGCCCGCCGGCGATGAGCATTTGTCAGGATGTAATCAGCTGCCGGACCCACTTTTTTTCTAAGCTGGCGCCAGGTTTTTTCCGTCAACCTGATTACTTCCTTAAATTTTTTCTCTTCACCGATCTCCCTGACCGAAGGCGGCACGGTCACCCCGAGAGCCGGGTCGTAAGGTTGCACCAGCAGGGTCATCATCCGGTGTCGCTTCAGCTGGGCAAAGCAGGAAGCCGAAACAACCAGGTCAAAGGTTAAAAAGGCCAGTTCAAATTCCCTGGGAGGAGAATCATAAAACTCCATATGCTCAAAAACTCTTTTTACCAGGGCGAGTTTCCTTTTTTCCGACCAGCGGCCGACCTGTCGGAGAGCATCTTTGAAAGAAACTCCAGCCGTGGAAAACAACAGAGCGGCAACTATCAGGTCATCCCCCTCCGGAGAATATTCAACGAGACGGATTTCTTCCCGATCCGGCCGGCCTGTCTGCCTTTTTCTCGTTAGAAGCTTCAGAGCTTCTGCCCTCACATTGTGGATCATTTCAGCTTCGTAGGGCGAGGGCTCGGTAAAAAGAATGATCGAAGGAGCCACCTTTTTCGCCTGGTCATGGAGATGCCGGACAAGTTCCTGAATTTCAGCGTTCCTGCTGGCAGAAAAACGCCTGATCATCAGTTCGAGGTTGCGGGCGTTGACCGTCATCCCCAGCTGTCCTTTGGTGGCCAGGCTGACCACATAACGGGCGTCTTCCTTCGCCCAGCCCTCAAGTATCGGATGATTTCTGGGGTTAGCCGCCTGCTTTTCGAATTTCTTAAAAATATGCTCTCGCAACCGTTCATACAGATAACGATAGGCTTGGTTCTGAGCCTCTATCGTCTGTTCGAAAATATCCCGCAGCCCGGCCTGTTTTATCTCTTCAGGAAGGACATAGTCGCCGTTGAGCGTTATGTAACGCTGGGATTTTTCGGTGTAGGAACACAGACGGAAATGTTCGACCTCTTCAATGGCCAGCCGGCTGAGTCCGATCAGGTCGAAGTTAAAAACGGCATGTTCGGCCACAGAATGGTGCCCCATCTTAAATATTATATTCTGGTTGGAGCGCCGCGCTCGCTCGACCTCAGCCCTGGCCACAGCCCTCAGCTCGTTCACCGGACGCGGGTCGCGGCTTATACGGGCGTAAGCGGCGGAAAGAGTTTCCGGAGTTATATCCTGCCGCTCCGGAGAATGCTTTTTAAGTTCTTCAATGACTTCGGCATCAAAATTGTAACCGGCCAGTATCACTTTCATGCCATTAAGATAAAAGGTGACGCCAGAATTGTCAATGATAGTTGGAGGCAAAATTACGAGTGGAAATTTCTGACCTGATCTGATAGTTCAGCCTTTGTTAACTCAGTCTCTCTGGTATAAAATTTAATCGAGGGGTGAAAATGGAAAACAGAAACAAAGAAATCGCCAGGATGTTTTACCGGATTGCCGACGCCCTGGAAATTAAGGGGGAAACCGGATTCAAGGTGGTAGCTTACCAGAAAGCAGCCAGGGTGCTCGAAGACCTGACCCGGGATGTAGCCGAGCTGGCGGCTTCAGGAAAACTGGCTGAGATTCCGGGCATCGGCAAGGGTATGGCCGAGAAGATTGAAGAATACCTGAAAACCGGCCGCATTAAACGCTACGAAGAAGTCATGAAGGAAGTCCCGGAAGGTCTTCTACAACTTCTGGAAATCCCCGGCCTGGGAGGCCGAACAATTCACCAGATGCACCGCGAGCTTGGAGTCAAAAACCTGGACGACCTCAAAAGGGTGATTGAAAACGGCAGTCTGGAAAAGCTGCGCGGAATGGGCCGCAAGAAAGTGGAAAACATAAAAAAAGGGATAGAACTCATCGAACATGCGCACGAGAGAATGTCGATCTGCGACGCGCTGACCATCGCCGAAGAAGTAATCCAGTATCTTAAGGAGGCCCCCGGGATAAGCAACATCTCGGCTGCCGGCTCCCTGCGCCGGATGAAAGAAACGGTGGGAGACATCGATATTCTGGCCACCGGAAAGGATGGCCAGAAAATTATAAAATATTTCACCGCCTTCCCCAAAACCGTTCAAGTTCTGGCCGAGGGGGACACCAAAGGGTCAATTCTCATCGAAACTGAAACCGGAAAAAGGCAGGTTGACCTGAGAATAGTGGACGAAGACTCGTTCGGAGCCGCCCTGCAGTATTTTACCGGTTCTAAAGCTCACAACATCAAACTCCGCGGGCTGGCCAGGGACAGGGGGCTGAAAATTTCGGAATACGGGGTGTTCAAGGGAGAGAGAAAAATTGCCGGAAGGACAGAAGAAGAAGTTTACCGGGTTTTCGGCCTGCCGGTTATCCCGCCGGAAATGCGAGAAGACCGGGGAGAAATAGAGCTGGCGCTCGAAGGAAGGCTTCCGGAAATAATCGAAATGAAAGACATCAGAGGAGATCTTCACGTGCACTCTAACTGGAGCGACGGAGTGCTGACCCTGGAGGAAATTGTCGAACATGCCAGAAAACTCGGTTACGCTTACGTGGCCATCTGCGACCATTCCCAGTCAGCAAAATACGCCCACGGCCTGAGCCCCGAACGCCTGGAAGAACAGATCCAGAAAATAGATAGAATTAACGCCAGTCTGAAAGGTTTCAGGCTGCTCAAAGGAACAGAAGTGGATATCTTAGCCGACGGTTCGATTGATTTCCCGGAAAAGCTCCTGGAGAAACTTGACCTGGTGATCGCTTCGATTCATTCAGGTTTCAAGAAAAACGTCACCGAGAGGATAATCGCAGCCATCAAACATCCGCTTGTCCATATCATCGGTCATCCCACGGGCCGGCTTATTTCCGGACGCGAAGGTTATGAGGTGGACATAGACCGGGTGATCGAGGCGGCCGCCGAATACGGGAAAATTCTCGAACTAAACGCCTATTTTGACCGCCTGGACCTGGATGAACACAATCTGAAAAAAGCCAGGGAAAAAGGAGTGTTGATAGCCATCGGCACCGACACCCATTACGCTCATGGCTTTGCCATGATGCGTTTCGGAGTGGGTATCGCCCGCCGGGCCTGGCTGACCGGAAAAGATGTGGTCAACACGCTGCCCACAGAAAAGCTGTTAAAAGTTTTTGAAAATTTAAGCAAACGCAGATAATCTGAAAAGGGCCGGGCGGCGCTGGAGTATCGCTATTTCTCTGACCCCGGTATTACTCTTTACCAGAATAACCAGAAAACTCTTCTTACGGTTGAGGTTTCCGTTCGTTCGGCTTCTGGAAAAAACAGTCGACCTGAACCCCTGATCCTGTCTAATTCCTTAAAGCTGAGGCAGCGCTGCAGCTCAGGTCCTGAGGTTAGATGTTCGGGGTGGTGGAAAATTGCCATTCCAACATATATAATTAACAGAAAAATTAGAATTAAATTGATTTTTACACAAGGATGCTCAGTTGAAAGAAAAGATAGAGTTGAAAGGTTTGATCATCGCTGCCGGAAAGGGTGAGAGATTATCGCCAGTATTTCCGGTAAAACCGCTTCTTCCGCTGGGAGGACAGGCGCTTATCGACTGGCCGGTCAATGCTCTTATTCAGTCGGGAATCAGGGAAATAATAGTGGTCACCGGTTATGAGGGACAAGCGGTGAGAAATTATCTTGAAAACCAACCTTATTTTAAGGAAGTTAGCATCATTTTTATTCAGAACGACGAGTGGGAAAAAGAAAACGGTCTGTCGGTATACAAAGCAAAAGAAATAGCTGGAGAAAGATTTATACTTCTGATGTCTGACCACATCTTTGACCCGGAAATAATCTCCCTGATCAAGAGACAGCCGCTCGAACCTGACGAGCTGATACTGGCGGTTGATTACCGAATCGATAATCATCCCTATGTGGACCTGGAAGATGTGACCAGAGTACAGGTTGATGACGGTCACATAACCGGCATAGGAAAAGGCATCACACCCTATCAGGCCTTTGACACCGGCATATTCTATGCCACTCCGGCCCTTTTCCAGGCTCTCGAAGAAAGCCAGACGATAACCGGCAATTTTACTCTCTCCGGAGGAGTGCGCAGACTGGCCGCCAGAAAAAAAGCCAGGGTTATGGACATCGGAAAGAGATTCTGGATAGATGTAGACACTGAGGAAGCCTGGAAAAAGGCGGAAGAACTTCTTAAAACGCAACAGAAAAAAACAGGCGGTTGACTCACACCTGTTTGTTTCGAAGCTTTTCATACTGTCACCCGGAAAGAGGAGAAAAATGAGCACGAAAAAAGCATTGATCATTCTGACTGAACATGGCAGCCAGAAACTTCTCGGTCTCACCTTGCTTCAAAGAATCATTCTTAACGCCAACCAGGCGGGCGTGGAAGAATTCTGGCTTTATTCTCCCGAACCAGAAATAGTCCGGAGGACGATAGCCGCCCTCACAGCTGAAAGAAGGATTCTCGAGCGGGAAATAAGATTCAAAACTTTCTCCACTGATAAACTGGAAGCCTGGCGGGAGGAAAGTCAACCTGAATTCATGATCATCATGAGAGACAATTTAGCCCTGGACCCGGAGCTTCTTCCGAATCTCCTCCGGGCAGTGGAAAAGGTGGCAGACGATCTTTTTATGGCGGAAATCATCAACGAAAAAAATGAAATGGCGGACATCCCCGGTCTGTTGATTGTCCGGCTAGAATCTTTCCTCGAGAAATGGATTCCGCTTCAAGAAAAATCTGCTTTTATCCTGGAACAACTCCTTGAAGAACCCAGATCTATCCCCCGACTTCAGGTACAGGCGAGGTTTGCTCTTGAGGTAACTGACAGAAAAAGCTTAAAAACAGCTGAAAAACTCCTGCTGCAGACCGGTAGAAAACCCCAGGATGGAGTTATCGCCAGGGTCATTAACAGGAGAATTTCGCTTCTTCTGACCAGACATCTCATAAAAATCGGGGTTACTCCCAACCAGTGGAGCATATTCACCCTGCTGGTCGGACTGTCCGGTGCAGTCTGCCTGGCCCTGGGCAGGCAGTTTATGGTCCCGGGTGCCACGCTGTTTGAGCTGGCCTCAATCATCGATGGCTCTGACGGTGAAAATGCCCGCCTTACCTACAGAGTGAGTAAAACCGGCGGAACGCTCGATATTATAGGAGACGCGGTAACTTTTGTCTCGTTTTTCGCAGCCCTGCCTGTTGGACTATACCGAACCACCGGCAGTTTAACCTGGATTTACCTGGGAATCTTCACTTTTGCTTCGATGCTCGCTTTTTATTTTCTGCTGATACGATACGCCAGAGAATTTGGAATAGGTCACAACATTGTCAGAGTGGTAAAGGAAATTGAAGCCGCCACTGACCATCCTGAATTCAGAAAGCCCGTGGATAAGCTGGCCGCCAGAATAGCTTTCATATACCGGCGGGACTTTTTTTCCACAGCCGCCTTCATCATGATTATACTTGGTCTGGCCAGAGTACTCATGGTTCTGGTGGCCGTGCTTAGCTTTCTCGAAGCCGTCTATATGGCCAGTTATTACAGCCGGAGGTTGAATCAGAGAGCCCAGCTTCCAGACTGCTCTATGTTTAAAGAAAATTAAAAATGATCAGATCAAAACAAAAGCGACACATATTTTAAGCCCGGATAATAATAACCATGGAGGTTAAAACCTGTTCAGGTAAATTGATCATTTCCCTTCTTCTGCTTTCCTTTATCCTCTCGTTGCTGATGTTCATCTTCAAGCCCATCACTCAGGGCCAGCGCTATGATCTTGCCCTGAAACTCTCCCTGGAGCTCCTGGCCGTCTGGGTGGTTTTCTTCAGCCATCCACGGTGGCTGGGAAAAAAAGCAGTGCTGGCGGCGGTTCTGGTAGCTGGTCTGGCCCTGGGTCTTTTTCAGATTAAATCGTTAAAACCTGGCCAGGAAATAATCCTTACCTATCGCACTGTTTTTCAAGATCTGGAAGAAGGTCGTAATCCCTACACCAGCGGTCGTATTTACCACCGTAATGCTTCCGGTGAGGTGGTTTATCAAAATTTTAATTATCCGCCGCTGGAAATCTGGCCATATTATTATTTTTATCGTATTTTTCGACTGTGGGATGAAAAAAGGCTGGCTCTATTTCTGATTTTCCTGCAGTCGCTTGCTGGTTTAATCCTGGTTCTGACTTTCAGAAAAAACCGTCCTTTCCCTCTCCATCTTCTCTGCTTTCTCCCTCTTCTGGCCTTTTCCGAGATCAAAACCAATCCGGCTATGACCATGCTCATGGTGGCTTTATTCATATGGCTTATTTCAATCCAAAGAAAAAGTAAATCGATGAGGCTGGAAATTATCACTGCCATGGTCATCGGACTGGGAATGATGACAAAATTTTTATTTTCCTGTATTGCCTCCACCTACTATTTTTGGTTGATTCATTCTTCATTCAAGAAGGATTCCCGTGCTGAACTCCAGCGAATAGCATTTATGATTTCAATCTCTTTTCTGGTGGCCCTGATAGCCATGCGGCCCTTTGGTCCCTTAAATATCATAAAGAGCACCGTTCTTTTTAACCTTAACCCTGGAGTACGCAACCTTTACACCACTTTTTATCCGAATATTCTGTCCGGGTTGCTGTGCCTGATCAATAAGAACCAGGTTTATCCAGCAGTGGCCACCGTAATCATTTTTCTGGCTCTCTGGATCTCCAGAAAAATGAGCCTCTTTTCGGCCATGCTTTTTGTCAGCACGGTCTTCCTTCTTGCATCTCCAACTCCTGAACCGCAATATTTCGGGACCATGCTTCTCCTGGCGCTCGCCGGAAACATCATGGAAAACGAGCCTGCGAAAGACCCGGGAAGGGCTGAAATCCCGGAAAGGAACTGCCCGGACCGCCCTCTGAACTGTCTCCGATAAAGATTGTTCACCGTTAAGGTCAAATCCTTTCCAACTATCTGCTCTGCCGCGCAATCAGGTCAGAAAAATCAGTAACGAAGAGAAAAACTTAATTCCAGGACTTGTCCGGAATACGAGCTACAGAAATACAAAACTGTGAAGTTTCTTACAGCCACCGGCTGGCAGGATGAAAATTCACTGGATGCTGAGCGGCAACTTTGTTTTTTTCTTTTTCCTCTCTTTGAACTGGAAATAACTCAAACACAGCAGACCCAGCCCGGCATAAATAAGAGAAATGACCCTGCGGACAAGAGACAGAGAAACACCTTTTTCCGGAGGCAGCCCGAGCAAAGCAAAAACAGCCACGTTGGTGATCTCGTTTATTCCCAGAGCACCCGGAATCGTTGGAATCAGAGCAGCAATCGTGGTCAGAGTGATAATCAGAAAGCTCTTAACCCAGGTGATGCCTGCTGTGTCCATATACACCAGCGTCAGGTGAATCTCCAGCGTCCATATAAAAAAGGTCAGGGCGTAAAAAGAGTAGGCCCGGAAAAAAAGTCCCGGATGATGCCGGTAATAACTGGATATGTGATGGTCAAGCTCGGCGATTTTTTCCTGAGATCTTTGAATTATTCTCGGCTTGATTTTGATCTTCGACAGAAGTTTTACCATCCAGGTGAAAAAACCCTTTTTCTGCCTGAGGACCAGAAGGAAAAGGAAAATCGCCGCCCCGAAAGAAAAGCAAAGGAAGACGATTTTAATTTTAAGAGGCATCCCCAAACGGCTTATGGCCAGGATTACTCCGATGATGGTAAACGAAATTATGCTGACCAATTCGATGGTTTTATCAACGATGACCGAGGCCATGGCCTGGCGCTTGTTGGTATGGGGAGTCATCAGCGCCCTCACCGGCTCGCCGCCAAAAAGATTCGACGGAGTCAGATAGCTGATGGCATGGTCAGCCAGACGAGCCGAGAACAAAGCCGGAAAAGATGTCGGATTCTTTTTGTGGTCAAGGATCATCTTCCAGTTGTAGGTGCGGGAAATCCAGTACACCAGGCGAAGAATCATCAGATAGATAAAATTAAGCCAGCTGATCGTCTTAAAATCCCGGATGATCTGAGAAAGACCGGTCTTATAGATAACCAGAACAAACAGGATCAGCCCTGCCAGCAAGGAAATGTTCAGCAGCTTTCTGGCCATTTTTCTTCTTTTTCCTGACCGGTTGCCCTCCCGGAGGCTCTTCAGCCCGGGCCATTGTTCGAATTTATGAATCTGGATTTTACCACACGAAAAAAATGTTGTTAACCGGTAGACTTAATCCGTCGTTTTTATTAAAAATAGAAAGGTGGGCACGCGCCTTAAGTCCCATTGAAAAGGACTTCAGGATGAGGAAGGTTGGAATATTATTTCATTTTCTGGTCGGTATTTTCTGGGTGGTGATATTTTTCCCGGGCTGTTCCGGTGAAAAATACGACCCTCTCCGGGCTCTGGACAGGTACAACGTTGTCTGGGATTCACCCAGCCGGGACACCTGGGGCACCATGCCCTGCGGCAACGGCGATATCGGTTTGAATGTCTGGGTGAACGAAAGAGGAGACCTTCTTTTTTATATCGGGAAAACAGATTCCTGGGATGACAACTCCCGCCTGGTGAAGGTGGGCCGGGTCAGGATCAGTTTGAACCCGAACCCGTTTTCATCTGGCCGATTCTTCCGTCAGACCCTCAACCTGCGTCAGGGCACGATAGAAATCACCTTCGGACAGGGTCGGGAACACACGGATATCCGGGTCCGGGTTGACGCCAACCACCCGGTAATTTACGTAGCCGTGGACAGCCGGAATCAGGTCGAAGCCACAGCCTCAACAGAACTCTGGCGGACGGAACCTTATGAATTGCCATCGATAGAGGTCAGCGACGTTCATTTTGATCACGACATTCCCGGAAACAAACATTTTCCGACGATCGTCGAACCGGATACGGTTATCACCGGACTGAGGGATGGTATCGGCTGGTATCACCACAACAAAAAATCTGTCGGCCCGGCGCTGGCCGCCCGGTTGCAGGATATGGAAGGTTTCCATCAGCCCGACCCGATCCTTCATCGAACTTTCGGGGCAGTCATAATGGCCGCTGGCGGTGAGCGAATCGACGACCTGCATCTGCGGTCGCCGGCCCGCAGCTCTCATCTTTTCAGCATATACGTCCTGACGAAACATCCGTCCAGCCCGGGGGAATGGCTCGAAGCGATAGAAGGATTGATCTCCTCCATAGAAAAAATACCGCTCCGGCAGAGAAACAGGGCGCATCTCGCCTGGTGGGAAAATTTCTGGCGACGCAGCTGGATCGACATTCGCTCTTCTACCGGCGAGGACGATGCATATTATGTCAGCCGGGCTTACGCCCTTCAGAGGTTCATAAACGCCTGCGGCGGCCGCGGTCAGTATCCGATCAAGTTCAACGGTTCAATCTTTACCGTGCCCAACCCGGGCAGCCCCGGAGATGCCGACTACCGCCGCTGGGGACCCGGTTACTGGTGGCAGAATACCCGTCTTCCCTACATCAGCATGTGCACTTCTGGCGACTTCGACCTTCTTGAACCTCTCTATCGCATGTACTGCGGGGATGTATTAGAGATGGCTAAGTACCGGACGAGGCATTATTTTGGCCACGATGGCGCCTATTTCAACGAATGCGTTTATTTCTGGGGAGCTGCCTTTAACGAAGCCTACGGCTGGACACCTCGGGAGAAACGTACGGTCATCGAGAACGAAAGCCGCTGGCATCGCTGGGAATGGCAGGGCGGCATAGAGCTTCTGTATATGCTGATCGACCATTACGAACACACCCTGGATGAGAATTTTCTGCGCCAAAGGGTTCTGCCGCTGGCCCATGAAGTTCTTACTTTTTACGACCAGCACTACAGCGTCGACGAGAGCGGTAAGATCGTCATCGAGCCGGCCCAGGCTCTGGAAACCTGGTGGGATTGCCGGAATCCGATGCCCGAAATAGCCGGGATTCTGGCTGTAAGCGAGCGCCTGCTGGAACTTGCTGGCGACCGGGTGCCGGCGGAAGAAAAAGCGCTGTGGCAGAGAATGAAAGATAAAATGCCTGACCTCCCCACCCGTGAGGTGGAAGGTGTGCGTCTCCTGGCTCCGGCTGAAAGATTCGCCGACAAACACAACATCGAAAATCCTGAGCTCTATGCCGTTTTCCCCTACCGGCGGATAGCCATCGGCAAACCCGGAATTGAACTGGCCTTAGAAGCCCTGAAAAGACGCGATGACCGGGGAAATTCCGGCTGGAGACAGGATGATATTTTTATGGCTTATCTCGGGTTGACCGAAGAAGCTCGCGCCTATCTCGTCGGCCGGGCAAAAAACTGGCACCGGGAATCCCGTTTTCCGGCTTTCTGGGGCCCCAATTATGACTGGATTCCGGACCAGTGCCATGGCGGGGTGCTGATGAAAACAGTTCAGGCAATGCTGATGCAGTCAGACGGAAAAAAGATTTATCTGTTGCCAGCCTGGCCGGCGGAATGGGATGTGGATTTTCGTCTGCACGCCCCTTACAGAACGATAGTTGAAGGACAGGTTAAAAGGGGAAAAATTTCCAGAATTAAGGTGATTCCACATAGCCGGAAAGATGACGTTTTTATCTTCAAAAAATAGAAAAAAAATTAAGCCTTTATTATTTAAATTTCAAGGTGATTGTGCCTGCGCTTCTTTTACATCTTTGCTTGTTCAACACCAGCCTCTTCCAAACACCATCTCTACCCTGGATACTATGTCTGTGCCCGAAATAACAACCTGATTGACAATTATCTTCTGAGCGAAGTACATCTTTACGCCGGGGATTTCAAGCCTGAAGTAATCGCTCCCGGCCAGTATGGATATCTGGATTATCTTGATCCCCGAAGAAACACTTATACTTTTACTGTGCCGCTGACAGATACGAACGGAGATGGAGTCTGGTTCATTGCTCACGCGGTAGTCTGGTTTCGGTGCCATCGTTAATTAAAGATGGCGCTGAAGCTATTACCTGATTTAAAAGGTCAGAAGCAACCCCCTTTCTTACTGAAGAGAGGGGGTTGCTTTTATTTTTAATATTTTTTATGTCTTACCCTTTCATAACCCCGATGGGGACCACCCGGGCGACCAGCTTGCCCAGCCTGGTTTCGTGAGAAACCCTGACCACTTCATCAACGTCTTTATAAGCGGCGGAAGCTTCTTCGGCCACTCCCTTCCAGCTGGTGGCTTTGAGCTCCACACCCTTCCGGGCGAGCTCATCCCTGATCTGCTCTCCACGGAAACGACACAGCGCTTCGTTGCGGCTCATCACCCGGCCGGCCCCGTGAGCGGTCGAGCTGAAGCTGAGTTCTTCCGCTTCCTTCGTTCCCACCAGAATGTAGGAGGCCGTGCCCATGCTTCCGGGAATCAGTACCGGCTGACCCACCGCCCGATAGACGGCCGGAATCTCCGGGCGTCCCGGGCCGAAACTTCTGGTAGCTCCTTTCCGGTGAACGCAGAGCAGCTTTTCCCTGCCGTTAACTGTATGCTTTTCCACCTTGGCCACATTATGGCAGACGTCATAAATCTGGCGCATTCCTATCGCCGAACCCATCACCCGGGCAAAAACATCCCTCACCCAGTGGGCAATCATCTGGCGGTTGGCAAAAGCGTAATTCACCGCGGCGCACATCGAACGATAATACTGCTGTCCCAGGTCCGATTTGAACGGGGCGTTGATCAACTCCCGGTCAGGCAGATGCTTATACCCGAACTTATGTTCCATCAATTCGATGAAATCCGTGGCGATCTGATGTCCGAGTCCCCGGCTGCCGCAGTGAATCATCACCAGCACCTGACCCTTTTCCTCGATGCCAAATACTTTAGCCACTTCCGGGTCGTAGATTTCGTCCACCTTCTGAATCTCCAGAAAATGGTTCCCGGCGCCAAGCGTACCAAGCTGGGGAATGCCTCTTTCCATCGCCCGTTCGGAGATAAACTCCCAGGTGGCATCCTTCATCCGGCCGCGTTCTTCAGTCCGCTCCAGGTCTTCCACCGTGCCGTATCCCTGCTCCACCGCCCATTCAGCTCCCTTCACCAGAATTTCCTTCAGCACGCTGCGGCTGAGTTTGGTTACACCGCTCTTCCCCACTCCGGCCGGCACCTCCTTAAAAATTTCAGCCAGGAGCTCCTTTCTCTTAGCGGTAATGTCGCTTTCCTTAAAATCCGTGCGGAGCAGCCGGACGCCGCAGTTGATGTCGTAACCTACTCCGCCGGGAGAAATTATCCCCTCATCCAGGTCAAAGGCAGCCACCCCGCCGATGGGAAACCCATAACCCTGATGAGCGTCGGGCATGACGTAGGACATTCGCTGTATCCCGGGCAGACAGGCCACATTCCTGGCCTGCTGCAGGGTCTGGTCGCGTTTAGCCAGTTCTATCAGTTTTTCCGAGGCATAGATTCTGGCCGGGACTTTCATTTCGCCCGTCTTCGGTATTTCCCAGATATAATCGCTGACCCGGATAAGTTCCATGGCTCACCTCTTCATATGAAAAATCATTCATATATTAATCCTGCCGGCTCACATATCAACCACCATTTCCAGCTGGACCTGGCCGGGCTTTTCCTCCAGCCGGAATTGATTGTAGGTGGCAGCTTTAACCTCGCTTATTATTTCATAATTTTCCGGACGGTCATCCCCGACAAGCACCGCCCGGAGAACATATTCGCCTTCCTCGCCGACCGCGGTTTTTTCCGGCCGGACAATTTCAACCTTCTCCACCCTCCCGAGAAGAAATCTTTTGACTTCAAGAAGATAAAGAATTTCCGTCAGAAATTTGACCATAAGCCCTTCGAAATTCCGGGCCCGGATTTCCACCTGATGCTTCACTCTCGGCTCAATCTGGCGGTAATCCCACATCAGAGAAACCATGGCCAGGGCGGCGTTAGCCGCGGCTTCTTCCAGAGTGCGACCGTAAGCGCGGAATCTGGCGTCGGCCGTGTGCGGAAGAAATTCAAACCTGGCTTCTTCATTCATCGTTCAAGCTCGCCCTCCTCATTTTTTAGAGGAATTATTCATCAGAGCTTTCAATTCGCCGTCCGCCTAATCCACCGGAAAAAATGCTTTATGGCCTGACCTGCACTTTTCTGCTTCAAAGCCTGACTGATAAGCCTGAGACAACCAACTTCTCCAGCAAAAGACACCGGCCGGGCCTCAATTATTTTTTTAACGTTGCCTGCTTTTCGGGCTGAAACAGCCACTATTATTTTAGCAGAAATCGTTTTCTTTCGAAGGGCTGGCTTCTGCCGAAGGCTTCAGGGTCAGCTGAAAACGCCGGCGATTTTCTGGCCGCACTCCGGACAGTGCCCGTCTTTCAGGGAGATAGACCTCACCCAGAATCCTTCCCTTTCGATCAACAGAGCTCCGCAGCTGGGGCAGTATGTATCTTCGCCTTCCCCCCAGACATTTCCCAGATAAACATACCGCAGTCCTTCCTCCTTCCCGATTTCCATAGCCTTTCTCAGTGTACCGACGGGCGTC
Source organism: Candidatus Saccharicenans sp. (assembly GCA_049659625.1). Lineage (GTDB taxonomy): Bacteria > Acidobacteriota > Aminicenantia > Aminicenantales > Saccharicenantaceae > Saccharicenans. The sequence goes on along the minus strand of JBASPX010000062.1, from coordinate 55,814 downwards.
GGCGAGGCTTTCAAATACTCATAATCAGGATGGAAACGGCTGAGATGCCAGGGAATATCGCGGTCTACCTCAACCAGAAACCTGGCGATTCCCCGGAGTTCTTCCTCCGAATCGTTCAGTCCGGGAATTACCAGAGTGGTCACCTCAACCCAGATCCCGAGTTCTCTCATCTTCCTGATGCTGTCAACGACCGGCTGAAGTTTTGCCCTGCAGATTTTCTTATAGCTCTCCTCCCGGAAAAACTTCAGGTCAACGTTGGCGGCATCAAGATACGGCTGGATGGTCTTGAGCGCTTCAGGGGTCATGTATCCGTTGGTGACAAAATTGTTCTTCAGGCCTGCCGATCTGGCTAATCGGGCTGTCTCGTAAGCATATTCAAAAAAAACCGTCGGTTCGGTGTAAGTATAGGATATGCTCTGACAGCCATAAGCCACAGCCTGACGAACCACCTGTTCCGCCGGGAGATGGGTGCTTCTCAGCCCGTGTTTTCCGTCAGAGAGTCTGGTTTGAGAAATCTCCCAGTTCTGACAGAAAGGACAGCGAAAATTGCAGCCGATGGTGGCAATCGACAGCGATTTGCTTCCGGGAAGAAAATGAAAAAAGGGTTTTTTTTCTATCGGGTCGATATGGGCGGCGATGGCTTCCTCAAAAACGTGAGTGTAAAGGATGCCGTCGATGTTCTGCCTGACTCCGCAGATTCCAAACTGCCCGTCTTCCAGCCGGCAACGATGGGCGCAGAGCGCGCAGACCACTCTTTTGCTTTCCTCTTGACGGTAGAGCATGGCTTCGCGGCGCGGCATCCATCAGCCTCCAGAAGCTTTCCCGGCAAACTGTTCATAAGACGGACACAGATGTTTTATGACGCACTGAGAGCACAGGGGCTTACGGGCCTGACAGATCTTTCGCCCGTGGTCCACCAGAAGATAATTAAAATCAAGCCAGTCCTCACGCGCAACTATCGCCAGCAGATCACGCTCGATCTTTTCCGGCTGGGTCTGCCGGCTCAACCCAAGTCGGCCCGAAAGCCTCCGCACATGAGTGTCAACCGCTATTCCTTCGGCTTTCCTAAAAGCTGAGGAAAGCACGATGTTGGCAGTCTTTCGGGCAACTCCCGGAAGCTTCACCAGCTCTTCCATGGAGTCGGGCACGCGTCCTCCGTATTCATTCACCAGCGTCCGGGCCAGGTTGATGATGTTCCGGGCTTTGTTGCGGAAAAAACCGGTTGAGCGGATGTCGTTTTCCAGTTCCTTCTGATCAGCCCTGGCAAAAGCTTCCACTGTAGGATACTTTTCAAACAGACCCGGAGTCACCCGGTTAACCCTTTCGTCAGTGCACTGAGCCGCCAGGATGGTAGCCACCAGCAGTTCGAAAGGCGTCCGGAAATTGAGGGCGGTCTTAGCCCCGGGATATTCCCGCCGGAGCAGCCTGATAATTTCCCTGACCCTCTTCTGCCGTTCTTTCAGGTCTTCTTCCCGAACAGCTTCCGGCTTTATTCTGGCGGTGTCTGGCCTTCCGGCTTTCTTTTTTTCTTCTTTTTTCTTCCCGGCCATGTTTTCCCCCAGTTACTTATATTCCAAGTTCAGCCCTTAGCTGCATAACCTGAAGCAGATTATTCCGGCAGATCAGACCGACCACCCGCCCGTTTTCCATCACCGGGACCTGATTGACATCGGCGGTGGCCAGGCGCTCGAGAACCTGGTCGCCCGAAGTGTAGGGAGTCACATAAATTAATTTTTCGGCGGGCGTCATTATATCCCTGACCTTCAACTCTGGCCAGCGCTCCCGGGGATATTTTTTTATATCGTCAAGACAGACTATTCCAGCCAGGCGTTCTCCTTTCTTCACCAGAAAAACTCGCTCTCGCTGCCGCAGCACATAATCATGCACCAGCGATTCAACCGGTAGGTCTGCTTCAACATACTGAAAGTCCTGGCTCATCAGGTCGGAAGCCTTGAGTCCCTGAAGGGACATTTTCAACAGGACCTGGCTGTAACCCTGAATCGAAGCGTTATGCAGGAACCAGCCGATCAGAGCCAGCCACAACCCGCCGAGATTGCCGCGGAAAAACTGAAAAACGCCGGCAAAGATGAAAAAGAAAGCGATGCCCTGGCCGACCATAGAAGCTGCCCGCGTGGCTTTTTTCAAATCGCCGGTGGCTTTCCAGACAATCGCCCTGAGAACCCGCCCGCCATCCATCGGAAATCCGGGAAGGAGGTTGAACCCGCCAAGAATGGCATTTATGTATCCGAGGTAGGCAGCGGCCACCTGAAAAGGTTTTGAATACGGAGCAACCAGATAAGATATCATGATAAAAACAAAAGCCAGGAAAAAACTTGAGACCGGTCCACTGAGTGCCATGACGAATTCTTTCTGCGGCGTTCCCGGTTCATCGCTGATTCTGGCCACTCCGCCCAGGATGAAAAGCGTTATGTCCTCCACTTTTTCTCCCTGTCTGATGGCCATCAGCGAATGCGCCAGTTCGTGGAAAAGAACGGAAGCAAAAACCAGAAGGCTGGTCATGATTCCCAGAAGCCAGTAATGAAGCCGCTGACCCGCCTGAAAAGATTGCGGAAAATAATAAGCCGAAAGGGAGAAGGTGAAAAGCAAAAAAATCACCACCCAGCTCGAGTCAATCTTGATGTCAATGCCGGAAATGCGAGCCACTTTCCATGAATATCTCATTTTGCCTCCTTCTGATATGATTTTATCAGCTCTGAGTCTCGAGATAAAGAGAAAACCGGTTATTCTTTCTGGCTTTTAGCCTGTTCCCCGGCCACTCAGCCGGGAAATAAAACTGAAGCAAAAGGTTTAAGCCACCGGCCGGAGAAGACATCAGAAAAAACAGAGGCCTTTCCAGATTTATGTTTTTGAATAACCTAACCGACGGTAACCTGACAGAAAGCCAGAAGCTCAACAGAAAAAATTGGTGGCAGAAGAAAAAATTTTCAGAAAGAAACAAACTTACTGGCGGGAGCTCCGCAAACCGGGCAGCGGTCGGGAACATTTCCTTCAACCGTAAAACCGCAAACCTGACAGACATGAACCGCTGCAAGCTCCACATCCTGACCGGAAGCAGCGGCCTGCTTTGCTCTGGCGTAAAGCCTGGAATGGACCTTCTCCGCCTCAAGGGCAAAACCATGAAAAGTGGCCGCCTTTACTTCCCCCTGTTCCCTAGCTATGGACATGTAAGCCGGATACATTTCTTCGATCTCAAAGTTCTCGCCGTCATGGGCTTTTCCCAGGTTATCCAGAGTCCGTCCTTCACCTTCAAGCACCCGGAGATGATTCAGAGCGTGAATCTGTTCCGAAAACGAAGCGGCTTCAAACAACCTGGCGATGTTCGGCAGGTTTTCTTTCCGGGCTATTTCCGCATAAAACTTATACCTGAGATGAGCCTGGCTCTCACCGGCGAGAGCTTCTTTTACCGTGGATTCGGTCATTTTTTTCATGTTGCCTCCTTAAGATTGTTTGAACCTTCCTGGCTAAAATTACTGGCCAGAATGCCCTTCCCTCCCACCTTTATACGAACTGCACCATCCGGTTCAGAGCTTCCCTGGCTCTCTCCGCCAGCTCTGCTTCAACTATCACTTCCGGTTTTTCGCTCACAAGAGTTTTATAAACTTTCTTCAGGCTGATCCTTTTCATGTTTTTGCAAATCGCCTTTTCTCTCGCCGGATAAAAGGTTTTATCCGTGTTTTCTTTCCTCAGTCGGTGAAGAATTCCGACTTCCGTGGCCACGATAATCTCCCTGGCCCTGCTCCCCGGGGCTTCCCTGATCATCTGCCCGGTCGACAGAATCCTGTCGGCCAGCGCCAGAACTTCCGGGCGACATTCCGGATGAGCCCAGACTTCAGCCTGCGGGTGAAGCTTTTTCATCTTTTTTATGTCTTTGACTTCAATATGCTCGTGAATCGGACAGTAACCGTCCCAGTAATGAAGCCTCTTACCGGTTTTCTGGCTGACGTAAGCGGCCAGATTGCGGTCCGGCACGAAGATGATCTCTTCATCAGGCAGGTTGTTGACCACTTTGACGGCATTGGCTGAAGTACAGCAGACGTAGGTTTCAGCTTTGACTTCAGCCGTGGTGTTCACGTAGGCAACAACCTTTTTGCCCGGATGCTGTTCCTTCATCCACCTCACGTCCTTCCCGCTGACCATATCAGCCATCGGACAGCGAGCCTTAGCGTCAGGGATAAGAACCTTCTTCTGAGGAGCCAGAATCTTGGCCGTTTCCGCCATAAAATGAACCCCGCAAAAAACGATGATATCCTCTTCCACTTCGGCCGCTTTCCGGCTGAGTTCGAGCGAATCTCCCACAAAATCGGCGATATCCTGAACTTCCTCCGGCTGATAATTATGAGCCAGGATTACCGCTCGTTTCTCTTTTTTCAATCTGGCAATTTCTTCAATCAGTCTTTCCTTCTTCATTCTTCTCACCGCTGATTCAATCCGGTTATGTTTGCCGATAAAAACAGATTCCGGATAAAATTTTCATAAAAGTCCAGCGCCGCAGTGATGGCAGGTTTCTTCTCCTTCACGGTTATACTCGCCGCAATGCTCGCATCTGATCAACTTAATCTGGCAGCGGGAGCAAAGCAACTCATTCTCCGGCAGGATATTGTCACAGAAGGGACAGTGAACGCCACCCGTTTCTCCCTTTTCCACTTTTTCCATTTCCTTCCGGCCGGACGCAGGCTCCTCTTTTTTCTGTTTCTGCAGATAATTTTCTATTGCCCTGTGCAGAGCGTCCGCGCCAAGGTTCGAGCAGTGCATTTTATGCGGCGGAAGTCCGCCGAGTTCTTCAGCCACCAGCTGGTTGGTGATTTTCATCGCTTCTTCCAGCGTTTTCCCCTTGGCCATCTCGCTCACCATGCTGCTTACGGCAATGGCTGCGCCGCAACCGAAGGTCTGAAATTTAACATCTTCAAGTCGACCATCTTTAACCTTGATGTAGAAGGTCATCATATCCCCGCAGACCGGGTTGCCAACTTCCCCCACGCCGTCAGCATCGGGGATTACCCCGACATTCCGCGGGTGAAGAAAATGTTCCATTACCTTATCGCTGTACATCTGTTTTCTCCTTCACATATCTGGTATAAAGCGGCGACATTTCCCGCAGCCGGTTGACCACCGCCGGTAGCTTCTCGAGAAAGTATTCAACCTGCTCCTCCAGCGTATCATCCAGGAGCGTCAGCACCAGGCTTCCCTGGGCCACCTCCGGGTCAATACCCATCGCCGTCAAAACATGGGATGTTCTCAGCGACCTGGAGGTGCAGGCTGAACCGCTGGCCACCTGAATGTCATACTGGTCGAGGGCCAGGAGCATGGCTTCGCCTTCAACAAACTTCACGCAGAAACTCGCATGGTGGGGCAATCTTTTTTCCGGGTGACCGGTCAGAATAACCTCCTCGATTCTTTCCAGCACACCGGCCACGAGTTTGTCTCTCAAAGCCGCCAGCCGGGGGATTTTTTCGTTCATTTCTGCCGCGGCCAGCTCGGCCGCCCGACCGAGTCCGACTATCGCCGGAAGATTTTCTGTTCCGCCGCGCCGGTTATTTTCCTGAACTCCGCCATCTATGAGAGGCGTTATCTTCGTGCCCTTCTTGAGATACAGAGCGGCCGCTCCCTTCGGTCCGCCGAATTGATCAGCGGCCAGGCTGAGCGCATCCACCCCCAGCGACCTCACATCCACCGGAATGCTGCCGACAGCCGCGACGGCATCTGTGTGAAACAGAGCACCCCGCTCCCGGGCAATCCGGGCGAGCTCCGCTACCGGCTCCACCGTTCCGACTTCATTACTGGCCATCATCACCGAAACCAGAACGGTGTCAGGGGTGATCATCTCCGCCAGGCGTTCTGGCTGGACCAGGCCGTAGCGATCGACCGGTATCTGTGCCACCTTAAACCCTAACTTTTCCAGAAACTTCGCTGACTTCAGAACGGAAACATGTTCAATGGCCGAGACGAGAATCTGTTTTCCCTTCGATTGATTGGCCAGAGCCAGTCCCTTGAGCGCCAGGTTGTTTGCTTCCGAACCGGAAGAGAGAAAGATTATCTCTTCCGGGAGCGATTTTATCAACCGGGCGACCTGCTCCCGGGCGTGATCAAGCGCCCGGGCCGCTTCCTGCCCGATCCGGTGAAGACTCTGCGGATTGCCGAACTTCTCACGGAAAAAAGGAAGCATGGCCTCGAGCACCTCTGACCTGAGAGGTGAAGCCGCCTGCCGGTCTGCATACAAACCGGTCATTCTCCCCTCCTCACGGGCGCGTCTGGATAAGTCTTAAACAGAAACCACGCTCTTAACTTCAGGAATTTCTTTTTTCAGTAACCTCTCGATTCCCATTTTTAGAGTCATCTGGGACATCGGGCATCCACCGCAGGCTCCTTTTAATCTGACCGTGACCACTCCGTCGACCACATCCACCAGCTCCACATCGCCTCCGTCCGCCTGCAGCGCCGGTCTGATCCGGTTGAGCACCTCTTCCACTCTTTCTTTCATTTTTAACTCTCCCTGCAAAATCTTTACCGCCGGCCTTCTCCGGCCGGCATTTCCATTTTAAGCCTTTCCGGCCGGCTTTTCAATATAAATCCTACTATTTTTATAGGAATTGTTAATTTTACAGATATCCAGTCTTTTACCGAGCGGAAATGGCCGAATTTTCCACGATTTCAATCCAGATAAACCGTCAGGCCGTCGTAGGCGGCCAGAACTTCCACCCCGGTTTCCCGGCTGATGTCTTCGGCCACCCGGCGGGGGTCGGCCTGCAGCATGGTCATGCCGAAATGCGTCAGGTAAGCTTTTTCCGGCTTTAACTCGCCTATTATTCTTATGGCGTCAGAAACCGAAAGATGCTTTATTTCATCCCCTTCCGGCTCCTTCACCCGCAGCACGTTGATGACCAGGATGCTCACGTCGCGATAACTGTCCAGAAGTTCCGGAAAGAATCTGGTGTCCGTTAGAAAACCGATGACCTTGCCGGGAAGATAAAACTTCAGGCCATAAGTTTCAGCCTCATGCTCATGCCGGAGGCTGGTTCTTATTTTCAGCTGACCGAGCAGGTAAGTTTCCTCCGGACCGAGTACCACTATTCTTTCCAGATGATCCTTAAGATAGCGGAAGACAACCGCATCCGGCCCTTCCAGACACTCGCGGGGCGCCATCAGCACGCCTCTTTTTTTGAATCCCCCGGCAGTCATGGCGTCCAGCAGAACGTTAACATCGTTCGAATGGTCGATGTGTTTATGTGTCAGAATGACTGCCCCGAGCCCGGCCGGATCTATCGGCGGTCGGCTGCGGGTCATTCTGACCAGAGCCCCCGGTCCCGGGTCCAGAGCGATCTTATTACCCAGCAGTTCCAGATAAAGCCCGCCGGATGACCGGAGCTGTCTGGCCATGACAAACCTCGCTCCGGCCGTGCCCAGGAATTTTAACAGGTTGACCGTTCCGGCCTTATCAACGGTCACTTTTTTCCCTTTCGTCTTCTGCTCCCTCTGGCTCGACATGGATGGTGGCATCTCCGTTAAATTCTTTCCTGAAAATTAACTCTATTTTAGTGGCGATCTCATGAGCGTCGTCAACTGACATGGAGCCGGGAACCTTGAGGTGGGCGGTAACCTCATGATGGTCGCCGTAATGATGAACGTGAACATGATGAACACCTTCCAGCTCGGGAAATTCCTTTCTGACCTCGGCCTGAACCCGGTTGACTTTTTCCTCCGGTGGAGCTTCCCCCAGAAGATAGCTGGCGGAACTCCGGATGATTTCATAGCTGGCGTGAAGGATCAAAACAGAAACAAGAACTCCCAGCAGGCCGTCAAGCCACCAGAAATTCCTGCTGAAAACCACACCGATAACAATCAGGAGGGAAGCGATGGCATCGCTTCGATGATGCCAGGCATCTGCTCGAAGAGAGCCAGCTCCGGTTTTCCTGGCTGTCCAGAAAGCAAACTGAGCAAGACCTTCCTTCACCACAGCGGAAATGATAAAAACAATCACCGCCAGCGGGCTGAAACCTATACCCTGGCCTTTAATCAACCTGAGCCCGGATTCATAAAAGAAATTAACGCCGACCACTACCAGAAGCGTTCCGATTATCAGGGAAGCAACCGATTCTGCTCTTCCATGTCCGAAGGTATGACGGCGGTCCGCAGGACGGGAGGCCAGCCAGAAGCCCAGAATGACAATCATCGAAGTCAGGCAATCTGAGAGGGTATGCCAGGCATCGGCCACCATAGCTACCGAGTTAACCCGGCACCCGACAAACATCTTCAGCAGGAACAGGATAAGGTTGACAGAAATTGAAAGGTAACCTTCATAATAACCTAACCTTTTTTTCTCGTTCAGGGTCAAGGTCATGTTCTGGCCAGAAAAAAAATTATAATTCATCTTCGCTCTCCAATCCTTTCGTCAGAGTCTTGAATTTTTCAGAAAAAATTTCAGACGGTCGTTTCTACCTTCTGCATCGGCTGACCGCAGCAGATGAGGGTGTGTTCCTCCACGCACCCGCACTTGCGGTCAACGATCAACCGGTAGCCGCAGACCTGGCATTCAAGAGCGGTTACCGGTTTCGGTGGCGAAACCACTTCTTCCTTCACCACCTTTCTGGCAACTTTTTTTGTGGCTGCCTTTTTAGCCGTTTTTCTGGCTGTTTTTTTGCTTGCAGCTTTGACCTTCTTTGCTCTGGCCATCCTTCCCTCCTTCTGATTATTTTATCATTTTTCTTACCCGGAGCATCCAGGCGATTAAATTTTAATAATTTTTTCCGAGCTTTGTCAAAGTCCAGACAGAGAGTCAATTTGTTTTTTACATGGTTTTTGTGATATAAGTAATCAAAAAGGAGGACAGGATGAAAAAGAGAGCAAGAAACTTCTGGCTGGTGATTTTTCTCGGTATGATACTCCTCCCCGCTCTTATCTTAGGGCTGCTGGCCCAGACTTCCCAGGAAGAAAGGCTGAGAACCGGTATTGCTTATTTCGAAACCGGCAAAACGGCCGAAGCCAAAGCCATTTTCGATCAGCTGGTAGCTGAGAATTTTGTCAATAATGACCTTTATTATTACCTTGGCTCAGCTCTGATCAAGCAGAAAAACCCCGAAGCCGCGCTGACTTATTTTAATAAAATTATTCAATCCGCTCCGAACTCACCCTACGGATACATCGGCCGGGGACAGTACTACATTGCCAGGGCTAATTACACCCAGGCTGAAACCGAGCTGAACACCGCCATCCAGAAGGACCCCAATTGCGCTGAAGCTTATTACCATCGCGGGCTGCTGCGGGGCTATCAGAAAAAACTCGACCAGGCAATCGCCGACCTGCAAAAATGCCTCAGCCTGAAAGGAACATACGCCTATGCTCACTATCAGATTGGCCTGGCTTATTACCAGAAGGGGCGTAAGGATTTGATGATTACTCACTTCCAGAGATTCCTCTACCTGGCCCCCGAAGCTCCGGAAGCCGCCCAGGTTAAAGCGCTGCTCAGCCGGATATAATCTCTGGTTAAAAAGCCTGACCGATACTTACAAAAAGCGTGCCCCTGGGCTCGCCGCTTCTGGGTTTCAGGTTGAATCCGTAATCGATCCTGATCAGACCGAGCGGGCTCTCAATTCTAAGACCGAGGCCAGCGCCTGTTCGTAGTTTCACAGGGTTGAAATCCGACAGGCGAGAATAAACATTTCCGGCATCGATAAAAGCCACTCCGCGGAAAATGCTGAAAATAGGAAATCTGAGCTCCTGATTTATGACCAACATGGCCTCGCCGCCTTCAGGCAGCCCGGTAAAGATGTCCAGCGGTCCGACCGCATCCAGCTTGAACCCCCTGATGCTGGTACCGCCTCCAGCAAAGAACCGGCGGCTGGGTATCATCACTTCACCGAAAGCACTGCCAAGACCAAGGCGGTAACATGAGGCCCAGATGACACCGGGAAGCAAAGTCCTGTACATCGTGAACTGAGTGAACGAACGAAAATAATTCAGATCAGAGCCGAGAGGCCGCGGAGAATAGGTAAAGCTGCCGGTCAGCAGTGAGCCTCTCTTCGGGTCGAACCTGTCGTCTCTGGTATCCCGGCTTAACAGAAGAGAGAATTCAGAGCTGGTGATCCTGAGGTCATAAGGAAATGGCCAGGAAGGCTCTTTTTCATAATCATGAATCCGGCTGAACCGGTAAATCCAGCTCATCTCGAATCCCCTGACTATCATCAACTTCTGCTGCAGGCTCAGGCCATATTCCTCGGTGATAAAAAGGTCCTTTATATCCCTCAGGTAAAAAGCTGACAGCAGGGTGTCAAGTTTGCGCGAGAAAACATAGGGGATTTTGAGCGAGGCTCTGGCATTCTGCTGCCTTTCGTTCGCCCGGAAATAAAGCAGGCTGTTCCAGCCCCGCCCGAAAATGTTGTTGAAGTCAAACTGGGTGAATCCTTCAAAATGAGTGTCAGTGTTGTACTGAAGACCGTAGGTAAGACTGAACACGGGCATCTCCCGGAGATTTATCCTGACCCTCTCCCGATGTTCTCCCTGTTCTTCCGGCACCGAAGTAACAGTGACGCTCCTGAAAACCGCCGTGTCGTAAAGGTTTTTCTGAGCCTGAGCCAGTTTTTCCAGGCTCACGGGTTCCCCTTCCTTCAGGCCTGATTCACGTATGATGAAAGTTCTCTTCGTTCTTTTTGCCCCCTCAACCTCGAGTTCAGCCACGGTGTAAACCGGTCCCTCATCTATTTTAATCTCAACTCTGTAATCAGGCCCTTCTCCAACCGGAAATGCCCTGGTTTCCACCTTCGCCTCTTTATACCCGGCTCCACGGTAGCGATTAAGAAGAACCGTCCGGTCTTCATTAAGCGCCGGCCAGCTGAAAATGTTTCCCGGTTTGCAGTTTAGAATCGCCATCAGTTCTTCTGCCTGGAAACGACTGTTACCGGTGATGCTCACCGATTCAACCCGGCTTCTCGGTCCGGCCTCAATCCCGAGGACAATGGAAAGGCGGTGTTGTTTACTGTCAGCTTCAACGACCGGTTCCTCAATCTCAGGCTTGAGGTATCCGTTTTCCTGATAAAAATATTCCAGCAACTCCAGCGCTATTTTTGTGTCGTAAATCAGATTCCATAGACCTCTGGCCCTGGCGCCAAAATAATCTGAAACCACCTTTCTGATGACGTTCTCGCTGAAGACCGGCTGTCCCTCAAGAATAAGACGGTCAATTTTCCACTTCCGGCCGCGGGCAACATTTATCTCATAAACTGTTTTATCGTTATCGCTGATAGTGTTCAGTTCAACCTGGGCCTGATAATAACCGCGCCGGTGAAGTTCATTGAGCAGAATATCCTTAAAGCGCGCCACATTGGCTTCTTCCGGCAGTCGTCCGGACCAGGAAGCCAGAGCTCTGTTTTTTACCTTCCGGGGTATACCCTCACCAGAAAATTTGAACTCTGTCGGGCCTCCAGCCCGAATGTTTATTCTCAGGCGGGCTTCACCATTCAGCTCGACCAGTTCGGAGTCGATGCGGGCATTGAAATATCCTTTCTTCCGGCAGAAAGCCTCAAGACGTGAGGCGGCCTGCCGCAGCTCGCTCGTCCGGTAGCTACGTCCGACTTTAAGCCTGGTAACCTGCGACAGCTTTTTGCCGGGTAAAATTTCATCCCCCGTTATTTCAATCCCGCTGAGCTTCTTTCTTATGGCTGTTCTATATTCCGCGACACCGGAGGGTTTCCCGATATCAATCCTGTGCTTGAGGTTCAATCCGAGCACGCCGTCATCGCGACGGAATCCTCTGGCAGAAAATTGCCTCCGGAGCTGATAGTCAAGAATCCAGGTCTGGTACTGGCTGTTGGTCAGGTCTATCGAATAAGTGACAGCAAACTCCCGGGTCATTCTCTTCCTGATAGTTAAACGGGCACCCGGATCCTGCAGGGTGGCGATGTTCAGAGGTTCCAGAATCACGTCCTCAGCTTTCAGCCATTTTTTCAGCGTACCGGTGACCGGCGAGGTCAGCGGGCTGGAAAAATGCTGCGCCAGCTGTCCCGAGATGGTATTAAGCGCTGACCCCTGCACCTCACGCAAGCTTTTGCCGGTTAGCAGCAACGAGGCCAGGTCTTCCTCTGACCTGGGCGGTACCGAGGTCAGAGAAAAATTCAGGTCAGAAGGAGTGCCGGTTATAATCAGATTGGCTTCTACCTCTTCCTCCTGATCATACACCACGCTTTTCAGATTAATATCCAGAGTCGGTTCGAGATTCTCCCGACCGAGAAAATCCACTCTGAGCCTTTCCACGGAGTATTTTCTCTCGCCGATTATGAGCTCTCCGGGATAGGCGGTCTCGATCCGGCCCGAAAGTATCGGTGCTGGTATAGTCCCGCGTAGATTCAGGTCGGCTTTAAGTTCAAGGTCGGCCAGGTTATTTTTTATGATTATGTTCTCTTCAGTTTTGATGTTTACATTCAGCCCCAGCTCGTAAAGAAAATCAGGAAATTCGGTCCCTACCGGAGAAACGGAGCTCAGGGCAAGTTTCAATCCCTGGGTACTCGGATAAAAATCCTGCCGGTAACTGGCGTTCAGCACAGAAAGCTCCCCGGCCAGCAGCCAGCCCTGCCTCTCCTTGGTGAGAGTCAGCTCGGCCTGGCTCATGCTGTTTAAACCCGGAGGATAATTAAAATCAAAATCATCAACCCTGATTTTCAACCGAGCCGTGTCCAGAGAAAAATTCTCTCCAAAGGTTACTTCTCCGGACCCCAGAAGCCGGCCGGAGTTCGCCTCGCCGCTGATGGTTTCCAGAACCATTCGGGAATTGTCCACTCTGAATTGAGAACGTATGTTGCTGACGATAATCGGAAGGTCAAGCATCCGCAAAAATATTTCATCGAAAGCTCCAGAGCCTTCAATCACCGGCTGTTTTACATCCCCGCCGAGCGAGGCCAGCAGTTTAACCCGACCGCCAGCCTGAAATCCATAAAACCAGGGATTGAAGTCGGACAGCTCGAGGTCTGCATTCAGCTTAAAGTTCAAATCCGGGTTCGCCGGGTCGCCGAGTTCGGCTCCGCCTTCAAGGTTGAGCCGGGATCGGCCGGTTTTTAACCTGAAGTTTCCAACCCGCAACTTCTTCTCTTTCAGTTCCAGGCTCAAAGGACCTTCGTTTTCCACAGCTGTCCCCCCGAGTTCCAGGGCGAGCGAAGGAATGACCAAACGGGCTTCAACTCCATCCAGGTCAGGGGAAAATCCTTTCAGTTCAAGCCGACCGCCAGCCCGCCCTCCTGGCTTCAGCGATTTAAGAGAAGGCATCAAAACGGCCAGCCCGGCAAAATCGAAATTTTCAAAATTAAATTCGGCTTCCAATCTCTCCGGATGTTCCACTGGCAGCGAGAACCTGGCCGCGGCGCTCAAGGCTACCAGAGGTGCGGTCTCCTCCACCTCCGGGAGAAGGCCGGCCAGTGAGGACAGCGGAAGGTCTTTTATCCTGAGTTCGCCACTCAGGTTATACGGGGGTACCATCTCAAGCCCGGCTTCGATTTCCAGGTTGAACCTCGGAACTTCAACAGTCGCCCTGGCTTTCTTTCCGTCGGAAACCGCCTTAAGTTCCACATAAGGAAACCAGAGCCGGTCCAGCATAATTCCCTGACCGATCATCCTGACCTCAGCCACCGGATTTTTCAGCGAACCGGAAGTGCTCACCCTGAGGTCAACCTGCCCTGACTTCAGGGAAGGAAGCCAGTGCTGAAACAGCGGAGCTTTAATTTTCTCCCCGCTCAGAAACGCCTGAATTTCTCCCGCGGTTAACCGGTAACTTAAATATCCCTCAAGTTGACCTTCACCTTCGGGTTTAAGATAGATTTTTCTCAAATTTATTTCCGATGGACTGTATTCGCCCGCAAGTTCAAGTCTTTCCAGTTTGAAAGTTTCAGCTCCGGCCTCTGTCACCTCCACTCTGAACTCCACCCGGGGACTACCTGAAGTGCCGCCGATGTTGGCTGAACCAGAAAGAAAACCGTTGATATATTGCCTGGATCCTTCAGGCAACAACCCGGCAAATTGCGCCAGATCAACCCGGGAAATCTCCAGCCGGCCTTCAATCGCCAGGGGCATACTGCCGCCCGGACCAAGAGCCCTGGCTTTTCCTTCAGCTTTGATTTCTCCGCGCGGAAACTCTAAGAGAAACTGAATGAGTTCAATTCTGCTCAAATCACCTGAAGCCTTAATTTCCATCGAGCCCGGACCGGTCTGCCGAAAAGCCAGGTCCTGCGCGCGAAAGATGGTCCTGAAATAAGGCGAGCTCAATTTTCCGGAGACATCGGCTTCCAGAACAGCCGAGCCCCCGAGCTCGCTGAGCCGGGCAAAAAGCGCCGGTTCCAATCCGAAGGTTTCATCCAGACCGCTATCGCCGATCGTCCTGATAAAATTTTTCACATCATCCAGACGCAGGTTGAATTTCGCTTCCACCTGCTGAAAGTTTCTGAGATTTCCGCGCAGGTCAACTCTGGCCCCGGGAACTTTCAGGTTAATTTTTTCTGCTTCAAGCAGACGGCCATCATACCTCAGCTGAAGAAGGCCGCTCACCGGAAGCGCTGACCCGGCTTGCCTTTCTGGCAGCTCGATTTTTCTGCGGGGTTCCAGCCAGATTTTCAGCTGACCGCGAAGAGATTCCGGGGAAATTTCCTGAGCTTCAAGCTCCATTCGACCGCTGGCAGCTGAAGAAATTTCAACAGGAAACTCCGGCACTAAAACAGAAAGGCGCGAGAGGTCGATGCCCTGAAGTTCAAGAAGACAGCTTAATCTCCCCTTTAAAGCTGGAGGAAGGCTGGCTTCAAGAAGCGCCAGACTTTCCTGCCACTTAACCTGGCCTCTGATTTCTGTGCGCTTCTCAACATTTTTCAATTCAAGCCGAACATCAACCGGTTCCAGACCGTAAAGATTCAAAGCGGAACCTTCGATTTCGCCGGCAATTTCCGGCAGGCTGATTGAGCCGCCCAGGTTTAACTTCCAGTCAACCTTTCCTGAAACTCTGTTCCCCGGGTGAAGAAAGCGGTCTATCTCAGATAAGCTCAGATGACCGGTGGTTTTTAGTTTCAATCCGGGATCGCCGTCGTAGTCAACGATTTCCCCGGAGAGAGAGAAAATGGAATCTTCTGTAATCAGAGAAAATTCTTCCAGCCTGATATCATCCCGACCGAGCCGGGCTTCCAATTTCAGCCGGACCGGCTGAAGTTTTCCCTGCCCGTACTCCAGGGTCCCTGAATCGTTTTTCAGCGAAATCCGATGGGTTGAGCTTTCGGCTTGATAGACAACCGAGGCCTCAAGACCGGATAGGGCAAAGGAAAGCGGAATTTCTCTCTCCTCAAGAAATAAGGATCCTTCGGTGAGCAAAAGTCTGTCAATCCTGAAAGAAAAGGGGCCTGAAGCTGCATTTTCTGAAACTTTTTTCTCTTCAGCCGCCTTTTTCAGAGCGAGTTTTATTTTCGGTCCGGTTATTTCCAGGTTTTTAATCCGTACTTCTCCTCCGGTGATCGTCGACCAGCCGCTCTGGAAAACGAGCCGCTCGCAGGAAAAGCTCTCGAGCGGCACTGAGGCCCCGGGACCTGAAGTGAGCTGCACTTTCTGAAGCGACAGTTTGAGCTTGAAAATATTGACCTTAACCCGGGAGGCCTGAAGGATCAATCCGGTTTTTTCCTCAATTATTCTGCCGGCTTTTTTCAGAAGGAATTTTCCTCCCCATGAGGTCTGAAGCACCAGGCCGCTCAGTATCAGAACCAGAATTAAACCCAGCAGGCACCAGGCAGTTACTCTTAAAAACCTGAATAAAATGTGTTTTCTATTCCCCCTGATTTCTTTTTCCATGTATCAAATTATAGATGCGAGCAGAAATAGATTCAATCAGTAAAATTCAGCGGATTTCAGCGAACTTTTATCAATAGAAAGAAATGTCCTGAACCGGGCGGTGCGGCTCGCTATTTTAATCACCGCAGGTTATCGCCCGAAACTGGTGCTGGTTCTCCTGGCTTCGGCGAGTCTGCCAGATTGAAGGAAAAACCTCAGACAATCAATCTTGGAATGAGAGGGTTGATTCTGGTGACGATTTCGTAACTTATCGTTCCGGCCAGAGCGGCCAGCTGGTCGGCGGTAATTTTATCGCGTCCATCGCTCCCGATCAGAGTTACCGTATCTTCCAGACTCACATCGGGAATATCAGTAACATCGACCATGATAAAATCCATGCAGACCCGGCCCCGCACCTGAGCTCTTTTTCCCTTCACCAGAACGTAGGCAGCATTGGAGAGGCTGCGATCATAACCATCGTAATACCCTACCGGAATGACCGCGAGTCTCGTCGGTCTGGTCGTGCGATAGGTGCATCCATAACCAACATAAGCCCCGCGAGAAACTGACTTTACCTGGGCAATCTTAGCCTTCCAGCTAAGCACCGGTTTCAGTTTTAACGGCTGCTGGCCGCGCAGACGACAGGAAACCAGAGTCTCTCTGGACGGCCAGAGACCGTAAAGGCCGATTCCCACTCTGGCCAGATTGAAATAAGTTTCGGGAAAAAGAATCGCGGCCGCCGAGCAGGACATATGTCTAACCGGAATCTTTATCCCCAGCTCTTCCGCCACCTTCAGCGCCTGAAGAAAATTATTAAGCTGATATTTAGGATAAACATCGTCGGTGGTGTCCTCGATGTTGGCAAAATGTGAGGAAAAACCTTCGATCACCACCTCCGGGTGCCTGCGGCTCATCCGGAGAAAAGAACCGAGTTTGCCGGGCGGAATTCCCTGACGGTTTGTGCCGGTTTCTATTTTAACATGAACTAAAGCCGGTCTTTTCATTTTTCTGGAGGCTCTGGCCAGAGCCTCCAGCGTCTCGGAATTGTAGACGGTAACCCTCAGCTCTCCCTGAAGGGCATCTTCCGCGCCTGCCAGCGGCAGATACCCGAGTATCAGAATTTTCTGTCTGAAACCAGCCTGCCTGAGGGTTAACCCCTCTTCCAGGCTGTGGACTCCAAACCAGCCGATACCGGCTTCCTCCGCCAGTCCGGCTATCTCCTTTAATCCATGGCCGTAGGCATTTGCCTTTATCACCGCCATGAGCTCGGTCTTTCCCAGGCGCTTTCGGAACTCCGCCACATTGTGAAAAAAAGCCCTGCGGTTTATTTCAACCCACTGAACAAGTTTATTATCCGGCTTCATGACTTTTTGATTTTCTGAATTTTTTTCTAACCGAGAACTCTTGCCCGCTCTCCCAGAATTTTTTCAAATTGTTCCCGGCGGTAGACGATGTCGGCTCTTTCCACCCCGGTGGAGATCAAGCCGACCTCAGTTTCCAGGGTATCCTCAAGCCAGTTCAGGTAGTCGAGAAAACCCGATGGCATTTCCGAAAAATCGCGTGCTCGATGAATTGAACCCTTCCATACCGGAAAAGAGCGGTAGAGCGGTTCAACCCGTTCAAGCATCCAGGCATCGGAAGGAAAATCTTTTAAGACTTCCCCTCTGTAACGATAGGCATAGCAGGCTTTAATCTCCGTCAGGCCTTCCAGAACGTCCGGCTTGGTCAGAGCGATCAGGTCGACTCCGTTTATCCGGCAGGCGTAGCGAACAGCCACCGCATCAAACCAGCCGCACCTCCGCGGCCGTCCGGTGGTGGCGCCAAACTCGTCGCCCCTCCTGGCGATAATCGCACCGGTCTCATCTTTGAGCTCGGTCGGAAAAGGTCCGCTGCCCACTCGCGTGGTGTATGCTTTGGTTATTCCGAGCACACCATCAACCTTTTTCGGGCTTAACCCGAGTCCGGTGCACACACCGCCGGCGGTGGAACTGGATGAGGTGACGTAAGGGTAAGTTCCATGATCCAGATCCAGCAGCGCGCCCTGAGCTCCTTCAAACAGCACCCATTTCCCGTTCGCTATCTGAGAATCCAGAAAAGCAGAGACATCAGCCACATAAGGAGCCAGTCTCTCTCCCAGAATTCTGTATTCTTCAAAAATTTCTGCAGCCGAAAGAAGCGGATATCCAAAAGCTTCCAGAATGCGGTTTTTCAGCCTCAAGCTGTCTTCGATTTTTTCCTTCAAAATTTCGGGCTCGAGGAGATCCCCCACCCTTATTCCCCAGCGAGCTGCTTTATCCTCATAACAGGGGCCGATACCCCGGCAGGTGGTTCCGATCATCTTTTCTCCCCGGGTGCTTTCAGCAATTTTTTCCAGCAGCGGATGGTAAGGCATAATCACCTGAGCCGCCCGGCTGACCAGAAGACGCTCCGGAGACACATCAACTCCCAGAGATTTCAGGTCATCTATTTCCTTAAAAAAAGCCTGGGGGCTGAACACCAGCCCGTTTCCGATGACACAGACCTTATCCGGATGCAGAATACCCGAGGGAATAAGATGCAGAACGATTTTTTTCCCCTGCAGATAAACGGTGTGGCCGGCGTTATGCCCGCCCTGGTACCTGGCCACAATCTCAAAAGCCGGCGCCAGAAAATCAACTATTTTGCCCTTGCCCTCATCGCCCCACTGAGTGCCGAGCACCAGAAGATTGGCCATATTATCACCTTAACCTTCAAGAATTCATAAGCTTTCAGCCAGAAACCTTCGGTATTCTACCAGAATTTGAAAGGCCCTTAAAGTCTTCAGAAAGCAAAGCCCAGCTGGACGAGAAGCATGTTGTCCTTTAATTTCACATTCTGTTCTTTGTTCCAGTCATACTCGATCTTGGCAAAAAAAACTGAAGCCAGGTCAAGTCTCAGGCCGACAGCCGACCTGGTCTTCTTTTTCATGGAATCGAAAAAAATGTTCAGCGGCGCCGCCTGTTCATCATCTATCACATCGTCCGGAAGGTCAGACTTCTGATAGCTGTAATAAAGCCGAAAATTCTTAAACAGCATGCTCACTGTAAGGTAATAGCCGTCAAAATTTATTTTCTGGTTGAGATAGGGATGGTCATAGGCAGCCTGGATGTATTCTCCCCTGACTTCCCACTCAGGAGTAACCCAGATTAAATCAACACCTTTGAATTGAACATCCTTCGTCCCGTCAGGATCGTATTTGCCGGTGTAAAAGGAGCCACCGAGTTCAGCCCCCTGCCCGAATCTGATAGCCAGCCGGCTGCCGATTCCTTTATCCTTGTTGTTGTCGACGAAAGCTGTCCGCAGATAACCCTCGGAGCCGGGCGTTAGGTCCGACTGCAATCCATTCACCAGATAAGCAGAAAAATTGAAGAAGCTCAGGTCTCCCTGCCAGCAAATTCCCAGGTCATGCCATCGATAGGGAAAAAAATGGAAAACCAGCGGCCGGAAGACCGTCGGGTTTTCCTGCGGGCGGGCTGACCAGTTGTACCGGCCGAAAGGAATTTCAAACAGACCGAACTTCAGGTTGACAAACCTGCTACCTTGAAAACTGAGGAAGGCCTGAGCGATCTTAAAGAAGCCCTGAAGCTCCATCCGGCCTTCAGCCGCAAAACTGAGCTTGCCGTAAACAGTTCCGGAAAGGCTCAGACCACCGTTGAAATTGGCAAAGGTACCAAGAGGATAGTATCCCTGGCTCTGGCTCTTAAGATATTCAAAGGAAAAGTATCCTCCTGGTTTAACCTGAGCTTTCAGACACAACCCGAGCATAAAAAAGATCAAAAAGGCTGAAAAGATTTTTCGAATTCTCATTTTTCGCCCCGTTGAGCAAATTAGCCATCTCTTAAAGTGGCTGATCAAAAATAACGGAAAAATCAAAACCTTCCTCAAGAATCTCGTTCTTATACTGATTTATCTTCTTTCCCGACTGGACCAGGCGGGCAATTTCCTGAGCGCCTTTTCTCGTGCCAAACCAGATGGCTCCAACCACCCGATCATTCTTCAGCACAAGCTTTTTGTATATACCGGATTCAGGGCGGTAACTGGAGACGATTTCAAAATTGTCCCCTTCAGGAGATATCAGCCCGACCGAGGTGAGATAAATCCCGGCCACCTTCAGGGTGCTGAAGGGAACTGTCCCTTCATAACGTTTCTCCTGACCGCAGAGGTTATAAGCCAGAACCCTCGCCTGTTCAAAGGCCGCCGGGATCAAACCGTAAACCCTGCCCCGATGTTCAGCGACATCGCCAATGGCATAAATTCGATCGCATCCGGTCCGGAGATAATCATCCACCACCACCCCGCTTGAACAGGGCAGGCCAGCAGCCTGAGCCAGTTCCAGTCTGGGCTTCACTCCGGAAGCAAAAATTACCGCTTCTGCCGGTATCATCCGACCGTCCTGCAAACGCACCCCCCTGACCTGTCCGTCACCGACAATTTCAGCCGCCTGCTGACCCGTGTAGAATTTAAGACCGATGGCTTCAAGGTAAGATTGAAGCATCCTGGCACCGGTTTCGTCCAGCTGCCGCGGAAGAAGCCTCGGGAAAACCTCCACCACCGAAATTCGGTCGAGCCCCCTGAGACTGAGCGCCCGGGCTATTTCCAGACCGAGAAGGCCCCCTCCAAGGATGACCACCTGCGGTCTGAGGTAAACGTAATCTAAAAGGCCGAGCACATCGTCAAGAGTCCGGACAGTAAAAATTCCCTTTAAATCATTTCCCGGAACCGGGGGCACCGACGGGCGGGCGCCGGTAGCCAGCACCAGATGATCTGCCTTCAACCGGCTTCCGTCTGACAGCTCCACGGCCAGCCCGGCGGGGTCAACAGATAACACGCGTTGCCCGAGCCTCAGTTCCAGCCTCTGCCTTTCAGCCCAGTTTTCCCCGAAAGCGAAAACCTTTTCCAGCGGAATCAGACCGGCGAGAAAATCTATCAGATTCGGACGCGGATAATAAGGATGGGGTTCCTCGCTGACTATGGTTATTTCAGCCTGAGAATCGAGCTCTCTGACAGTCTTGCCGCAGATGGTGCCGGCCACTCCATTTCCCACGATCACTATTTTCATTTTTTAATATTTTTTTACTTCTTGCTATTTCCACAATCAGGGCTTCTATTCCATTTTCTGGAAAAATTCTTTACCCACCCCGCACTGCGGACAGACCCAGTTGTCCGGAAGCGATTCAAAGGGAGTTCCCGGCGGAATGTTGTTGTCGGGATCTCCAAGCTCAGGGTCATAAATATACCCGCAAGCCGTGCATTCCCATTTTTCCATTCTGTACCTCCTTTTTTCTTTAAGCTCAATTATACCCGATAAAAAAATTAAAACAAACGCAAAACTGGCTCCCGCCCCCGGCTCATTTCAATAATTCTTTCTTTAAGGCGACTGTTCCTCTGGACAGGTCTGTCATTTTTGATGGCGATATGAAGCGCCCGGTAGGAACCGATGATCACGCTCAACTTTCTTGCCCTGGTTAAGGCGGTGTAAAAAAGATTCCTCTGGAGCATGATGTAATGCTGGGTGAGAAGAGGCATGACCACCGCCTGGTATTCATTACCCTGAGCTTTATGGACTGAAATGGCATAGGCTAAAACCAGGTCAGCCAGTTCATCCTTCTCATAAAAAACTAACCGCCCGTCAAAATCCACCAGCAAACCGAACCTTTCCTGGTCCACCTGAGCCACAATTCCCAGGTCTCCGTTAAAAACTTCTTTCTCGTAATCGTTTCTTATCTGCATCACCTTGTCGCCGACCCGGAATTCTTTCTGTCCGACCTTCAAGCCGGCAGAACCGGGGTTGAGCAGCTCCTGCAGTTCCTGATTGAGGTTATCCACCCCGACCAGACCGCGGTACATCGGAGATATTACCTGAATCTGGGTGGAAAGCGGATTAAGCTTCAGACGCCTCGGAACGTTCTCCCTGCATAGCTTAAGTATGAGCTTTAGAACCTTTTCCTCATCTTCCTGTGGAATGAAATAAAAATCCGCATTCGGATCCTTTCGTCCGGGATAGATCGGAGGCTGTCCCTGGTTGATGCGATGGGCGTTGACCACTATCAGACTTTCCCGCGCCTGCCGGAAAATTTCATCCAGCCTGATGACCTCGACCAGGCCTGAATCGATCAGGTCCCGGAGCAGATTCCCCGGGCCGACCGGAGGCAGCTGATCCTTATCGCCAACCAGGATGAGTCTCATTCCGGAAGACACCGCCCGAAGCAGATGATACATCAGCGGCAGGTCAACCATAGACACTTCGTCCACGATCAACGCTTCACCCCGCAGCGGATAAGCTGGACCTCTTCTAAAACGATTTTCTTCCGGCAGATATTCCAGCAAGCGATGAATCGTTCTGGCTTCCCGTCCGGTAGCTTCAGCCAGACGCTTCGCCGCTCTGCCGGTCGGTGCCGCCAGCAGGATTCTTTTCTGCCAGCTTTCAAAAATCTCCACGATTGCTCGGACAATGGTTGTTTTTCCCGTTCCGGGCCCGCCGGTGATGATGAGAATTTTTTTCTGAAAGCTGCTGCTGATGGCTTTTTTCTGCTGTTCGGAAAAATTCAGGCCAGTTCTCTTCTCAATTTCGGCAATCCTCGATTCCAGGTCAAAATCAGGACGTGGAGCAGGTTCGGTCGCCAGACGGTTGATGATCCGGGCTATTTCTTCCTCCGCCTGAAGGAAGAAAGGCAGATAAAGTGCAACCTTTCCGTTCATTTCTTCCCTTATCAGAGAGCGGCTGTTAACCAGATCCTTCAGAGCTTCTTCCACTTTTGGCAGACCGACCTGAAGATCCTGGCAGCACCTTTCTCTTACTTCTGTCTCTTCCGAAAAAACATGCCCCTGTTCGTTATCGGTTTCCAGGAGATAAAGGATGTAAGCTTTCACTCTTTCCAGAGAATCGGGCGGCAGGCCGAGTTTCAGGGCGATTTGATCGGCTGTCTTGAAACCTATCCCGCGAATATCAAGGCACAGCTGGTATGGATTGCGTTTGAGAATTTCAAAAGAAGCCTGTCCGTAAGTTCTGTAAATTTTATAAGCCAGAGTGGTCGACACGTTATGGGCCTGAAGGAAGATAATCAGGTCCCTGATATCCCGGTGAGCTTCCCACGATTTAAGAATTTCGGCCAGCTTTTTGCTGCCGACCCCCTCAACTTCTCTTAACTTCTCCGGCGATTCGTTCAGAATTTTTACCGTGTCCTCTCCGAATTTTTCCACTATCCGCCGGGCAAGCACCGGCCCTATGCCTTTGATCAGTCCTGAGGCCAGGAATTTTTCCACCCCCCTGACCGAACCCGGCAGGGTCAGGGTGAAGGATTCCATCTGAAAACGGGGGCCAAAACGGGAATTTTTCTCCCAGCGACCGGTGATTTTCAGGCACTCACCAGGAGATAACGGCGGAAAATTTCCGACAACCGTGCTCTCTCCATTTTCTGTTCTTATCCGGAAAACGGTATAACCGTTTTCCGGGTTGTAATATATGATCTGTTCGACTGTCCCCTCAAGGCACTCCATGGATTCCGGTTTATATTCCGCGGGCATTTCAACCAGCTTTCAAAATCACCGGGTCTCCCGGACCCAGACCGAGAAACTCGGCCGCTGACCTCTGGAAAACAGCTATTTCCAGAAGTCCGAGACTGTTGATCAAAAAAAACGGACGGCCAGCGCTGGCTGATGAGTAAGAGGCAGCCATCTCGGTAATTTTCCTTTTTCCGGCAAGAAGCACAGGGCTTGCTCCACTGTTTTTTTTCAGGAATTCCACGATAAGCGGCTGGCTGATACTGGTTATCAAATTTCCGAATTTATCACAGTAGAGGATATGGCCTCGAATTTCCCGGTCCTCGATTACCGGTTCAGCCACATCAAGAACAACCGGGTGATCGGTCGGGCGCCCGATTTCCGTCAGCGGAACTCCCAGACTCAACCAGGCCGCGGCCGGCGCCATCCGGTCGCGGCCTTCAAAGCTGGTCCTTTTTTCCGTTAGAAAATACTTGTTCCCGACCACTTCATAAATTTCGGGATTTTCTTCACGAAAGATCAGCGAGAGCACACCATTGTCAGGAGCGATAAAATAATGTTTACTTCCTTTCGCCAGGAGAATCCTTCTTTCGCTGCCCACTCCCGGGTCGACCACGGTCAAAAAAATCGTTCCTCGAGGGAAAAAACGATAACAGGCCCAGAGAATGAAACCAGCTGCCAGAAGATTGTAATCTGGAACTTCGTGAGTGATATCAACAATGGTGCAGCCTGGATTTATCGATAGAATCACGCCTTTGAGAGAAGCCACAAAATAATCCCGAAGGCCAAAATCGGTAAGAATAGAAATCAGACCTCTGTTCATGACGGCGATTTTCCCGGGTATTAAATCCGGTCTCCATAATATTATTGCAGTCAGTCAGAAGGGTCAATATTTTTTTCTGGCAGGTCCGTTCAGAAAATAACTCTCAACAGGCGGGACCAGCGAACCTTGAAAAGGAAGCGGAAAAATTTCCTCACCCTGTCCTTCAACCCGTTTTTAAGATAGGCATCCTTTTCGGCTTCGTAGGAAAAATAAATCAGCCAGGGGCGTCCCTTGATGTAAGTGGTTGGCAGGAAGCTCCAGTACCGGCTGTCGAGACTGTTATCCCGGTTATCCCCCATGACAAACACATGTCCGGGAGGAACCACCACCGGACCGTAATTATCTCTGATCACGTCATCATACTGGTAATGATTGTTCTTCTGGAATATCTGCGAGTCGTTGTGAACTTTATACCGTTCCTCCAGAGGCCGGTCGTTGATGAAAACTTCCTTATTTTTTATTTCAACCTTTTCTCCTTCAAGAGCGATAACCCTTTTGACAAAATCTTTGCTCAAATCCCTGGGAAACTTAAAAACCACGATGTCCTGCCTCTGAACTTTCCGCGCCGGCAGAATAAATGACTCCACCGTCCCCTGAGGACGGGCATAGACAAATTTGTTTACCAGAAGAAAATCACCCACCAGTAGCGTTGGTTCCATCGAACCGGTAGGAATCTGAAAGGCCTGGACCACATAGGTCATGACAAAGAAAACAAAAACTGCCGTTTCGGCAATCAGTTCAAAATATTCTCGAAAAAGACTTTTCTCACGTTCGGGCTTTTTATCCTTCTCTTTTATTTCTTCTATCTCTCTATCGATTTTTTTACCCAGCCAAGCCATAGTTTTTACCTTTATTTTTTCGATAATATACTCCATTTTTCAATCTGCTTCAATATAAATAAATAATGTATAAAAGGATGAATTTTAATCGGACGGCTTGACAGGCCCGCGGTTAAGAGTTTTACTTAAAACATGATTGTGGCTCTGTTCGGTTATCATAACGCCGGCAAGACTTCCCTTTTCGAAATCTTAGCCGGGAAAAAAGCTTCAGGTCATCACACCTCGTTCCCCGGCCAGAAAATTGAGATACCGAGAACAACAGCGCTGGCCCCTGACCCGAGATTGGACATCCTGCATTCGCTTTATCCGGATAAGAAAAAGGTCCAGGTCCACTTTGAGATCGAAGATTTTCCGGGTCTGGCCGCGGGGGATGTTTCCACCAGCCAGTACCTGGCACAGTTGAGAAAGGCCGACGCCCTTGTCCATGTGGTCAGGGAATTCAGGGATCCGGCTGTAAGCCATCCGAGAGGAAGAATAGACCCTGTCGATGACATAAGGGCGATGAACGAAGAGCTCATCCTCTCCGACCTCATCCTGGTGAACAGCCGGCTGGAAAAGCTGGAAAAAGACCTGAGGAAGATGAAAGACACGGAAGCTGTTCGAGAGAAAGAACTGCTGGAAAAACTAAAACCTCTTCTTGAGAAAGGACAGGCAGTTAAAAACTTCCCTCTCAGCCCGAGCGAAGAGAAAATGCTTCGGGGTTTTTGCTTCCTCTCGCTGAAACCGGTCGTCCATGCAGTCAACCTTGATGAAAAAAACCTTGCCTGCCTGACCTCTCCCGATAAACTGCTTTCCGGACTCAGCCCGGAGGTGCCGCTGATAGCTTTCTGCGGGCGGATCGAAAAAGAACTCTTAGAGCTGGAACAGGAAGAACGCGAGCTTTTCATGGAAAGCTACGGACTCAGCGAAACCACTCCCCCTCGATTTTTCAGAAAACTCTATGATGTTTGCCAGCTGATAAATTTTTATACCATTGGAAAAGACGAGGTTCGGGCCTGGGCGGTCAGAAAAAACACGCCGGCCGTTAAAGCCGCTGGCGAAATTCACACTGACATGGAAAAAGGTTTTATCAGGGCAGAAGTTATGACCTTTGAAGATCTGTTAAAACACGGTTCCTGGCAGAAAGCCAGAGAGGCAGGAGCGATGCGACTTGAAGGAAGAGACTATCTGGTTCAGGATGGCGATATTATTTATTTCAGGTTTGCCCAATGAAAGCTGAGGTAAACACTTTCACCGTAACCGCCCGCGATTCAGCCACCAGGGCCAGAACCGGCCTTCTGCAAACAGTTCACGGTCAGGTAGAAACCCCGGCCTTCATGCCGGTGGCCAGTCAGGGCACGGTCAAAGCTC
Source organism: Candidatus Saccharicenans sp. (assembly GCA_049659625.1). Classification (GTDB taxonomy): domain Bacteria; phylum Acidobacteriota; class Aminicenantia; order Aminicenantales; family Saccharicenantaceae; genus Saccharicenans. Next base: position 29,489 of record JBASPX010000062.1, on the reverse strand, counting down.
TGATTCACCGGATTCTGGAAGAAATGGACTGCCAGATCATTCTGGTTAATTCCTACCATCTTTTTCTGCGGCCCGGCGTCGAATTGATCAAAAAAATGGGTGGACTGCATAAGTTTATTTCCTGGCCGCATCCCATCCTGTCCGACAGCGGCGGTTTTCAGGTATACAGCCTCTCTCCCCTGGCAAAAGTGAGTGAGGAAGGAGTTATGTTTTCCTCCCACCTGGACGGAAAGAAAATCTTCCTGACGCCGGAAGAAGCCGTCAGGATTCAGACCGGTCTGGGCACCGACATCATGATGTGCCTGGATTATTTCCCCTCTTTCCCTTACACCGAAGAGCAGGTAGCTTATTCAGTGGGCCTCACCGGAAGGTGGGCCAGACGTTCAAAAGAAGAGTTTGAGCATCTTCAACCCGGAACCCAGATCTGGGGCATCACCCAGGGCGGCGTCTTCTGGAACTACCGCCGCCAGAGCATAGAAGAAGTCGTCAGTTGCGATTTTCACGGCTACGCTCTCGGGGGGCTGGGCATTGGCGAACCAAAATCCCAGCTTTACGAAATACTCGAGAAATCCTGCGAGCTGCTGCCGGAGGACCGGCCCCGCTATCTGATGGGCATGGGATACATTGAGGATATACTGGAAGCGGTGGAACGCGGAGTGGATTTTTTTGACTGCGTGCTTCCAACCAGAAACGCCAGGAACGGCACTCTTTTCACCAGTGAAGGAAGAATTTCCATAAAAAATCAGAAGTACGCCGACGACCCGAGACCCCTGGATGAAAACTGCGGCTGCTATACCTGCCGGAATTTCTCCCGCGCTTATCTCAGGCATCTTTACGAAAGAAACGAAATCAGCTCGGCCATCCTTAACACCATTCACAATTTGTACTATTATCTTGACATATTCAAAAAAATCAGGCAAAGTATTCAATCTAATTCATTCAATTCATTAAAAAAGGCAATTATCGAAAAAAATTTGAATGAATAAGGAAAGAAAATGACTTTTTTAACTTTTTTCAGCCTTTCTCAACAACAGACCGCGCCCGCCGGACAGAGCGGTAACATGCTGGTGGGTTTGCTTCCGTTCATCCTGGTTTTCGTGATCTTTTATCTTCTGATTATCCTGCCCCAGAGGAAAAAACAGAAACAGCACCAGCAGATGATCAACAACCTGAAACCCGGAGACCGGGTGATAACCAGCGGCGGCATCTTCGGAACGGTTATGGACGTTCATCCGGATCGAATAGAATTGAAAATCGCCGCCAACGTTAAAGTCGATGTACTGAAAAGCGCCATTGCCATCGTTCTGACTGAAAAGGAAAAATCGGAGGCCAGAGAAGCCACCTGATTTTTAATCAAATCCAGCAGAGAGATTGGTTAAAATGAAAAAGAACCTCAAATGGAAACTGGCACTTATAATCGCAGTAACCGGGCTCTGTCTTTTTTTGATCTATCCGCCAAAAGAAAAGATCAAGCTCGGTCTCGACCTTAAGGGCGGCACTCACCTGGTGCTTCAGGTTCTCACCGACGATGCCATAAACGTGGAAACAGACCAGATGCTGGCCAGGTTTGAAGAGGTCTTCAAGAAAAACAACATTTCCTTCACAGAAGCCACTAAAGAAAAACCCGGCCGTTTCTTTTTCCGCGGAATTCCCTCTGACCAGGAATCAAAAGCAAGGGATCTGATCGACCAGTACACCAGGGACTGGGACTATTCTTTCAGCGGAGACCGTCTGATTTTCACCCTTAAACCACAGGCTGTTCTTTATCTTAGAGACCAGGCCGTCACCCAGACGCTCGAGACCATCAGGAACAGGATCGACCAGTTTGGCGTGGCCGAGCCCATAATCCAGAGGCAGGGGTCCGACAGAATAGTGGTCGAGCTGCCGGGCGTGGAGGACCCCGAAAGAGTTAAGAACCTGATCAAGGTGACAGCCGTGCTGGAATTCAAGCTGGTAAAAGCAGGGCCGGCTCCTGACGAAGAAACCCTGCTCCGCGAATTCGGCGGACAGGTTCCTGAAGACGCCGAAGTGGTCAAGGCCGACCCGAGACGCGGAGTCCAGGGATTCTATCTGGTAAGCAAGGTGGCGGCAGTTACCGGCAAGGACCTGAGGTCAGTGCGGCGGGGGGTTGATGAGTGGAATAACCCTGCCGTTCATTTCACCCTGAATCCTGATGGTGCCAGGAGGTTTGAACAGGTGACGGGGCAGAATATAGGCAAACAGCTGGCCATCATCCTTGATGGCCGGGTTCAGTCGGCTCCGGTCATTCAGGCAAGGATATCTGATTCTGGAATTATTCAAGGTCGGTTTACTCCTGAAGAAGCTGATGACCTGGTAGTTATACTGAAAGCCGGAGCCTTACCCGCCGGGATAAAATATCTTGAAGAAAGAACTGTCGGCCCGACCCTCGGCTCCGATTCCATACGTCAGGGGTTGATCGCCGGACTTATTGCCTTTTTCGCTGTTATGGCCTTTATGATTTTTTACTATAGAATTTCAGGTATCAACGCCATCGTGGCTCTCATCCTGAACGAAATCATCATCTTCGGCGCGATGGCTTACTTCAGAGCTACTTTGACCCTTCCGGGCATCGCCGGTATCATTCTGGGAATCGGTATGGCCGTTGATGCCAACGTGCTTATTTTTGAAAGAATCAAAGAAGAGCTGGCACTCGGAAAGAACGTGACCAGCGCCATAGCCACAGGCTTTTCTCGCGCCTTTTCCGCCATCTTCGACTCGAACCTGACCACCATCATTTCCGCTGTTTTCCTCTTCCAGTTCGGAACAGGACCGATTAAGGGATACGCCGTCACCCTGATCTGCAGCCTGGTGGCCAACCTTTTTACCGCTGTCTTCGTTTCAAGATTCATTTTTGAAGTTTTTGTCCCATCCAACGCCAAGAGGTTGAGTATCTAAAATGCGAATCTTCAAAAAAACCCCAAACATTCCTTTTCTCAAATACAAATGGTTTGCTCTGGCCCTCACCCTGGTCATCGTTACTGCCGGATTGATTAACATTCTGGCCGGGAAGGGCTTAAAGCTCGGTGTGGATTTTGGCGAAGGAACCCTTATCCGGGTGCGCTTCCGCGAGCCGGTATCTGTTTCTGAAATAAGAAAGCTTCTGTCTGATGTCGGTCTGGGAGATAGCATCATCCAGGAAATAGCTAAGGAAGGCCGCGAATTCCAGATCCGGACGATGGAGAAAAGAACGACCGCCCAGGAACAGGAAATCGAAAGCCATCAAATCCTGGCCGACAGGGTGATACGAGCGCTGCAGGATAAGGAAGATCTGGAAAAACTGGCCCGGGGTATGCTGGATTTGAATAATATCGACCGCAATACTCTGGCCAATCTTTTGCGGGAAATATCGCCTGAAAACGCAGAGGAGCTGGCGGCGAAAATAATTGAGTTTCGCACTTCGCACGGGACCATTGCCAGATGGGAAGAATTAAAGAAAGAGCCGGTAAACCTGCCTGAAAACACAATCACTTTCCTTCAGGCGAAAACCTTCCTCGGGAAGATGACCATCCTCAGCCGGGAAACGGTCGGACCGCAGGTAGGAAAAGATTTGAGGAAAAAGGCTACCCAGGCGATAATCTGGTCCCTTATCGGTATGCTGGTTTACATCGCCTTCAGATTTAAAGGCATTGAATACGGAGCAGCCGCTATCTTCACTCTCACTCAGGACGTCCTTATCACTCTCAGCATCTACTCTTTCACCTCTCGCGAAATAAACCTGCCGATTGTTGCCGGCATGCTGACGATAGTTGGTTATTCCATCAACGACACCATCGTCATTTTCGACCGTATCCGGGAACTCCAGAGGTCGATGAAAAAAGAACCTCTGGAAAACATAATGAATCTCTCCTTGAACCTGAACCTCTCGCGAACCCTGATCACTTCTGGAACCGTTTTCCTGACCATCCTCGCCCTTTATCTGTTTGGGGGTCCTGTTATCAACGACTTTGCTTTCCTGATGCTCATCGGAACGGTGGAAGGAGTTTACTCCACTGTCTTCCTGTCCTGTCCGGTAGTCCTTTTCTGGAACCACTATATTAAAAAGAGAAAATTGCATAAATAAATTAATTTGACTTGTAAAAAAGGCAAAATTAATTTATACTTTAATCTAATCTAATCCTAAAGCGTGAGGTTTAACATGCCAGATGCAAAAAGGCCTAAACAGGAAGAAGGGTTGCCAGAACTCTTCAAAGACTCCTTTTTCCAGGCCGAGACGGGGATTAAAAGAAAGGCGATAGCTCTCCCGATTGCCATTCTCCTCCACGCTGTGTTTGTTATTTCCATCATTGTCATTCCCCTTCTTTCCACAGACGAACTTCCCAAAGTCGAGGTTTACAGCGCCTTTCTGGCTCCCCCGCCACCGCCACCACCGCCACCACCGCCACCAGCTAAAAGGAAAAGCACTTCCACCAGAACTATCAAGGCGGTTCAGGCTTCGACTTCAGTCGAACCCGGACGGCTGGTAGCTCCGGTTGACATCCCCGAGCAGATTGCCGAAGAGGCTGTCTCTGACATCGGAATTGAAGGCGGAGTTGAGGGTGGTGTTGAAGGTGGCGTCATCGGCGGCGTCCTCGGAGGCGTTGTTGGCGGAGTTCTCGGCGGAGTAATCGGTCAACAGGTGGAAGAACCGGTGAGAGCCATTGGCGAAATAAAGCCGCCAAAGCTCATTCATAAGGTAGAACCTGTTTATCCGGAAATCGCCCGTCAGGCTCGAGTTGAAGGTATTGTTATTCTCGAGTGTACAACCGATATTTATGGTCGGGTGCAATCAGTGAAAGTTCTCAGGTCGGTTCCCCTGCTCGACCAGGCCGCTATCGAAGCGGTTAAACAGTGGGTGTACGAGCCAATGATCATCAACGGCCGTCCCCGTGGAGTTATCTTCACCGTCACGGTGACCTTTAAGCTTAAGTAAGAAAGCTAAAAAATGGCTTTTGATATCTAAAAAGGAGGTTTAAGACATGCAATTTGGTTTGATTGAAATGTGGCAGGCCATGGGAGTTGTGGCAAAAACTGTTGCCATTATCCTGATCCTTCTTTCGGTGATCACCATTTATCTGTTCATCGAACGCAATCTGGTATTCGCCCGGGCCAGGAAAAAATCGCTGGAAATCGCTCCAAAACTGGCTGACTTGATGAAAAACGGTCAGCTCAAAGAAGCTATGGCTCTGGCTTCCAAAAAAGAGTATAAGGGCAGCCATCTGGCCAGAGTGACCGCAGCTGGAATCGAAGAATTTCTCAGCAGCAAAGAATCCAACCTGTCTCTTGAAGAACAGATCGAATCAGCCCAGAGAGGTTGCGAAAGAGCTCGTTCCCTTTTCACTCAGGAACTCAGAAGAGGGCTGAGCATTATGGCCACCATTGCCACTTCGTCCCCCTTCATCGGACTTTTCGGAACCATTTTCGGAATCATTAACGCCTTCCGTGGAATGGCTCTCACCGGTTCCGGCGGAATCGGCGCGGTGGCTGCCGGTATTGCTGAAGCTCTGGTTACCACAGCCTTCGGCATCGGCGTGGCAGTCATTGCCCTCTGGACCTTCAACGCCCTCAATACGAAGATTGAAGTCTATAATACTGAGATGGAAAATACCACCTCTCAGATTGTCGACTTTTTCGTTCGTACTTCTGGCAAGTGATGGCGAAATTGAAAATTTTTAAGAGAGGATAACAATGGGTTTCACAGTATCGGTAAACGACAAAGAAACAGTAAAGTCTGAACCCAATGTTGTTCCTCTCTGTGACGTTCTTCTGGTTCTTTTGATTATCTTCATGGTGGTAACACCCCTTGTTCAAAAGGGAGTGGATGTTCAACTTCCCTCAGCTCTCAACACCACCCAGATTCCTGAAAGTGGCAACAAAGTTGTTCTCTCAATTAAGGCAGATGGAGCGCTATTCCTTCAGATCGAGGGCCGTGAGAACAGAATCGCACTGGAAGGACTGAATCAGGCTCTGGAAGAAGCTTTTCTGACCGCATCCGAAAAGAAGCTTTTTATCAGGGCTGATTCCAATCTGGAATTCGGCAAAATGATCGATGTCATCGATGCCATCCGTGAAGCCGGAATTGAACTCATCGGTATTATCACAGAGAGGAAAGCGACTGAGGGTGAATAGTACCCCGTAATTCCTTAGCTCAGCCAGGGAAAGGGGAAGGCGAGAAAGCGCCTTCCCCTTTTTATTTTCTGCATAAAGGCCTGCCATACCTCTGCAGATTCCATACATAAATAAAGCTTATCGGCCGCACCATAATCGGAAAAAATCCTACTGATTTCTTCATAAAGATAGAGCCTCAATGGTCTTGGATAACGATATTTTCCTTCCGGTGTTCTGATGAATTCATGTTCATATATCAGGCTTTCTGGAAAACGAAATCTGGCCAGCGACTTTAAACGGGGCGGAAAGCGCAGACTGCCAAGACTTATCCAGACAATGGCTTCAGCTGGAATAATCTTAAAGATTGAGGCGATTACCTGAGAGTATTCCTCTTTCCAGCCGGGATAATGAATTATCGGGTCAAAATGGAAGCCCACCTGATAACCATGTTTAACGGCCGCAGCTGCTGCCTCCAGCCTTTCCTTCAGGCTGGCCGTCCCTTTTTCCTCAGAGTCAATCACCGCCTGAGGGTTCAGAGACCAGGACAGAATTACATTCGACGGGGGTTTCACTTCGAGAAGAGGCTGTATTCGGGCCGATTTGCTTTTCAGCTCGAGCCACACCCCTTCCTTCCTTCGAAATAATTCCGTCAGAAAAATGGCATTGTTGGTGAGAGAATCCAGACCGAGAGAATCAGCCAGTTCTCCGGTGCCAATCCTCACCGGTACTTTGCCCTTTTTCTGCAAAAACTCCTCCAGCTCTCTCTCCAGTCCCTCACGATTTATGGCCACGGTCAGAGGCTGATAATTGAGATAGCTCTGTAGAACACAATAGCTGCAGTCAAAAGGGCAGTTAAGGTCCAGGTCAATATTCCAGTAGCGGCAACTGACACAACCCGGACTGCAGGGACAGGGCCGGATGAAGGAAAGTTGCCCGGTAAGGTAGAGGTTCTTCTTGCTCTCCCCCATCGGATCTGAAGCTAAACGAATAGCTCTAAGCACTTCTTCCTGGCTGTCTACAACCTCTACCTGACAACCGCTCAGCCGGTCAAGAATCTGGCGGGTTAAAGGACGACTTTCCACTTTTCTGTCGACCCAGACCTTTTTTATCTGGAGCCTGTCCATCAATCTCCCCGGTAATTTAAGAGCTGAAATATGCTATCCCAGTCATTCTGGCTGAAGTTTTCCGACAGACTCTTAATAATTTCTCCGAGTTGCCTTGCAGAACGGGCTTCAAACGATATTTTTACGCCCGGCTTTTCCAGCGTGCGGTCATAATCAACCTGCACTTTCAGCGGAAGCCTAAGCTCTTTTATCTTCTCAGAAAGCTCCTCGTTCAACCGCGACCGAAGGGGACTGGTAATCTTCCTGAGCTCAGCCAGGAGCCGATCAAAAGCTGCGCTTTCTCCCTTCCTCAGACTGTCGGTGATTCCATCGAGCCCCTTCTCTCTGACGATCACTTCAGGTCCAACACCGGTTAATTTTTTTACCGAATAAAAAGTTTCTATCAGCTCATGCTGCTGATTGTGCGTCAATCTCTCCATCAGTCGGAGCATCCAGTTTCTTTCTTCCGGCAGAAACCTCAGCCAGAGATCAGCCGTCACCGGTTTCCAGTCTTTCCGGTGAATCATCTCGATGGATTTTCCATCAAGAGAAGAAATTTCCAGCAACAGCTCGAGGGTTTTTTTGAGCGGTGGAAGTTCCAGCAACGGAAGAATCCGCTCGATAATTTCTTCAGCCGGCATCTTAAACTCAAGAAATCTTCTGGCAGCCAGAGCTTTCTCGGCCAGAGAAAAACGATGCTGACTGTAGTTGATAAAAAAAGCCAGCTGAAAAGCTCTAAGATCACCCATGCGGCTGTCTAACTCGAAAACCGGGAGTTCCTCCACACAGCAGGACTGAGCAGCCTCAAGCCGGCTCCAGCCGTCGACCATAATGAGCCTACCCTCCCTCAGAATTACCAGCAGTGGCTGCAGAATTCCCGCTTCTTTTATACCCGTCAAAATCCTTTCATCGACTCGCTTTAGACTGAAGCGGAATCGATGGTCTTCTCGATCGACTTCAGATATTTTTACCATTCTGAATTTCATCTTCATCGAATCAATTTTATGGCAGCTTGCCTGATTTGTAAAATTAGCCACTATAGCCTTCCAGAGGTCATTTCTGGCTTCGACGGTCTTATCATTCATCCCGTATCCACGTTAAAATTTTAACTAACCGATAAAAATTTACCGGTAAATTTTTCAGCTATCTCAATTCTTTCTGGAAAAACCTCTCACAGCTCCGGCTGCTGCCTGGCTAAACCGAAGACTTCAGATACAACTCTTCTACGGAGGTCATGTCTCTGGCTGGAAGAAGCGGCGATTTGCCTGAAACCTTTTTTTCTGGTAATTTCAGATATCCAATGGATAAATCAGCTTCAATAACACGTCCGGAGCTGAGTGCTCCGGCTCTGCCAGGCGGTCGTCTTGTTCTCATGCCTTTTTCTCCCGTTTCTGATCTCCTCCTGAGAGTCAACAGGAACGCCTGGCATAAAACAAAAGTTCAGCCTGGAAAGCTTCTTTATCTTAATAGAACAGCCGTGCTGCTGGCCGGACCCGGCGCTCCGCTCTCTGTCATGGCTCTGGAAAAAGTTAGAAATCTGGGGTTGAAAGAAATTCTGGTCCTCAGTTACTGCGGTTCGCTTAACGAGAATTTCAAAACCGGCATGGCTCTGGTCGCCACCGGAGCCCTCAGCCAGGAAGGGACGTCAGCTCATTACGCTCGCTCCCGGCATGGATTTTATACTCCTGATAAAGAGATGTTGCATATGATAAAAAGTACCCTGGAGAGGTTGCATCTGCCTTTTGCCTCCGGTTTTATAGTTTCCACAGACGCTCCTTACAGAGAGACGGCAGCCTGGCTGAAGAAGCTTCAGAGAAAAAAAATTGTCGCTGTCGATATGGAAATGTCAGCCGTGCTGGCCTTTGCCCGTTTCTACCGTCTGAAAGCGGCCGGTCTTTTCATAGTGACTGACGAGCTGTCTGCGAGAAAATGGGAAGACGGTTCGCCAAGTCAGGCGGTAAAATCAACCACTGAAAATTACTTTTATCCGTTGATTTTTTCTGAATAACGGGAGATGAAAATGAAACCGAGAGTTCTGCTCACTCACCCCCTCCTGCCCGAGGTGATGGACTATCTGGAAAAGGAAGTGGAACTGGAACTGGCCACCAGGGAGGCTCTACTCCCCCGGGAAGAACTGCTGGCCAGAATATTCGACAAGCAGGGATTGCTCTGTTTCCTTACGGATCAAATCGACCGGGAAGTGATCGACCGGGCGCCTGAACTAAAAATAATCGCCAACTGTGCGGTGGGAGTGAATAACATCGACCTGAAATACGCCAGGAGCCGGGGAATCCTGGTGACCAACACTCCTGATGTTCTGACCGAAGCGACAGCCGACCTGACCCTGGCCCTCATCTTAGCCACTGCCAGGCGGCTGGTCGAAGCTGACCGATTCTGCCGCCAGGGAAAGTTCAGCGGCTGGCAGATAGACCTTTTTCTCGGCCAGGAATTGACCGGTCGTGTTCTGGGAATAATAGGTTTTGGCCGTATCGGCCGGGCCGTGGCCAGAAGAGCCCGGGCCTTTAACCTGAAAATTATTTACCATGACCCCGGGAGAGCTGACAGCTCGTTAGAAAGTGAACTCGGAGCTGAATTCTGTTCGCTCGAAGAACTCCTACAACGAGCTGACATCATCTCGATCCACGCGCCGCTGACTTCGCAAACCCATCATCTGATTTCCAGGAAAGAATTTTCGATGATGAAGAATACGGCCATTCTCATCAACACCGCTCGCGGGCCGATCGTCGACGAAAAAGCTCTGGTGGAAGCTTTGAAAAACGGGAAAATTCAGGCGGCCGGGCTGGACGTTTACGAAAATGAACCGTCCATAGAACCTGAGCTTCTGTCAATGGACAACGTTGTTCTTCTCCCCCACATCGGAAGCGCCACTTTTGAGACCAGAAGAAAGATGTGCCTGGCGGCGGTTAAGAACCTTCTTCAGGGGTTGCGTGGAGAAAGGCCTGACAACCTGGTAGAAGTTTAATCTTCAAGCCCCCGGGCACCCTCAGGATTCAAGCTTCCTGTCCGATAGCCTTCCAGGTCAAAGGTTACATATTTCCAGCCGAGCTTTTTCAGGTGTTTTATTACCTTTTTTCTTTTATCCGGAGCCAGAATCGCCGGCATTTCCTCCGGCCAGACTTCCAGCCTGACCACCTCGCCGTGATGACGCAAACGCACCTGGCTGAATCCCAGACGTTTGAGGAAATTCTCGCCTTCAGCGATTTTTCCCAGGATTTCCGGCTCAATCGGCTGCCCGAAAGGAATTCGGGTGGCCAGACAGGCGTTGGACGGTCTGTTCCATACGGAAAGACCGAAATGCCTGGCGAGCAACCTGATTTCGGATTTTCTAAGACCCGCCTCTTTAAGCGGAGAACGAACATCCAGCTCGACCAGAGCCCGGCGACCCGGGCGGTAGTCCCTGTCATCATCCAGGTTCGAGCCGTCCACCACGCGGGAGAGGCCTTTCTCTGCGGCTATCTCCTTGAGTTTTCCAAAAACGGCCAGTTTGCAGTGATAGCAACGGAGCGGGTCGTTTCTCCTGAATTCTTCTCTAAGATAATCGTCCGATTTTACTCTCATCCATCGCACCCCGAGAGCTCCGGTCAGCTGCCGGGCAGCTTTTATCTCTTCTCTGTGGTGAATCGGAGAATCGACCGTCACCGCCAGGAGATTCTTTCCGAGAGCTTCGCTGGCCGCTTTCAGCAGAAGACTGCTGTCAACCCCTCCCGACAGCGCTACCAGAACGCTCCCGTAAGATTTAAGAATCCGGAGCAGCCGGCGATATTTTTTCAGCAGAGAATCAGAAATTTTTTCTGCCCGGTCTTTCATCGTTATTTATTTTCTTTTTTCACCATGCCTGCCTGAGGCCAGCCCATCTCTTCTGCCATCTTCTTCACCTCGTGAACCAGCGCCTCGACAATCTGATCCTCGGCAACTTTCTTCACCACCCGGCCACGCTTGAAAATCACTCCGACAGCGTGTCCGCAGGCGACACCAACATCAGCCTCTCTGGCTTCGCCCGGGCCGTTAACCGGACAACCCATCACCGCCACCGTCAGAGGTACATCCAGCCGGGACAGCCTGGCTTCGACCAGAGTCGCCAGACGTCTTATGTTTACCTCGGTGCGACCGCATCCGGGACAGGAAACAAAATTTATCCCGCGGGCTCTCAACCCGAGGCTTTTCAGAATCTCGTAAGCCACCAGCACCTCTTTTTCGGGAGGGGCGGTCAGTGATACTCTGATGGTGTCAGCCAGCCCCTCGCTGATCAAAAGGGCCAGACCCGCTGCCGACTTTATGCTTCCCCTCAGCAGCGTGCCGGCCTCGGTGATCCCGGCATGAAAGGGATAGTCAACCTGAGTGGCTAAAAGTCGATAGGCTTCGAGTGTTCTCGGAATGTCTGAGGCTTTTATGGAAACCTTGATGTTGAAAAAACCCAGATCCTCCAGCTGGCGTATGTTACGAAGAGCGCTTTCCACCAGAGCTTCCGCCCTGACTTCTCCGTATTTCCCGAGCAGATCCCTTTCCAGCGAACCGGAATTAATCCCCACCCTGATGGCCGCCCTCCGTTCAGCAGCCAGACGCACAACTTCTTTAAGCTTCCCTTTTGAACCGAAAGTGCCAGGATTTATTCTGATACCATCAGCCCCGGCTTCGAGTGACAGTATGGCCAGGCGTGGCTGGAAGTGCACATCAGCCACGAGAGGAATGGAAATTTTTTTCTTAATTTCCCTTATCGCCCGGGCATCTTCTTCCTCCGGAACAGCCACTCTGACCAGCTGGCAGCCGGCTTTTTCCAGCCTTTTTATCTGGGCGACGGTGGCCCGGACATCAGCGGTCCTGGTTTTGGTCATCGACTGCACGACAACAGGGTGCCCCCCTCCGATAACCACAGAACCAACCTTAACTTCTCTTGTCTGGCGTCGCCGGAAAACCAGGGAATTCATTTTTTCTTTCATTTTACAGGAAGGGAATCAAACTCTTCCAGCCGCGGGGCAGGCGTTTGGTTATGTCGTTCAGAATTACAAAGACTATTATGAAGATGAAAATCACGAACCCAATCTGCATCCAGATTTCCCTCATCTTCGGGCTGAGGTCCCTTCTTATAAAACTTTCAATCAGCAGAACAAAAATCTGACCGCCGTCAAAAACAGGAATCGGCAACAGGTTGAGAATGCCGAGCTGCAGGCTGATGATGGCAATCCAGCTAATCATCGCCAGAAACCCCATTTTCATGGCAGCATGGGATAGGCTGGCGATTTCTATCGGCCCTCCCAGCTGGCGGGTGGAAGCCTGACCGGTAAACAGATCCTTAAGGAAATTTATAACCAGAAAAGCATTCCGGGCATTTTCTCTGACACTCTGAGCCAGAGCCGGGAAAAAAGTATATTTTCTGGTTATGGATTTCGGTCCCTGCAGTATTCCAATTTTGCCCACATTTCCTTCTCTTCTCGGGATGACTGTAAGGTCGAGTCTTTCTCCTCCCCTGTCAACCGTTAACACCACCGGCTTCTCCGGATTCTCTTCAATTTTTTTCACAAAATTGTAGAAAAACACCGGCTCCCCGTTGACCGCGAGAATCACGTCCCCAGCCCGGAGGCCGGCCCTCTCCGCTGGAGACCCGGGATTTACCATCATGACCTGAGTCAGGATAAAAGCACGGAAGCCAGCGTAACCCATCTCGTACCTGGTAACCTTTTCAGTTCTCAGAGATACCGGAATCTTCTCCTCGCCCCTCTTAACCGTAATGGTAATTTCTCTTTCCGGCCTGGAACCGACGGCTATTTCCACCTCTTGCCAGGTTTTCACCGCCCGGCCGTTAATCTCAAGAATCATGTCGCCTACCTGCAAGCCGGCTTTCTCCGCCGGAGAACCGGGATCGATGTATCCAATAACCGGAAGCTGCTCCTGGTATTCAGGCACGGTTACTCCTGCCATGTTCAGTATGGCCACAAGAATTATGGCCAGAAGGATGTTCATCACCGAACCCATCACCAAGATTAGAAATCTCTGAAACCGGTTCTTCGCCATGAAATCGTCCGGTTGAATCTCCCGGTCTTTTTCAAACATTCCTTCCCCCAGGAGCTTCACGTACCCGCCCATCGGAATCAGGCTCACTCGATAGTCCGTATTTCCCCGGCGAATGCCGAAAAGCCTTTTGCCATATCCGAAGGAGAACACTTCCACCCTGACTCCGACCAGTTTCGCCATGAAGAAATGTCCGAACTCGTGGACAAAAACCAGAATTCCAAAAACGATCAAAAAAGCCACTATGGTTCCTAAGATGGTCATCGCTCTTTTCCTCTCTTTCTCAGAAACTGCCTGGCCAGCTCCCGGGTAATCCGGTCAGTTTCCAGGATTTCTTCCAGAGTTTTTAGATAACGAGGACGGTGAGCCTCAAGACAATATTCTACCACCTGAAAAATCTCGCCAAAATTTATTTCTTCTTCAAGAAAAGCCTCCACGGCCACCTCATTGGCGGCATTCAGAACTACCGGAAAACTCCGGCCGGCTTCGAGCACCCTCCGGGCTAAACTGAAAAGAGGGTAGCGTTTTTCCTCAACCGGATAGAATTCCAGTGACCCGACTTCAGCCAGACTTAGATACGGGAGGGGGCTTTCCCAGCGCTCGGGGAAACTCAAAGCGTACTGAATCGGAATCCTCATGTCGGTCTGACTCAATTGAGCCAGAATCGAGCCGTCGACGAATTCAACCAGCGCATGCACGATGCTCTGGGGATGTATCAGCACCTCAAGTTGTTCCGGCCTCAGGTTGAACAGCCAGCGGGCTTCGATCAACTCCAGACCTTTGTTCATCATCGTGGCTGAATCGATGGTCACCTTCCGCCCCATTTTCCAGCGCGGATGTTTCAGTGCTTCAGCCAGAGTTTTCTTCGGCAACTCCTCCAGCGGAACGCGGAAAAACGGTCCGCCCGATGCTGTCAGGTATATCTTCTTTACCTGTTTTTTGTTATTTCCTCTCAGGCACTGGAAAACGCCTGAGTGTTCGCTGTCCACCGGAATGATCCGGCTCCCGCTCTTTGAAGCGATCTTTCTGATCAGGGCGCCAGCCACCACCATGGTTTCTTTGTTGGCCAGAGCCAAATATTTTCCACTTTCCAGTGCCGCCAGAGTCGGCTTCAGGCCGGCAATTCCAGTCATGGCTGAAACCACCAGGTCAGCTTTTTTCCAGGAAGCCACCGTTTGATAACCGCTTTCTCCGTAGACAATCTTTACCTCTTTACCAACCTTTTTTCTGAGCTCCCCGGCCAGATTTTCCGACTCCACGGCTACAACTTCCGGCTGAAATTCCTCCACCTGGGAAGCCAGAAGCCCGATGTTGCGACCGGCAGCCAGACCAACCACCCGGAAACGATTTGATTGCCGGCGGACCACTTCGAGCGTATTCTGACCGATGGAACCGGTGCTACCCAGAATGACCAGGTTTTTTCTCTTCTGTTTCATAAGAATCAGGCGTTTATTTCATAATAAGAAGTTTCATCAGATAATAAAAAACCGGAGCCGTCAGAGTATAACTGTCTATTCTATCGAGTATGCCTCCGTGACCGGGTATCAGATTGGAGGAATCCTTCACCCCGGCCGCTCTCTTAAAGAGAGATTCCAGGGGGTCAGCCACCTGAGCCATAGCCTGGACGACAACACCCAGGACGATAACTTCGAGCAGGGGAAATTGAGGTAGAAGAACCATGCGGGCAAGCCAGGCCCCGGCCGCTGCCCACAGCAGGCCTCCAGCCGCGCCCTCCCAGGTCTTGTTCGGACTGGCGATCGGAGTCATCTTGTGGCGGCCGATAGCTTTTCCTATGAGAAAAGCTCCGGTATCACCGAGCGATATGACTGCGAACAGAAAATAAAGCCAGTAGATGCCGAAATCGCGCCGGACGAGATAAAGAAAATTCATGGTCAGACTGACATAAACCAGGCCGGCTATGGTCAGGCTGAAAGAACCTGGAAAGAGAGCCAGCTTTTCCAGACTGCTGGTGTCGATAACGTAGTAGACAAAGGCGATCAGAGTGATAATGGTAAACCCCAGAAGGAAAGGAAACCGGTCAAAATAAAAAGTGGCCCCGATAATCAGGGCGAAGATACAGCCGAGAAATTTCTGGGGATAAAAATTCCTTCTGTTGGCCAGGCTGTAAAATTCCAGAAGTCCGCCGATAATCGTCAGCTGCAGAGCCAGAAAGAAAACCCAGGGAGGAGCAAATTGAATGATAGCAAACAGGATGCCGATTATTATTATCGCTGTTCTGGTTCTCTGCCAGAGTCCCATCTTAACTCCTTCCTGAATTATCAACCGGTTGAATTCCGCCGAATCTTCTCTCGCGTTTCTGATAATCGATTATGGCCATGAACAGATCCTTCTTTCGAAAATCAGGCCAGAGGACCGGGGTTATCCATAATTCAGTGTAAGCACTCTGCCACAGCAAAAAATTGCTCAGCCGCATCTCCCCGCTCGTCCTGATGAGCAGGTCCGGATCGGGAAGACCGGCGGTATCAAGATAACGTGAAAAAATTTCTTCATCAATTTCTTTGACTTTCCCTCTGCCAAGCAGCTTTTTTATTGCCCTGATTATTTCCTGCCGGCCTCCGTAATTCAGCGCCAGCACCACGGTCATCCGGCGGTTTTCCCGGGTGAGTCTTTCCACCCGGGCGAGTTCTCTCCTGACCAGATATGGAATTCCCTTTCTATCGCCAATAACTTTCAACTTCAGGTCGTTCTCCATCAACACCCGGCTTTCTTCCGAGAGATAACGATGAAGGAGCCCCCACAGGGTATTGACCTCATCGGGCGGTCTTTTCCAGTTCTCATGAGAAAAGGCGTAAAGCGTGAGATACTTAATGCCCAGGCGGGCTGAAGCTTCAACCACTTCCTTCACCGCCTCACTTCCGGCTTTATGGCCCTCGGTCCTGGGAAGGTTTCTCTGGCGGGCCCAGCGCCCGTTGCCGTCCATAATGATGGCCACGTGGACTGGAAGCCGGGAAAAATCTATCTGCTGGACCAGCTCCGCCTCCACGGTCCCGGGCTGAATGTAACCTTCGAGGGTGTCAAACATGGAAAACATTATAAGGACACCATCACCAATTGTCAAAAATCCCCCGACCGGTGGACAGAGGCTCTTTCCTCTGGTATTTTAGAGAAGGAGGTAAGCAGTGTGTCTGGCTGTTCCAGGTAAAATAATCAGCATCGAAGCTAACGGCACGGGAAAAGTTGATTATATGGGGACAACGGTGGTGGCAAACCTGTCTTTACTGCCTGAAGCCAGGGTTGGCGACTGGGTGATAGTCCATGCGGGATTTGCCATCTCCAGGCTTGACCGCCAGGAAGCTCGCCGGACGCTCAGGCTTTTCAAACAGCTGGAAAAGCTCAACTCTTCTGACTGACTCATGACCCGAAGAGAAACATCAGCCGAACTGTTCGACCGATTCCGGTCAAACCTCACCATCAGAACTCTTCTCAGGGCCATTCAGAGGGAAAGCAAGCCGCTCAACCGGTCTCTGAGGATTATGGAGGTATGCGGCACCCATACGATGACCCTCCATCGCTCCGGGCTGAAGCCGCTTCTTCGGGAGATAGGCGTGGAAATGGTATCGGGACCGGGCTGCCCGGTGTGTATCACCCCTGACTTTTATCACGAAGCGGTAATAGACCTGGTCACCTCAAGAAAAAACATGGTGGTGGCCACATTTGGAGATATGACAAGGGTTCCCACCCGAAAAGGCTCTCTTCAGACCACTGTTCCGGCCGCCGGTTCTGAAATCAAAATAGTATATTCTCCTGAAGAAGCCCTTGAGCTGGCCAGAAAGCGCCCGGACTCCGAGGTGATTTTTTTTGGGGCCGGTTTTGAAACCACCATCCCGGCCATTGCCTTCACCGTCAGGCAGGCCGCTTCAGAAGGTTTGAAGAACTTTTCGCTGCTGGGGGCGCTGTGGTTGATTCCGCCAGCCATCGAGGCGATTCTTCAGTCGGGAGAGGTAGCCATAGACGGATTCATCTATCCAGGCCATGTAAGCGCTATCATAGGACAGCAAGCTTATGAATTCGTGGCTGAAAAATACGGTCTTCCGGGAGCCATCGCCGGGTTTGAACCGGCTGACGTTCTTCTTGGACTTCTCTCTGTGGTCAGACAGATCAGGCAGGGGAAGCCGACCGTGGCCAATGAATACCGGAGGGTGGTGACATTCAACGGGAACCAGAAGGCTCGCCAGCTGATGGCCGAAATGTTTGAGCCCTTCGAAGCCACCTGGCGCGGGCTCGGTCCGATTAAAAACAGCGGATTGAGGCTTAAGAAAGAATGGCAGTCGTTCGAGGCCAGGGAAAAATTCCGACTTCGATTAGAAGCCGCCAGGCCGCATCCCTCCGGCTGCCGCTGCGGCGACGTTCTTAAGGGTCTTATAGATCCGGTCGAGTGCCCTCTTTTTGCTCGTTCCTGCCATCCTGACCATCCGCTCGGTCCCTGTATGGTCTCTTACGAAGGGGCCTGTCTGATCGAGTATAAATATTCCAGCGGAGCAAAAAGGAAATGAAAAAGATAAGCCTGGAAGTCGGAAGCGGCGGTCGCCTCATGCAGGAATTTATCCGGGATAAAATCGTTCGGGTGTTTAACAACAACTACCTGAAGCCCCTGCATGATGCCGCCTTTCTGCCTGAAGGACTGGCTCTCACCACGGATTCTTACACCGTGGACCCGATCTTCTTTCCCGGCGGCGATATCGGTTCTCTCTGCGTCAACGGAACGGTCAACGACCTGGTGGTCTCCGGCGCCAGGCCGGAGTTTCTTTCGCTGGCGCTCATAATCGAAGAAGGAATGGACATGCCGGCCCTGGAAAAAATTCTGCTCTCGATCAAAAAAGCGGCCGCCAGAAGCGGGGTGAAAATCGTCACCGGGGACACCAAAGTTGTGCCCCGCGGCCAGGCTGACAGAATTTACATCAACACGGCCGGAGTCGGCCGACTCATCTCTCGTCCGCAACCTGAAAGGATCAATCCGGGAGATAAAATCATAGTCACCGGCCCGATCGGAGAACACGGCCTGGCCATCATGCTCGCCAGAAACAATTTTCGGATGAGCTCAAAGATTAGAAGCGATTGCGCGCCGCTCACCTTCCTCCTGCCGCTCTGGAAAAAGGGAGCTCTCTGGATGCGGGATATAACCCGCGGCGGACTGGCCACCGTGCTTTCCGAGCTGGCCGACAGGCTTAAGCATCCGCTGCTGGTGGAAGAGGAAAAAATTCCCCTCTCGCCGGCGATCCGCGGCGCGGTGGAAATCCTCGGCATCGATCCGTTGTATTTAGCCTGCGAGGGACGAGCTCTGATCGTGGCCGGAGAAAAAGAAGCTCCGCAAATTCTGAATTACTTAAAGAAAAATCCGGCCTCCCGCCAGGCAGCGATAATCGGAGAGGTCCAGGACAGGATCGGCCGTCCCGGAGAGGCACTGCTCAGAACCAGAAGCGGGGGGCTGAGACTTCTCGAACCGCTGACCTCGGAACTTCTTCCGAGAATCTGCTGAAGCGTCCTATTTTATGCCGCGCCTGAACCAGTCGATGGTCAGAAGCAATCCGGTGCGGAAATCTATCTCCGGAGTGAAGCCGAGCCTTTCTTCGGCCAGCGAGATGTCAGCTGAAGATTCAAAAATATCTCCAGGCCTGGGCTCAGCATATTCCGGTGAAACCGAACAGTTGAGCAATTCCTGAAGAATTTTCACCAGCTCGTTGATGGTAATTCTGACCGAGGCTCCGATGTTAAATGCCTCTCCCCGGAAACAGGTGGAGCTGGCGGCCAGCAGGTTGGCTCTGACAACGTTTCCCACATAGATGAAATCTCTCGATTGCTGGCCATCGCCGAAAATGACAGGAGGCTTTCCCTGAAGCATTCTGGTTATGAAAATTGGAATGACGGCCGCGTACTGGGAAGAAGGGTCCTGCCTCGGACCGAAAACATTAAAATAACGAAGACAGACAGCGTTGAAACCATACAGCTGGCTGAAGACCTGGCAGTATTTTTCCGAAGCGAGCTTCTGGGCACCGTAAGGAGAAAGTGCTTTTCCTTCGCGCCCTTCCTTTTTCGGCATGTGCGGATCGTCTCCATAAACCGCTGAAGATGAAGCGAAGACAAAACTTTTTACACCGGTCCGGGCGGCCGCCAGCAGCAGGTTGAGGGTTCCGGTGAGGTTGACTTCATGGGCCAGAAGCGGCTCGGCCACCGACCGGGGAACAGAAGCCAGGGCTGCCTGGTGCAGGATCACTTCCATTCCCTCAGCCGCCTGCAGGCAGGTTTCTGTGTCCCTTATGTCCCCCTTTATCACTTCCACCCGGTGGCGAAAGGATGAAATGTTTTCTTCTTTCCCGCTGGAAAAATCGTCGAGAATTCTCACCCGGCAGCCGTGATTCACCAGGGTTTCAGCCAGATGCGAGCCGATGAAACCGGCTCCTCCGGTCACCAGGTAATTTTTGTATTTAAGCTGCATCAGACCTGATCCTGAATTTTGATATGATCCCCGAGGTATCCGGATTTTTTGAGATATTCGATAACCCGGCGGGCGCTCTCCTCCAGAGTCTCCCGGTCGGTTTCCAGAACAAGCTCCGGGTTGAGCGGTTCTTCGTAGGGGTCGGAAATCCCGGTAAATTCTTTGATCTCGCCGCGAAGCGCCTTCTGATACATCCCCTTGACATCGCGCTGCATGCAGACTTCCAGGGGACACTTAACATACACTTCGATAAAATCGCCAATCTCCCGCCGCGCCTGTTCCCTCATCTCACGGTAGGGAGAAATAAAAGAGGTCAGCACGGCCACGCCGTTTCTGGTGAGCAGTTTAGCCACAAAGGTTACCCGCCGTATGTTTTCATTGCGGTCTTCTCTGGAAAAGCCGAGGTCGCGGCAGAGGCTCTGGCGGACCACATCGCCATCCAGCCTTTCCACCTTCAGGTGGTGAGCGCGCAGAATTTCAGCCACGCGGTCAGCCACCGCCGACTTTCCCGAACACGGCAGACCGGTGAACCAGACGGTGAATCCTTTCTGTTCTTCGCACATCATCGAGCTCCTTCAGTATTACGAATTTTTATTTTGTATTACTCAAAAAGCTCCGGCTAAGAATTTTGCCGGCTATTCCAGCAGCCGACCCCGGAGCCCGGTAACTTTCGGTCCCTGGAGCAGGCCGAGTATCGTCGGCGCTATGTCGAGAATGCTGGCGTCTCGCTGGCGGCCACCTTTTTTATCCGGATCGTAGAGGATATATATCCCATCGTAATCATGGACAGCGTCATCCGGACCGGTGTCGTTTTCCTGAAGATAAAGCGTCCCGTACCCGACCGTCCCGGCGGATCTCCAGTAGAGGTCATCGAAATAAACCATCAGGTCCGGATATTCGCCGTTAAGTTCGGGATAATGCTCCTGGGGCTTTATGACCACAGTTTTCCACTCTTCTCCCTGAGGACCGCGAATGGCTTTTATCCTCTCTGCCAGTTCGTCCCTGCAGGTTTCATAATCTTCCGGCTTTATGATCCCCTGTGGCTCGCGTCCTTCGACGTTCAGAAAAATGCGGGCATAGTAGCCTCCCCAGCCCCAGGCCCGGGTGCGGCTCCAGTCAATTTTCAGGTTGTCAACACTTTCACCGGGTTTCGGCTGCTCGGTGATAACCAGATCACCCTGCTCCATGAGCCAGTCGTTCACACAGAAAGCTCCCTTCATCCTCTTTGCTCCGTGGTCAGAAACCACCAGCACGGCCGTCCGGTCGTCGATCTTTTCCAGCAGGCGACCTATCCTTCCGTCCAGGTAACGATAATAATCATGTATAGCTGTCTCATAGGGATTGCCAGGCTCATAAAGATGGTGTTCCCGGTCCATGAATTTCCAGAAGGCGTGGTGAATGCGGTCAACGCCGATCTCCACAAACCAGAAAAGCTCCCAGGTGCGATCTTCCAGCAGGTATTCAATCACCCGGAAATGATTTTCCGTCATCTCATAAATCTCGGCCAGAACCCGCGAACGGTCTTCTGTGCGGAAGGGGACGTCAAACCTGAAGGGCCCGAAGCGCTCTTCAATTTCCTGACGGAGTTCGGCCGGGTAGGTATAAGCTTGCTCACTCGAGGGAGTTATGAAGCAGGAAATCAGCTTCCCCCGGACCGGTTTCGGAGGATAACTCGGCGGAACTCCCACCAGAATGCTTTCCCTTCCCTGCTCGCCGAGATAATCCCAGACGGTTTTTTCGCGCACCGCCTTGGAATTGGCAATCCACATTTTGTTGTATTCGTAGCCCCGCCGATGGCGAAAACCGTAAAGTCCGAGCTGGCCCGGGTCTTTACCGGTGGCCATCACCATCCAGGCAGGTATGGTTATCGGCGGGTCGCAGCTCCTGAGTTTCCCGTGGAGACCTCCATCGATTAAACTTTTCAGATTTGGCAGTTCATCAGCCCGGTCAAACACCAGAGCGGGAGCCGCGCAATCCAGGCCTATGACCAGCAATCTTTTTTTCATAACGCCTCTCAATCGTTGAACGGATTTTCAAACGACAGAATTACCCTGGCCACTTCCGGTCTCATCAATTCCGGAGGCGGAATTTCACCCCTGGCCAGCAGATCCCGGATTTTCGTGCCGGAGAACTGAATATGTGAAGAAGCTTCGTGCGGGCAGGTCTTTTCGTTTTCTATCGAGCCGCACTTACGGCAGTAGAAGAACGATTTGAAAAACAGCGGCACTATGCCCAGGTCAGGAAATTCCTCAAATATTTCCTGAGCGGCATAGGGCGGATAATAATTGCCAACACCGGCATGGTCGCGACCTATGATGATATGTGTACAGCCAAAATTCTTTCTGATGATGGCGTGGTGGATGGCTTCCCGCGGACCGGCATAGCGCATTTCCATCTTAAGAATAGCCATGAGCGCCCTTTCCCTCAGATAATAATGCTTGATAAGCTCCTCGTAGGAAGCCAGAATGACCTCATCGCGAAAGTCGCCTTTTTTCTTGCGCCCGATGACCGGGTTTATAAACAGTCCGTCCGTAAAGGTAAGGGCAGCCTTCTGAACGTATTCATGACCGAGATGCGGGGTGTTGCGGGTCTGAAAGCCGACGATTGTTTTCCAGCCTTTTTCCCTGAAGAGAACCCGGGTTTCTTTCGGAAACAGCCGGTAGCAGTCAAACGGAGTGGGTTCGACTTCAAGCAGCTCCACCGGCCCTCCCAGCAAAACCTCTTTCATGGCCAGCACCCGGCTGACTCCTGGATGAGCCGGGTCGGTCGTGCCGTAAACTTTACGGCTGAACTCTTCCCGGTTAAAATCATATTTCTCTTCCACGGTGAGCACCCCGACGGGCTTCAGCTGCTCGTTCTTCAGGATGATTTCCTGACCTTCTCTGATTCTGCCGGCGAGTTCCCTGTCGACATCCAGAACTATCGGTATGGTCCAGGGAAGGTCATTCGAAAGCCTCATGTGGTCAAGCACGCTGAGGAAATCCCGTTGATTGAGAAATCCCTCCAGAGGGGAATAAACTCCGGTGGCTATGTTTTCCAGGTCGGAAACCAGATCCGGGTCAAGAACAACCGAAACCATTTCCGCAGATCTGGAAATGATTTCCTTCTTTTTTTCTTCGCTGGCCAGACGTTCAATCAGCCGGCCGCCATGTGGTGGTATCATCGTGGAACTCCTTTCAGAGTTATCGGGCGGGAATACCGTTCAGCTCCTCAATCGATATAACCCAGCGCTTTCAACCTCTCCTTGATTTTTTCCTCTTCATCAGGGCTGAAAACTTCTTTGTTTTCTTCTTCCCGGGCCAGGCTTTCCCGGAGAACCCTGGTCACATAACTGGAAACCGAGCTGAATTCGGTCCCTTTGATCTTTTCTTCGATTCTTTTATAGAGGGACGTGGGTATCGAAACCTGGGTAAACTCTTTTTCCATCATTCCTCCTGAGAGAATTTTATATACCAGAAGCGTAGTTTTTTCAACCTGTTAAGTTAGAAATATGCTTTTCTCGACCCGGCGCCCTGAAAGAAGATGCCATGCCTGCTGCCATGACCGCTTATTCGACAATTACGACCTGCTGAAACTGAACTCCGGAGATCGCCTCTCGAGCTGTAATCGGCAGCCTTATCTGAAGCCGGCTTCTCTCCCCGTACGGTCAGCTGCCAGCCTTTATCCTGTTTTCAGCCACTCCCTCCGCCCTCCAGGCCTGGTTCTCCTTACTTGACAAAGATTTTTATCCGTGATTAAATTTTTATACCTCTAAGAGTATTTGAAACTCATGAAAAGGAGATTTCTGACCAGTCCTTAAAATGGAAAAAATTTCCCACCCGTACGTTCGCCGCGTTTCCTTTTTCGGAGTCCTCGATAAAAACCTGAAAAAACTCGAAAGTCGTCTGGGTGTAACTCTGTCGGTTCGCGGGGATAAGCTCATTCTGAATGGCGACGCTGAAAGAGTCCAGTTTGCCAGAAAATATTTTGAGAAGATTCAGGAACTCGAAGACAAAGGATATACCCTGCGGGAAGAAGACTTCCACATCGCCCTCGACCTCATGGAAGAGAATCCAGGTCAGCTGGAAGAGTATGCTCCGGCAGAACCGATCTATCTCCAGAGGAAATCGGTCGCCCCGAAAAGCCTGAACCAGCAGGCCTACATGAAAGCCATCAAAGAATACGACCTGGTTTTTGGCATCGGTCCGGCCGGAACCGGAAAGACATACCTGGCTATGGCTATGGCCCTTTCCTACCTTCAAAGCAAGCAGGTGAACCGGATTATCCTGACCAGACCGGCGGTAGAAGCTGGAGAGAGGCTCGGTTTTCTGCCCGGAGACCTGGTGCAGAAGATCAACCCATATCTCAGACCGCTCTATGACGCTCTTTATGACCTGACACCTCACGAACAGGCGAACCGGCTGGTGGAAAGGGGGATCATTGAAATTGCTCCTCTGGCTTACATGCGCGGGCGAACGCTGAACAGCGCCTTCATCATTCTGGACGAAGCCCAGAACACCACGCGGGAACAGATGAAGATGATCCTCACCCGTCTTGGTTTTGACTCGAAACTTGTGATCACAGCCGACATCACTCAGATTGACCTTCCCCAGCCGAGGAAGTCCGGCGTTCTGCAGGCCATTAAAATCCTGTCCTCAATCAAAGAAATTGCCTTCATCTACTTCAACGAAAAAGACGTCGTGCGCCATCCTCTCGTCGGTAAGATCATAAAGGCCTACGCCAGGGCTGAATCCAGCGCAGTTTAAAAGACGATGAAAACCCTCCAGTTCCGCCAGTTTCGTCTTTTCAAGAGTGACGAAATACTGCCCTGGCGGAAAAAACTGGAAAACGGAAAGCCGGAAAAAGTTCCCTTCCTGAAAAGAATTCTCCAGCATCCCCTTCTTTACATAATATTTTTTGCAGCTGTAATAGCTTTCCTCACCTCCTATTTCCCGGCCAGGCCGCTGCCGGCCATAAAGGTCGGGGAAATAGCCACCAGAGACATCATCAGCCCCATTACCATAACTATTGAGGACCGCCAGGGCACAGACGAGAGACGGGAGAGAGCCGAAGCCAACATACCTCCGGTTTACTCCTATAACCTTAAAATCTTCGATGCCGTCCGTGAAAAAATAAAACAATTCTTCGAGATGGCCCGAGCCTGGCAGAGCTCCTCCGTCAGCTCCAGCCTCAAGGACCTGCAAAACAATCTATCAGAAAATCTGGGCATCGACCTGGATGAAGCTACTCTGAATCAGCTGGCCAGACAGAAATTTTCGTCCGAGCTCGAAGAGCTGCTGGTGGAAATTCTAACCCCGCTTCTATCTAAAGAAATCGTCCTTTCCCGCAGTCTGTTCAACCATGGGGAAGCGGAAAAAGGCCTGCTGGTCATAAAAGGTAAAGAAGAGAAGCTGCTGAAAGCAGCTGAAGTCCTCGACCTGAAAGAAGCCAGGGCCTTTCTCAACGCAGAGATTGATTCACTGAAAATTCCCTCCCGGCAGAGAAATATACTTAAAACTCTGGCCCCGGTTTTTATTGTTCCTACCATCAATTACGATGCCCAGGAAACCGAAATCAGGCGACTGAAAGCCAGAAACCAGGTTGAGCCGGTCTTTTACACCATAAAAAAAGGGAAAGTCCTCATAAGAAAAGGAGATGAAGCCACACCTTCGGTCATAGAGCAAATTTCTATAATAAATCAGCAGATAAGCAATCAGGCCCACTGGCTGGTGCAGTTTTTCGGACTGCTATTCCTCTATGCCGTCGTCTTCTTTTTCATCTGGAATTTTTTAGAGTGGCTGGCAGCGGTCGAGAAAAAATTGAACCTGCTGCAGATGATCGGCTTTTCGCTTCTTCTGAGTTTCGTCATTTACAAAGCGAGTTTATTCGTGGCCGAAGCTATGAGCACCTCGCTTTCCATCATTAACGTTAACAAGGATTCGCTGACCTATGGTTTTCCGTTCCAGTTTGCCACTTTTATTTTTGCCCTGCTCACCCGCCGGGAAATCGCTGTCATCTACTGCGTTATAAACAGCCTGCTGGCCGGTTATCTGCACGGTGGTGATTATTTCACCGGAATATACGTCCTGCTAGGAGGAATCGCAGCCATCTACGGACTGAGGTATTATCTGGCCTCGAGCCGTAATTCCATCCTGAAGGCCGGACTTATGGTTCTGGCACCGTTTCAGGTTATTCTGGTTCTGCTTACCTACCTGATCCGTCAGTCATTTCCCGATTTTTCGAACATGTCGGCCGAGCTGCTGTCGGCAGCGGCTGGCGGATTGCTCAGCGCAGCTCTCGCTTTCGTTCTGCTTCCACCTTTTGAAAGCCTTTTCGGCTTTGTCACCGACACCAAGCTTCATGAACTGACCAATTCCGACCTACCGATATTTCGGCAGCTGGCCCTTGAAGCTCCGGGCACTTACCATCATTCGCTGATCGTCTCCACCTTAGCCGAAAAAGCCGCGGAAAAGATAAACGCCAGTTCGCTTCTGGTCAAAGCGGGCGGACTCTATCACGATATCGGAAAGATGAAGAGGCCCGAGTACTTCAGCGAGAACCAGACTTCCCGGGAAGATGTTCACCGCGAGTTAACCCCTTCTCTGAGCACTCTGGTAATAATAAACCATGTTAAAGACGGCATAGACCTGGCCCGCAAATTAAAACTGCCCCAGCCGCTCATCGACCTGATTGCCCAGCATCACGGGACTTCGATCGTTCGATATTTCTTCCATAAAGCCAAGCAAAAATATGACCCGGAACTGCATAAAATAGAAGCTGAAGATTTTCGTTACCCCGGGCCCACTCCCAGAAGCAAAGAAGCCGGACTGCTCCTGCTGGCCGACTCGGTGGAAGCGGCGGCCAGAAGCCTCAACAACCCGACCAGACAGAACCTCAAGCGAGTGATAACTGAGATATTTAACAACCATATCCAGGACGGCCAGCTTGACGACTGCGGCTTTACCCTGAAAGATCTCCGGGTGATTGCCAATTCCTTTCTGATCACTCTGGACGCCATTTATCACCCCAGGCCGAAGTATCCTGGTTTTGATTTTGAAAAACAAGCAGAAAAGAAAGAAGAAGGAAAAAAGAAAAATGGTCGTAATAATAAACAAACTGAAGAAAAACCCGGTCCCGTTGAACCGACTTAAGCAGCTGCTGGAAAAGCTATGCCGGAGTTACCGGGTTCAGCGAGCTGAAGTGGTTCTGACCCTGGTTGGCCGCCGGGCTATCCATTCTCTAAACCGCCGGTACCGGCACAAGGACAGGCCGACCGATGTGTTGAGTTTCCCGATCGGGGAAAAAGGCCCTGACGGCAAATTTTACCTTGGAGACATAATCATCTGTCCGGAAGTGGCCAGAAAACAGGCCCGGCAGCAGGGACACTCTCTTCTGCGAGAAATGGAGATACTGACCATCCACGGGTTCCTTCATCTGCTGGGGTTTGAGCATTATAAAGGTATGGAGGAAGAAGAGGCCCGGATCAGACCGCGCTTTTTGAAAAACTACCGTGCGGATAATCGGTGATGGCCATGGCTGGCTCTGAAGCTCTGCTTTCCCTCCTGAGCTTGAGTTTCATCCTGACCTTTATACTATCCGTTCTCAACATCATTTTTTCCACCTATTCCAGAATAGGTTTTTCCCGGCTGCTGGACGAAAAAAACCCTCTGAAGGATGACATTCTCGACCGCTATGACGAATTCAGGATCGCCATCGAATTCGGACGGATCATTTTCCTTCTGATGTTCGTCATGCTGCTCCAGCGGAACTGGCCGCTGCTCAACCGGAACCCACTTCTTTTCTTCCTCGTCATTTTTACCTGCTACTTTCTGCTGTTTGACTATCTGCCGAGACTTTTTCTGCTGGTGATAAAAGAAAGCCACCTTAAATTTTTTCTTCCGGTGCTGGTGCCCTTAAAATTCCTGCTGTTCCCGTTTCTCATCGTGCCACAAATCTTCCTCAGAAGAGAAGAAGAACGGCAGGCTGCCAGCCGGGCGCATGAAGCCAGTGAAGAGGAAATAGAAACCTTTATAGATGAAGCCACTGAAGAAGGAATAATCGAAAAAGACGAGGACGAACTGCTTCGCGGCGTGGTGGAATTTGGCGATCGGCAGGTCAGAGAAATAATGACCCCCAGAAGCCGGATGGTGACTGTGAGTCTGGATATTACCGTTGGTGAATTGAAGGAAATTTTTATCCGGGAGAAATATTCTCGCATCCCTGTTTACCGGGACCGGCTGGACAACATTGTCGGGATGGTCATGGCCAAGGATTTGCTGGAATTCGCTGACAGCATGCAGTCCGGAAGAAAGATCGATTTTCTGCTCAGACCGGCGCTTTTTGTTCCCGAAACCATGCCGGTGAAGAAGCTTCTTTCTGAATTCAAAAAGAACAGGCAGAAGCTGGCCATCGTCATCGATGAGTACGGGGGCGTTTCCGGACTGGTGACCATGGAGGACGTTCTGGAGGAAATTGTCGGAGAGATCCAGGACGAATATGACACGGAAGAACCGCAGATAGTGGTGGAAAAACCCGATACCTACCTGGTGCGCGGAGAGACCGAAGTGGAAGAACTGGAGGAAGTTCTCGGTTGCGAACTTTCAGAAGAGAATTTTCAGACGGTCAACGGGTTGCTGCAACAGCATCTCGGGCGTCTGCCCCAGCCCGGGGAAAAGCTCGAGCTGGCCAACCTCGAATTTGAAATTTTAGAGGTGGATGAGCGCAGCATCCAGAAAGTCCGCCTCACCCGAAAGCCAGCCGAAAGCGACCAGGAAGGAGAAGAATAAGTTGCCCGGAAAAAAAACAAGTCAGAAAGCCAGGCCATACCGAACAGGATATGTGGCATTAATCGGACGCCCGAACACCGGAAAATCCACGCTTCTGAACAGCCTGCTCGGCCGGAAAGTGGCCATCGTTTCCGATAAACCACAAACCACCCGGGTGAGCATTCTCGGAATAAAAACAACCGAACGGGGACAGATCATCTTTATCGACAATCCGGGCGTGCACAAGCCGCTCCACCTGATGAACCGCCGGATGATGAATTACGTATACTCTTCCCTGGAAATGGCTGACCTGGTGCTGCTGATGATCGACGCCACCAGAAAATTCGGGCATGGCGACCAGTACGTCCTGGACATGCTGAAAAAAATCACCAGACCGATATTCCTGCTGATCAACAAAGTGGACCTGGTAAAAAAGGAAAGCATACTGCCGATGATCGACAGCTACAAGGACCTTCTGCCTTTCAAGGAGATTGTGCCGATCTCGGCTTTAAAGGGTGACAACCTCGACCGGCTGGAGAAGCTGATTTACGATTACCTGCCGGAAGCCGAAAAAATATATTCCGACGAAGAGATTTCTGACCAGTCTGAAAAATTTCTTCTATCAGAAATAATACGTGAAAAAATACTCCACCACGTGGAAGAAGAGCTCCCCTACACCACGGCCGTGATCATCCGCTCGATTGAAAAGAGCGAACTTCCGGCCCGGCCGGCCAGCGGACGAAAACCCGCGCTCCCGCCCCGCCCCCTGGTGAGGATTCAGGCGGAAATTCTGGTGGAAAAAGAAAACCACAAAGGAATACTCATCGGCAAAAAGGGCAGCATGCTGAAAACCATCGGCAGCGAAGCCCGGCAGGAAATGGAAGAAATACTTAAAAGCAAGGTGTTTCTTGAAATCAGCGTGCGGGTGAGGGAAAGATGGCGCGACTCGGAGGAAATTCTCGACCTGATCGAAGAACAGAAAAGCTGACTCTTTTATTGCTGTCATATTCCTGAAATCGCCATATCCCTGAAATCTCTGACTGACGCTTCAAACCT
>JBASPX010000061.1:0-3392 GCA_049659625.1 Candidatus Saccharicenans sp. | reverse complement strand
AGAGATTTATGGGAATGGATTGACCGGCCGACTGAACCGCCACCTCTGGTTCAAGAAGCTGATCAATTAGCATTGAGATTTGTTTAATTGGACAGCATATGATTAACAGAAAGGACAACCTGGTTTTTAGAAGGCGGAAAATCTTGTCCAATATGCCTGTAAAATTTGGGAAATTAAATTGATTTCAGATTATTTTGGACAGCAGTGACTAAATATATAAGAATAATATAGTTTTTTTGATGAAAGTGATAGCCGGCCAAGCGCCGACCGACTGTAAAGGTTATATAAGCTTTGGCCGGTTCGGAGTGAAAACCCGATTAGGCAAGGAGGTTAAAGCTTGAGTTATCGTCACGAAAGGAGCCTTACCCTTCAAAGTTACTGGTTGCGCTTCTGGAGTTTTCTGGCCGGACTGGGGATGGCCACCTTTTCTTACCTGACCATCGACCATTTTTTCAAAGCCAATTTTCCCGAGACGATTTTTACCGGGGCCTTCTGCGACCTCAGCAGCTTTTTTAACTGCGACAGTTCAGCATATTCATCCATCGCTCATTATCAGGGGGTGCCTCTCGGCTACTGGGGCCTGGTGCTGGGAGTTCTGGTGATGATCGGGGCCATTCTTCCTTCGGCCAGATTAGAAAGGGTCAACAAACTTCTTTCTCTGTTGAACGCTCTGGGGGTCATCGCGCTCTTTGTCTATTCGGTTTTCTTCCTGAAAAGCCTCTGTCTTTTATGTTCAGGCTATTATTTTTTCTCGCTGATTAATTTCTTCCTTTTCTGGAAATACGGTCTGCGTAATGAGCTCCCGGGTCTTTATGGATTTTTCCGGGATATGGTGCTGGCTTCGATCAGACCGCTTCTGGTCATCGGGATTATAACCCTGATGGGAGCTTATGGCTTCCATCTTTTCTATCAGGCGAAAAAAGACGCCCAGCTCGGAGGTGTGGCCACGAAAATCGTCAAAGAATTTTATTCGCTGGAAACCGTTAAGAATCCAAGTTTGATCTCTCCTTACTGGGTGGCCCGGGCCACCGAGAAGTTTGAAGATGCTCCGATCCGGATTGTGGAATATGCCGATTTTCTTTGCCCTGACTGTCTTTTCCTGTTCAAACAGCTGGAGAGAATTAAAAAAGAATATGCCGGAAAGATTAATATCGCCTTTCAGTTCTTCCCTCTGGATGCTAAATGCAATGAGGTGGTGGACAAGGACAAGCATCCTGGAGCCTGCGAGCTCTCTTACATAGCCGCCTACGATCCATCGAAGTTCCTTATGATTCACGATGAAATTTTCCGGAATTTTGAAAAGGCTAAAAATCCCCAGTGGCGTTTGCAGCTTGCCAGAAAATATGGAGTTGAGGCTGCTCTGAATGACGAAAAAACCAGAGAACTTGTCCGACAGATTATAGAGACCGGTAAGGAGTACGAAAAAACCTCCGAGCGTTATCCCTATGGAATCAGATCGACCCCGACCATGATCATCAACAACCGGATGATCATCGGCACGCTCCCCTATGCCCATCTTAAGGCGATCATAGAATCATTGCTGGCGGAGCAGGAAAAGGAAGCGGAAGGCCAGAAGAAGTTCATCGAAAACTGGGTGGATACCAGAAAGCTCAAGAAATAGCAGACTATCCGTATGGCCTGGAGGCATCCACCCGGGGGAAGACACTGCCTTTAAGAGCTGATAACCTGAGTTCAGATGTTTTTTCTCAACCTTCTTCGATGGTCTCCATAATTTTTATTCCCCGGGCTTCGAGACCTTTAAGAACAAAGTTGTAAACATCAGGTTCTGATCCGAGGAGCTCGGGAGGCAAAATACCCTTCTTTTTTATTAGCCCGCTGGCCAGGCCTCTGGCCAGCATGGTGGCGGTATAGCCCGTGGTCCGGGCCATACTGTGAATTCCAGTGGTGCGATCGTATCGATCAAAAAGCTCAAAGACACAGCGTACCGGCTGCCTCTCCTTTTCCCCGCTTACCACCACTCTCATCACGGTCACATCTTCATCTCCAGGCTTCATCTGAAGTCTGGAAAACAGAAGTCTGGCGGTAAAATCAACCGGTCTGAGAGATATTCCTTTAATGCTAACCGGGACGTAATCGAAGAAGCCAGCTTCTCTGAGCATCAACATTTTTTCACGATGGCCGGGATAGCGCAGGGTTTTCTCCTTCATCGTCGGAATATCAAGTGTTTTAAGAAGCGTTCGTAATCCATCGGTATAGAAGGCTTCCAGCGTTCCGAGCTGCTCGAAATGGAGAAATTCCGGGTCGGAAAGAGCAGGTCTGACCATCAGCCGCCCGTTTTCTTTCACCCTGGCCGGTCGGAGGTATTCTTCGATTACATCAAGAGGTGAAAACACCGCTTTATATTCAAACGGCCATTCCCTGACCACCGGTAGCCCGCCAACGTAGATTTCCAGCGATTGACTGCGGTCGAGAAGACTCAACCCGCGCGCCGCCATCATGTTGCTCAGACCGGGAGCCACGCCGGCATCGACGATGGCCACGGTGTTTCGCTCTCGCGCCAGAGGTTCCAGTTCAAAAGGGTCTTCAGGGAAGAAGGCGATATCCACCACCATTTTCCCTTCTTCCAGGCAATTTTTCAGCGCCTGGAAGCCAAGATGCCCGGGAAGCGCGTTGATCACCAGATCCTGGTCGGAAATTAATTGTTTGAGGATTTCCGGCCGGCTGAGGTCGGCTTTGATGGCCTTTATCCCGCGGGCAGCTAATTCCTGAACCCTGGTTTCCTCAATGTCGGCCGCGGTTACGCTGAAATTTTTTTCAGCCGCCAGGTCGAGGACAATTGCCCGACCGACCAGGCCGGCTCCCAGCACTATCGTTTTCATTTCAATCCTCCTTTCAGGTGCGGGTATTTTTTATTTCCTGCGTTCGAAATGACGGAGAGGAGGAAAAGTTACAACCCGCTAAAGCGGTTCATGTAGAAGATTAGAAAGTATAAAAGACTGGCGTCCGGAAATTTCCTGAGTTTATGCCTTCGGAACAGTTGCTTGGCTTTCAGGTCAGCAGGATGCTTCACGTTCAACCTCTCTGACCCGGCGCCTTTAATCATTCAGAAGGTCTGCCGGGTCTGATGAATTGGTTGCCGGCATTTTTTTCGAAAAATGCCCGCACCAGCTCCCTCCAGCGCCTTTTCCAGCGGCTCCGGTGGTTCGACCGCCGCGGGAGCTAATAAATTTTTATTTTTTATTTTTCGCTGAAGGCTTTTTTGATTTCTTCCAGGCTCACCCCGAGTATCTTTCTGGCGATCAGGTCGAGGTCTTTTTCTTCGCCCTGGAAATGAATCGTGGTGTGTACGTGGCGCAGCGACTCGCCAGGATTGAGCATCGCTCCGGGAGATGAAGTTTCCAGCTCATAGAAAGGACCGAACGGCTTGGCGC
>JBASPX010000060.1:0-8624 GCA_049659625.1 Candidatus Saccharicenans sp. | reverse complement strand
GCTGAGGACACAGATGACGATCTCAAAACAGGTGGCCCTCTTTCCAGTAATCCAGCTGGAAAAACTCACCGGCCTGTATCAAAAACTTTTCCCCCTGCCTGGATACCATGTGTCTGCCTATGACCTTATACTCTCCTGGATTTAACCGAGCAAATCAGCCCGGCGGGCGGCGAAAAAGGGAGGACGTCTCCGGAAATTCTTAATCATCTGAAGAAGGCAAAAAGCCGCTATTGCTATTCTCGAAAACTGATCAGAAATTTCCGGTCAAAGCTTGCCTCCATAAATGGTATTATGCTGACAGTTCAATCAGAGTAAAACTATTTTCACCGGCAACCTGTGGACATATGAATGATTCTTCATATATAATCGCAGCTGCTGATGAAAATCTAAGGCGCGTTTTTTTCGCCGAGAAAGCGACTTAATTTCTTCTGCATGTCGCGAAAATGGGTGCCTTTCCAGAAGATGCGACCGCAGCCGGGACAGAGGGCAAAGGAATCTGCCTTTTCATACACATATGGCGGGACGAGGTTTCTGGCCCTGGCCTTTGGCAGAAACTTCAACTTCTCGTTGCACTCGAGGCAGCGGGAGTTGGGGTCAATTTTTCGACGCAGCTTGAAGTGGTCCAGCACCTGTTCCACCTGCTCCTCCCAGCGGTCGCTCTCGATGAGGAGCAGCCTGTTTTTAAGCGTCCGGCGCCGGCTGGCTTTTTTGATCAACTCGTGGTCACGGGTGAGAAGGATGCGCTTTTCTCTGGAGGCAATCTCCAGTAACTCCTCATCATCAATTCTGCGGTAATAGCTGACATCAAACCCCAGGATCCGCAGCCACCGGGCGAGCTTCCCTACCATACAATCGGCAATGAATTTCATCGTGATTCTCCGCCGGGATGCCGAGCTAAAATCTTTTTATCACCAATCTTTCCAGAAAAGATATTCCTTTCCCTTCAGATCATAAATCTCCACCCTGCATCACTTCAACCTTTCCCCTGACTCATGGCTACCATCCGATGTTCCACAAATTTAATTTTTATATAAAATTTCTACGCCTGCTTTTTATAAAAACCTGGAGAATATTAACAGATATAAGATAATTCTTCACCAGAAGTAATCCCCCGACCTGACTGTCAATTCTCAAACCCGTCTCCTTTACACCCTATTCACCTCACGGCAATCCACTTTTGCCTGTTTTTTTAACTCCAGTTTCTGACGATCAAAAACATCTATCTCTTACTTATCCCGTAAAAACTGATTCCGGTTAAATAGCTCGATACTGGCCTCCCCCGGGACCGAATTTTAAAATCAGAATACAGACCATACAACATTCTAACATTTTCCCATCCGGCCGTAGAAAACATAACAGTCTCAGACAGAGCCAGGAAGCCACCCCGCAGAAGACCTGTCTATATCCGCCATCATATTCGTTCTGCTGGAGGTGCCTGAGGAATTCCCCACGGACCATTTCCTGCAGATGGGCACACCTTCTGGACCCATTTCCATAATCAAAAAACTATCCCCGGAAGGACTTTCTTTGCCATAAGAATTAATTTTTTTTCATTTTAATCAAGCAAGCTAATCCTGAGCCGCGTAAAAGTCTCATCCAAATGGGAAGGCCCTCTGCGGTAAATTTAATTAAAAAAAATCCACCACCTTGCTTCTGGTGGTAATTTTCCCCTGGCCGGAAGTCTCCCCCACATCTGTAATTCTTTTCCAGAATTCAAAGGCCAAGGAACTGCACAGCCAGGCCTGAGAGGAGAATAATCGCACCAGCCAGGGCCTGGGAATATCGTTCAAGCCCGCCGAGCCGGACAAAACTTAACCCCCAGGATGACAGGGCGATTATCGTCAGCATAGTCAGGATGGTGGTCAGTCCGAAGGCCGCAGTCACCAGGACAACTCCGCTGGTAGAATGCTGGGCCGCCGGATACATCACCAGGGGTATGAGCGGTTCGCAGGGCCCGAAAACAAAAATCAGGAAAAGCACCCAGGGGGTGATGTTCTTTTTCCCCTCTCCCTCATGCTGCCCTTCATTAACATGAATATGAACGTGGTCATCTTCATGAGTATGGGCGTGGAGGTGTATCTGGCCATCTGGATGATGATGGAGGTGCGCGTGAGGTTTGGAGCGGTAAGCCTTTCTGATACCCCAGACTGAATAAGCCAGTCCAAATCCTATTAACAGCCAGGAAGCCACATGGCCCCGGGTTGATTCCACTTTTTCCAGATGTCCGACGGCCATGCCCAGGCTAATTCCCAGAAAACCCAGCACCACCGAGCTGAGGACGTGCCCGAGTCCGCAGAGAAAAGAAATCCATAGAGTTTTTCTGAGCTTCCAGTTCCGGGCCCGGCTTATAACTATAAAAGGAAGGTAATGATCCGGACCAGCCAGGGTATGAACAAAACCCAGAGTGGCTGCGGTTCCAACCAGAAGCCAGATATTCTGCATTACCGGCCTCAAAAAAAATATGGTGGACGGTAGGGGATTCGAACCCCCGACCTCGGCGTTGCGAACGCCACGCTCTCCCGGCTGAGCTAACCGCCCACGTTCTAAAGGACTATTAAAATTTACCATTAAACCGCCAATTTTTCCACCGCTCCGGATTCTCCAGTATTAAGGTAGCTTCAAAGATCAAAAAAGGAACCATAGTAACCATTTTCCCGGATCGGGGAGAAAGATATCTCTCCCTCATCCTGCACCAATCTGCAGAGCAAGAAAATAAAAAGTCATTACGGGAATCATCAGCAGATTACCGCTTGTTTACTAATAAAGAAATTGGTCTTGACAGAGAAGCTTAAATGATATATATATTCGATGGAATGCAGAACAAGATTAGATTCTACATTAAATACTGCCTCACAAAAACCTGCCTGCATTGACCCTGACCTCCTGCCTTATCCTCTTTTCGTTCTGAGACATCTGCCATTCCTGCTGTCTCAGAGGAAACGGGCAAAAATATTCCCTGAATGTTTACTTCTTTATCCTGTGAGGAGGTCAGGACGTGAAGAAAAAAGATAATAAATTCAAAATATTGATACCAAAGGGAAGACTTTTCTCCGCCGTAGCTAAATTGCTCCATGATACCGGGCTTTTTCCGGAAATTACAGATCAGACTTATCTCATTCCTTCTGCTGATCCCGAGATAAAAGCCAAGCTGATGAAACCCCAGAATATACCCGATCTGGTAGAACTCGGTTCCTACGATGCCGGTTTTACGGGCTTTGACTGGATTCTGGAAAAAAATGCCCGGGTAGAAATAATCATGGACCTCGGTTTCAATCCGGTCAGAATTGTATCCGCCACTGCCAGGCAAAATTCCATCAGGAAGCTAAAAAACCGAAAGATAATCGTAGCTTCTGAATACAAAAACCTTGCTGAAAAATACCTCGAAGAGAAAGGATTTGATTATCACTTTATAAGAACCTTTGGTGCTACCGAAGCCTATCCGCCAGAAGATGCTGATATAATCATCGACAATACGGCCACCGGAAGAACACTTAAAGAAAACGGCCTGAAAATCGTTGACGTAATCCTCCACTCTTCCACCAGATTAATAATAAATCCCTCGATAATTTCGGATTCCTGGAAAAAAGAAAAGTTAGAGGAGATCTTAACTCTGATCAAAGCGGTCCTCAACGCCCGAGAAAGGGTTATGTTAGAAATGAACGTGGGAGCGGATAAACTGGAAGAAATAGTAAAAATCCTGCCCTGCATGAGAGCTCCCACTGTAGCTCCTCTGTATAACGGAACAGGCTACGCGGTCAAAGTGGCCGTAAAAAAGAAACAGGTCCCCAGGCTGATTCCCATGCTCAAGAAACTGGGAGCCACCGACATTCTGGAATATGAATTCAGAAAGGTCATCATATGACAGGTAAAGAATACAAATACCTGAAAGCCCGATCACAGGCTGGCCCTGTCCTCCAGAAAAACCCGGTCCGACTAAATTTGAATGAATCAAGCCTCGACCTGCCGCTGTCGCTAAAAAATAAGATCTGGCGCCGCCTTAAAAATCTAAGCTGGAACCGATATCCAGAAGAGGAAAATCAGGAACTGCTGACCGCTCTGGCAAATTACTGTCATCAACCAGCAGAAAATATATTACCGGGCAACGGCTCTAACGAACTTATTGAGGCACTGATCAAGTCCATTGCTCCCGACGGGCTGATAATAATTTTCAGGCCATCGTTTTCCATCTATTCCAGACAGCTCCGGGTGACCGGGAAAAACTTTGTTGAAATAAAACTGGATTTAGATAAAGGATATGCCGCCGGCACCTGGCTTGATGAAAAAATCCCTTCAGCCGATTTAATCTTCATAGACTGTCCAAACAATCCAGTCGGCTGCGTTATCAGCAGTGAACTCCTGAAAGAAATCCTGAACAGAGCAAAGGGGCTGGTGGTGGTGGACGAAGCTTACGCTGAATTCTCTGAATTCAGTTATATAAGCTGGGTTCAGCAATACGATAATTTAGCCGTCCTCAGGACCCTTTCCAAAGCCTTCAGGCTGGCCGGGGCCCGTTTTGGCTACCTGATTTCAGCAAAATCGAACATTGATAGAATAAAGAAAGCTCGCCTTCCTTTTTCTGTCGGAATTTTTCCGCAAGCCGCCGCGCTGGTAGCCATTAATGAGAGGGAATTTATCCTGAAACAGGTTAAAAAAATCAAAAAAGAGCGGGAAAGGGTTTTCAACTGTCTGAGTAAATTATCGCAATTCAAACCGCTCCCTTCCAGAGCAAACTTTCTGCTGGTGCAATCAAAAAGGCTCAGCGCCAGAGAAGTCTCCTCAAAACTCCAGGCCATGGGTGTTCTGGTCAGAATTTTCGATCTGCCCGAGCTTAAAAATTATTTTCGGGTCACCATCGGATCCCGGCCTGAAAACGATATTTTCCTCGAATCCATTTACTCTTTAGAAAGGGAGAGCCAAAATGCGACGCGCGGCTGAGATAAGCAGAAAAACAAAGGAAACAGAAATTAGCGGCTGGCTGCTGATAGAAGGCAGCGGTCAGGCCAGAGTTACCACGCCGATTGCCTTTTTAAGCCATCTCCTCGAAACCTTTGCCTTTCATGGTCGATTTGACCTGAATTTTCAAGCCGACGGAGACCTGGAAGTTGACCAGCATCATCTTCTGGAAGATTGCGGCCTGGTTCTTGGACAGCTGATAAGAAAGGCGGCCGGAGATCTTAAGGGGATCAACAGAGCCGGTTTCTTTGTCATGCCTATGGATGAAGCTCTGGCCATTGTGGCTGTTGATCTATCCGGACGCCCCTTCCTGCAGTATGAGCTGAAGACAAAAAGAAGAGTGTGTGGCTCCCTTGACACAGATGTTCTGGAAGATTTTTTTCAAGGGCTGGCTCGCGGACTGACAGGCAATGTGGTGATAAAGGTTATGGCCGGCCGCAGTGACCACCATAAACTTGAAGCGGTGTTTAAAGCGCTCGGTAGAGCCGTCAGATATGCCCTGGCTGCAGATCCGCGGGAAGCAGATATCATCAGTGATTCCTGGCCGAGTCTGAAAGGAGTGCTGGACCTATGATTGGAATAATTAATTATGGAGCAGGTAATTTGAGATCAATAAGCCAGGCCATCAATTTCCTGGGTTATGAAGTAAAGATAATTTCTTTTCCCGAGCAGGCGGAAGGTGTTGAAAAACTGATCATCCCGGGAGTTGGTTCTTTTGGAGCAGCCATGTCTGCAATAAGGGAAAAGAATTTAGAGAATTTTATCTATACCTGGCTGGTTAATAAAAAACCTCTTCTGGGAATCTGTCTGGGACTTCAGCTTCTATGCGAAGGCAGTGAAGAATCTCCCGGAGAATCCGGGTTTGGATTTTTCCCTGGAAGGTGCAGGAAGCTCAGAGCGGGTAAAATTCCTCATATCGGCTGGAATAAGATTAAAATTATCCAGAGAGACCCTATTTTTGAGGGATTCAGCGGAGACGAGTATTTTTATTTTGTTCACTCTTTTTACAGGGAAGAAGCCGACCGCTTCACCCTGGCTTTGACAGAATACGGCCAGGTCTTCAGCTCTGTATTGAAAAAAGATTCCATCTATGCCTGTCAGTTCCATCCGGAAAAAAGCGGCGAAACAGGATTGAGATTTTTAAGAAACTGGGTGGAAAGATGTTAACCTTCAGAATCATACCCTGTCTTGATATGGACGACGGTTTTGTGGTCAAAGGCATCAAGTTTGATAATCTGGTCCGGGTGGGAGATCCGGTTACTCTGGCCCGTAAATACTACTTAGAGGGAGCCGACGAACTGATATTTCTTGATGTCGGAGCCACGGTGAAAAGTCGAAAAACCATGATTGAGGTCGTAGAAAAAGTATTTAAAGAGATTTTCATCCCTCTAACTGCCGGAGGCGGAATAAAAAACACTCAGGACATAAAAAATCTGCTCCTGGCCGGGGCTGACAAAGTATCTCTTTGCACGGCGGCCATCCAGAATCCTTCTCTTATTGAGGAAGCCGCTTCGCTTTTTGGCTCCCAGTGCGTGGTGATTTCGATTGATGCAGCCCGGTGTGGAAAGAGCTGGCATGCCTTTACCTGTGGTGGAAAAGTGGACAGCGGACTGGATGCTATCGAATGGGCCATTCAGGCTGAGAAACTTGGAGCAGGTGAAATTTTATTGAATTCCATCGACCGCGACGGGACGCAAACCGGATATGATCTCGAATTATTATCAAGAATAAGCGAGGCAGTAACCATTCCGGTAATTGCCTCAGGAGGCGCCGGAAGCTTAGATCAGATTCTGAAGGCTATAACCATCGGCAAGGCCGATGCCGTCCTGCTGGCTTCCAGCCTGCATTCGGGGAAACTGACCATAAGTCAGGTCAAAAATTTTTTGAAAGAAAAAGGAGTAAATGTAAGATGATTATTCCATCCATAGATCTGATGAACGGAAAGGCCGTTCAGCTAAGACAGGGCAAGGATCTGGTTCTGGAAAACGGAGACCCTCTGAATTTAGCCGAAAAATTCTATCGTTACGGTCCTCTGGCTGTTATCGATCTTGACGCCGCTCTGGCCAGAGGCCACAACCTTGCTCTCATCAAAAAACTCTGCCGGCAGTATGAATGCAGAGTTGGAGGCGGACTCAGAACCACAGAGCAGGTGGGTGAAATACTGGCGGCCGGCGCATCCCGGGTGATTATCGGAACCGCTGCCTGGAAAGATAAGAAGCTAAATCAGAGCTTTTTGAGTGAATTGAAATCGAAATTTGGAAAGGACAGCCTGATTTTAGCTCTCGACTGCCTTGGAGAAAACATCATGATCAAAGGCTGGACTGAAAATACCGGGGTCAAAATCTTTGACATAATTCCCGAAGCAAGTCATTACGTCTCCGGATTTCTGGTAACATGCATCAACCGGGAAGGATGTCTTCAGGGCACCGACCTGGAATTTTTTAGCAGAATACGAAAATCCTCCGACCTTCCAGTAATTGCCGCCGGGGGTATAACTTCAGCTGAGGAAATAGCCGCTTTAAGCCAGCTCGATATGGACGTTCAGCTCGGAATGAGCATTTATACTGAAAAACTTAAACTTCCTGAAGCTTTCGCCGCCAGCCTGAACTGGCAGAAGGGCTTAGAAGGACTGCTTCCAACCATAGTTTACGATGAAAATGGAAATGTCCTGATGTTAGCCTGGAGCTCTCCCGAGTCCCTTAAAAAGTCTCTGGAAAATGGCCTGGCCTGCTATTATTCAAGATCCCGGAAAAAACTCTGGATAAAAGGTGAAACCACAGGTAACTTTCAGGAATTGCTCCGGGTAAGAAGTGACTGCGATGGAGACAGCCTCCTGTTTGTGGTCAGGCAAAAAGGCAGTGGCGCCTGTCATAAAGGGCAACAAACCTGCTTTGGTACTGCCTCTTTTACTCTAAACCATCTCTTTGATGTGATAAGAGAAAGATTGGAAAATCCCTCACCTGGTTCTTACACCGCTTCCCTCGACCATCGCCTGGTGCGCGAAAAGCTCCTGGAAGAAGCCGGTGAACTGGTAGAGGCTGAAACACCTGAGGAGATAATCTGGGAGGCTGCGGATCTTCTTTATTTCACCCTGGTGCTGCTCGCCCGGCAGAACATAAGCTTTGCTGAGGTACTCGGTGAACTTCAAAGACGTCACCGGGTAAAGAAACTTAAAGATTTTTTACCTCAAAACTCAGAAAAAATTGATGAGGTTAAAGCATGAAAATATTAAATCAGGAAGAAATCGACCTGAGAAAAATAAAAAAGTATCAGGAAATTCCTCCGGAAATTCTGGATGGTGTAAAGACCATCATCGAAGAGGTCAGCAGAAAAGGGGACGCGGCACTGATAAAGTACACAGAAAAATTCGATCAATGCCGGCTGCCTTCTATCCGGGTAAATATTAAAGAAGAAATGTCACGAATCAACCTGATCGACTCTGAGATAAAAAGAGCTCTCAGGCTGGCGGTAAAAAATGTCCGCCAGGCAGCCAGAAAACAGAAATCCTTCCTTCAGAAGGCAATAAATTACAGCGAGCAAATTATTCCCGGTGTTCACCTCAAGCACAGAACCGTACCGGTAAAAAGAGCAGGTATCTATGTGCCTGGCGGAAGATACCCTCTTATTTCCTCTTTCTACATGGGAGTAATTCCGGCCCGGGAGGCGGGAGT
>JBASPX010000059.1:0-15263 GCA_049659625.1 Candidatus Saccharicenans sp. | reverse complement strand
GTCGACAAAACCTTCGTTATCGCCGCAGTCAACGTCGTCTTACCATGATCTATGTGCCCGATCGTCCCCACGTTAACGTGCGGCTTCTTCCTCTCAAATTTTTCCTTCGCCATTTCTCTTACCTCCTGGCTTCGTTGAAGGGAATTCTCCCTTCAATCCTGGCAATTATTTCTTCCTGGACATCAGCCGGCGTCGGTTCATACCTGAAGAATTCCAGAGAGAATGAGCTTCTTCCCTGGGTTATGGTTCTTAAAACCGTGGCATAGCCGAACATCTCAGCCAGAGGAACGTATGCCCTGATAACCCTGGAGCTTCCTTTAAGCTCCATTGAATCAATGCGGCCTCTTCTGGCGTTGATGTCTCCAACCAGTCCGCCGACATACTCGTCCGGTGTCACAATCTCAAGTTTCATCAGAGGTTCAAGGATAACCGGCGCAGCTTTCTGCCCGGCTTCCTTGAAGGCCATGGAAG
Organism: Candidatus Saccharicenans sp.; assembly: GCA_049659625.1. Lineage (GTDB taxonomy): Bacteria > Acidobacteriota > Aminicenantia > Aminicenantales > Saccharicenantaceae > Saccharicenans. Next base: position 14,792 of record JBASPX010000059.1, on the reverse strand, counting down.
CAGCAATTTTATAGGCAATGGCCACTGAATCCACTTCGTGATAGCTGCTCTCGAGAAGCGTGGCTCTAACATCTGTAACCGGATATCCGGCCACCAGACCGGCTTCCATGGCTTCCCTTATTCCTTTCTCTATCTCAGGGATGAATTCCGGAGGAAGGACTCCGACTTTCAGCTTGTTTATAAACTCAAAACCGGCTCCTCTCGGGAGAGGTTCAATTTTCAGAACGCAATGTCCATACTGACCCTTGCCGCCAATCTGACGGATAAATTTACCCTCGCCAGTAGCTTCTCTGGTGATGGTTTCCTTGTAAGCCACCTGGGGTCTTCCGAGCCTGGCCTGGATTCCATACTCTCTGGAAAGCCGGTCCATTATTATTTCCAGGTGCAATTCCCCCATTCCCCTGACCAGCGTCTGCCCGGTCATCGGATCCTGACCAACCCTGAAGGTCGGGTCTTCAGCCATAAACTTCTCCAGGGCATTAAGCAGTTTCTGATGGTCAGCTTTCGTCCTCGGTTCTATCGTGGCTGAAACCACGGGTTCAGGAAAAACAGGTGGTTCCAGCAGAATCGGACGACTCTTAAGACATAAAGTATCGCCCGTGGAGAGCGTCTTCATCCCGCCAAGAGCCGCAATATCTCCGGCGTAAACCTCATCAATCTCCCGACGCTTGTTCGCATGCATCTCGAGAATTCTGGTTACTCTTTCTTCCTGATCCTTCGTCGCGTTGTAAACGCTGGCTCCTGTTTTCAGCTTTCCCGAATAGACGCGGAAATAAGCCAGGCTACCGAGGAAAGGATCGCTCATAATTTTGAAAACCAGAGCACAAAAATGTTCGCTGTCGGACGCTTTTCTGATTTCTTCTTTGTTGGTGCGAGGATGGAAGCCTTTTACCGGAGGAATATCAACCGGCGATGGCAGATAATCAACGATGGCATCGAGCAGCGGTTGCACCCCTTTATTCCGGAAAGAAGCTCCGAAAAGCACCGGGAAAAATTTCAGTTCAATCGTACCCTTTCTTATCGCCCGCTTCATTTCTTCAGGTGTAATTTCTTCGTTGTCCAGATACTTCTGCATCAATTCATCGTCAACTTCACTCAGGATTTCCAGAAGCTCGTTCCTCCGGGCTTCAACTTCCTCCCGGTAAGCTTCAGAAACTGGCCTTCTTTCGAAATCTGTCCCCAGAACATCTCCTTTCCAGACAACCTCTTCTCTGGTTACCAGATCGATCACCCCGACGAAGGAATCCTCGACTCCTATCGGGATCTGAACAGGCAGAGGCCTGACGCCCAGACGGGTACGCACCTCATTTACAGCTCTCATCGGGTCAGCACCTAACCTGTCCATTTTATTCACGTATATAATCCTGGGGACACGATATTTATCAGCCTGTCTCCAGACTGTTTCCGTCTGAGACTCAACACCCCCAACGGCGCATAAAATAATTATCGCCCCATCCAGGACTCTTAATGACCGCTCAACTTCAGCGGTAAAATCGACGTGTCCGGGGGTGTCGATTATGTTTATCCGGTGGTCTTTCCAGTAGCAGGTGGTGGCCGCGGCCGTTATGGTAATGCCGCGTTCCTGCTCCTGAACCATCCAGTCCATAACAGCCGTGCCCTCATCAACTTCACCCATCTTGTAAGCGATTCCCGTAAAGTAGAGAATCCTCTCCGTGGTTGTAGTCTTCCCCGCATCGATATGAGCCATGAAGCCGATGTTCCTGACTCTCTCGATCGGGCACGACCGCATGAAATTTTATCTCCATTCATATATAAAGCAATTAAATTTGCTTGCCTGGTTATGGTTATAACCTTTACCATTTATAATGTGCGAAAGCCCTGTTGGCTTCAGCCATTTTATGGGTATCTTCCTTTTTCTTAAAAGCTCCACCTTTACCGGACAGAGCATCGAGAATTTCTGCCGCCAGTTTTTCCTGCATGCTTTTTCCGCTTCTCTCTTTGGCAAACTTTACCAGCCAGCGCATTCCCAGTGAAATCGACCGCTGCTCCGGAACTTCCACCGGTACCTGATAGGTGGCGCCTCCAACTCTTCTGGACTTCGTCTCGAGAAGAGGTCTGACATTCTCTATGGCCTTTTCCAGCACTTTTAACGGATCATCCTTGGTCTTCTGTTTGAGTATCTCAAGCGCTCCGTAAACAATCTTCTCCGCTACCGTCTTTTTCCCTTTCCTCAGAACCAGATTTATCAATTTACCAACCAGGGTCGAGTTATAAACAGGGTCTGGCTGGGGTTTTCTTTTCCTGACGATTCCACGCCTTGGCATGTCCTATCTCCTCACTCTCTTCATTTGCCGCCAACTTTTTTCTCTTTGGGCCTCTTGGCGCCATATTTCGAACGACCCTGGAATCTATTCTGCACTCCTTCAGCATCAAGGGTACCGCGAATGATATGGTACCTGACGCCCGGAAGGTCTTTAACTCTACCGCCCCTGATTAACACAATCGAATGTTCCTGCAGATTGTGTCCGATTCCAGGTATGTAAGCGGTAACTTCTATATTGTTGGTGAGCCGGACTCTGGCCACCTTTCTTAAAGCCGAATTAGGCTTCTTGGGAGTTGTGGTAAAAACGCGGACACAAACTCCCCTTTTCTGAGGACAACCCTCTAGAGCCGGAGCTTTACTCTTATACTTTTTGGGCGCTCTACCCTTTCGTACCAGTTGATTAATAGTTGGCACTTATAATTCTCCTCAAAAAATTAGAAAATTTTATATTTTCTTCCCAGGACGAAATTCCCGAGAAATATGCTTGAAGAATAGCAAAAACTGGCTCTGTTGTCAAGAAAACAACAGGCTATTTTGCTTTTTTTTACAGCTGCCTTTACCTTATTTTTTCAGGCTGCCGGCCGGATGATCTATTTACCGGCTCAAGATCTCCGGAACGCCCGGCTTTACCCGGATTTCCCTTAATTCTGGGCCTGAATTTCGGCTTCCTTCTCTTCTCTTTCGGCTATCTCTTCTTTTAGTATGACATTCCGGTAGTGACGGAAACCTGTTCCGGCCGGGATCAGACGCCCCATAATCACATTTTCTTTTATCTTCTTCAGATAATCAACCTTCCCGTAAAGAGCCGCTTCGGTCAGCACCCGGGTGGTTTCCTGGAAGGAAGCCGCCGCTATCCAGCTGTCAGTGCTCAGGGCGCTCCTGGTGATTCCCAGCAGGAGCGGACGGGCCTTCGCCGGTTTACCGCCCTTCCTCATCACTTTCTCATTTTCTTCCTGGAATTTGAATTTATCCACCTGCTCGTCAACCAGGAACTCAGTGTCACCCACCTCTTCGATCTTGACCCACCGCATCATCTGCCGGATGATTATCTCTATGTGCTTATCGTTAATGGTAACGCCCTGGAGGCGGTAAACTTCCTGAATTTCCTTCAGCAGGTATTCAGCCAGCTCTTTTTCGCCGAGAACTCTCGGTATATCATGAGGATTGATCGGCCCATCCATAAGAGGCGTTCCCGCTCTGATCTTTTCTCCGTCCGAGACCAGAAGATGCGCACTCTTCGGGATAAGGTACTCTCGAGCACCTCCCCTTTCGTTCCTTACCACCACTCTGCGGTAGTTGCGAACGAGATCACCTATCTTCACCACGCCATCAATTTCAGAGATGATGGCCGGATTCTTTGGCCGGCGGGCTTCAAACAATTCCTCGGCTCTCGGCAAGCCTCCGGTGATATCCTTCGTTCTGGCCACTTCTCGTGGAATCTTCGCCAGAATATCGCCCGCGTACACTTGCTCTCCATCCTTAACTTCAAGGAAAGCGCCCTTCGGGAGGAAATATCTTCTCCTGACCACAGGCTCGCCGTTTTCGTCTTTCAGGTGCGGGTCTACGATTTCGATCATCGGCTGGAGTTTCTCATCCCGCGGATCCATAACCACCAGGGTAATCAACCCGGTGAAATCATCCCTTACTTCTTCCATGCTTATTCCGGCTATCAGGTCGCGGTACCTGACTTTTCCACCTTCTTCAGTAAGGATGTAAGTGCTGAATGGATCCCATTCGGCAAACACCTGCCTGGCTTTTACTTCCTCTCCGTCATTAAGGAGAATCCTGGCACCGTAAGGAACCTGATAATGTTCTATTTCGCGCCCACGATGGTCCATTATGGCGATGCTGGCATTCCGGTTGACCACCACCAGATGACCGTTCTTATCCTTTACCCAGCTTACGTTGTTAAATTTAATGATGCCGTTGTTCTTTGCTTCCAGGGCTGATTTCTCCGCGCCCCTCATGGCAATTCCGCCGATGTGGAAGGTTCTCATCGTCAGCTGGGTGCCAGGCTCTCCGATCGATTGAGCGGCGATGATACCGACAGCTTCGCCCAGTTCTACCAGTCGACCGGTGGCCAGGTCTCTTCCGTAGCACAGCTGGCAGACGCCGTTTTTAGATTCGCAGGTGAGAACGGATCTGATCTTCACCCGGTCGATTCCCAGGTTTTGAATCTTCTCAGCGATCTCTTCGGTAATTTCCTGGTTCATATCGACTATTATCTCACCGGTGTCGGGGTGAACGATCCTTTCCAGCGAGACGCGCCCGACAATCCTCTCCACGAACGGCTCTATTATTTCACCGTTTTCCACTATGGCGCTGACATTCAAACCTTTGAGCGTACCGCAGTCGTGCTGGTCGATAATAACTTCCTGAGCCACGTCAACCAGTTTCCTCGTCAGATAACCGGAGTTGGCTGTTTTCAGAGCGGTATCAGCCAGTCCCTTTCGCGCGCCGTGAGTCGAGATGAAGTATTCCAGCACGTTCAGCCCTTCGCGCAGGTTCGAGGTGATCGGTGTTTCGATGATTTCACCGGAAGGCTTGCTCATCAGGCCTCTCATCGCCCCCAGCTGCCTGATCTGCTGCTTGTTGCCTCGAGAACCCGAGTCAATCATCACGTACAGCGGGTTAAGTTTCTTTTCTTCAAAGCTCACCCGCTTCATGGCATCGATCATGACGTTGGTAACCTTTTCAGTAACCGCCGTCCATATTTCCACCACCCGGTTATACCTTTCACCTGAAGAGATCGTTCCTTCGAGATAGAGTTTTTCTATTTCCTGAACTTCCTTCTGAGCTTTTTTGATAATCTCATTCTTCTCCGCCGGAATCAGAAAATCTTCAATACCCAGAGAGAAGCCGGCTTTGGTGGCATAGCGGAATCCCAGCTCCTTCATCCTGTCCAGCATCCGGGTAGTCTTTTCGAGTCCAGCCTTCAGGTAAACGTAATAAACCAGACTTTCCAGCCCTTTTTTCTTGAGCATACCGTTTATGAAGGGAAGTCCTTTCGGAAGGACGCTGTTGAAAATGATCCGTCCTGGAGTCGTTTCGATGATTTCATCTTTTAGCTGGACTACAGGGCAGCTGACCACCGCCTGGTCATCATAAAAGGACTTGAGGTTCATGAAGGGGCCGGAATACCTGACCCTGATCTGGCTGTGAAGGCTGACTTCTCCGGCTTCGTGGGCCAGCAGGGCTTCTTCAAAGGAAGCAAAAATCCGGCCGGCTCCCTTTTCATTCTTATGTTCAAGCGTAAGATAATAGCAGCCGAGAACCATATCCTGGCTGGGTATGGCCAGCGGTCGGCCGTGAGCCGGCGAAAGGATGTTGTTCGAAGACAGCATCAACACGTTTGACTCAATCTGAGCTTCAACCGATAGAGGAACATGGACGGCCATCTGGTCGCCGTCAAAGTCAGCGTTAAAAGCGGCGCAAACCAGCGGATGAATCTGAATGGCCTTACCTTCGATCAGCACCGGCTCAAAAGCCTGAATCCCCAGCCGGTGGAGTGTGGGTGCACGGTTCAGAAGGACCGGATGTTCTCTGACCACCTCTTCCAGACAATCCCAGACTTCCGGCCTCTCCTGCTCATGCCATTCGCGAGCCACCTTGATCGACGGCACCAGTCCATCTTTTTCCAGCTTGTGGAAAATGAACGGCTTGAAAAGCTCCAGAGCCATTTTTTTCGGCAGTCCGCATTGATGAAGTTTAAGCTCCGGACCGACCACAATAACAGAACGACCTGAGTAATCAACTCTTTTACCAAGCAGGTTCTGACGGAATCTGCCCTGTTTGCCTCTCAATGCTTCGCTCAGCGATTTCAGCGGACGCCGGTTCGCTCCGAGATGGACACGTCCTCTTCGACCGTTATCAAACAGCGCATCCACCGCTTCCTGGAGCATCCTTTTTTCATTCCTGATGATCAGCTCAGGAGCTTTAAGTTCTATCAGTTTTTTAAGCCGGTTGTTACGGTTAATTACACGGCGGTAAAGGTCATTCAAATCTGAAGTGGCAAATCTTCCTCCGTCCAGCCTGACCAGAGGCCTTAAATCAGGAGGTATCACGGGAATCACGTCCAGAATCATCCATTCCGGACGGTTGCCGGATTTCTTCAACCCTTTGAAAACCCTGAGCCTTTTGGCATAGCGTAATTTTTTCTGCTGCGAGCTTTCCTTCTTCATAGCGCGCCGCAGCTTTTCGGTTTCCTTGTCGATATCTATCTTTTCCAGCAGCTTCTTGATGGCTTCAGCACCCATGCCCGCTTCGAATTTATTCCCCCACTTCTCGCGAGCTTCACGGTATTCTTCCTCATTCAGCAGCTGCTTTTCTTTAAGCGGTGTATCACCGGGGTTGATGACGATGTAAGACTCAAAATAAAGAACTTTCTCCAGCTCTTTGATGGTCATATCCAGGATCAATCCGATCCGGCTGGGAGGGCTTTTGAAGAACCAGATATGAGCCACAGGAGAAGCAAGCTGGATGTGACCCATTCTCTCACGGCGAACTTTCGATTTGGTGACTTCAACTCCGCATCTTTCGCAGATGATGCCTTTGTGCTTCATCCGCTTGTACTTGCCGCAGAGACATTCATAGTCGTTTATCGGTCCAAAAATTTTCGCGCAGAAAAGCCCGTCTTTTTCTGGTTTGAAAGTGCGATAATTGATGGTCTCGGCTTTGGTAACTTCTCCCCAGGACCAGCTTTTTATCTTCTCAGGAGAGGCAATACTGATTCTGACCCGGTCAAAATCAATCTTAGGCCTTGAAGATAATTGCCTTATCTCCATCATAATTCTCCTTTGGTTGCCTGTGGTATTGATATACCCCAGGGCAACGCTTCCTCTTTTTCGCCTTTAAGCAATTCTATGTTCAAACACAACCCCTGTAATTCACGGATCAGAACATTGACTGATTCAGGCAAACCGGGATGGAAATCCAGGTCTCCCTTGACAATCGCTTCATAAGCCTTGGCTCTTCCCTCAACATCATCAGATTTAACCGTCAGCATCTCCAGAAGGGTATAAGCAGCTCCATAAGCCTCAAGAGCCCAGACTTCCATTTCTCCGAATCTCTGGCCGCCAAACTGGGCCTTACCACCCAGGGGTTGCTGGGTAATCAGAGAATAAGGTCCGGTCGAACGGGCGTGAATCTTGTCATCGACCAGGTGATAAAGTTTCATCATGTAAATGTAGCCGACGGTAACTTCCTGGTCGAAGGGTTCACCCGTCATGCCGTCATAAAGTCTGACCTTGCCGGTCTCTGGCAACCCTGCCTTTTTCAGAAGTTCTTTTATTTCTTCCTCGGTAGCCCCGTCGAAAACGGGAGAGGCCAGCCACATGTTCAATTTTTTAGCCGCCCAACCGGCATGAGTTTCCAGAATCTGTCCGAGATTCATACGCGAAGGAACACCCAGAGGATTGAGCACGATGTCAACCGGAGTACCGTCCGGCAGGAAGGGCATATCTTCTTCCGGAACTATCTTGGCAATAACTCCCTTATTTCCATGCCGACCGGACATCTTGTCGCCGACCGAGAGTCTCCGTTTCATGGCGATAAAAACTTTTACCGCCTGGATAACTCCGGGTGCCAGCTCATCGCCCTTCTTCAGAGCGTCAACTTTCTCCTTGAATTCTGCTTTAAGCGATTCAATCTGGCGCTTGACCTTACGGTCGAGATCCCTGATTTTCTCGTCTCTTTCAGGGTCAGCCGGCAGTTTAAGTTCCTCCAGGTCTTTCAGATCTTTGAATTCCAGGATTTCCAGCAGTTTCTCTGTCAGCCTGGTTCCCTTCTCGATGGTTCGACCGTTGATTTTTGCATTCTTCCCCACCACCTGGCCTTTGATCAGGTTTTTGATGCGGCGCCATTTTTCTTTTTCCAGAATTGCTATCTCGTCGTCCAGATTCCGCTTCATCTTGGCAATTTCTTCTTTCTCGATCAATTTCGCCCGTTCATTCTTCTCCTGACCGCGCCGGGTAAAGATCTTCACATCAATCACCGTGCCTTCAACACCGGGAGGACAGTAAAGTGAAGCATCCTTAACATCCAGAACCTTCTCGCCGAATATGGCTTTAAGCAGCTTCTCTTCCGGCGTCAGCTGGGTCTCTCCCTTCGGGGCGACTTTCCCCACCAGGATGTCTCCAGGTTTCACATAGGCTCCAATTCTGACAATGCCGTTTTCATCGAGATTGCGGAGCAGATTCTCTGAAACTCCGGGAATATCGCGGGTGATTTCCTCCGGACCGAGCTTGGTATCCCGGGCTTCGATCATCTCTTCGACAATATGGATGGAGGTAAAAACGTCTTCCTTGATCAGCCTTTCGCTGACAATGATGGCGTCCTCAAAATTATATCCACGCCAGGGCATGAAGGCGCACAGGATATTTCGCCCGAGAGCCAGTTCGCCCATATCGGTGCAGGCAGCGTCGGCCAGAACCTGCCCCTTGACCACACGATCTCCTTTCTTCACTATCGGTCTCTGGTTGATGCAGGTATTCTGGTTAGTTCGCAAAAATTTGGTCAGAAGATAAAGGTCGGTGCCAAGGTCATAAAGGCTGTTTTCCTTCTCATCCACTCTGACGATGATTCTTTCCGCATCCACAAACTCGACCACTCCGGAGCGCTGGCAGATGACCACATCTCCTGAACCGGTGGCCACTATTTGCTCCATACCTGTTCCGATAAGTGGAGCCTCAGGTTTGAGCAGCGGAACAGCCTGCCGCTGCATGTTCGAACCCATCAGCGCACGGTTAGCGTCATCATGTTCCAGGAAGGGGATCAGAGAGGCGGACAGAGAAACGAGTTGTTTCGGGGAAACATCCATAAAGTCTATTTCCTCGCGCGGCAGAATCCTGAAATTGCCGCGGTCTCTGGCGCTGACCATCTCCTGTTTGATATAACCTCTGGAATCTATCTCCACATTGGCCTGGGCAATCTTATAATTCTCCTCCTCCCAGGCGGTCAGGTAGAAGATGTGTGGCTCATAAACAGGCAGATTCTTAACCTTCTGATCCTGCAGTTTCTGAACGACTCTTTCGATTTCATCCCTGCGAACCAGCTGATTCGGACGATAGTCAGTCGCTCCCGGATGTATGATCCTGACGTAATCAACCACCCTGCCCTTTTCCACTTTCCGGTATGGGGTTTCGATGAAACCATATTCGTTTATTCTGGCGTAACAGCTGAGAGAAGCGATCAACCCGATGTTTGGACCTTCTGGTGTCTCAATGGGACAGATGCGTCCGTAATGGGAAGCCTGAATATCACGAACTTCAAACCCGGCCCTCTCCCGGCTTAATCCTCCGGGACCGAGCGCGCTTAATCTCCTCTTATGAGTCAGCTCGGCCAGAGTGTTGATCTGGTCCATAAACTGGGAAAGCTGAGAACTGCCGAAAAATTCCTTAAGCGCAGCGATAACCGGCTTGGAGTTTATCAGGTCCTGCGGCATAAGCGATGACAGGTCGGTGGAGACCGTCATCTTCTCTTTTATCGTCCGCTCCATCCGGGTGAGGCCGATACGAAAAGCATTTTCCATCAGCTCGCCTACCGGCCGTACGCGACGGTTGCCCAGATGGTCGATATCGTCGACCTGACCTTCGCCATTTTTAAGTTTCAGCAGATATTTAATTACCAGTACGTAATCTTCCGGAGATAGAATCCTGTCCTTTAAATCTTCCGGAGCTGACTTTTTCTCACTTTCCAGAAGGACGTCCCTCTTGCCGCTATCCAGCCCGAGTTTGATGTTGAATTTTAATCTTCCGATGCGGGAGAAATTAAACTTCTGCGGGTTGAAGAACATATTTTCAAAAAGGGACCTGGCCGTCTCATCGGTATGGGGTTCACCCGGCCGCAACTTCCGGTAAATTTCGTTCAATGCCTGCTGCTGGTCTTTCTTCGGGTCTTTTTTGAGAGTATTGAGAATCATCTGAGCGGCTTCGTCTTCCTCGGGGAAGAAAACTTCGAACGGCTCTCCGCGGTTGATTAGGATTTCCAGCTGCTCGGGAGTCAGCTCCTCTCCTGATTTGACTTTTCCCCTGACGGTCACCAGAGAATAGGCCTTCTGGAGATCTTGATGACTGGCTCTTATCCTGGTAACTCCCTTCTCCAGTAACTTCTGTATTGTCTCTTTATCCAGTTTTGTTCCAGCCCTGGCTAGAGGTGACCTGGAGCTTTCCGGACCGTAAACATCTTCTCGCAGGGTCTTGCCGACGAGATTTTCACTCAGCTTCCAGTAGAGATTTCCATTTTCAGGAATGAGTTCGTAAGATTTGAAAAACAGCTTGATGATGTCTTCGTCGTTGCTGTAGCCAAGCGCCCTGAGGAAAACTGTCGCCAGAAATTTTTTCTTCCGGTCGAGCCTCACCCAGAGGATGTTCTTCGCATCGTTTTCAAATTCAACCCAGGCGCCACGGTAAGGTATGATTTTCGCAATGTACTGGCCCTTTATCTCTCCCGGGCGGAAGAAAACTCCGGGTGAACGCTGCAGCTGGCTGACTACCACTCTTTCCACGCCGTTGAAGATAAAAGTTCCCTTCTCGGTCATCAACGGTATGTTGCCGAAATACACTTCCTGCTGTTTGATGTGCTTCAGACGTCTGGTCTTGGTGGTCGGATCTTTCTCCCATGAAACCAGCTGAACTTTAAGCTTTAGCGGAGCCTCATAAGTGTATCCCTTCTGGATGCATTCCAGGGGGCTGTACTTGATTTTCAGCCTCACTCTATCGCCGCAGTAATTGCATAGAGGAAACTCTATCTTCTTGCTTTCACCGCAATACGGGCAGACTTTCTTTTCTTCCCTGACCACTTCTGACGGAAGAAGCGCGCCGCAGGACTGGCAGCGCGGTCGGGCATTCTCCACTCCCTTCAAACGACCGCATTTGCATTCCCAGTCTCCGACGGTATAGCTGATGAACTGGAGCTCGGTGGACTCCTTAAAATCAGTAATCGGGAAAACTTCCTTAAAAGCAGCCTGAAGGCCTATGTCCTTCCGCTCTTCCGGCAAAAGGTCCATCTGCAGGAAATCAGCATAGGATTTTAGCTGTATCTCCAGAAGATTGGGCAGAGGGAATACTGTCTTTATTTTAGAAAAATCAACCCTCTGGCGATAGACATGATGGTTTTGTTCAAGCATGGTAGCTCTCTAAAAAAAGAGTTTGATAGTTTTTTGTTTCTATCATTAAAAAATAGCTTTTTCTGCCCAGGTTATTGAATTTCGACCGTGGCTCCGACTTCAGCGAATTTGGCCTTGATGGCTTCGGCTTCCTCTTTGGTAACACCCTCTTTCAGGGTCTTCGGGACGCTGTCCACGAAATCTTTGGCTTCTTTCGGTCCGAGATTGGTGATCTCGCGGACAACTTTAATAACCTGGATCTTCTGGCTGCCAACATCTTTCAGAATAACGTTAAAAGATGTTTTCTCTTCAGCCGGTTTGGCTTCCGCTGCCGCGGCTCCACCCGCAGCCACCATCACCGGAGCGGCCATAGCGGCGCTGATTCCGTACCGGTTCTCAAACTCCTTGATGTAATCAACGAGTTCCAGAACAGTTAAATTGTCAAGATGAGCGAAAAACTGTTCTTTGGTGAGTTTTTCTTGTTTTTCCATTGGTCACTCCTCTCCTTTTTTACATGAGCTTAGTTCAAGGGATATTCCCTCAACTCGCTTTTTTATCCTTGAGAGCACTCAACAACCTTCCCATGTTGACCACGGGAGTTTGCAGAGTCCTCAAGAACTGCGTTAACGGGTATGACATCAGGTACCCGATTCGGGCTATTAAATCCATTTTGGAATTCAATTTGATAATTTCACCAAAAAGATCCGGAGCCAGATAATGGCCCTCGACCACTCCAGCCTTAATTTCCAGAACTTTACCCTGTTCCGAAAATTCTTTCAGCAGCTTGGCCAGAGCTATCGGATCACGGTCGGTGAAAGCCAGCGCGTTATTCTTCTGAAAATAGGGTTTCAGCTCTGGATAACGCTCACCGATGGCCCTCAGAGCCAGTCTGTTCTTGACCACTTTCAAGCGGAAATTATTTCGCCTGAGCAACTTCCTGAGCTCAACCATTTTCCAGACCGGCATCTGTTTGTAATCAATCAGATACCAGGTGTGGTTGTCCTGGATCAGCTGTTCAAGTTCCCTGACAATCTTTTGTTTGGTCTCTTTTCTCACCGTCGAACTCCTATTTCTCCAAAACTTTTTCTGAGATCTTGAAGGACGGCCCCATGGTGGAGGAAATAAATATTGATTTTATGTATTTGCCCTTGGCTGCCGGTGGCTTGGCCTGAACCACGGCCTGAAGAAAAGTCCTTATGTTATCCACCAGCTTTTCCTCAGGGAACGAAACCTTGCCCACGGCCGCATGGACGATTCCTGTTTTATCCACCCTGAATTCCACTTTACCGGCCTTAATTTCTTCGATGGCTTTCTTGACCTCAAAGGTGACTGTACCCGCCTTCGGACTGGGCATTAACCCTTTTGACCCGAGAATCCGGCCGAGTTTGCCCACGCTCCTCATCATATCCGGAGTGGCAATAACCACGTCAAAATCAATCCAGCCACCGGAGATTTTCTCAATCAGGTCCTCTCCTCCCACGAAATCAGCGCCTGCTTCTTCCGCTTCCTTAATTTTCTCACCGGAAGCGATCACACAGATCTTCTTGGTTTTTCCGGTTCCATGCGGCAGGACCACTGTTCCCCTGACCATCTGGTCAGAATACTTCGGATTAACCCCGAGACGAACAGCCACGTCCACCGACTCATCGAATTTGGCGTATTTAGCCTCTTTGAGCAGGCGAACGGCTTCTTCCAGAGTGTATTCTTTCGTCTCGTCCTTTAAAGCTCTGGCTTTTAAGTAGTTCTTACCACGTTTACTCACTGACGATCTCCAATCCCATATTTTTAGCTGTACCTTCTATGCAGCGAATGGCCGCCTCCAGATCATCAGTGTTAAGATCCGGAAGCTTAATCCTGGCGATTTCTTCAATCTGCTTTCTGGTTACCTTGCCCACCTTCTCTTTGTTTGGAGCGCTCGACCCCTTGGCAATTCCAGCCGCTTTTTTCAACAGGTAAGACGCCGGCGGGGTTTTGATAACAAAGGTAAAACTGCGGTCCTTAAAAACCGTCACCACCACCGGCACGATGGTGCCTTCTTCCATATTTTTAGTCCGGTCGTTAAACTGACGGACGAAATCCATCAAATTAACGCCGTGAGGCGCCAGGGCAGGACCTACCGGAGGAGCCGGACTGGCTTTCCCGGCTTCGAGCTGTAATCTTACTTTAGCCACAACTTCCTTAGACATTTAATCCTCCTAGATTTTCTCCACCTGCAGCAACTCCAGTTCCACCGGAGTTGAGCGGCCGAAAATGGTCACCATCACTTTAAGCGTGTTGCGTTCTGGATTGACCTCTTCGACAATTCCCTGAAAGTTATAGAAGGGACCGTCGATAATCCGCACCGCCTCACCCTTTTCAAAAGTGTGTTTTGGCTTGGGTTTCTCGGAAGTAACTTCCATATGATGAATGATTTTGCTGACTTCTTCCGGACTCAGGGGAGTTGGCTTTCGCCCTGATCCAACAAAACCGGTTACCTTGGGAATCTGTCTGATCATCAACCAGGTCTCGTCGGTCATTTCCATTTCTACCAGAATGTACCCGGGATAAGGCTTTTTGGTGGTCACCACTTTTTTCCCGCCCCTGATCTCCACCACGTCTTCGGTCGGAATGACAATCTGGCCTATCTTGTCCTGCAGCTGGAGCTCTTCGGCTTTCAGACGGATAGACTCGGCTACGAAGTTTTCGAAGCCTGAGTAAGTATGAATTACGTACCAGTTCTTGGCCATTTACATCCCTGCTTTACCCGATTAATAGCTTAATTTGAGCAATGATCCAGGAGAACAACACATCCACGAAAAACAGATAAAACCCGAAGAAAAATAGCGTAATGATAACAATTACCGTCGTGCCGTAGACCTCCTGTTTGCTCGGCCAGGTGACCCTTTTCAGCTCCGACCTGACATCCTTTAAAAAATTCACCAGTCTCTTGTACCAGGGCAGTTTTTCGTTCATTTCCTTACGCCTTTATTTCATCCCTGTACTGGCGGGTGAGGCAGGACTCGAACCCGCAACCTGCGGTTTTGGAGACCGCTGCTCTAGCCTATTGAGCTACTCACCCTCAGTCCGGTAATTAATCACTTTGTTTCTTTATGCAATGTATGCTTACGGCAGAAAGGGCAGAATTTTTTCAATTCCAGCCTTTCAGTCTGCTTCTTCTTATTCCTGGTCGTGGTGTAATTGCGCCGCTTGCAGTCCGAACACTGAAGAGTAATTATTTCCCTCATTTCAATTCATTCCTTGATTATTTTTCCCGCCAAAAACTGCCGATTTCCCTTTCTATTCGAGTATTTCGGTGACCGTGCCGGCGCCGACCGTCCGTCCGCCCTCTCTGATGGCAAACCGCAATCCCTTCTCCATGGCCACCGTCGTGATCAGCTCCACCTCAATGTTCACGCTGTCACCCGG
>JBASPX010000058.1:0-5173 GCA_049659625.1 Candidatus Saccharicenans sp. | reverse complement strand
GGCAGCTTCTCTGGCTAACGAATTAGCTCCTGAGCATCTGGCACTTCACCTGAAAGAGCCCAAAAAAATTATTAACAGTCTTTACAACTACGGTTGCCTGTTCGTGGGAGAACACTCAGCCGAAGTTTTTGGGGACTACTGCGCCGGAAGCAACCACATACTTCCAACCAACCGTGCCAGTCGTTATCGAGGAGGTCTTGGCGTGATTGATTTTCTAAAAGTCGTCTCTCAGGTGAAGATAACTGAAAAAGGCGCCGGAAGATTAGCCCCAACCACGATCAGAATTGCCCGGAGAGAAGGTCTACTCTCGCATGCCAGGTCCGCCGAACTCAGATTAAAAAGATTGACACCTGCCTAATATTTCCGGTTAAAACTCTACACGGCCATACAGGTAGAATTTTATAAAACATAACCGACAAAGAATGAAACTCACCGCTTAGCCATAAGCTGCTCTATTATAAAAATTAGCCTTCCACCGCTCCCTGTTGCAAGCTATTCTATCACCACCTGGTGAGGGCCCTTGACGAGTTCTCCAATAATATAAGCTTTCTGGCCGAGCTTCTGGAAAAGTTTCAGGGCCGGTTCCGCATCTTTTTGGCTGCAGACCACGGTCATCCCGATGCCCATGTTGAAGGTGCGGTACATCTCGCGCTCAGTTACCTGACCACGACGCTGAATTTCATTAAAAATGGGCAACACCGGCCAGCTTCCTTTCCGGATCACCACCTGCAAACCCTCAGGAATAACACGCGGGATGTTGTCGTAAAAGCCGCCGCCGGTGATGTGAGCCATCGCTTTGATTTTGATTTTCTTTAAAGCTTCGAGAATCACCGGGGTATAAATCCTGGTCGGTTTGAGCAGCTCTTTTCCCCAGCGGTTCTTGATTTCCTCTTCTGAGAAAACTCTGCGAGCGAGTGAATAGCCGTTACTGTGAAGTCCGGATGAAGTCAGCCCGATGACCTTATCTCCGGGGCGACAGTGACGTCCGTCAATTATCTTATCGGCATCCACAATGCCCACACAGAAACCGGCTAAGTCCCACTTTCCAGGCTCATAGAGCCCCGGCAGCTCGGCCGTCTCCCCGCCGATCAGAGCGCAGTTGGCTTCACGGCAGCCCCGGACAATCCCCCTGATCACTTCCACTAATTGATCTTTATCCAGCCTCCCGCAGGCAATGTAATCGAGAAAGAAGAGCGGCTCGGCGCCCAGCACCACCACGTCGTCTACATTCATGGCCACCAGGTCAATGCCGATAGTGTCGTATTTCTTCAGCAGGTCGGCGATGATGAGTTTGGTGCCGACACCGTCGGTGGAGGAAACCAGAACCGGCTTTTTCATACCTTTGAGTCGCGGAGCAAAAAGTCCGCCAAATCCGCCTATCGAGCCAAGCACCTCTGGTCGTTCAGTCATCCTGACCAGCGGC
Organism: Candidatus Saccharicenans sp.; assembly: GCA_049659625.1. Lineage (GTDB taxonomy): Bacteria > Acidobacteriota > Aminicenantia > Aminicenantales > Saccharicenantaceae > Saccharicenans. Next base: position 3,750 of record JBASPX010000058.1, on the reverse strand, counting down.
TTTATCTTCTTAATGAAAGCATCCGCTTCATCGATGTTTACACCGGCTTTTTTATAAGTAAGTCCGCCCATGGGTTTCTCCTTTCTTTCATTCTTATTTTCTTCAGACAGAATGTGCAGCCTTAAAATTATCATCCCCTTGCAATCAAGTCAAACCACACCGATAAATTTCAGCCATACCGCTGGAAATTCTCCTTAAGCAGCACCTCGAAATTACCTCCGTGGAAGTACTTTCCCGAATAAATCTCGAACCGCTAATCTGCAGTTGTTAATCTTTGTGTTAGCCCCGGTTTTTCCTTTTTATTTCTTATATGATTTGGTTGTCAGCAAAAATTCTTTATTCTAATATGATTTTGCCATGGACAGAAAATACGGCGCGCAGAACATGGTCGGGCGGCTCACCCGGGTGGTGGTCAAAAGGCCGCAGGAAGCCTTCGTCAGCCAGGAAAAGATTGAGCGGGAATGGCAGGCGCTGGGTTTCACTGCGCCACCGGAGCTCGAGCGGGCCAGCCAGGAATTTTCCCGGCTGGAGGAAATTCTCAGGCAGGAGTGCGTGGAAATCCTTTACCTTCCGGCTGATGAGCGAACAACCATAGATTCAATCTACACCCACGACCCGGCGCTTGTGACTGAAGCCGGCGCCATAATACTTCAGATGGGAAAAAAGGAACGGGCCGGAGAGCCCGCGGCGATGGAAGATGCCTTCAAGAGCTGGGGTGTGCCGATTCTCGGCAGGCTCAGCGGAAAAGCCACAGCCGAAGGGGGCGACCTCCTCTGGCTGGACGAAAAAACGCTCATTGCCGGACGCGGCTTCAGAACAAATCAGGAAGGGCTCGACCAGCTTCAGGAAATCCTGCAACCATTCGGAGTCAGCGTCATCGCCTACGACCTGCCTTACTGGAATGGCCCGGGGGAAGTCCTGCACCTTATGAGCTTTATCAGCCTGCTCGACGCAGACCTGGCGGTGGTGTATAAGAGGCTTATTCCGGTGGCATTTTATGAGTTGCTTATGGAAAGGGGAATTGAGCTTGTGGAGATCCCCGAGGAGGAATTCCCGACCCAGGGCTGCAATGTGCTGGCTATTGCGCCGCGGCGGGTGGTAATTCTTGAAGGAAATCCCCGAACCGCCGAGCGACTGCGCCGCGTCGGATGCTTCGTCTATGAGCTTCCCGGCAGTGAAATCGCCTTCAAGGGCTGCGGCGGCCCCACCTGCCTCACCCGCCCGCTCTTAAGAATGCCCATGGAGAAAATTCTGTAATTGGAACCGGCTAAAATCATCTAAGCTTGAGGCAAATAATCTTAGCGAAAAAGAAAAATATTTAACTTCTTCAATAACTTAAATAAATTATGCTACCTGATGGAATCAATGAGCTCTGAAACGCTCTTAAACTTGTATTTCTCAAAATCTTCCTGATTAACTCTAATATACTGCCATTTTTCGCCTGTTAACTTTGAAGCATCTTCACACCATAGCTCGGCTCGCTTATCTTTATGCTTAACATCAACATCTTCAATACCTTTTGTTTCTATCACCCATCTTTCCCCATTACTTAAAACAACAAGAAAATCCGGATGATATAATCTAAGGTTCCCATCAGAATCTCGGTATTCTATAAAAAAGCTTACTTTTGGAACTACCTTACAGAATGCGACTACGTCTTCAGCTTTATCCAGAAATCTGGCAAATTCTGATTCAAAATTATTTTCAACCGGAGCATAATTGAATATTGTTTTATTTGCAGGATAGACCAGCTTTGACCAAACGAATGGTCTGGTGTCAGATAGCTTGATGAAATCCCTCTTTTCTGGTTCTCGTTCTATAAAGGTCAAATTCTTAAATGCGTCCACAAATAAATTTATTAATTTTTCCTGGACTTCAGGCCTGCTTAAGTTAAACAGCACTCTTGGATCATCGAGCTCAACCTCAACCGAAAACAACTTCTCTTTGACATATCTTTTAATAAGAGGATAAAAAGCGGCAAAACAGCCGCTGATTCTGAGCTGTTTCAATATTTGATCGGTATAATAGGCAATTACACTCTTGGCATCCTTAGGAACAGGTAAATCCCATTTTCTCTTTACAACTTCAACTCCTTCTAACATGTCAATCGCTACATATTCCATGTCCAGGACTTTATTTTCTAAGGAAATTTCGAGCGAAGGTAAATTGTTAACATCAACTTCATTCAGATTAAATTCTCTTATAAAAATCCTTGGAGAAAGAATAGGGATCTGAATGTCTTTATCGAGTTTATCTTCGTCTACAAATATCGTGGTCAAATTCAAAGATTCTCCAGGATCAAATTCTGCGAATTTTATTCCTTCCTGCGACTCTAATTCTTCAAGAACATCCATCAGGCCAGGAGGACCTATTACTTCAAGAACATTTATAGACTTCTCCACATTTGCCTCTTCCTCTGGGAACATTTTCCTGAGCCCACGACCGATTACCTGCTCTGGCAGGACTTTTCTTTTTGAAGAATAAGACCGAAGTCCAACGATCACGTTTACATTTCTCACATCCCAGCCCTCGTTCAACATAAGTGTGCTCACAATCGCTTCATAGGGATTCTTCTCAGGATCCGGGTCGTCAATTGTTTTGGCAAATTCTCTCGCTCTGGGCAAATCTGCCTTCGTAATTTCACCGGTGCTATCGGTGTGTATAAGCAATACTTTTCCTTTTAAATCAGGGATTGAAGTATTAAGATAAGCAAAAATTTCATCAGCTTCCTCGTTCTCCGGACACTGGAAAAATAATACCGGCTTCTTCTGTAATGGCTTTAATTTTTCCTTATATTCTCTCCATCTTCTTATACCGGCATCAATCCAGGCCCGATATCGTTCAACGGTCTTTTTCGAGGCAATTTCTCTGGCACCTTTAACCATGCCTTTCAATGGACGCTTGACAATATTCATTTCGATAGCTTCTTTAAGAGAAAAATCCACTATTATCCAGGGAAAAAGCGCTCCGGATTCTGTTCTTGGAGTAGCGCTGAAGTCAAGCTCCATGTTAATGCCTTTTCCATATTTTTCAATTAAATTTCTATTAAGCTGCAAGAGGATTTTCTTCCAGGCTTTTTCAAAGTTATAAATATGGTGGGCCTCATCCTTCAATATCATAATGTTAGAGCAACTGGTCAGCACTTCCTTTATCCGGTTTTCCTGATAAATATCAGAAACGTTATACACTTCAGGCAACTCCATAACCTCATCCACGTAACGCTCAACCTCTTTTTTCTTGCTTTTCCTCTGCTCGAGTTGCTGGATGTTTGTCAAAAACAGAACTGATTCAGGAATTATATGAATAGGATCCTCTTTGAGGATCACCTTTAAATCGAATTCATCTTCCCATTCAGGCGGGATAAGAGGCAGCTCTCTAAAAATTTTCCCATCTTTGAAATCTCTGGTAAGTCGGTCATAGATGACATTCTTTTCGCCGGCGATAAGCAAGTACTTTGAAGTATAATCAGTTTTATCCTCCCACTTGTGATTAAAGTATTGCCAGACTATGCTCAGAGCCATCACAAAGGTTTTGCCAGATCCGGTAGCCATTTTGAAAGCATATAGTGGATATTGATCATATGAAGGATCATAGCCAAGTATAGGACCGGAGCCGAATTCCCTGGCCATGTCGATAAAATTCCTCTTTTTCATAACTTCATAGACATAAATCAGCGTCTCTATGGCTTCCCGCTGGCAGAACCAGAACTCAAACGGCTCTTTATTAACTAAATGATCTTCATAAAACCAG
>JBASPX010000057.1:0-1878 GCA_049659625.1 Candidatus Saccharicenans sp. | reverse complement strand
ACCATAAACCAACATCCTCGATGGCCACCCCAGCTACACCGCCAGCGCGGCGACAAAGTCCACCACGTCCTCGGACACTACCGAGATCGCGCGGCGGACGAAGTTGTCGCGCAACACCATTCGCAAGTATTTGCGGTCTGGGGCTGTTGAGCCTGAGTTCAAGGTTGCCGAGAGACCGAGCAAGCTTGATCCCTTCGCGGCAAAACTGTCGGGCTGGCTGAAGACCGAGGCTGGGAAGTCGCGCAAGCAGCGGCGGACATCGAAGCAGTTGCATGATGATCTGGTGAAGCTGGGATACACGGGGTCCTACGGCCGTGTTGCCGCCTTTGCCCGGGTTTGGCGGGCAGATCGGCAAAAAGAGCAGCAGACGACGGGGCGCGGAACCTTTGTGCCGCTGGTGTTTCAGCCGGGCGAGGCGTTCCAGTTTGACTGGAGCGAGGACTTTGCGGTGCTGGGCGGCGAGCGCGCGAAGCTGCAGATGGCGCATATCAAGCTGGCACACAGCCGGGCCTTCTTGCTGCGCGCCTATCCGTTGCAGACCCATGAGATGCTGTTCGATGCCCATTGGCACGCGTTCCGGGTCTTTGGCGGCGTTCCAGGACGCGGGATCTACGATAACATGAAGACGGCGGTGGATCGTGTCGGCCGGGGCAAGGAGCGGCAGATCAACATGCGCTTCCTCGCCATGACGAACCACTATGTCTATGAGCCGGAGTTCTGCAATCCCGCCGCGGGTTGGGAGAAGGGTCAGGTCGAGAAGAACGTCCGGGATGCCCGACACCAGTTGCTGCAAGGGATGCCGGACTTTCCCGACCTTGCCGCGCTGAACGCCTGGCTGGAACAGCGTTGCCTAGAACTATGGCGGCAGACGGCTCATGGCAGGCTGGCAGGCACGATTGCCGATGTCTGGTGCGAGGAGCAGGCGGCCCTGATGCCATTGCCAGTGGCCTTTGACGGCTTCGTTGAGTTGAGCAAGCGCGTCTCGCCCACATGTCTGATCAGCTTCGAGCGTAATCGCTACAGCGTTCCGGCATCATTCGCCAATCGCCCTGTCAGCCTTCGGATCTATCCAGACCGATTGGTTGTGGCGGCCGAAGGCAACATCCTGTGCGAACATATGCGCGTGATCCAGCGCAGTCACCACCTTCCACCGAAGACGATTTACGACTGGCGGCACTATCTGGCCGTCGTGCAAAGGAAGCCGGGTGCGCTTCGGAATGGGGCGCCATTCCTCGAATTACCACCTGCGTTCAGACAGTTGCAGGACCACATGCTGCGCAAGCCCGGCGGCGATCGCGAGATGGTCGATATCCTTGCCCTCGTCTTGCACCACGATGAACAAGCCGTTCTCACCGCGGTGGAGCTGGCACTAACCGAGGGCGTGCCCACCAAGACCCATGTGTTGAACCTGTTGCACCGCCTGATCGACGGCAAGGTGGTGGGCGGTCCCCCATTGGACACGCCGCAAGCACTGGCCCTGCACCGCGAGCCCAAGGCCAATGTCGAGCGCTATGACGGCCTGCGCGCCCAGATTGCAGGAGGCCACCATGCGTCATGATCCCGCCGCCGGCGCCATCGTCATCATGCTCCGCAGTCTGAAGATGTATGGTATGGCGCAGGCCGTCACTGACCTGATCGAGCAGGGGGCACCGGCTTTTGAAGCCGCCATCCCGATGCTGTCGCAACTGCTGAAGGCCGAACTGGCTGAACGGGAGGTGCGGTCCATCTCCTATCACATGAAGTCGGCCCGCTTCCCGGCCTATAAGGATCTGTCCAGCTTCGACTTCGCCGCCAGCGAGATCAACGAGGCCACTGTCAGGACCCTGCACCGCTGTGAGTTCATGGATGGCGCCCAGAACGTGGTCCTGATCGGCGGTC
>JBASPX010000056.1:0-1559 GCA_049659625.1 Candidatus Saccharicenans sp. | reverse complement strand
TCTCTTCACAGTCACCCAGATGGACTTCGAGTTCTATGGTGACATCGTTCTCTGTCGGTTGGCTAAGCATATTGAACCTGCCTATGACTGCGGCGCTGAAAAGCTTCCAAGACTGACCTTTGAGGTGTGATGCTGAATGACGTTGTTTCACCGAGGTGAAGTGTGAAATTGAGGATTAAATTGAGCGTAGTACTCGCGTGCCACGGGTACTGAAAGTGTCATACCACTAGGACTCCACGCGGCTTCAAATGCGCAGGTCGCCTTCTTGTCAGAGATCATCTTCACAACCAGTACTTCCTGCGAATAGCCAAGTTTTCTCAACGCTGCATTCAGTTTCCGTCACTTGAACTTTGCAGTGAATACATGCGCAGGTATTTCGATGCCAAAGTGCGACCGGAGTAACAGCCGAGAGAAATCACAAGGGAAGTCACTCCAACGGCGCCCCGCTCACGGTATATCGTTGTGTCAGAACGGTTGGCAATGATGCGCTCTTCAGGGGCTGAGACTCGCCCCGGAGGAATTCTGTGCTAGTTCCAACCAAGAATTCACGAAGGGAACTGAATTGGTGAATCGGAAGTGCCCCATTGCTGTTGCGGGAACAGGGTATGTTGGCCTCTCCTTGGCCGTCCTACTCGCACAACACAATCCCGTGACCGCCATCGACGTCATTGCAGAGAGAGTGTCCCTCCTCAACGATCGCCGCTCCCCCATCAAGGACGTCGAGATCGAGGAGTACCTCGGCCATCGAGATCTGGACTTCACCGCCCAGCTCAGTGACGGAGAAGGGTACAAGGGTGCCGAATACGTCGTCGTCGCCACTCCCACCAACTACGATCCGGACAAGAACTTCTTCGACACCCGGTACGTCGAAGAAGTGGTGGAGCTGGTTCTGGAATCGAATCCCGACGCAATCATCGTCATCAAATCGACGGTTCCCGTGGGCTACGCAGAAGGCCTCGTGAAGCGCTACCCCGCCGGCAAGTTCCTCTTCAGCCCCGAGTTCCTACGCGAAGGGCATGCCCTCTACGACAATCTGCACCCCAGCCGCATCATCGTAGGCATCCCGCAGGGCTCCGCGTTCACGGACGAGCTGACGGCCGCCGCGCACAAGTTCGCCTCCCTGCTCCAGCAAGGGGCCATTGACGAGAACGTCCCGACCCTGATCATGGCCTCGACCGAGGCCGAGGCCGTCAAACTGTTCGCCAACACCTACCTTGCGCTGCGGGTCGCCTACATCAACGAGCTCGACACCTACGCCGCCGTGCACGGGCTCGACCCGGCGAAGATCATCCAGGGAGTCGGGCTCGATCCGCGGAACGGCACCCACTACAACAACCCGTCGTTCGGCTACGGCGGCTACTGCCTGCCCAAGGACACCAAGCAGTTGCTGGCCAACTACGCGGAGGTGCCGCAGAACCTGATCGCCGCTGTGGTGGACGCGAACACGACCCGTAAGGACTTCATCGCCTTCGACATCCTGGACCGAAAGCCCGAGGTTGTCGGGGTTTACCGGCTGGTGATGAAGGCGGGTTCGGACAACTTCCGTTCGTCGTCAGTGC
>JBASPX010000055.1:0-80132 GCA_049659625.1 Candidatus Saccharicenans sp. | reverse complement strand
CCTTTGATAACCTCTTTTCGATCTGCTCGAAGGCGCTCCAGGTGGACGGCTCATTCGGCATGACCGCGGCCGTGGCCGAGATGCTTCTTCAATCGCACGAGAAGGAAATTTTTGTGCTGCCGGCTCTGCCGGAGTTCTGGACGAGCGGAAGAGTTTCCGGGCTCAGGGCCCGGGGCGGTTTCGAGTTGAGTTTGACCTGGGGAGATGAAGCCAGAAAGATGGCGGAAGGGAGAGGAGCCGGGATTGTGAAAAAAGAGAAGAAAAGCAAGAAAAATATCGTGGTTGTCGAGATAAATTCCCGGCTCGGAAAGCCGTGCACGATCAGGACGGCTTTTCCGGTCGCGGTGAAGGAGGCGAGTCCTGAGGTGAGCCTGGCGAGGAAGGATAAAAACCTCCTTTCTTTTGCCACCGAACCCGGAAAAAGTTATAAATTTATCCTGGTGGAAGAATGAAACAGGGGACACCTTACGGTGTCCCCTTTTTTAGCTGCCGGACCAGCGTTTTTCCCCATATGGCCGGCGCGGCAAATCCGGGGACACCTTACAGTGTCCCCTTTTAGAAGGAGGGATGGCGCATGAGGATTGTAAGCCGGGATGAACTCAGCCGTCTCCTGACGATGGCAGAAGTCATAGAGCTCGTCGAGAGAGGCTTTTTGCTTCTGCACCGGAAAAAAGTTCTGATGCCGCCGCGCGCGGTTTTCAGCGCGCCCTATCACGACGGCTCTCTTCTATATATGCCGGTCTTGATTGAGGACGACCGGCCGTATTTAGTGACGAAAATCATCACGGTTTACCCGGAAAATTCGCGGCTTTTCGGGCTGCCGGTCCTCCAGGGGCTGGTTCTGGTATTCGACGCCGTGAACGGAACGCCGCTGGTTGCGCTCGATGCCGCTTTCACCACGGCCATGAGAACCGGGGCGGCCGGCGGAGTGGCTGCCAAATATCTTGCCAGAAAAGACTCAAAGGTGGTGACGCTTTTCGGGGCGGGTCCGCAGGCGCGGACGCAGCTCGAGGCTGTCTGCGCGGTGCTCGCCGTCGAAAAATGCTATCTCGTCAGCTATCAGGATCCGCGGGAGGTAAGCTTTGCCCGCGAGATGGGCGAAAAGCTCGGGATTGAAGTGATTATAACCGAAGACAGGAAAAGCGCGGTCGAACAGGCCGAGGTGATTATCTGCGCCACCACCTCCAGGACGCCGGTTTTTGACGGGGGCTGGGTGCGGTCCGGTGCGCACATTACCGCGATCGGCTCGTTCAAGCCGGAGGTGCGGGAGCTCGACAGCGAAACCATCCGGCGGGCGAAGGTTTATGTCGACAGCCGCGAAGCTGCCCGGGAGGAAGCCGGGGATCTGATCATTCCGGTGCGGGAAGGCGTCTTTGACTGGGATAAGATTGAGGCCGAGCTGGGCGAAGTTATCGCCGGCGAGAAGAAGGGAAGGGGGACACCGGAAGAAATTACCGTGTTCAAGTCGGTAGGGCTGGCCGTCCAGGATGCGGTGGTGGCGGTTGGGGTTTTGAAGAAAATTAAGGCAGCGAATAAAATGGTGGAATGGCCGCAATGAAAGATATAAGCATTTTTAATCAGGTTATCGGGCCGGTGATGAGGGGTCCTTCGAGCTCCCACACAGCCGGCGGGTTCTTCATCGGAAAAATTGCCGCCTCGCTGCTGGGAGAGCCGGCGCGGGAGGTTGAGGTGGCCTTTGACCCGGACGGCTCTTATGCCCGCACCTATCGCGAACAGGCGGCTGACCTGTCTTTTGCCTGCGGGTTGCTCGGGATTGAGCTCGTCGATGAGAGCTTTTTTCAGTCGCTGGATATCGCCCGCGAGCGCGGAGTGAAAATTGAATTCACGATCAGGAAACTTGAGCGGGCGGACCATCCAAATGCCATGGACATAGCACTTGTTTCGATATGCGGGAAAAAACTTAAAATCAGAGCGGCTTCGGTTGGCGGCGGTTCGGTTGAGATAAGGGAGATTGAGGGCTGGCCGGTGAATTTTACCGGAGTTTATTACGAAATCGCGGTTGAAGCAGAAGCGGGGGCGGCGGATAGCATCAGGCAGAAGCTGGCGGGGCTGTCCCGGCTTGTGGGTGAGTCGGGTATCCAGGTAAGGGGCGGCGCGGCGCTGATTTCAGCGCGGGCGCGGGAACCTTTTCCGGAAGCGCTGCTGGCGGAAATAAAGAGCGCGCCTGGTGTCGGGCGGGTCTGGATGATTCAGCCGGTCTGCCCGGTCGTAAAGAATAAGCCGCCTTTCAGCTCCGCGGCTGAGATGATAAAGCTCGCCCGGGAGAAAAATCTTCCGGCGGGCGAACTGGCGCTTGAATACGAGGTGGAGGTTCTCGGCTGGTCAAAAGCTCAGGTGCTGGATGAGGCGGAGAGACGTTTCCGGATAATGCAGCAGGCGGTTCACGATGGCCTGGAATTTCAGGGCGAAAAAGTTCAGCTTCTGAAGCCTTCGGCCGGGAAAATTTTCGCTGATGAAAGGCTGGCGCGGTCGTCGCTCGGCGGAACCTATCTCAGAGCCGGGGCGAGGGCGATGGCGGTGATGCACGTAAACGGCCTTCGCGGTGTCGTCTGCGCCGCGCCGACCGGCGGTTCGGCCGGGACGCTCCCCGGGGTGCTGGTGACGCTGTTTGAGGATGAAAGGGTCCCGCTGGAAAAGATATTGCGCGGGCTGATGGCGGCCGGAGCGGTCGGTGTAATCGTCGACAGCCGGGCGACCTTCGCCGCCGAGGTGGCCGGGTGCCAGGTGGAGATAGGTGCGGCCGGGGCGATGGCAGCCGCAGCCGCGGTCGATATTTTCGGGGGGAGCGCGCGGCAGGCGGCCGATGCCGCGGCTATTGCCTTCCAGAACATAATGGGCTCGATTTGCGACCTGGTCCAGGGCAAGGTGGAAATTCCCTGCCACACCCGAAACGCCATGGGTGCGGCCAACGCGCTACTCTGCGCCGGGCTCATCATCGGCGGCTATGAAAATCCGATCGACCTGGACGAAACGATAGATGCGGTCTATGAGGTGGGGAAGATGCTTCCGCCGGAGCTCAGGTGCACCGCTCGCGGCGGCCTGGCCCTCTGCCCCTCCGCCCGTAAGCTTTGAAACAGGGGACATCGTACAGTGTCCCCTTTTTGCCTGTTTACCCAGGTGTTTTTCCCCATATAGCCGGCGTGAAAAAATGGGGACACCTTACAGTGTCCCCATAAGAATAGTTCCACCCAGGATACCGGGTTATATAAGCCAGAGAATTAATGGGAAATCCCGGTTAGCGCGCTTTTAGAAAATTTATCCCCGTATCAAAATCAACACAACCGAAGTAAGAAGAAAAAAACGGCTGGACAAGCCGGACCAAACAAACGGGATAAAAGGGGACACTGTAGAGTGTCCCCTCGTATTGCCCTCGTATTGCCGGGACTTTTCCCCTGTTAACGCGCGGGGTTTTTGCGAAAAAAGGGGACACCGTAAGGTGTCCCCTGTTTATTTCAGGGAGGCGCGGGTGAAGATATGCTCGGGAATTTTAGCGTCGAACTCGAGCGATTCGATCACAAACTCCGTGCCTTCGCCCGCCTTCAGCATGTCCTTAAATATCGCCCGCTCCGGCACCCAGCGCGAGTCAAACTTTCTCAGGCTCAGCACCTCAACCTTCATGAGAAGCGTCCCGCCGCGGGCATATAAATCTTCCTTTAGCACCACGTACCGCTCCTTGTCCACCCACAGCTTGCGCCGAGGATAGGCCACGTCTTCCTGGCGGGCGGTAAGCTCCAGCACCAAGCAGGAAACCTCATTTCCGTCCTGCGCCTGAAGTCGCACTGCCTCCTCGCCGACAATCTCCGCTCTGTAAGAATTCGAAAGGCGCGGGTCTTCCATCATATCCTCATAGCTCAGGTCCGAGCCCATGACCGACTGCCGCAGCATGTGTCCTGAAATCAGAATCGTCCGGTCGGTCCAGGGCGAATACATCCAGAGCTGGTTACCCAGCTTGAGCATTTTCGTGCCCTTCTCGCGTGGTGGCGCCAGAAATTCGGTGAAGGCTTTTTCGGTTCCCTGGATGTAAGACTTGAACTCCACCGTCCGTGAGGCGCGTCTCAGGTGGATGATCATTTTTGCGGTCATAACTTTATTCCCGGCGGTGATGTTGTCGTCCACCCGCTTGAGAATCTCCTCACCGCTTAGCTTTTTGGTCTGGGGGATGGCGGAGCACTCGGGCCCGGCTGACCGCGGGACTTCTGCGCTGGCAGAAATAATCATCAGCGCCAGGATGGCAATGCCAGCCAGAAAGGCAAGCCACTTTTTACCCGCATCATTTTTTGTGACTTCTCGCACAGTTCCGGTTTCATTGAATTTATGATAATAAGTCTTCATTCCGCGTTTTATTTTCATCTCTGAAGCTCCTTCCTGATTGCCATCGACAGCTTTTTATTTTTTCTTTTAGTTTATTCTTTTTAATCCGCAAGGCATGAAGTTCAGGCCAGATCTCGACAACGATGAAAAAAAATTTCCTGGCGGAAGCCGGTGTTCTTAATTTCACAAACTTCAGGCTTGAAGATTTTTGCTGCTGGCTTACTTCTCAATTTCACCCCGGGATAATCAGTCCTTAACCGGACTTCCGGGTTTTTAAGCGGGGGGATAAGCTGGAGGCTTATGAAGCTGCTCCGGGCCCCAACACCACCACGTCCTTTGATGCTCCCCGCTCTCTGCCAGATGTATGAACAATTATTCATATATCAGACCTCATGCTCATCAGAGTTTCATCTGAACTCATAGCCAGAGCCCGCGGCTGAAGAATCACCCGGAGAGCAAAGGGAGCCCCGCGCCTCTCTTGACTCGCCGCGAGTATCTTTCGGCTCATGCTTCAAACTCCTTCATCAACCCGGCCGTGCGGCGCCGGAAAATTCCCAGCCCGGCTACGGCCGTCCCCAGAATCGTCGCCAGCAGCCCCGGAATAAACCCGATAACATAGCTCACCGGCGTGACCTGAGCCCTGATCACATTGGTCATCATCATTTCCGATGTCCTGGTGAAGGCTTCGGCGTTGATGCCGTAAGCCTGAAGATAAAAGGACACGGCCAGGCCGAGAGCCGTTCCGATAACCGAACCGATAAGCCCGATGACCACCGCCTCTCCGAGTAGCGAAAAATAAAGATGCCAATGGGTTTCACCCATGGCCAGGCGCAACCCGATTTCTCCGTAGCGGCGAAGCGAGCCCATAAGCCCGGCGTTCCAGAGCACGAGCGACATCACCGCCACAAACACGGCCACCAGCACGAAGGCATAAATGTCGTAGATGGCGATCATATCGCCAAGCCCGCCCTGCTCGCCGAGGGTCAGCATCAGCGGCAGAAAGTCGGGGTCTTCTCCAGCGTTACTGGCTCTTTCTTCTACCTTCGCGTTAAAATCGCGAGCCAGACCAGCAGCCAGCTGCGGCCGGTAAAAGAAGTCCGGGAAGAAGCCGCAGATCTCTCCGGCGGCGTCCTCCATATCGAGCAGCTGCCTGGCATCTTCCAGGTCGGCGATCACCATGGTTTTATCGAGCGGTGTGACGCCGAAGCGGATGATTCCAGCTACGGTGAAATCAGCTATGGCCAGCGCTCCGGCCATCGTCGAGCTGATGATCGTCGCCCGGTCGCCCGGATTTATTCTAAGCGAGGAAGCCAGGACCGAACCGACAAGAATTTCCCGCGGTCGCTCCGGCAGTCGCCCTGCGATCAATCCCTTTTCGAAGTTGAGAATTTCCGCCTCCGGCAAATTCCTTCTGTTCTGATTTCCGTTTCTGATGTCCGCGTGCAGCTCCACCGCCAGGCCGTTTATCGGACCCTGGGCGCGGGTTTCGCCGTTTTCGTCCGGCACATCGAGAAGACCGGAGAACCTTATCCGCGGCTTCCAGATTAGCTCCGGATACTCGGCCTGCAGGCTGGAAATAACCGCGGCTGCTCCGGTGAGGGCCAGGTCGTTCGGCAGCAGGTCGGATTCGGCGGCGTAAGCCCGCGTCATCACCTTCAGGTGACCTGTCTGGTAGCGCGCGCTGGTCTCTATGAAATTGTTCTTCCCGCCCTGCATGTAGCTGTAAAAGAAAACCGTGAGCATGGCGCCGGCCGCGACAATCAGCGCGGGGAAGAGGCTGCGGCTCCGGTCGCGAAGAATTCCTTTCACGATAAAGCCGATCACTGCAGTTTCCCCCTGAGAGCGTCAGTCGGCCGCATCCGCGACAGGCGTCGGGCCGGCCAGAAGCTGATGATGGCCGTAAGGCTCAGTATAAGAATAACCGTGCCGATGATGATTCCTCCGGTGAAAACCGGCATCAGGCGTTCCCCGAGGGCAATCCCGAAGCTGTCGAAGGCATCGGGCATTTTCCAGCCGTGACGGGCGAAGGCGGAAAGAAGCGGGTAGCCGTAGATAGCGGCCAGCACGGCTGCCAGCACTGCATGGAGAGTCCCTTCCAGGGTGAACAGGAGAACCACCTGACGGCGGGTCAACCCGAGCGCCACCAGCGTGCCGATTTCCCTGATGCGGTGAAAGATGTTCAGCACCTGGGTGTCGAAGATGGCCAGAAGCGACATGAACAGCAGGATGACATAGATGGTGGCGGAACCGGCGGTCTTCGCCGCCACCAGCTGGTCGATGTCTCGCAGGAGATAGCCGGGGTCGCGGTATAACCAGCCGCCGGCAGCAGCTGGAATGTTGCCGGGAGAAGAGGAGGCGCCGGGGGCAAGGGTGACGACGGTAGCTTCGCTTGTCATCCCGGCCATCGCCTGAAGCACCCGCAGCGGAATCCAGACCTGACCGGCGTCAACCGACTGGACGATCGTGCGGAAGATGTGGACGATACGCACCGGCCGGGCGTCAAAAGCCCCGCGCGAGTCGCGCCAGCGCAGGATGACCGTGTCGCCGACAGAAAGGCGAGCGGTTGCGGCCATGCGGGTACCGATGATGGCCGGTATTTCATCCGGAATGCTCATTCGCTCGTAAGCTCTGGTCGCCTTTTCTGAGGTGGTGAATTCAGGCGGTAAAGATTCTCTTTCTGATTCGGCAGCGATGGCCGCCAGAAATTCCGACGGAATTGATAGGATTTTCTGTGCCGGGTCGATGCCTTTGATCAGCACCGGCAGAAACCGGCCCTGCGGGTAGAGCGTTCCCTGAATGACCAGGATGGGTGTGGCCTGGCCGGAGGCTATGAGCGGTTTGAGTTCGGCCGGAATCGAGCCGTGGGCGTCCTGGATCGTCAGCGGGTCGTAGGGGTCGTAGGCGGGATGCCAGAACTGGCCGCCGCCGAATTCGTAATCGATGCTGGCGCGGGCTGCCTGGTCGCCCATCCCGCGGAAAAGACCCTGAGCGGCGATGATCACCACGAAGGTCAGCGAAAGCACGATGACGTTGAGCCAGGTGCGCAGACCGGCGGCCATGAGGTTGCGAATGGCTAACTTTATCAAAACCTTCATCTGCCGGCTCCGTTTATTTCGGTTTTCATCTCAGCCATTGGTTCCTCAGGTGACCGGTGGCGGCGTGGCGGCCGACTCCATGATCTCGTCCCTGGTCACGCGTCCGTCAAAAAGAGTTATTTTCCGGCGGAGGTAGCGAATGACCTTTTCGTCGTGAGTGGCGAACAGGAAAGTAATCGAAAGCTCCCGGTTGAGTTCGCGCATGATATCAAGAATGTTGTAAGAATTTTCAGCGTCGAGGTTGGCCGTCGGCTCATCGGCGATGACAATCGCCGGCTTTTTGACGATCGCCCGGGCGATGGCCACACGCTGCGATTGACCGCCAGAAAGCTGGGTCGGACGCGAGCCCGCGCGGTCGGCTAAGCGCACCCACTCCAGGGCTTCCATCACCCGGCGGCGGCGTTCGGCCGGCGGCAGGCCAAGGAGAAGAAGCGGAAACTCAACGTTTTCGTAGACGGTGTAGACCGGAAATAGGTTAAAAGTCTGGAAGATGAACCCGATGTGCTGGCGGCGGAGCCTGGCGGCTTCGAGAGGAGAGAGGGCTGAAATTTCTGTGCCCAGGATGATGGCCTGACCGGATGTCGGGGTGTCGAGCGTGCCGACGATGTTAAGAAAGGTGGTTTTGCCGGACCCGGAGGGCCCGACCAGTCCGGCGAATTCTCCGCGCTCGAAGGTGAGAGAGATGCGATTGAGCGCGGTGATGCTGTGCTCTCCCATCGGATAAACTTTCGTCAGGTCGATCGTCTGGATTACCGGCCCGGCCATCTTTACCTCCTTGAACAGGGGACACCTTACGATGTCCCCTTTTATTATATTTTATTTCTCTCACAACAGGGGAAAATTCTTCACCGGATTCGGGGACACTGTAGAGTGTCCCGAAAACGGGGATGACTATGTGCCCCGGTGTCAGTAGCCTCAGGCAAATTTAAATTTCAAAGAACTGAGTTAAGCAACTATCCGCCCCTGGAGTAGGCAACGTATACAGCCGGGTGAATGGCCAGCAATCACCGTAACGACTTTTTGAGTCAGTCCAGCTCTGCGGTTCATTCATATTCCATTCACTTTAGGTTAGATTATTCTGTTTGAACGGAAGAAAATCCAAACTAACTGATTTCCTCCTTTCTTTCCTCTTTTTTTGTTCAGGGCGCACAGAGAAAATTGCTTGTGGAGGGGGCGCGATATTCTTTTTTAACCCTTAATTCAAAATGTATAGACAATGAGCAGCTGCAACCCCTTCCCGGCAAAAAGGTTTGGCTGGTCAGGCGCGGCGAACAGGCGGAATTCAGCCGGGTTCCAGAAAGCCATCAGGTGAATCGACCAGCGGTCATATTGTCGCTGCCAGCGGACAAAGCTGTAAAAATCCCGGCTTCGGGTGTCATAGAAAAAGATGGCGGCCAGCTGGTCGATGAAGCTCAGCGGGTAGGAAATCGAGGTGGCTAAGAAACGCGCTCTGAACGGAGCGCAAGTTATCCCGCTGAAAGCGCCGGTGCTCAGGTCGCTCTGATAATACTCGCCGAGCAGGTGCAGCCCGTTGCCGAGGGCGAAGGTGTAGTCGAGGCCGATGGTTAAAGCCCGCTGCCAGGGGAAGGCAAGATAGGGCGAACGCTGTTCGATGAGCGCCGCTTCGAACCAGATGCCCGGTCCGATGTCCCACTTGCCGTCGGCAGCCAGCCGGGTTTCCGTAAAGGTAAAGGCCAGGGGCGAAGATTGTTTGAGCGGGATCAGGTGAAGCGCCGGGTTGCTCGCGGCCATCGCCAGGTTGAACTCAACCCGGCGGCGGTGAGCGGTAAAGCCCAGTTCGCCCGGACCGATGGGAACCTGTGCCCGCAAGCCGGCTTCGGGGCGGCGGCGCCGGGTCGGAAGGATTTCCCAGCCTTTCGGGTCGTCGTTTCCGTAAAGCGTCCAGGCCCAGAGGTTCGTGCGGCTTGAAAAGTAAGCCCGGAGAAGCAGCGCATAAACTCCGTCTGTGAGCTGGAGCGGGTCGCGCGGGTCGATACGGTCAAACCACATCAGCGGGCGGAGGAGCGAGGCCGACCCGAAGCTTATCTTCTGCAGCCCGAGTCTGGCTTCAAAACGCGGGGCGGCATATCTGAGGCTCAGGCGGTAAGGTTTGAGGCGGCCGCTGAATTGATTCTCCGCGCCCGGCTGGACGGTAAGTGAACCCTGGAGGTTAAGCGAGCCTTCTATCGTAAAATTCGAGGCCGAAGCTTTTCGGGACGGCGGGACGAACGTCAGGCTGAATTCCGGAAGAAAACGCACGCCGAGCTGACCGAGACTCTGGCCGGAGGCCCGAGAAAAACCTCCCCAGGTTGAAAACAGACCGCTGAGTTCTATCTGAAGCTGGCCGCGGCTGTGGCTGGAAGCACTGTAAGGAGCGCAACAGTGTTCGTGCGTGTAACTGTCTAAATGAGCTGATTCCTGCAGGCGAGCCGGAAGAACAAACAAAACTGAAACCGACAGCACAGCAAAGAGAAAAATCAAGCCGGGTCGGAAGGTAAGACCGCTCCTGAATGGGCCCATCAGGTTTGCCTTGCGGTATGGAGTTTTCTTGAATTTAACTATCGGATTGCTGACCGGGCTATTTCTGGCTGACCGCATCCTCTATTCGCCTTTAGCTGAAGCCGATTTTCTTCGGTAGCCGGCGCAGGCCGGGCCAGGATGGAGCGAGTTCTTTCCGGAATTTTTTCTGTTCTATTTTATCACAAAACATCCGGCGGCAGTAAAAAAACCGGGGTGCACGGAGGCGAAGGGAGCAGGAGAGAGCAGTTTGCTGTTGACGGCTGGCGCTGATTCAGGTTAAAAAATCAGAAAAAATCAGAGAGGCAAAATTGCCGTGCAGCGCGAAAAAGGAAGGGGGTGCGTTTTTCGCCGGATTCCTTTTTTTCATCACTGCCATCTTTCTGTTCGGTCTGAGCTTCAAACGGCAGAGCCCGACAGTATCAGCCATAGCCCGGCTGACATCGCCTGGTTTGTCTGATGGAGAAGCTGCCGGCCGGGGTAAGTTTTTCTCTGGAGGTGTTCCTCCTGTCGGTCTTCTTCCTGCCGGATTTTTTAGGTCAGCGGCGCAATCGGACCCGATAATTTACAGCGGTCAGTTTGCGCTTCTTTACAGCGATGAGCTGGCGCTGGCTGTTCCCATAGACCGGGGCTGGAAGCGCAGGCCGGCGGTTGATAAGAATGGCCAGCCGATTCTGATTATCTTTCCGCCCGAGAAGGAAGAATCAAGGGATGGAAGGATAGAAAAGTACGATAACGCCATTATGATCAATATCACTGATAATTCCGCCGGACAAACTCTGGAAAGATTTGTGGCGGATGAACTCAACGCGCTGGCTTCTCCCTCTTCTGATTATGAATACACCGGAAAACATGTGGTCGTTTCCAGGTTCGGCTGGCGTTTTCTTTTTGAAGGTCTGCTCAGTAAGGACGCTTCGAACAGCATCTTGCTCGGCGCCAGCCTCTGCCGGAATAAAATTATAAGATTATTAACCATATTTAGCGGCAAAGAAGCGCAGGATTATAGATACATGGTGAATTTTATGGCGGTGATGCTGCTGCCATTCAGGATTAGTGGCACCGACAGTGAGGGAAGTGTGATACCTCATGCGGAAATGTTAGTGCTGCCGGCAGAAGAGGAATGCAGGAGATATTTCTCAGATTTTGACCCGTACGAATCATGGGCCAAATTTGCTCCCGGAACGAGCCTCAGTTTCAACTATGTGGCTGCCTATCCCTCGTTGACCTACAGGATCAAAAAGCGGTTTTCGTTTGAAGCGCTTGACCGGGAGGCGGCGGCCATCAATTTCCTGGAAACAGGAGAGGTGAGAAAAACGGGGCTGAAGGAGGCTTTCCCCCCGATTAAAACGGATAAGATGCTTGAGCTTACGAGATGGCCCGAACCTTCCGGGGTCAGCAATCCTTATTTTAATGCGCTCGGCCCGAATCCTCTGAACTTTCTGGATTCAGATTTGGCGCTTATTAACCGGACGGTCCAGGAGCGCTTGAAGACGGATGCGCTGGAGACAGAGGCGGTTAAAGTAAGTTTTCTGTATGCGTATAGAGACAGCCTGAAGCGAGCGGATTTCTGGTTCTCGCCGGAAGTGCCGGGATTTCTGCTGAAGGCCGAGACGGCTACAGCCAGCGTGAAGAAGATTTCCGCGCCATCAGCGGAAATTCAGGAAAAACCCATAGAGGCCATGTTTCAAGAGGAAGTTGAAATGAGCGAAAAGCTGGTGCTCGAATCAAGCCAGGTGAAGATGAAGCAGACGGAGGTGCTGGCGGGGGAGGACGCGGCCGAAAGGACGTCGGAAATAGAAGTTCCGGCGCTTTATTATCTGCAAAGAAAGCTGGGTAAAGAGGCCAGCAGAGGAGTGCCGGTTGAGCTTGAAATGCTTGAATATCTTTTTCCTGTTCTGTTGACGCATTATTCCGATTTGAAAGTTGAGCCTCTGCAGGTGGCTCTCAGGCTGGAGCCGGTTCTGGAGATGGCTAAGAAGCTTAAAGAGCCCTATCAAAAATTTCTGCAGGCGGCTTCGTCCGAGCTGGAGGAGGAAAGCTACAGAATAATAAGTGCGGCCATCGGACTGGTGATGAGCAGTATCGAAAATAAGTTGAACTGGATGGAGGGCATCCATCAACTGATCTCGATGACGAATGTACCACCGGCGAAAAAGAAGGAATCGGCTGGAGGATTAATCCGTCTTCAGGAAGAATCCTTTGCCGGCAGTCAGCGAACAAGGAATGAATATCTGAGCGTTCTGCGTTCGCTGCAGAATGTAAAGCTGAAATATAAGAGCCGGTAGAAGGAGAAGCTTCACGTTGTTTATGAGGGGAGCGACCGTGTTTCTTTTCTGGCAGGAAAGTTAAACATCAGGGTAAGAAACGGGGGAAAGCGGGACACTGTAGAGTGTCCCCTCGTTTTGCCGGGACTTTTCCCTGTTAACGCGCGGGGTTTTTGAGAAAAAAGGGGACACCGTAAGGTGTCCCCTGTTTCTTTGTTGTATAATATTGCTCTGCTGGAACGTTTATGGCTGTGTAAAGGGCAAGGCGATGAATATGAATGTGAATCAGAATATGAATCTCAACCGGAATCAGGTTCGAAATGGCGCCGGAAGAACTTTTAAGTTCAAACCGCTCGTTTCTTTTCTGACGGTTTTCAGCTTTCTGCTGCTGGCTTTTTCCGGTGTGATTCTTTATCTGCGTCCTGAAGGAAGTCTGGCTCGCTGGGTTGGCTGGAAGGCAATAGGGCTGGATAAAAGCGGCTGGGAAACCGTGCATAACACCTTCTGTCTGGTGTTTATAATCGTCGGGTTTATTCATTTAATTCTCAATCTAAAGGCGATTGTGATTTATCTCACTGCCGGGATTGACCGCAGCCGGAGGAATGTGCCGGAGTTAGTGGTGGCCGCTCTGCTGATTTTTATTCTGCTGGTGCCCGCCGTCTGGAGGATTCCGCCGGTGAGCTGGTTGATGGAAGGGCGGTCGCACTTCAAGAATAATCCCGCCGGTTTGCTGGTCAAGCCGCCGGCGACCGATTTTGAAAAACTGCCGCTGAGGCGCGCGCTGGAGCAGATGGGAAAAACACCAGAGCGAATTTTGAGGGAGCTGGAAGCTCGCGGGCTCCATGGATTGAGCCTTGAAAGTTCGCTGGAAGAGATCGCCCGCCGTAACAACATGAGCCCGCAGGAACTCTTTCTTTTAATCCGCGCCTATTAGGAACAGGGGACACCGTACGGTGTCCCTTTTTTGCCGGCTTTTCCGCATCATCTCTATCTTATAAAAAAAGGGGACACTTTACAGTGTCCCGGGTTGGCGGGGTCTTTGGCTACCGCGTTTTCATGGTGCCTGCTTTCGCAGGGTCTGGCTGTTCAGCGCCACGATCACCGTACTCAAGGACATCAGCACCGCGCCGAGCGCCGGACTGATGACAATTCCTTGCTGATAGAGCAATCCGGCGGCCAGCGGTATGGCCATGATGTTGTAGCCAGCCGCCCACCAGAGGTTCTGAACCATTTTCGAATAGGTGCGGCGGGCAAGATTGATTAACTTCGGGATGTCCGACGGAGCGTTCCTCACCAGGATGATGTCGGCGCTTTCCACGGCCACGTCGGTTCCGGCGCCGATGGCGATGCCGACGTCAGCCGAAGCCAGAGCCGGAGCATCGTTTACTCCGTCGCCAACCATAGCCACGCGCCAGCCTGAATCTCTGAGCTGTCGTATTTTTTCGGCTTTTTCATGCGGGAGAACCCGGGCGAAATAATCGTCTATTCCCAGCTCGGAAGCCACTGCCGCCGCCGCTTCCTCCGAATCGCCGGTGAGCAGAAAAACGCGGATGCCCATCTTTTTAAGTTCTGAAACTGCCTGGCGGGATTCCGAGCGGAGGCGGTCGTTGAGGATGATGACGCCGGCCGGATTTCTGTCGACCAGCATGACGACTGCTGTCTGGCCCTTTTTAAGCGCGGGCTCTAAAGGTGTACTTTCGACGCTGCTGTTCAGGTGGGAGAGCAGGTTGACGCCGCCGATTTCCACCAGATGCCCGTCAACCCGTCCGCTGACACCTTTTCCCGGGAGAGACTGGAAATCCTCGACCGGCGGGATGGCGAGTTTTCTGGCGCGCGCATAATCGACTATCGCCCTGGCGATGACGTGCTCGGAGTTTGTTTCGACGGCTGCGGCCAGACGGAGGAACTCATCTTCGGGAATCAGCGAGACCACCTCGCTCACGCCGAATTTGCCTTCGGTCAGCGTGCCGGTTTTGTCGAAGACCACCGCCTGAACGTTCCTCACCGCTTCAAACGCCCGTCGGTCGCGGATGAGAATGCCGTGGCGGGCGGTGAGAGCGGTGGAGATGGCCACCACCAGCGGAATGGCCAGCCCGAGCGCGTGCGGACAGGCGATGATCAGAGTGGTGACCGCCCGTTCGAGGGCAAAATCGGCGTTTTTCAGCAGGCTCCAGACGACGAAGGAGATTATGCCGGCGCCGAGCGCCACGTAGAAGAGCAGTGCGGCCGAACGGTTTGCCAGATCCTGCGTGCGGGAGCGGGATGCCTGTGCCTGGCGCACCAGGCTGATCACCCGGGCCAGGTAGGTTTCCTGGCCGGTTTTTTCGATTATCACCTGAAGCGATCCGTCGCCGTTCAGCGAGCCGCCGATGACGGTAGCGCCGGGAGTTTTCAGAACCGGGATTGACTCCCCGGTGAGCAGCGATTCGTTGACCGGGCTACGGCCTTCAACCACCCGGCCGTCAGCCGGTATTTTCTCGCCCGGGCGGACGAGCACCAGGTCGCCGGGCTTGAGTTCCGATACCGGAACTTCGAGCACCTGACCGTCGCGGATCAGGTGGGCGGTCGTCGGCATTATCCGCACCAGCTCCTCGAGAGCGCGGGAAGCGCCCAGGACGCTTCTGGCTTCCACCCAGTGGCCGAGCAGCATGATGACGATAAGCGTGGCCAGCTCCCAGAAAAAGTCGTGGCCTCGGATGAAAAACACCGTGGCACTCGAGTAGAAGAAAGCCACGGTGATGGCCGTGCCGATGAGCGTCATCATCCCGGGCTGGCGCGAGCGCAGCTCCGAAACAGCGCCGGCCAGAAACGGCCAGCCTCCGTAGGAGAATATTGCGGCTGACAGGGCGAACAGGATGTATGAATGAAACGGCAGGCGGAAACTGATGCCGAGCCACTGCTGGATCATGTCAGAGAGAAGAAGAACCGGAATCGTCAGAACGAGTGAAATCCAGAAACGTTTCTGAAAGTCGGCGACGTTGTGGCAATGGTCGTGATGGGCATGGCCGGCGGGGGCAGCAGCCTCGTGATGATGTTCGCAGGCGGAGGAGTGTTGGGCGCCGGGAAGAGCTGTCGTGGAGGAGTGGTCGTGGTAGCCGCTGTGGCAACAGGAAACCTGCGGGCGAGCGCAGGAAGAACCATGCTCTGCCGGGTGGTTTTCTGCTGCGGTATAAGTTTCTTTCGAGAGACGGTCTTCTGACAGGCTGTTTGCACGGGCATCATTATGATTTTCGTGGGATTCTTTTTTTTGGACATGATGATGGCTGTTCGGGCCTTTAAGAATATCATTAGAGTGCGAACAGCAATTATCGTTAGCTTCGTGATGCTCGTGTTGTTTTGCCGTTTTTTTCATTTTTACACCTTAATCAATATTAATTTTTTGCCTGAGAATGCCGCCCGGGAAACAGGTTCAGACCATTGCCGTCTAAACCGCATGAATCCATCTCCATAATAATTCAGAAAAGTGATAAAATCAATAAATCCTATAGGATTTATAGGAAATAAAAATTCGGGCTGGCCGAATCGGGATGTCCGGAGCCAGCGGAAGCTTTTGCGCTTTTTTTAATCTGTATCGCCAGGCTGCAATGTTTAACTCAGGAAATATTAAATCAACCAGAACAGCTCCTCTTCTCAAGTCGCTCTTATTTAAGCCCGTTTCAGCAAATTGCTTCCTCGGGTACTTGTCTGATTTCGTATCAGGGTTATAATACAAAAGCGGGGAAATTTTTTAACAGGGGTAAGAAATGATTACATTAAAGCAGCTTGAAGAAGAAATCCGACTTCTGGCTTATGAGCTTTATGAGAAAAGCGGCCGGCTGGATGGCCATGATCTGGAACACTGGCTCCAGGCGGAAAGAATGGTCATGTCAAAATATTTTAAGGGTGAGAGTGATAGCGCTGATAAAACGGTTTCCGGAGAAACAGCTGAAGAAAAACCGCGCCAGAAAAGGGTGAGAGGCAGCAGTTCTGGCAGGAGGCGAAAAACCGGAGCAGCTGGTACAGATAAAGAGTAGCTTTTTATGGCGGAGCAAAATTACCGCGCCCGGCTGCTGCCAGATAATGGGCTTTCGGGTTAATGAAATAAATAGAAGAAGTAGATATCAGCACCACTTTGACACTGTGCGCTGTTATTGAAGTCGGTTAGGTCGGCTCTAACCGGTGACGCGTGACCCTGTTCTTAAAATTTATTATTTTAGCCAGATAATTTAACACGTGACGTTTTTTAGCTTTGAAGGCTGAGGCGCACGGCGTTTTATTTTCCCGGAGACCGATTCCTCTTGCGGATTTTAAACCCTGTCCGCAAAGACGGGAATGTAGAATGCGAGTCTGATTTTGAGTATAATTCAGCGGATGAGTGCAGGATTGATCGTCGGGATTGGATTTCTCGCCGGGATTTTCGCCGGTCTGTTCGGGATAGGGGGCGGCATTGTCATCGTGCCGGCTCTGGTGCTTCTGGCCGGGTTTCCTCTGGTCAAAGCCACCGGAACTTCGCTTGCGGCCATCATGCTGCCCGTGGGCATCCTCGGAGTGATTGCCTATTACCGGGCGCGCATTCTGGACCTCAGAGCGGCGGTTTACATTGCATCCGGGCTGGTTCTGTCGGTGGTGGTGGGAGCCTGGCTGGCTCACGCTCTTCCGGCGGTCATCATGCGACGGCTGTATGCCGCTTTTTGCCTGTATGTAAGCTGGACGTTTATCAGGCCGCTTGATCGGTTGAAAAGATTCCGCGGGGAGAGTCCTCTTCCTGAACTCGAACCAGATTCGAATAACGGCCCGAAACCTCACCTTTTCGCGCTGATAGGAATCGGCCTGCTGGCCGGCGTGATGGCCGGGATGTTCGGGATAGGCGGCGGTAATATAATCGTGCCATTTCTCATTCTGTTCCTGAAATATCCGCCGAAGCGGGCGATTGCCACCTCGCTGGCGGCGCTGCTACCGCCGGTTGGACTTCCAGGAGTTATTTATTACTACCGCGCCGGGACGCTGGATGTCCGCATCGCAGTGCTGCTGGCCGCCGGACTTCTGCTCGGGACGGTGGTTGGAGCTAAAATGAATATCCGGATGCCCACCGCCAAGGTGAAACTCCTGTACGGAATTTTTCTGATTTTTGTAGCCATCCGCTTTTTCTTCTTTTAACAGGGGACACCTTACGGTGTCCCTTATTTCCAGGGGACAGTGTACGGTGTCCCCGGCCTGCCTTCAGATTTTTCCCCAAATAGACGAAAGGCCAGACTGGCCAGAAAGGTGACACCCTACGATGTCCCCTTTTAATGGGCAGACGCACAGTTTTTTTCCCATATAGACGCGGGTGGAGAATGTGGGACACTTCAGGGTGTCCCAGGAAAATCGGGGACAGTGTAAGGTGTCCCCTGTTGGTTAAGGGATCTGCTGTCCGGTGGTGGTCATCAGCAGCCGCCCGTGTTTCACCCGGCGCTGGGTCAGAAGCTCGCTGGCCGCTTTTTTGATGACGCCGGCCTTGCCCTTCATGATGATCGACTCGAGACAGTTATGCCTGTCAAGATGTACATGGGTCGAACTCAGGATGAGGTCATAGTGTTCATGCTGGATGTCGGTAAGAACCTGCGGCAGCTCGCGGCTCTCGTGGTCATAGACAAGGGCTAAGATGGCCACAACTTCTGCCTGGTCGTCTTTCCATTCTTCCTCAACCAGCTTGTCCCTGATGAGATCCCTGATGGCTTCCGAGCGATTGTCGTAACCGTTTTTTTTCATCCACCGGTCAAATTTCCGGGAAAGTTCAATTTCCAGAGACACGCTGAAACGAATTGTTTTTTCCATACTATGAGCTTAAAGAAATAGCTGGCGGGTGTCAATTGCCATCTTCGGTATGGCGCAGACATGGTAACCAGCGCGGGGCATTTAGCGGCAGGGGAATGCGAAACAGGAGTTTACGCCAGCTGCCAGGAAATCAAAAGCGCCGGAACCGGATGCTCGAGCAACCAGACGCCATCTCGCCAGACCAGATTCCTTATCAAAAATTTCTCGATGATGGCCGTTCGCCTGAGGTCGTTGCCGTTTATCCCGAAGTAATCCTGAAAGTGCCGCAGGGCCTCAGCTTTCGAACCGAAGGATTCGCGGTAGATAAATTCCACCTCTTCCGCTTTAATTTGTGCCGGCGCGCAGGGCGAGTTTGAGGCTGGCTGATTTTCTTCTGGAAGGTACTGCCGCAGAGGCTTGCTGGTGACGCCGTTGGCTGACAGATGGCTTGCCTTCAAGGTTTGTCCGCCTGAACCTGAATAAGATAAATTGCTGATTAATTTTAGCGGATGAGGCGAGCTCTCCGATCGGACGTCTATTTTTTCCTTCGTGGCAGGCTGGAAGTCCTTTCGAGAAGAAGAGTCGAGCTCAGCCTGCAGTTCGTTTATCGCCTGAAGTAGAAGCTCCGCCCCCGGTTTCGGGAGATACTCTATGCCGTAAAGCTCCGGGTAAAGCCAGTGAAGCTCTTCGGTCCAGAGATTATCAGCGCGACTCCACAGAAGCAAAATCCGCCCCCCGGGCACACAGACCTGCCGCATTTTAAGAAGCGATTCCCTGAGTCCCACGACTAAAAGAGAAAGTGAGGCTACCACCAGGTCAAACGGCTGGTGTGAGTTCAGGTCGCGCTCTGGTCTGATCTGTTCCCAGCGAAGGTTAACGCAGTTTATCTCTGGAGTTTTTCTCTGAGCAGCTTTTTCCCGCAGGACATCCAGCATGGCTGCTGACGGCTCGACGGCGGTCACCGAAGCACCGGCTTCGGCCAGCGGAATTGCCAGGACGCCCGGGCCGGAACCGATGTCGAGAATCCTTCTACCGGCTGCCGGCTTTAACCGCGACAGTAGAAGCTCAAGCCGTTCGGGCTGATGAAGCCAGACGTTTTCCCAGTAGCGCCGGGCAGCTTCGACCGAATCCCAGTCGTGGTGAAGGCTGCGGCCGGCGCGCCTCTGGCATCGTTTCCACGCTAACATCTGCTCATCCCAGCGGTCACAGGCGCCTACTGACGGCTGCCAGCGTGAGGGTGGAGCCAGTCTGGCGGAATTTTCGGCTGATTCAATCGAGCGCATACGAGTGTTTCCTGAAGTAAATTCTGTTCTCTCCGTTAAGACAGGGCGACTGGTTGCCGGTCTGCCTGTGGACGGAGGCGAGAAGCTCCGGTAGCAGTATGAATGGCTGAGCCAGGCTTGATACAACGCCAGTTTGTCTCATCTTCATCTTAAAAAGTGTTACGAAATATAAAAGCGTAACACGCCAAGGTTAACAGAAGAAATTCTCAGTGTCAACGGTAGAAAGGGACACGGCAAAAAGGGGGCAAAAAGGGGACACCTTAGGGTGTCCCCGGTTCGGCTGCCTTTTTTCCCCATATCGGCTGGTGCCTTCTGGCCGGAAAAGGGGACATCGTACGGTGTCCCCTGTTCAGAGGGAAAATTTCAGGCTCAGGCCGGCGCTTCTTCCGGCCGCCGGAAAACCAAACCTCTCCTGGTAGCGAGCGTTAAAAATGTTGTGGATAAAGCCGGAGAGCATCGCTTTGAACCGCGGCAGCGGATAACTGGCCTCTAAGTCAACGCGGGCATAGCCTTTCTGCTTCACCACCTGGAGCTCATCGTTCCAGAGAAGATTCTGGTTATAGATGACTTTCTGCGAACCTGCCGCCTGAACGAAAGCCGCTATTCTCGCCCCCTGATTGTTTTTCCAGCGCAGCCCGAGATTTCCCTTCCAGACTGGCACCCCGGGCAGACGGTTAAAGTCGCGGTCTTCCGGCCGGACGAAAAATTCAATCAACTGGTCTCCTGAGGTGCGCGAGGCAAAAAGCGTCAGATTGGCAAAGGTCGAAAAATTCTGGTTGAGCTGTCTGGCAATTTCCACTTCCGCCCCAGCCAGTCGCGCCAGCTCGATGTTGTAAGAAACAAAATTGATCAGGTCGAACTGGATAAAATTTTTGATGCGGTAATAGAAAGCAGCCACCTCCAGCCGGGTCCTCGCTTCGAGCTCATACTTCCAGCCTCCCTGAACCATAAGACCATCCTCAGCCTTAAAGGGAAGGTTTGAGGTGTTCACACCGGCGTCGTCAGCGTCGTAATGCCAGTAGTGCTCGGGCGGCGTCGGAAAACGAAGCGCCCGGGCCAGGCTCAGGTAAAAAAGGCTCGAGGCCGACTCAGCGAAGGTCAACTTGAGCGATGGAGACAGCCCGCTCATCGAAATGTCGGGAATTCCTTCGATAATCCCCGACGGACCTGAAATCCCGCGGTAGCTCATGAACCGCAGGCCGGGAGTCAGAGTTAAATTCCGCGAGAAGAGCGGAAGGTCGGCCTGAAAGTAAGCGTTGAAGAGCTTCGAAGCCACGTAATAGCCGTTGCGGAAGGGCGGCCGGAAGTCGTCCGCCAGGTTGCGGTCGCCGTCATCCCTGAGGTGGGCGAAATCAACCCCGGCCAGGAGCGTGGCCGGAACTCTACGGATGTCGTCTGTCTCGTTCGAACCGAAAAGAGTTGCCCGGTATTCAAGGCTCCCGCCGCAGGACCGGTCGTCATAAAATTTTTTGTGGAACACACGGTCAAGAGCCGTCCGGGTGTTGTAAGCTTCGCGGTCGCCGTGGTTGAACCAGGCATTCATCCGGACCAGGCCGGCCCGGCCGAGCGATTGGTCATAACTCACACTGAAGAGAAGCCGTTCCTTCAACCACCAGGCACCCGGCTCGGGGTAAGCGCCCATCCCACCGTACATATATTCGCCGTCGGAAGCGGGATAGGTGGTGTCAAGCGGGGTTTCATAGCTGGGTGAGTCCGGGCTGCGGTCGGCGCGGTTGAAGACGATAAAACCTTTTTTCACCCTGGCGTAAACCACCTCGGCGCTCAGGCGGCCGTCAAAAGGAAGGTCGTAGCCAAGGCGGAATTCCCCGCTTTTCAGGTTGAAGCTGCCGTTGCGCAGATAACCTTCACTGTCCTGAAGCGAAGCTGCCAGCGAATAGTCAAGGCGTCCGGGCTTCCAGGAATGAAAGAGACTGAAAGCGCTGGTGGCATAGCTGGAAAAACCGCCTTCAAACTCAAAAGCCGGTTGCGCCTGCGGCTGGCGCGGAACCAGGTTGATGACACCGCCGAGAGTGTTGCCGTAACGGGCGTCAGCCACTCCTTTCACCACTTCGATGCGGCTGATGGAGGATAGGGGGATGGTGGTCCAGTCTATGAAGTAGCCGCCGGCCACACCGGAAGAGTTGAGAAGACGACCATCGCGAAGCA
The DNA here is from genome assembly GCA_049659625.1 of Candidatus Saccharicenans sp. Taxonomy (GTDB): domain Bacteria; phylum Acidobacteriota; class Aminicenantia; order Aminicenantales; family Saccharicenantaceae; genus Saccharicenans. The sequence goes on along the minus strand of JBASPX010000055.1, from coordinate 58,700 downwards.
GCAGGAGACGTCTCGCTCCGAGCCCGCGAATTTTAACCGATTCGTCGTCGAGGGCGGTGCCGATCATCTGGATGCGCTGGATGTCCACACCGGGCTGACGCTCGAGCGCGGTGTCGAGAGTGCGGGAAATGGTCAGAGGGAAAAGGTCGGTCTGAATGACCGTCATGTTCGGGCGTTCGTTCTCGCGCACCCTGTCCACCACCTCTATGTAAATCGGCTCGAGCTGGAAAAGCTTCGGAGTTTTCTTTTCCTGTCCTTCCGACTGCTTTTCATCGGATGTCTGATTCTCTTCTGCCGTCTTTGTTTTCTTCTTCCTTTCTTCCTGTTCAGTCTGATACGACGGCGAGGACGAGCTGGTGACGAGTTCTTCCGACGGGAAGCTCTGATTGAGGTTTTCGGAGAAGAAGTAATCCCGGTGTAATTTCGTCATTTCGGAAAAAGCCGGATGAGAAAAAACGGGAGCAGGGGTTAACCGGCTTAACAGAAGCAGAGCGCAGAAGAGGCGAACCGCAAATCCGGTCAGGTGGGATAAAAAAGGAATGGAGATAAAAGTTTCAGTCGATGTTTCTGGCAAAAGCTTTTTCATGGGGATTTTCCTCCTCGCTTCATGTTAACCTGCCGCCTGCAGGTCCCGGACACTTGCCGGATACATGCCTCCTTATTAGTGTTACGATTTGTTAAATCGTAACACATGCAGACTATCATAATCGGGAAAAGCTGTCAAAAGGTTTTAGTCCCCAATTTTCGTTGATGGCTTTGAGCGGGTGACAGCGACAGGCTCCGGTCTTAAGGTTGATGTCACTCTGTTTAACCGGCGGAATGTCTCACTCCCGGCTGAGGAAAGTCCTGGCGCGGTCGGATGGTTAAACTGAAAAGGGAGAAAGGACGCCGTGGGCAGGCAAGACATGCTATAAATGCTATAATACCTGCGATGAACAGAAAAAAAAGAGTTCTTGTCGGGATGAGCGGCGGAGTCGACTCATCGGTGGCCGCGCTCTTGCTGAAGCAGGCCGGATACGAAGTGGTCGGCGTCACCATGCGCATCACGCCCGATGGGATGGTTTCAACTTTTCGCAAACTGGCCTGTTACGGGGAGGATGAGGCTGCCGAGATTCAGGATGTGGAAAGGGTTGCCCGGCATCTGGGGATTGAGTACCGCGTGGTGGACCTCAGGCAGGAGTATGAGGAAAGAATTCTGAATTATTTTCGCCAGGAATATGCTCGAGGTCGCACTCCGAATCCCTGCGTCAAGTGCAACGCCGAGATAAAATTCGGACTGCTGCTCGAAGGCTGCCGGAAACTCGGGCTCGAGTACGATTATTTCGCCACCGGCCACTATGCCCGCGTAACTTATGGTGCAAGAAGCGGGCGCTGGCTGCTGCTGAAAGCGCGGGATGAAACGAAGGATCAATCTTACTTCCTGGCGCTTCTCTCGCAGGAACAGCTCAGCCGCAGCCTGTTCCCGCTCGGAGAGTTGAGAAAATCAGAGGTGCGCCGCATTGCCCGCGAACATCAGCTTCCGGTGAGCGACAAGGAAGAGAGCCAGGATTTTTACGCCGGCGATTACCGCGAGCTGCTGCCGAAAGGAAAACCTGGTCCGATTAAGGACCTTAGCGGTCGGGTGTTCGGGGAGCATAAAGGAATAGAAAATTACACAGTCGGACAGAGACGCGGCCTGGGCATTGCCAGCGGCGGCCGCCTTTACGTGGTAAAAATAGATGCCGCCTCAAACACCGTTTACGTGGGCGAAGAAAAGGACCTGCTGACGAGTGTGTTTTTCGTCGACGGACTTAACTGGGTGGCCCGGGTACCGGCTGCAGGCGAAGAGATTGAAGCCACGGTGAAGGTCAGATATAAGTCGCCGGAGCTGGCCTGCCGGATTATTCCGGAATCTGCGGGTGATCAGATAGAAGGAAAAGCTGAGGAAACGAAAGGGAAAAGCTCTGGCCAGGGTTCAGAATCGCCAGGAGAAGCAAAAATTTCTCAAAGAGGAGAGATTCCGCAGAGCGCCCGCGTCGTTCTGCTCACGCCTTACCGGGCGGTGACGCCGGGCCAGGTGGCTGTCTTCTATGACGGCGAAGCGGTTCTCGGTGCCGGATTTATCCGTAATGGCTCACCAGCTTGACCCTCCCGGCTTACAGGTTGAAGTTGTAAGATATCTTGATGAGGAAGACATTGTCTGGCCTGGAGCTGAATAGCGAGTTCAGGTCCTGTCCGAAATCCAGCATCCCGCTGTAGCCGTAATCCGTCCGACCCTGCGACCAGACCAGAAACAGTGTGCAGCCCGGCCGGTATTCCCAGCGCAGAACCAGGTTCGAGCGGAACTGCCGGAAATTAAAGTCCGGATTGCCGAACGAATAATCGACCTGGCCGTCGCCGTTCTCATCCACCCGGTAAACCCTGGGTGCTGATTCGTAAGAAATTTCGTTCTCGCCGAAAAGATGATACCGATTGGACCACTCCTGCGTGCGGGGGTTAGTGACCATCTTGAAACGGCTGTATTTTCCGGCCGAGATGAACGGCATGCCGTAAAACTGCAGGCTCAGGTCCGGAGTCAGGCTCAGGTTCAGGCGAACGACCATCGACAGAGTCTTCTGCTCAATTTTACCCACTAAATATCTTGGCCCTCCGTTGTAATTGAGTGTGCTCACGTATTGAAGTTCGCTTCTCATGAAAGAATAAGATGGCCTCAGGGAAATGTTAAAGGCCGGCACCGGCACGCAGGTAATCTGCGGACCGAGGTTCAAACTCAAATTATCGTCATTATCCGCCTTTCGCCACTGTGTCTGGAGTCCCAGTCGCAGCTTTTTGCGGTCGTCTGTTTGAATGAAACTCCAGATGCTGACGGCCGGAGCCACCCGCAGGAGCGGTCCGCCGCGCAGGGCGCCCTGCGACAGGCCCGAAAACTGCCGGTTTATGCCGAAGCTCAGGCTCCAGTAGTTCTTGAACTGAGCCCAGGCGTTGACGTTTCCGCCGGCAAATATTCTTTCTCTGCCGAAATTCCAGCCGACCCACTCATTCAGGTTGATATTAAGGTTGCGGAAGATGCTGAACGGCCGGAAAAACCTGTAACCCAGCCAGAGATACTGCATGGCCACGTCGGCATACCTTAAATATCCGACGTCGTTGAGCTCCAGACCGGGAGAACGCCAGGTAACACCGGTCGAAAACATCAGGGGTGAACCGCCGAGCCGCCCGAAATCCACCGAGCCGCCATGCCCGTAAAGCGAACGGCGCGTCGGATCAAAAGTCAGGTGGTCAGCATCCGGGCGCTGGAAATAATGAACAGGCGACATCTGGGTCCGCTGCAGCGCATCCTGGCTGCCGAAAACGCCGCTTCCCACCAGCTTCATCGAAAAGTAATACTGGCGGTCTTTCCAGCTGTGATAAAGGTCAAAACCGCCGCTGCAGGCCGAGCGGTGAAGCAGGCTTTCAGTCTGACCATCGAGGTCGCGGTTGACGGCGGTGAACATGGCGCCCACTACCGTGGCTCCCCCGCGGTAATCTTTCGATAACCGGAAGACAGCGTAATTGGTCAGGGGCTCGGCCGTTTCGCTGGAATATGCCCCGGTTTCGGGATCATACAGGGAGGCCTTTTCTCTTGAAGTGATGGCATTGAGCGCCCCTATCGACCAGCCGCTTTTTGTTTTTCCTGTGAGCTTGAAGGCTCCGAGGATGGTCGTGGTGGCTGGCAGGCTGAAGAATCCGGTGCCGTCCGGATATATCTGCGGCGCCCGGCCGATTCTCCGGCTGTAGAAGAGGTTGTCGTAAGAAAAGTCGCCATCACCACCGGTGAGGCGATAATTGGTTATGTTCTGGCCTTCGACGAAGAAAGGTCTTTTTTCTTCGAAGTAGGTTTCATAGGCGGTCAGGTTAATCTCGGAAGGGTCGGCTTCAACCTGGCCGAAATCGGGGTTTAGGGTGAAAATGAGCGTCAGGTCGTGGGTCAGTCCTATTTTACCGTCCAATCCGCCCATAAGGTTTTTTTCGTGGCCGGTGAGGAAAGGGTTTCCGGGCTCGGCCGGATAGGAGCGCAACCGCCCGACGGTATATGGCATTATTTCAATCTGGCGGGGCGGTTTCAGACCGGTCATCCCGCGCAGCTCGCCGAACTGACTGGTCCAGCCCGGGGCGTTTTTGGGAATAGGTTGCCACAGGGAAATCTCCGCCTTTCGAAAAAGTTCACGCCAGACCTCAAGACCCCAGACCTGTTCGCCGCTGGTGCTGAAGCGAAGTTGAGAAAAAGGGATTTTTATTTCAGCCGTCCAGCCCTGTTCGTCGATGGCCGTTCTGGCTTCCCAGATGGGGTCCCAGGAGAGGTCTGCGGTGTTCTCGTCAAAGTTGTCGTTGGAAAGAATCTGGTCGGCTTTGACTCCTGCCGCATTCACGGCGAAACAGAAGCTGGTTCTGCGGTCGTAAAGGCTATCGAGGAAAATCATCACGTAATCGCCGGAGGTGGTGTCGCGGCGGCTCAGACGGCGCTCAATTGTTTGCGGTTGCGAGTCATAGCAGCGAATGCCAATGTAGAGATGGCTTTGGTCATAGAGAATCTTGAAAGCTGTCTGTTCGGTCGGAGTCTGACCTTCATAGGGATGGAACTGGACAAAGTCTGAGTACCACTCGCCGGATTGCCAGGCATGGTCGTCGAGCTTTCCGTCGATGGACGGAGGCTGCGGGTTTACCCGATGGGCAACAGCAATTTTTTTCTGCCGGCTGGCCTCGCTGGAAGTTGAGGCTGCGGTTTGCTCCTGAGCGGAAGCAGCCATGGAAAGGTCAGAAAAAGAAATGATAAGAGCGGATGATATTATGAGAGACAGGGCGAGACCGCGGAAAAAGCCTTTTTTACCTGAGCTTAGCGGTATTTCGGTTTTCCTCTTGCTTTTGAGTCCGGGAATCTGGAATCGACTGGAATCGGGTATTTCTGAAATGTCGGGCGAGGATTGCCCGGTTTCAGCTTTTCTGTTTTCCGTTTTCATTTATATAAACTCCTCCTGAATTTTTCCGGTTTATGTCTGGAAGGCCAGACCCGGCCGGAATTTGTTAAGCGGCTTAAAAACGCTATGACAAATTCATTAATAAATACAGAAAAAAAGGAAAAAAGGTTGTCCGAAAAATTCCGGGATGTGGAAATTCGTCACAGGATTTATATTTACGTGTTTCCACAGGTCATTCTTATGTTCGAGCTGTTCATCAAATTAATTGTTCAACCTTTAATGCATTCATTCGTCAACTGAATACTATCGTTCTTGTTGAATTTTTTTCTGGAGAGTCTCAGAAAGAATTCAGCGACCGTTCGAAAGTCAGGTGGTGATGGCCGATGCGACATGACCCTGCGGGAGATTTATAGAACAGGAGGCCCACCGGGGGTTTCTGGATTTCCGGAGACGGGTTGCGATTTTTATTTTTAATCGGGCGGGGATATCGGATAATATAAGGAGTAAGAGTTTTACCTGCTACGGGAGGTGTTCGTGTTAGTAAAGTCCATATCTGGCGTTATAAAAAGGAATATTATTTTCTTCGTTCTGCTGGCGGTTGTGGTTGCCGGCGACTGGCTTCAGACCGGGTTGATGGCAGGCGATACGGCCGGTCAGAAGCTCAGGCCGATCAAAGAACCTAAGGTTGGGCTGCCAGCGCGCTGGGTCTGCGGTGTCTGGCTGCATCCCGGTCAGTTCGGACAGAGGAAGGAGGAAGCCGCGGAGAAAATCGGCAAGACCCTCGACGCCTACGTCGCGGCCGGGATTAATTCGCTCTTCATGATGGTCAAGGGCACTTCCGGGTATGTCTATTTTGAAAGCGACATCGGAGTGAAGGATCCGGCCTACGACTGGGATTTCTTCGGGCTGTTTCTGGAGGAGGCCCGGAAGCGAAACCTTGATGTTCATCCCCGGTTCTGCGTTTTTACCGAGGGCGCTCTTCCGGGCAAAGTCAGGGAGCATCCGGAATGGCTGGTGGTTGGACCTGGCCGGGAAATGGTGCGCAGCGTAAATCCGGCTTTGCCCGAGGTTCGAGCCTATGAGATCAGCCTGATGTCAGAGCTGGCGAAAAAATACAGTGTTGACTGGATTCATCTTGACTACATTCGCTTTCCCTGCGAGCCGACCGAGCCCTATTTCAGCCATGATGGCCGGACGCTGAAGCTGTTCAGAGAGGAAACCGGGATTGATTTCAGGGCATTGAAGGCACGCGATTCGGGCAATCCTTACTGGAATGTCTGGCTCGAATGGAACCGGAAGCAGGTAACCAGATTTGTGCGCGAACTCCGGGCTGAGCTGGAGAAAACCGGTCGGCTGGTGAGAATAAGCGCTGCTGTTTTTCCTGATGCCGACAATGCGCGCGTTTTGATAGGGCAGGACTGGGCAGCCTGGGCGAAGGAAGGACTGGTGGATATGCTGAACCCGATGCTCTACACCAACGACCTGGCGTTGTTTGAAGAACTGACGCGGCGGGCGGTGGAGGCGGGAAAACCGAATAAAGTTTCCGCTCCGGGCGCGGGCTCGCCGGCGGCTGTCAGAAAGGTCCTGGTGTGTCCCGGTATCGGTATCGTTACCTCTCATAATCAGGCAACGCCGGAAATCATGCTGGAAGAAGTCAGGCTGGCACGCTCGCTCGGAGCGGACGGAGCGGTTTTCTTTTCCGGTGGCAGTCTGACTGAAGCTTTCCTGGATGCTCTGTCGAAGGAGAGGAAGTAGGACAGGCGGAAATTTCTGTGCCGGAAATTGACAGGTTTACCTTTCAGATTATTGAAGAATTTATTTTTTGGCAGGGAACCTCTCTATACCGGAAGCAGATTTTCCCGGCCATTTCCTGAGTATAACTTTTATTAATTATCACGCCGGGTGTTCTGTTCCGGCTGGCGTTTGCTGCCACTGCTCGTCTGCTTCCGGGATTTCTTCTTCTTCGGAAACAGGAGCAGGCAGCAGGTATTCCGGCAGGAAGAATCTGTTGGCGATCAGCGTCGGGATGACCGCGCTGGCCATCAATGCCGCCACCAGGAACGGATACTGGTCGCGGGAAATGATGTTGTGGGTGAGTCCGTAAAAGGCGGAGATGGCTCCGAAGGTCAGGCCGGTGGACATCATCAGAGTGTAATACCAGGTTTCCTTTACGTGGTTTTTTCGGAAGCTTTTGATCGCCGGATAAAGACCGAAGATTTTGGAAACAACTTTGCCGCCGAAGAGAATCAGGAAGATGAGCGGGCCGGAGAGGATCGCCGGGATGGACATAAGGAATCCGGCGCGGAGGAAATAGAAAGGCGTGAGAAAACCTATGGTCAGCGTGCGGATGCGGCGGATGAAGAAGTGGTCGCGGCTGATCGTTCCGGCCAGGACCATGCCGATGATGTAAGCCGGCAGCACCGCTTCGCTTCCCGACCATAGGGCGAGCGCTCCCGGGCTGAACAGCCAGAAAAGAATCCATTTGGTGCGAACAGCCGCGGTTTTGTAGGCGTATTTTTTGATGATGAGTTCGGTCATCCCGGGAAGAAAGATGAACACCATGATGGAAACGATGACAAAAACGGCTGTGCGGTAGGTGAAAGGAGCAAATATCAGGCCGAGGCCGATGACTGTGCCCAGATCGTTGACAAAGCAGGAACCGAGAACGCCCTTGCCGAATTCAGTTTTGTTGAAGCCAAATTCCGGCATCACCGAGTAGACGACGGCAATGGAAGTGGTGCTGAGGGCGATTCCGGCCAGCAGGCTGGCCCTCCAGTCCCAGTGCAGGAGATAGCGAGCGATGGCGGTGCAGCCGAGAAACGGAGCTGAGAAGCCGATGACCGTGGATTCTTTTAGCTTTGCCCGGAGCGACTGCGGGTCAAGTTCAGACCCAGCCAGAAAAGTCAGCAGAATGGCTCCGGAGCCGGCGACGAACCTGAGCCAGTCAGCGTTGGGGAAGAGGGCTGATTCGCCGAAGTAGTGCACCACCAGGTAACCGGCGAATGCACCCACCATTATTTCCATCAGAGCCATGGAGATTTTCAGGCGGCTGGCTAAGATGGTGGCCAGAAGCGCCAGGCTGAGCCAGATGGCCGCGGTCAGATAGGCTTCGAACATGGATAAACCTCCACACAAACTTTAATTCGGGTAGAAGTCATCAGCCGGCGGGCGCTTATAGGGGAGACTTCATTCCCCTGAAAGAAAGCAGAATAATGGCCGGGAGCAGCGAAAAAATCAAGAGGATGGGCGCGGCCGGCTTAACCTTCAGGTCAGGAAGGGAGCAGGGCGGATGGGAAAAATTTCCACTTTTTGCCAGACCCGATTAAGAATGTAGGGTTCGCGGCTCAGCCACTCGTTTTCCAGCTGTTCCTGCGAGTCGAATTCGCAGATGATGACCGAACCGATTGGCTCTCCGGAATCGTTCAGGAGGGCGGCGGCGTAGAGCCAGCGGCCCTGGCGGTGGAGAGATTCGCCGAGCTGGAGATGAGAAGGACGGCAGGACTGGCGGCGGGCGGGTCCCTCGGGGGCTGGATGGTCAAAACCAAGCACCAGAAAGGTCATGGTCGCTCCTTAATCGTAATTTCTGCGGGTTATTTTACTGTAAAAGTGCATCGCGCTTAAAGGATGATTCATCAGTGATACATCCCGCACCGTCTTCCTGGTCGTACCTGAAGCCATGCTTTTTCAAGTGCCAGCCTGATAAATCCCTTCGCCTCTTCAACCCCTATCCCAATAGCTGGCCGACCACCACGCCGCCTCCATATACTACCCTTACCCTGGATACTATGTCTGTGCCTGAAAGAAGTTTCCGTTTGACAGAGTGGCGGGCGACTTCTATCATTTAGCTTGTGCCGCCTGAAAAGTGGCGAACTGGAATCAAACGTGAGGGAGGAGAAACATGGAAAAGATTCCGATTCTCTGCGATGGAGTTTATTACGTCGGGGTGAACGATAGAGATACGCATCTGTTTGAAAACATCTGGCCGCTGCCGAAGGGAGTTTCCTACAATTCTTATCTTATAGTGGACGAGAAAACCGCGCTCATTGATACGGTTAAGGTCAGCAAGATGCGGGATTATCTGGAAAAAATTGCCCGGACGCTCGAGGGGAAGCCGCTCGATTATCTGGTCGTCAACCACATGGAACCTGATCATTCCGGAGCGCTGAGCGCCATCGTTCAGGCTTATCCGGGGGTGAAGGTGGTCGGAAATAAGAAGACGGTGGAATTCATCCGCGAAATGTATCACCTGCAGGCTGAGTTCTACGAAGTGGGCGAGGGCGATGAGATACTGCTGGGCAAGCACCGTCTGAAATTTTTTATGACGCCGATGGTTCACTGGCCGGAGACGATGATGACCTACGAGACCACGGAAAAGATTCTTTTCGCCGGCGATGCTTTCGGTGGATTCGGGACGCTCGATGGCGGGATTTTTGACGACGAAGTGGACGTGGCTTATTTCGAGCATGAAATCAGAAGATATTACTCGAACATAGTTGGCAAGTTCGGGCCGATGGTGCAGAAAGCTCTGCAGAAGCTGGCAGCGCTGGAGGTCAGGATGGTCTGTCCGACTCACGGTCCGGTCTGGAGGACCAGGCCGCAGCATATCATCAGCGCTTATGACCGATGGAGCAGATATGAGTATGAAGAGGGAGTGGTGATCGCTTACGGGTCGATGTACGGGAATACTGAAAAGATGGCTGATTTTATCGCCAGGGTAATGTCGGAGCAGGGGATAAGGAGTGTGCGGGTGATGAACACATCAGCCGTGCACGAATCTTTTATCATAAATGAGATATGGCGGTTTAAGGGAGTGATGCTCGGGAGCTGCACCTATAATAACTGGATATTCCCGCCGATGGAGAATCTGATAATAAACCTGGCTCATAAAGGGCTGCCCAACAGAGTGTTTGGCGTGTTCGGTTCGTACGGATGGAGCGGTGGCGGAGTCAGGGGCATTGTCGATTATCTGAAGAAAAACAACTGGACGCTCGTGGGTGAACCGGTGGAAGTTAGATTTTCAGCGAAGAAGGAAGATTTTGAAAAATTGAGGAAGCTGGCGCTGGAGATGGCCGCCGCCGTAAAGGCCACTTAGCCCCCAACAGGGGACACCGTACAGAGCCCCCAACAGGGGACACCGTACAGTGTCCCTCTTTTTCCGGGGACACCTTAGAGTGTCCACCGGTCTTTTATCTGATTTTATGGGAAAAATATTCCAGAATTCTGACCAAAAGGGGACACCGTACGGTGTCCCCTTTTTTCTTGATTCTCTTTCGTTCTGTATGGGGAAAAGCGGGGAAGCGAAGAGGGGACACTGTAAACTGTCCCTGAAAAAGTGGGGACAGTGTAAGGTGTCCCCTGTTTTAGCGGCCGAATTTAAGAAGGCCCCGGTTGCAGCCTCTGGTGCAGACGGTGCAGGCAAAACAATCGGGGACCAGAACCGCATCTTTAATTATTTCAGACACTGCCGGGCAGGGTGAGCGGTCAACGCAGACCTGGCAGTGGTTGCAGCTGTCTTTTTTCTTGACCACGCGGAAAATGGCTATCTGTTCAACCACGTTGGTGAACAGTCCAACCGGGCAAACAAAATAACAGTAGGGTCGGTAAGTAAAGAATGCAAAAGCCAGAGTGAGGATGAGCGGAAGGAAATGAAACAAATTTTCCAGCAGTGTTGGCTGCAGGTTCCATTTGAATCCTTCGAAAGCATTTATATAATCATAGAGCGAAAGAGCCCGGACCTGGCCCTGGTAAATCGTATGGATGATGGCTGTCCAGCTGAAGGCGATGAAGGCAATGAAGATCAGCACCCGGAAGGTCTGGGTGAGTTTGAATGAAGGCTTCCTCCTTCGGATTTTAAGTTTGCTCGCTAACATGGCAATTAATTCCTGGGTAGCGCCGACCGGACAGACATAGCTGCAAAAGAGCTTAGGACCTATTATTGTGAGAAACAGGATCACGACCAGCGTGGCCAGCATCGGGGCTCTCAAACCGTAAAGCAGAGGCTTGGTCAAGGCGCAGATGGGAGAAGGATGCATGGAAAAACCTGAAAAGAGCTTCAGCCCGAGGTTGGCCGAGACGCCGTAGAGGAAGGTGGCGATGACTAAAATCGGTATCTTAGTTCTGTTGTCCATTTTGCCTGTCAGCAGCAGAACCAGAGATAACAGACCTATAACCAGCATGGTGATGAGTTTCGGTGAGAACAGGAATTTGAAGAAGTTCTGGGTTGGCAGCGGTTGCTGGCTTGCCTGTGATCGCTGACCCTGTCTCAGGCGCTGACCCTGCTCCTGTCCTCTGCTGGCGCTCTGACCGATTTCGTGATTCTGTGCATCAGCGGGCTGCTGTCTGAGCTCTCCTCCGGATTCGGAGGAGATGGTGGTAGCCTGATGAGTTTCCTGTTTTTCCTGCGACAGGGCAGGAACTGGCAGGCTCAGAACGATGAACATCAGGAGCAAACAAACCGCGGAATAAATTTTTTTCGTTAACATAGACATCACCTCAGTGTCGGGTCTAAACTCTGTCATAATTCTCAGGCAAGATTATCAAAAATAAAACGAAAAGGCAAGGGCCTCTGTTCATCTGAATTTAACCGGCCTCTGAAATACCTGCTTAATTATCAAGCTGATTTTTCCCCCTTCCTTCTCAGATTTTTCTTAACAGAACTTTAACCTGACTTAAGCCTTTTTTTAATCGCTGTTTGCTAACCTGACGATGGATAAAAAAAGAAGAAAGGAAAAAGAAAACCACATGGAAATGGCAGGAGAAAAAGGGAAATTAAATGGATGCTACATTCATGGCGATATTGCCTCAGTAATTCAGGCCAGCGGAAAAAAGCATTTCGAAGGCCATGATAATCTTTCGGGGGGAGACGGCCAGGCTGCCCTGATTGAATTTCGGGGAGCAAAGGAGCTGAACATCAGCGATTCAAAAAAAAGCCGGATAATCACCAGGGATGAGGCGGCTCGTCTGAGAGAAGATGGCTGGCAGGTGGCAGACCTGCATGTTCATACATTCTTTTCGTACGATGTTGTCCCGACCAGGGAAGTGGATCCGCTTATGCTTTATGAAAAAGCCGTCGAAAGGGGCATGACCTTCATCAGTTTTACCGACCATGACACCATGGATGCCTACGACCGGATAGGCTGGACAAGAGAGCGCCTGGTAACCGGTGTAGAAGTAAAGATTCTTGACCGCATAAAAGTCGGACATACCGTGCATATAAACGTTTACACCCTGAACAGACAGCAGTTCCAGGAGATTGAAAACATAGCTAAGAAGGCGCAGGATATAGAAATGCTGGTTGAATATTTGCGAGCGGAGAACCTGCCGTTCATCCTGAACCATCCTTTCTGGCATGAGCCAGGCGAGAAACTCAGCGCGGCTGCGGTGGCGGAAATATCTGAAATGTTCCCTGTTCTTGAATATAACCTCGGTCGCATCAGGAAATTGAACCGGCTGGTGCTGGAGCTGGCTGCTTCCAGGAACAAAGGCGTGGCTGCCGGTACCGATTCTCACACCGGTGATATAGGTCGGATATTTACTGTGGCCCCGGGTAATGATTTTAGAGAGTTTTTTGGGGCGATAGAGCAGAGGAACGCCTGCATGGTCACTGAAGACCTGACATATCACCGGATTAAGAACGAGATTCGCAATCGTCTGGAAATGCTTCTGAACAGGGGGGATTGGGTAATGAGCAAGGAAGGGTTGAAGATGGAAACCGGCAACGCTATGGCTGATGCCGTGATCGAGATTCTCTCCGGGGGAAAAGAAGGATCGCGCGCCTTCGAGCGGGAGGCGATAAAAATTCTGGCGACGATGTTTTCCCGGACAGGTCTTCCTGCCAGAATTTATCTGAGAAAGCAAAACCTGCTGGCCAGCCGGCTTGAAGAGGAACTGAATCTGGCTGCGTAAGCGGCGAGAAGAAACAGCATCGTCCATAAGGGTATAAGCCTCTTAGATTTCGGACATCAAATTTGATTCAAGAGGTGTAATCTGTCCTTCGCATCACAGCGGCAGGGGACACTGTAAGATGTCCCCTTTTTTAGGTTAGATAAAGCTATTAATTTCAGCGCGTTAGGAAACGATTCCCCGCCCGAGAAGGGACACTTTATGGTGTCCCCTGTTTTTAATATATAATCAGGTTGATGCAGTAGCTTGAAAACGAGGGAGGGGATTATGAAAAACCTGACAGGAAGTGTGATCAAAGACCAGTTGTTTTACATGCTGGGTTTTGGTTTGTTGATGGGGCTGATCTTTCCATTCTTTACTCTCTGGCTTCTGAAACTGCCAGCTTCAAAAGTGCTGACGCCTCTCTTTTTTTCGATGTGCGTTGTGGCCGGTTTAATCGTCGGTCTGTGCAATTATTTTATTTTCCGTGAAGTGGTTTACAGGTTTCTTTCAAACCTGGCTTTGAAGATGCAGGTTTTTCAGGAAAAGTTCACTCGCCACAGAAACGCGCCGTCGGAGGAAAGCTGCCGGGTGGAGGAATGCTTTGCGGATACTTCTTCGGCGGATATACTCGGTCAGATTAGCGGTGAGTTTAACCGGCTGATTGCTTCTGTGGCCAGTTTTGTCGAGGCTGAGCGGACGACAGACGTTTTTCTGGAGAAGCTGAAGAAAAATCTCAAGCTGGAAGATGTCGCCGGTGTGGTTCTGGAAACTTTCAGCGATTATTTCGGAGGGGACGGGGGTTTTCTGATGGTGCTGGAGAGGGGGGAGTTTACTCTGGCCAGAAGTCAGGGAGTGATCATTAACAGCGAACAGCTGAAGGATAATTTCTGGCATGAGCTCTTCCACAGGGAAGAGCCTCTGGTGGTGCAGAACATAGAGAGCGACGCTCTTCACCTGAACATCGGGGTGGGGCGGCTCGACCCCAGGTACATAGCTCTTATTCCGATGAAATATCAGAATGAGAATGTGGGCATCTGCGGGTTGCTTTCGCGAACGCCGTTCAAGCGTGAGTTTAACGACCTCGAAGCCCGGAATTTTATAAATCAGGCGACGCCCTTCATCTATAACTCCCTTATAATGAAGAGGCTTGAGATAATGGCGGCCATAGATGAGCTGACCGGGGTGTTGAACCGGAGATTTGGCCTGAGGCGCTTGATGGAGGAATTTGAAAGGTCGAGACGGTATCGCCTGCCGCTTTCGGTGGCCATGGTGGATATCGATCATTTCAAAAAGATCAACGATACTTACGGTCATCAGGCCGGGGATTTTGTGCTGAAAACCATGGCCGCTCTTTTCACCAGAAACATAAGGGTTTCTGACCTGGTAATCAGGTACGGGGGAGAGGAGTTTCTGCTGGCCTTTAACGGAGCTTCGGCGGTTGACGCTTACAACATAATGGAAAAATTGCGTAAGGCTGCGGAGACGATGCGCCTTCAGTATGGCTCTTATGAGTTGAAGATCACCTTCAGCGCCGGAGTGGCCAGCTTTCCGTCAGACAAGGTGAGTGACCTGGTAAGCCTGATACAGCAGGCTGACGCCGGCCTGTATAAAGCTAAGGAAAGCGGCCGCAACCGGACGATAATCTTCGGTTGAAACAGGGGACACTTTACAGTGTCCCCGGATTCTTGGGGACACCGTAGAGTGTCCCGTTTCCTTGAGCGCAATTATAAGGGTAAAATAGCCACTCCTGGCTTTTGAAAAGAGGACACCGTGCGGTGTCCCCTTTTTTCTGGATTCTCTTCTGTTCTATATGGGAAAAAGCGGGGAAGCAAATGGGGGACACTGTAAACTGTCCCCGGAAAATTGGGGACAGTGTAAGGTGTCCCCTGATGATCAGGTGAACTTTAACGCTCGGATTTACGTATAAAAGGATGATAACTGCGCAGGCGGATATGATTACCTGCAGGTTTCAGACAGTTAAAACAAATTCAGGTGAAGGAGAGGATGCTAAAAATGAGCAAAGGAAGCATCACTCAGAAAAATTTTATCGCTGGAATCATAATCTTTTTCGCATGCATTCTTTTTTATGGATTCAATCTTTCTCAACCTGCTGCCGCCCTGGATGGCCGGGCCGAAGCCAGAACGGCGGAAATCGATAAGGAAGCTCTGAAAAAAGCTCAGGAACAGAAAGTCGTCAGAGCCATACGTTTGAATCATCTGGTAAAAATTGACGGCCTGCTGGAAGAAGAGGTATGGAAAACCAATCCGCCGGTCAGCGATTTTCTCCAGCGCGACCCGGTTGACGGCGCTCCCGCTTCCGAGAAGACCGAAGTCTGGGTGGCCTATGACGAAGCTCACCTTTATGTGGCTGCTTACTGCCACGACTCTGACCCAGCGGGTATAATCGGGCGGCTCGGCCGGCGCGATTCCGTCGTCGACTCCGACTGGTTTTTCTTCGCGGTCGACCCCTATTTTGACCGGCGAGGCGGATATTTCTTCGGTGTGAACCCCGCCGGCTCGATCGTCGACCAGGTTCTGTTCAACGATGTCGGAGAGGATGAAAGCTGGGATGGCATCTGGGAGGCTAAAGTGGCGCGGGTTGAAGACGGCTGGACCTTAGAGATGAAAATTCCGTTTAACCAGCTGCGGTTTCCCAGAAAAGACAGATATGTGTGGGGAGTTCAGTTTCAACGAATCATCAAGCGCAAGCAGGAAAAACTGTACTACGCCTGGGTGCCCAAGGAAGATGCAGCTTATGTTTCCCGCTTTGCCCGTCTCGAAGGGATTGAGAACATAAACCCGGGACGCCGCATAGAAGTATATCCTTTTTCCGTTGGGCAGGCTCAATTCCGTCCGGCTGAGCCGGGCAATCCTTTTGAAACCGGACACAGGTACCTCGGTAACGCCGGGCTTGACATGAAGGTCGGGTTGAAGAGCAATCTCAACCTTGATTTCACCATAAATCCGGATTTTGGCCAGGTTGAGGTTGACCCGGCGGTAATAAATCTAACAGCCTATGAAACCTATTATCAGGAGAAGAGACCTTTCTTCATCGAGGGGGCTTCGATGTTTAACCATTTCGGGCAGGGTGGAGTTTACATAAACGCGAACATTAACTGGCCAAATCCGCGCTTCTTCTACAGCCGCCGCATCGGGCGAGCGCCCCAGGGATATCCTGTGCACGATGGATACGTTAATCTACCCGACCGCACGACCATTCTCGGAGCTTTCAAGCTGACCGGAAAAATTGGTGCCGGCTGGAACATCGGCTGGATAAGCGCGGTGACCGCCAGAGAGTATGCGACGGTTGACGACCTGGAACATAGGTACCGGGACGAAGTCGAGCCTCTTTCTTATTACGGTGTGCTTCGCGCTCAGAAAGAAATTAGCGGCGGCCAGCACGGAATAGGATTTATGGCCACAGGCGTTCTCCGCGACCTTGATAATGAAGTACTGGCTTCAATCTTAAACAAAAGAGCTTTCAGCCTGGCGGCGGACGGCTGGTCATTCCTGGATAAAAACAGAACGTGGGTGGTGGGCGGCTGGGCTGGCGGGACTTTTATCCAGGGGACTCAGGAAGATATCTACCATTTGCAGCAATCTTCAATGCACTATTTTCAGCGACCGGACGCCACTCACCTGCGGCTTGACCCCGAAGCTACCAGCCTCAACGGATGGGCCGGTCAGCTGAAGCTGGCCAAACAGCAGGGACATCATCTGTTTTTGCTGTCGGCCGGGGCTATTTCGCCCGGATTTGACCCGAACGATGTGGGTTTTCAGAGCTCAGGCTCGGATGTAATCGACCTGATGGGACTGTACGGGTATCAGTGGACCAGGCCCGGCAGGATATTCAGACAGTGGATGGCAATAGCCGGTGGGTCGGTCCAGTATGATTTTGGAGGCAACCGTGTTTTCAACGGTCTCGGGATGAATTTTCAGGGACTTCTAAACAACTGGTGGAATTTTGAGTATACATTTTTCTATCTTCCCGAAACTCTTAACAACCGTCTGACCAGGGGAGGACCTCTGGCGCTAATCCCGAAGGGTTTTATGCACCAGCTGTTTGTGAACAGCGATTCGAGGAAACCGGTGGTACTCCAGGGGAATTTCATGTATCAGGGCGCCGAGAAAAATTCGCGCGAATTCATGGCTGATTTTTCCGTGCGCTGGAAACCATCTACCAGATTAAGCCTTTCAGTCGGACCGATGATCGGCTTCAGCTGGAATGAAACCCAGTGGGTGAAAAAAGTGGCCGACCCGCTGATGATTGAAACTTATGGAGCCAGATACATATTCGCCAGGATTGATCAGAAAATCATCGCCAGTGAAATCAGGATTAACTGGATATTCACTCCAACGCTCAGTCTTCAGGCTTATCTCCAGCCGTTTATCGCCGTCGGCAAATATGATCGTTTCAAGCAGCTGAACCGACCGAGAGCCCATGATTATCTGGTGTTCGGGGAGAACGGCTCAACCATAGTGGAAGAAAATGGCCGCTACCTGGTTGACCCGGACGGCGACGGTCCGGCGGCCTCCTTTTACATCGACAAACCCGATTTTAATTACAAATCAATGCGGGGAACGGTGGTTCTCAGATGGGAATACCGGCCCGGGTCACTGCTTTACGTGGTCTGGACTCAGAACCGGGCGGATTTCAGCTATCCAGGACAGCTTTCGCTCTGGAGAGATTTAGGAAACCTGTTCGCCGCGCCCGGCGATAACATCTTCCTGATTAAATTCACCTACCGGTTCAACCTCTAAAACAGGGGACACCTTACGGTGTCCCCTTTAACTGTATTTCGAGTCCTTTCTCTCCCGTATTAAATTTCCTCAAAACAGGGGACACTTTACAGTGTCCCTAAAAATTTTTTTATTCTCTATGATAAAAAAATTGAATCAGCTGCGTCTAATTAGTTGCTATGCCGAGAAAGGCAAGAATAATTTTTCCCAATGTCCCGCATCACATCATCCAGCGCGGTAACCGTAATCAAGTTGTCTTTCTTGAAGAAGAAGACAAGCAACTTTATCTTGACATCCTCCACCATAATTGCCAGCAGGAAAATTTAAGAATCTGGTGTTATTGCTTGATGGATAACCATGTTCATCTGATTGTGGTACCGGAAGACGCGGAAAGCCTGCGGAGAGCGATCGGGGAGACCCATAAAAAGTATACTTATATGATCAATACGCGAAATAAATGGAAGGGACATTTATGGCAGGGACGTTTTATTTCATATCCGATGGATGAAACATATCTTTATCGCTGTATGAGATATGTTGAGCGAAATCCCGTCCGGGCCGGGCTGGTCTCGCACCCGGAAGAATACAGATGGTCAAGCGCCAAAGCCCATGTTCTGAACATAGAGGATAAGGTTCTAAGCCCGATTCCTCTTGCCTACAGAGTGGAAGACTGGAAAAAATACCTGGAAGAAACTGAATGCGAGCATGACCTGAAAGCTTTCAGGCGGAGTAACAAGAACGGTCTGCCGCTGGGAAGTAAGATATTTATCAAGAGACTGGAAGCAGAACTGGGGATAAATCTGGGCGGGCGAAATAAAAAAGGGGACACTGTACAGTGTCCCCCATCCGGGTGTCTGGTTTAAGGCAAGAAATGGCCCGCTACAGGGCAAAAATGCGAAAAAAAGGGGACACCGTAAGGTGTCCCCTGTTATTATTTGTCGGCGAAAGCGAACACGCTCAGGTAACCGAGCTTGATCACCCGGCTGAGCAGCTCGCCAGAAGCCTTATCCGGGCTGTCGCTCGTCTGATGATAATCCGGATGCATCGCCGTCATGTAGTAAACGTAAGGCTTCTTGACTGCGGCAAAAGATGAATGGTCCGAACCGCCGCCGCCCTGACCGAGCTCGGGTTCGCGCACAAACAGGTCGAGTCCGACGTATCTGTTCATTTCCTGCTGAATCTCGTAAAAACCCGAATCCCTGGTGGCGTTGACCGTGACGAAATAAGCCGGTCTGATCTGCTTTACCAGGTCTTCCACGCCGGGCACCTTGAACATATTCGCGTATCTGGCGAAAGTCTGTTCATCAAAAGGCCGGCTGATCATATCGTAGTTCAGGTAGCCCACAGTCTTTTCAATCGGGAAGGTCGGGTTCATTACGTAATACCGGCTTCCGAGAAGTCCTTTTTCCTCACCGGTCCACAGGCAGAAAACTATGGTTCTTTTCGGCTTGACCGGATTGAGAGCGATGGCTCTGGCGATGGCCATAACACCCACCGAACCTGAAGCGTTGTCGTCCGAACCGTTGAATATGTAATCCTCCCACTTTCCGACATGGTCAAAGTGAGCGCCGACCACAAAATATTCATCCTTGAGTTTCGGGTCGGACCCTTCAATGTAGCCGATGATGTTCATGGTCCTGACCAGGTTGGCTTTGATCGTCGAGTTAATGCTCACCCTTACTCCGGGAATTTCTCTTGAAGCCGGTTTGTAGGTGCTTTCGATGGCCTTTTTCAATTCATCGATGGTTTTTCCGGTGTTCTCAAGGATCAGGTTGGCCATTTCCCTGGTGATGGTCAGCGTTGGCACCCGGCTCATGCCCATCATGCCTTCCATCGAATCGCGCGCTCCGGGTATGACCATTCTGGTCCTCGGCCTCTTAATGATCGGCCGCGAGTCGTCAGGCTGACGATTCTGAGCTGCGGTCAGCATGTTGTAGATGTCAACATCCTTGCCGGTGTTCTGCACCACCAGGACGGCTGCCGGCTGCTGTTTGTAAATTTCATCCAGTTTGTTAAAGCCCCGCCGGCCTCTCATCATCATCTGCACCAGGCGAGCCGTGTCCGCTTGAAAATATTTTTCCTTGAGCTCTTTATTCTTGTTAAACGGCGAATTCGGGTCATCTTTACCGGGGGCTTCGCTCAGTACCAGCACGATTTTGTCTTTAAGGTTGAGTCCTTTGAGTTCATCCCAGCCGATCGAAGGTTCTTTAATCCCGTATCCGGCAAAAACTACCGGGCCACTGATGTCTTCTTCCGAGGACAGAGTGCTCATAAAGTCAACTCCGCTCTCGAATTTTTTCGATTTGCTGAAGCCGCCGCGGGAAATTTCCACCCTGACCGAGGTCTGGCTGTCGATGATTTCTTTCAGGGTGAATTCCTGGAAATAGCTCCTCTCCGTGGTCATGGTCTGTCTGGACGTCTGTCCGGCCATCGCCCGGGCAACAGCCAGGTCGACTCTCGGCTGGTCGCCGCCCGGTTTAATCCCCCACATTTTAAAAAGGGAGACCACGTAATCAGCGGCCATGGCATAACCACGGCTGCCGGTATCCCGTCCTTCCATCCAGTCGGAGGCTAAGTAATTCAGCATGGCCAGAGTGTCCCGCGGAGTGATCGATTCGAAACCAACCCTGTACTTTTCCGGCACGGGCTCCGGTTTTGAGACCAGTATAAGCGCTCTCTTAATCTCTTCGGGCTTCATCTGCTGCTGGGGTGGCATCTGCGCCAGGGTGAGAGATGAAACCAGCAGCAGCACCAGCAAAATTGCGGGTAAAAGACGCTTTTTCATTTAAACCTCCATTGGCTTGTAATTTTTTCTGGAAACATTCTTTTGCTTGAATAGAGGAAAATTTGAAAATAACACAAAATCGCTCATCTTAAATTTTGACGCAATCGCTCATACTTTCTTCCAGAACCTTTTCTGATTTTGTATACGTTATTTTTTCAGAGAAGTTTTCGTAAAGTTATGCCTCAGCCTCAAATGATGCCATTTTCCCTATCGGTTCAGGAGAAAATTCTCCTGGACCGGATATATGCGCTTCTTCGATGATTAACCGGGAGCAACGCGGTTTTATTTTCTTTAAACCGGAAATTATTTATTTTCCAGTTTATTTTTCAGAAAAATTCCCGACAAACAACAGTTCAGATGCTGCGCTGGTTGCACCATTCTTTTCCAACCCGTCAGAGGCTTTAAAATTCTTGGCTCACCATTGTCCGGCGTTTAATTCTTTTTTTCAGCCAATTCCACCTTCCTGACAGGGAAATACCAGCCGGAATTCTGTGCCTTTATTCTGTTCTGATTTTACTACAAGCCTTCCTTCAATCTGGTCAACGAGAGTGTTGATGATAACCATTCCCAGTGATTCAACTTTCTTCATGTCTACCCCCTTAGGTAACCCGACTCCGTCATCTCTTACCACCAGCTCGGCTTTCCCTTCGTTTATTTTCCGCAATTTGATCCAGAGGTTGCCCCGCCGTCCGGCCGGGAAGGCGTGCTTGAAGGCGTTGGTTATCGTCTCGTTTATTATCAGACCGAGCGGAACAGCCGTGTTGATGTTAAGTTCTACCGGTTCTATTTCCAGATGGAGCTGAACCTGCTCCGGTTTTATCTGCTGGTCGAGGAAAATGTGCTGGGCGATCATGCTCAAATATTCCCCGAAATCTATGCGGCTGAGGTCTTTCGAGCGATAGAGCCGCTCATGAACTAAAGCCATCGACCGGATGCGGTACTGACATTCCTTGAAGGCGACCTTAGCTCGGGGATCATCAACCTGAGCTGCCTGGAGGTTCAGGATGCTGCTTATCACCTGCATGTTGTTCTTCACCCGGTGATGAATTTCCCGGATGAGAATTTCTTTCTCCCGCAGGGATTGCTTGATGGCTTCCTCGGTCAGCTTTCTTTCGGTTATATCTCTGGCAATGCCTTCAATAGCCACCAGATTTCCTGCCTCGTCATAGACTGGCACATTGATCTGTTCGGTCCAGATTATCGATCCGTCTTTCTTCCTAAACCGAAGGACAATCGGATTCTCAAATTTGCCCGAAGCCAGCGACTCCAGAAGCGGCCGGTCTTCTTCCAGAACTAACTTGAATACAAGGTCGGGGTCCGCATAATGTTCTTCAGGTGTATAGCCGGTGATGGTAGTGGCAGCCGGGCTGACATATTCAAAGCCCCGCTCCGGGATAAATCTGTATCTGTAAATCAGGTCCCTGGCGTTTTCGGCCAGTCTTCTGAACCGCGCTTCGCTTTCTTTAAGAGCAAGCTCTGCTTTTTTTCTGGCGGTGACTTCCGAGGTCACTTCAATCATGCCGATTGTCCGGCCTTCTTCGTCTTTCAGCGGATAGCCGCTGATATCCCACCAGCGACCGTCAGGAGTACTGATTTCCATCCGGACAGGCTGACCGGAATTTCTGGCTTCGGCCACCGGGCAGAGGTCGCAGGGCACATCCCGTCCATGCCAGAGAGCGTAGCATTTCCTGCCGATTATGTCCTCCTGTTCCAGGCCCAGGGATTCAGCGGCAGCTCTATTAGCCCAGAGGATGGTATGGTCAGGATCCTGATAAACTACATGTTCTGAGATGGTGGCAAAAATGGCTGATTTTTCCCGCTCACTGCGAACGAGTTCTTCCTGTGCTCTTTTTTTCTCGGTGATGTCAGAGATGAAACCTTCAAGGCAGATCAGGTTACCCTCATCATCAAAAACTCCAGAGCCCCTTTCCCAGACCCATTTGATCTGACCGTCTGCGGTTCTGATCTGGTATTCTTCTTCAAACACTCCTTTTCGGGCAAGAACATCCTGCCACTTTTCCCAGAGATACTCTCTGTATTCAGGAAGGATCAATTCGTTGAAAGAGATTCTATTGTTACCAATCAGGTCTTCCGGATTATAGCCGGTAATCTCCTTACAGCTTCCGGCAATGTACTCCATCGTCCAGCTGCGGTCATTATGGCAGCGGTAAACCATTCCCGGAAGGTTGGAGATAAGATTCTCCAGGAAACGGTTCTTTTCCCGGAGTTCTTCTCTGGTTCTGAGAATTTCGTTCTGGATGGCTCTTTCGGCCGTCTGGTCTCTGAAAACTAAAATCACCCCGAGTTTCTCACCGTCGGAAGTAGTGATCGGCGCTCCGGAGTCGGCAATGGGAAACTCCTGGCCGTCTCTGGATATAAGCACCGTGTGATTGGCCAGTCCGACCACAATCCCCTCTCTGAGCACCCGGTCAACGGGATTTTCCATTGGTTCCCTGGTGAATTCGTTTATGATTCTGAAAATTTCCTGAATCGGACGTCCTCTGGACTCACTTTCCTTCCAGCCGGTGAGTTTTTCAGCCACCGGATTCATCATCACCACCTTACCCTCAAGGTCGGTGGAGATCACCGCATCGCCTATGCTGTAGAGCGTGGCTCTGAGTTCGGCCTCCCGGGAGATAAGTTCCTGTATCAGCTCTATTCGGTCAGTGATGTCTATCAGAGTACCCATGATGGCTTTTCGACCCTGGTATTCAATGGCAGTGCCGTGAGCTTCGCAGTAAAAGCTGGTGCCGTCTTTGCGTAATCCGCGAAATTCAAATCTTATTGAAGAAATTTCGCCGCTCAGCCTCCGCCGGTTGTATTCTTTGACCATACCTCGATCTTCGGGGTGGGTGAGCTCGAGGTTTCCAAGCTTCCCGATGAGTTCTCCGGGTTCATAGCCAAACATATCGGCCAGAGATCTGTTAACGTATTTGAAAACGCCGTCCTGAATGAGATAAACCCCGGTTATAGCTGAATCGCTCAGCACCTGAAATAGCTTTTCCTTTTCCCGGGCCCGGGTTTCGGCTTCGTAAAGCTTCTGAAGATTCAATTTTTCTTTCCGCTGCCAGATAAGCTCGGTGGTAATAAGCTGGATTAAAACCAGCGAAAACATGAATAAAATAATCAACGTGGAATGCCGGCCGGAAAGAGCTTCTGCTTTGTCAATCTTGGCCACTAATGACCAGCAGGTGTTTGGCACAGCTGTAAGAAAAGCCATAACCTTTTCGCCGCGGTAATCACGGCCTTCGAATGCTCCGTATTCTCCCAGTGCAGCTCTAACTTCCGGTCTGTCCCCCTCGGTCAGTGGAAGACGGAATTTCAAGGCTGTATTCTGGCGGTGCCTGAGCTCATTCAGAAATAGCACTTCCTGGCCCTCTTTTTTAACCATCAGGGTTTCGGCTGTTCTGGAGATAAACGGCCAGTTCTGAATCAGCGGGAATAAATAGTCCTCAGCGTCGACCGTCAGTACAATAAAGGCACCGGCTTTTTTCTCTGGATCTTCCGGATGGATGATTGGAGCTATAAAATCAATGTGGATTATTCCTTCTTCCTCATGGAGGTGTAAATCGGTATTGATAACCGCCCCGGTTTTTTCAGCCCGGTCGAGATCATTTAGAAGAGTTTCACTCAGGTAGGCGGGAGCTTCAGAACCATAGGTCACCACGGGTTTTCTCGAGGCATCCAGGATCATAATTTTTTGGTAGCCGTAAGTTTTTGCGGTCAGCTCCAGCCGGGCTTTTATTTTTTCTAATCCCTCCGGCTCCGGATTTTTCAGAAGTGCCAGGAGTCCGCTGACAAAATAGGGACTTTCCGACATTATGCGAGCGTCACCTTTTCTCTCATCGAGCCACTGCTTTATTTCCCGGGATTTTGTTTCAGCGATCAGGGAAAGCTTCTGATATGTATCTTTTCTCGCTCGTTTCTGCTCCTGCTTATTCCAGAAAAATCCGACGAAAAGTATGGTGATTATCAGGATGGTGGAAACAATATAAAGCGGACTTTTCAGCCTTTTCTCCCATTTTGGCCATAAAACCCTGATGTTTCTCATGTTAGCCTTGCTCTATCTTCTTATTGTCATTTTATTGTCAGTAAATCTCAATCAGACCTCTTCTGCCAGTTCTTATAGCTTTCTAAAATCAACCATAGATTTTTTCATCCTCCGATTTTCCAGCCACCACCACCCGGTCACGTCCTTCCTTCTTAGCTCTGAGGAGAGCCAGGTCGGCCGCCTGAATCACCTCCTGCCAGCTCAGCCCATGGTCGGGGCAGGAAGCCACTCCGGCGGAAATGGTGATATTTTTGATTATTGAGCCACCAAAGCTGAGTTCCAGATGACGGACAGAATCGAGCAGGAGGCGGGCTCTTTCCACCGCTCTGGTCAGAGAAAGCCCGGGCAGGACGACGGTGAATTCTTCTCCACCGTAGCGACAGACAATATCTTCTGAACGAACTAACCGCTGCAGGGTTCTGGCAATCATCTGAAGAAGGTAATCGCCGGCCTCGTGTCCGTAAGAATCGTTAATCCGTTTGAATCGGTCGAGGTCCACCATGATGACCGAAACCGGCTGTCCGGCTCTTCTGGCTCTGGCCAGCTCCCTCTCGAGGGTTTCTTCAAGGTAACGCCGGTTATAAAGGCCGGTCAATGGGTCTCGAATCGACTGTTCCTTGAGCGATTGTCTCAAATAGATGTTAGCCAGGCTGGTGGCCACCCTCTGAGCAAAGGCCAGCGCCAGCTCCTTCTTCTGGGCCGCGGCTCTTTCGGCAGCCCATCCGGCACCGGAAATAATCTTTTTCGGGCAGCAGAAAAGAACGAAAAGGCCAAAAGTTTCACCGCCGCTGAGCAGCGGGAGACAACCGACTGCGTGGTCTTCAGGCACGGCCCCCCTGAGATGAGGACAGAGCAGATCCTTTTCCGGATCCTCAAAAAAATTCGGAGCCGCTTTGCGCAGAGCCCAGCAGTCTTTTATTTCGATTATTTCCTCGTGTCCTGCGGATGCCTCAGGTTGAAACATCAGATGGAGAAATTTTTCCTTTTCCTGGCGCAGATAGAGCAGCCAGCTTTCCTCGGGGAAAAGCTTTCTGGCGTATTTGTTTATAATTTCTACCGATTCCTCCACCGAGCCCGCCAGCTGAAAAGCGTCGCCCATCTCCACCAGCAAACGGTTCTGTTCGCTTCTTCTTTCCAGCTCGGCGATGGCTCCTTCCAGCCTCTGCTTCGCTTCGGCCAGAGCCAGTTCCTGCTTTTTCCTTTCGGTGATCTCGGTCATGACGGCCAGGGTGGAGACAAAGCGACCGTTATGGTCGAAGCGGGGAGCGGCGTTGACGATTACCGTCTTCTTGCTTCCGTCGGGCAGGCTTAATTCCAGGTCATAGACATCCCGATAGCCCTGTTTTCGCCGGAAAGTCTGCTGCCGGATGAGTTCAAACTGCCCGGGAGCAAGGAATTCTCGCATGTTGTGGCCTTCAAGGCTTCCCTCATAGACATTAAAGATGCGACGGGCGGCCGGGTTGGCAAAGATAATGTTTTCGTCCTCATCGACGATCACCACGCCTTCGCCCAGGGTTTCCACCATGCTGCGGAAAAGCTCCTCGCTTTCCCGGAGTTTTCGGGCTATGGCTTCTTTCTCTTCCACCTGTTTCTTTAATTCTTTTGTTCGTTCCTCCACCTTGAGTTCGAGAGTTTCTCTGGCTTCATCCAGCTTTTTCAGAGAGTTTTGAAGTGCATCCAGCATGATGTTAAAACTTTGAGCTAACTGACCGGCTTCGTCCTGGGTGGTTACAGGGGCTCTTCTGGAGTAATCGCCGGCGGCTATTTCTGCGGCGGTTTTAGCAATCTGACGGAGCGGACGGCTGACCAGCCGGCTGATAAGGTAGATAATCGTCAGCCCGATCAGCAAAATGGCTGCGGCCGAAATCCAGATGGCTCGCTTCATGTGGCCGAGCTGGTGGTTCAATTGTTCCAGCGACAGCCCGACGGCCACGTATCCGACAGCGCGACCTTCCGCTGAAATCGGAAGATGTTGATTAAGGTGCATTCCGCCTGGCAGCAGACCGCCCTTTTTTAACTCCTCCGGCTGAATGGTCAGGTCAGGATTTCTCATGTAGCGAGCTAACTCCTGACCCTGGAGGTCAAAAACTAAGATGTAATCAACAGTCGGGTTCTGGCTGAGACTGGCAAATACTTCTTCGATAGCTTTACGGTCTTCAAACACTAAGGCCGGACCAAGGCTGTAAGCAGCTATGCGGGTAATGGAAACGGCCTTGTCTTCGAGGGCTTTTATGGCCTGCTGGCGGTACCAGTAAGGGATGAGGCTGACCATCAGAGTGCAGATCAGCAGAAGAAACGGGGTGGAAATCAACATAAATTTGAAGACGATTCTGTTCCTTAGCGAACTCAGCGGGCTCAACCAGATCTTTTTTATCTGTTCTGACATTTACTTTTTTACTGTTGTTAACTTTAAGAACTGAGATGAAAAGTTCATTCCCTGGGATCTGGCCGCATCCAGGTTGATGATGATCTGAGGTTTTTCTTCTCTGAGATTAAAAGCGACGGCTGCGCCTGACTCCAGGTATTCAGGAACAGCAGTGAAGGTTCCGACTCTGAGCTTCTCGCAGGTTTTCAGAATTGATAAGAGGAGCCGGGGCTGTTTTTGAAGCTCCAGAGGAGTCAGGTAAGCAAAGCTGACGCCGGAGGAACCGAGAAGAGATTCAACCGGTTGTTCTTCGTCCAGGGCCAGCGGCTTCAGGATCAGTTTGACGCTTCCGAGGTAAATGCCTTCTTCGGTTTCTTTTTCCATGGCCAGCCAGTCTTGCGCCACCCAGGCTGAAATCTGATAAGATTTCTGGTAAAGGATTCCGATAACCAGGGAATCTTCGGTTTTTTCCTTCCAGTTTCGCTCAAAAATCAGGATCTTCTTTATCAATTCCAGTTCCCGGGCCGGATCAAGGTTATACTGCTGGAGACGGCTTTTTGATTGTCCTGAGGTTGGAATCGCCAGATGGAGGGATAAAAGCAGGGTCAGTAAAGCAGCAAAACAGAAAACAATTTTGAACCTGACCCGCCTGTGGCAGCCCATGTTGATTATTATATGGCTCAAATTACCATCATAGAGAAGTACTGTCAAGAAAAAGGAAATCCGGAAAGACCGGCCCGATCTGGCCAGATGATACCGGGCAAAAGAAATTACAATAAGATAAACGTCTGTCACTTCTATGAATTCTGTAAGACAGAATATCGGCGGCCGGACTACCTGTCAGCTTCAGAGGAGCCTGACGGGATACCGGGCGAAGTTTTAATTAAAAGACCAGGGAAAAGACCGGGGAGCTGAACGACCTTGCCTTCTTTTTAAAAAGAAGTCTGAAAAAGTGATTCTGCGATTAAGCCAGACAGAAGCGGGAAGAATTAAATTTAGAAAAATTTTATTAGCTTTCTTCCTGGATGCTGGATAGAATAAAAATAACAGAAAGGAGGACTCCATGCTTAAAGGTTTCAGGGATTTCATCATGCGAGGCAATGTGGTTGACCTGGCTGTGGCCGTGATCATCGGCGCCGCTTTCAACCAGATTGTCAACTCGATGGTCGGAGACGTGCTCACCCCGCTGTTCGGAGCTATTTTTGGCAGACCTGATTTTTCTGGAATTTTCCTGGGTCCGGTAGCCCTGGGTAAATTCATCAATGCGGTGGTTAATTTTCTGATTGTGGCTGCCGTCATCTATTTTGCCATCGTTGTGCCGATGAGAAAGATCCAGGAATTGAGGGACAGGAAGAAAGCACAGGAAGCCGCGGCTGCTCCTGCGCCCGAACCTTCGCCTGAAGTCAAGTTGCTCGGTGAAATTCTGGAAACCCTGAAGAAAAAGGGTTGATTAACTCAAAAGTTGTCAGTCTGTTGCGGGCTTCCGTCCGGGAGGCCTGTTCAAACAGAAATAGAGTCAGGACTGAAGAAGTTGACCGGGCGCGCTCTCCAGAAAGGTGGCGGGAGATAAATAAGTTCAATCGCGGCGTCTGTAAGATAACATGATTAAAAATAAATGAAATTGCTGCAAAAGTTCTTCCTGGCAGAAATTTAATTTCCCGTGATTTATGACAGCGCAGGAGATCGGGGACATTTTCCCTGCGTCCCTCAGTGTATGGGGCTTACCGCATTTTATATTTAGGGTTATAAGGAAATCTTTTGAGTTCTGCTATCATATATTGAAAATTTTAAAGGATTGAGGTCGGAATACAGATGAGAAAGCGGGTTTATCAAAAGGCTCTTATCACCGGGGCTTCGGCCGGTCTCGGCGAAGAATACGCCCGTCAGTTAGCCGCGGCCGGGACCAGCCTGATTCTGGTGGCCAGGAGGAAAGAGCGGCTGGAAAAGCTGGCCGCTGAACTCAACGATAAATTTAGGGTTTCGGTGGAAGTCTTTCCGGCTGACCTCAGCCGGGAAGAGGAGATCCTCCGGCTGGCGGAAAGGATCAAACAGACAGCAGACCTGGATCTGCTGATAAACAATGCGGGTTTTGGCGGGAAGGTTAAATTTCACAAAGACGATTCCGGCGAAGCCGAAAGAATGATTAAAGTGCACATCTCAGCCACGGTCTTGCTTACCAGAGCGGCTTTGCCCGCCATGATCCAGAGAGGACGGGGAGCGGTCATCAACGTCTCCTCGGTGGCCGCATTCAGCCCGTTTTCCGGGACGATGTACAGTTCAACCAAGGCCTTTCTGGTGATGTTTTCGGAGAATCTGCAGACCGAGCTTGCCGGGACCGGTGTTAAGGTGCAGGCGCTCTGTCCGGGACTTACCCATACGGAATTCCACCAGGTGGCCGGGATGAATAAGGAAGCGATTCCCGGCTTTCTGTGGATGAAGGCCGACCGGGTGGTGAGAATTTCCCTGCTGGCGCTCGGACGGAATAAAGTCACGGTGGTTCCCGGGGCGGGAAACCGGTTGATCGCTTTTTTCATGCGCTGCCCCTGGACTTTCGCCGTGATGCGCTGGCTCTCACGGAGTCGTAAAATCAGAAAAATGGCCGGGATGTGAATCGTCCGCAATTTCCGGCGGAAGAATTTTTAAGCTTGCTGAACTGAACACAGGGAAACCGGGCTGCCTGCATCCAGAAGTTAATCACTCGTGGTAAACTGAGAAAAAGGAGTTTCAGCCGTAACAGGAGATCCCGGGGGCTGGTAATCGCCGGGTCAAGAGCGAGTATTCTGGCAGGAAGAAATGTACTATGAATAAAGGCGATTTAACCCCGGCTTTCCGGTCGACTCCTTAGCCGAAGGATAGGAAAAAATGAAGGTTATAGAGGCGATTAAACCGGGCGAAAAAAAAGCCAGGGCCAGGGCGCTCCTGCTGCTTTCAGGCGGCCTGGACAGCGTACTGGCCGGAAAAGTTCTCGAAGAGCAGGGAGTGGAGATAGTCGGGCTGACTTTCCGCAGTCCTTTTTTCGGAGCCAGAGAGGCGCTCCGGGTGGCTCGCGAGCAGGGCTGGCCTCTGATAGTGGTGGACATCACAGAGGAGCAGATTCAGATTGTGGAAAATCCCCGCTACGGGTACGGCAGGAATCTTAACCCGTGCATCGACTGCCACGGACAGATGGCTAAGATAGCCGGCGAACTTCTCAGCCGGTACCAGGCTGACTTTGTGGTCACCGGCGAGGTTCTTGGAGAGAGACCGAAATCACAGAACCGGCAGGCGCTCGGGCTGGTGGAAAAGCTTTCCGGAATCAGGGGGAAACTTCTCCGACCGCTCTCTGCCAGATTGCTTCCCGAGACCGAACCGGAAAAGCAGGGACTGATCGACCGGGAAAAACTCCTGGACATTAGCGGGCGGTCGAGAAAGAGACAGATGGAACTGGCGGAGAAATATGGTTTGAGAGAATATCCCACTCCGGCCGGCGGCTGTTTGCTGACTGACCCGGGATTTTCCGCTCGCGCCCGCCAGCTGAGGCAGTGGCGGGGAAGGCTTATTCCCGAAGATATCGAGATTATTAAATGCGGCCGGTTGTTCTTCGTTGAGGAAGCTCTGATCGTCATCGGCCGGGACGAAAAGGAAAACGGGAAAATCATCCAGAGGTCTCTGGAATCTGATATCCTGGTAACCACCTACGGCTTTAAGGGACCGCTGGCGGCGGTCAGGTTTCGGAGCCGGGACTGGCTGAAAGAAACTGCCAGCACAGAAGAGAGAAAACCTGGAGAAAGTGCTCCTGAGGAGGCTGGAATTGAAAAGCAGGCTTCAGTGCTTAAGGCTCAGCTTTATAGGGATGAGGCGATAAAGAAAAGGAAGGTGGCCAGAAAAGAAACCGGGGAATTTGCTGAACTCTGGCGGGAACTCCAGGAAGGAAGGCTATCCCCGGAGAAGCAGCTTTCGGCAAAGGATGAAGAGGCGATGTTCGGGATTCCGGCTGTTCAGGAAGCCTGTCTCCGGGTGATTCGCTACAGCCGGATGCGAGAAAATGAGCGAGCAGCGGCGGCGGTGATTCTGGGGCTGAAAGCCGGAGTGCGAGAATTCAGGAAAGAGGACTGGCAGAAATATTTATGAAATTAAAAACCTTTACTCTTTCAGTTGACACTCTGACAGCCGGATAATAATATTAAAAAAACCGGGAAACTGAATTTGAGGAGTCATAATGCCTACAAAACCAAAAAGTCCCTACCTGCCGTTCGGGGATCAGCAAACTGCTCCCTGGTACGGAAAAAATATCCTTTCAGTCAAACAATTCACCCGCCCTGACTTAGAGTACATCTTCAGCGTTGCCCACGAAATGCGAGTTATGGTCGAGCGAATAGGAACCTTTGACCTGCTGAAAGGCAAGATTCTGGCCAATCTTTTTTATGAGCCATCTACCAGAACTTTTGCTTCGTTCATGGCGGCCATGCAACGACTTGGCGGAGCGGTCATTCCCATCAGCGAGGTTCGTTACTCTTCGGTGGCCAAGGGAGAAAGCCCGCCTGATACGGTAAGAACACTGGCCGCCTATGCCGATGTGATCGTGCTCAGACATCCAGAGGTGGGAGCAGCTGCTCTGGCCGCGCAGTTTGCCGGAAAGCCGGTGATCAATGCGGGCGATGGAGTCGGCGAACATCCAACACAGGCTTTGCTGGACGTTTTCACCATCAAAGAAGAGCTCGGCCGGCTGGACAATCTCACCGTGACCATGCTCGGAGACCTTAAATACGGAAGAACCGTTCACTCACTGGCCCGGCTGCTAACCAGGTTTGAAAACATAAAATTGAATTATGTTTCGCCAGAAATTTTACGCATGCCCAGAGATGTAATGGAAGAGGTGGCGGAAAAGGGCATCCCTCAGAAGGAATACGTTGTCCTGGATGAAGTTCTGCCGGAAACCGATGTGCTGTACGTCACCCGCGTTCAGCGGGAAAGGTTTGATAATCTGGAAGAGTACGAAAAGGTCAAGGATGCCTACGTTATAACTCCTAAAACTCTGGAAAAAGCCAAACAGAAAATGATCGTCATGCATCCGCTGCCGCGGGTCAACGAAATCGATATGGAAGTAGATAAGGATCCGCGGGCCGCTTATTTCCGTCAGATGGAATACGGACTCTACGTGAGGATGGCGCTTCTGGCCATGGTCCTGGGCAAAGCCTGAAAAGGTGCCGGCTTCAGTCGAGGTAATAGCCGATCGAGCAGAAACTGACCCAGTGACGGAGAGAAAAAGGAGCGGTAGTGCCCAGTCCGATTTTTTTCAGCGGCAGGACGCCTTCGCTGTAGGTGTCAGAGAACCTTATCAGCTCTCCCCGGATGCTTTTTCCGGCCAGGTTTTTTATGACTCTTTCCACGGTCAGCAGCCCGAAGGGGATGGAATATTTGCCGCACCAGTAGGAGTTTTTGTAGTCGAGGTAAGTTTTTCCCCACAGTTCCGAGGTCAGACCGGCTATCTTATTTTCGGTAATCTCCCCGGTAAGGTAGCTGGAAATCAATCCGCGGTCGAAGTCGAGGGCTTTCTCCCAGGCTTCCTGACCTTCCCCGAAAGCTAAGTTGTTAAAATCTTTTCCGTAGTGGTTGGCGTCGGCAGAAATCAGAAAGAAAAGGTCGCTTCCGGGTTTCAGGTTTTTCTCTTTCATGTAGGCCACCAGCACCCGGCCGAGTTCGGCCGAAATCTCTTTCATTTTTTCCAGAGGCATCGGAGCGACCATGATCGGAGTAATTTTTACCCCGGGGTTGAAGTACTGAAGAAAGGGAATCAGCGCTTCGATCGAATGCTCGAGTTCATGCGCCCGGTTGTTAACCAGATAATATTCAGGCTTCAGGTGTTCCCTGAGATAGCTTCTGAGAGGAGAAACTTCCACCGGTCCGAGCACCCCGGGCCAGAGCTGGTAATCGTCCAGGATAAGGATGCTGTCGAGCCCCTTGATCTCGTTACGAACCGTCCCGTGGGTCACTCCGAAGATTATGGCCTCTTTTGTTCTGATCAGGTTGAAGAGAGGATAGTAGAGCCTTCCGGCGTAGAGGTAATCGTCGTGCGGAGAGATGGCCGCCACCAATCCCGTGGCTTGAAACTTTTCTTTTTCCTGAGACGCTAAATAGTCGACCAGAATCTTCATACTGTCAGCGTTCCAGCAGAAGCCCACGTCGTCGCGTATCGGTCGGATCCGGGATGGTGCTTCACCGACGGAAGAAACTTCGCGGGAGACAGGCCTGCCGGCAGCGGCTATTTCTGTAAACAGAAAGAAAGGGGCCAGAAGAAGAAACAACCAGGCGGCAGATTTTAAATTTCTCAGGATGCCCTTCATGTTATCTGGCCTCCATATAGGCTACCCATAATGCAGAAAAATTTCTCGATGCGCTTAAAATTCCTTTCATGGAAATAGATTAGCTCTTCAGGAAATGATTTTCAAATCCAGAAATTTTAAGCACGGATTTTTCTGGCGGACCTGATGAGTCCCTGGCTGCTTTATCAGCCTGTCTGCTCAATCGGTGTCATTTTACAGGTGAAATCCGCATGAAAAATTTTTTCGCATTTTTCTCCGGCTTTCTGCCGTCATAATTTTTTTAAAATTTTTTTAATAAAACAGGATTTATCCTGAATTATGTGCTATAATAACTTTGCTCGATTATAAAGGTAGAGGGCACGGGCCCTTCATCGGTCATAACTCTCTCCTTTATAACGGAAATTTAATTAAAGGAGAGATGTTATGAACATCTACGTAGGAAACCTTTCCAGGGACCTCACTGAAAGCGAATTAAGAGAAACCTTTGAAGCTTTCGGAACGGTCAACAGCGCATCCATCATCAAGGATCGTTACACAGGAGAATCGCGAGGCTTCGGTTTTGTCGAAATGCCCGATAATGCTGAAGCTAAGGCGGCCATCGAGGCTCTGAACGGTAAAAACCTGAAGGGGCGAACGGCTACGGTCAACGAAGCCCGGCCCCGGACCGACAGGCCGCGTTCAGACTTTGGCGGTCGGCGCGGTCGCAGTTCGAATGGCGGTCGTCGCTATTAATAATCTGAAAAGAGAAATTTTAGTAGCGTAGACTGAAAAGAGCCAGATAATAAGCTTAAGCCTGAAAAGGACGCTGAGTCTGGAAGGCAGAGTGAATTATCTGGCTTTTTTTTCTTCTTTTTTTCTTTTTGTTTCTGTTGATTGCTGGAAATAATGTTCGGATGAAGAAAGTGCCTATCTCTTCTTCTGAGAATAGATTCAATCTAAAACCGCTATCACCTCAATTTCCACCCTGGCGCCGCCGGCCAGGCCACTCACACCAAAGGCGCTGCGGGCGGGTTTGTTTTTCGGAAAATAGCTGATATAAACCGAATTCATTTTCGACCATTCACTGATGTCCGCCAGCATCACGGTTACCTTGACCACCCGCTCTAAAGAGGAGCCATACTTTTCCAGGGTGTTTTTGATATTTTCCAGACATTGTCTGGTTTCGGCTTCGATTCCACCCTCGACCAGTTTGCCGGTGCGCGGGTCACGACCGAGCTGTCCGGAAAGGTAGAGCAAGTTCCCCACCCTTACTGCTTCAGAGAACGGAGCGTTACTCCGCTCGGGAGAGGTTAGATATTCAACCTTTATCTTCTCCTGACCGATGGTGTCGGAAGAAAGGACCGCAGATTTAAGCCGGGCCGCTGAAAATAATGAGATTACGGGCAGGGCAATCGCCAGTAACAGAATCAAGGGACGGCTTTTCATCTGTTTTCTCCTTCGTTTATCTTTTTATTTCTTGATCAGTTTATGTTTATCTGCAATCAGATACCGGTGTCAAATGGATTTTTCTTTCGGGGTTAACATCCGGTATCAGGTTTCAGGAGACTTTATAGAAGAAACCCGGTAAACCGCCGGCCGTCGAGCTGGTGCTGAGAAGGTCCGAAGGTAAAGCTGACCGGCAGGGTAAGAATGGAAGAGCTTTCCGGTATATCTTAAAAAAGTTTGAAGATCTAATTCCCGTAAAAAAAGGTAAAGCAGTGGAAAATCGGCTTGCTTTTTGGTAAATTTTCAGGCATAATAAATCCTACTATATTAGTAGGATTTAAGGAATCTTGAGAAATGCAATTTTGGACAGGATGCTATCCTGGAAAAGGAGGGACAGATGGAATTAA
Organism: Candidatus Saccharicenans sp.; assembly: GCA_049659625.1. Lineage (GTDB taxonomy): Bacteria > Acidobacteriota > Aminicenantia > Aminicenantales > Saccharicenantaceae > Saccharicenans. The sequence continues at coordinate 23,807 of JBASPX010000055.1, read as the reverse complement.
ACGAAAAAACCAGCCTTTACCACCTGCTCAAGGAATATCCTTTTTTGCTTGATTTTCTGGTTGGTCTGAGTCCGTCCTATAAAAATCTGAAAAATCCGATCCTGCGGCGGACGATAGCCAGAGTGGCCACGCTCAAGCAGGTGGCCGCTGAGGGAGGGTTTCGGGTGGAAGAACTTATTGAGAGGATAAAAAAAGAAATAGAATCCAGAAGCCAAAAGGCAGGTAGGGCTGAAGGTCCTGAGGTTAAGCCTGACCGCGAGCAGGACAGGAGCGAAAAAAGGGAAAGGTTGAAGGAAATTATCAGAGAGCTTCACCGCGGAGTCGAGGTCGATAAATTGAAACAACGTTTTGCCGCTCTGGTGGGTGAGGTTGGGGCTGGTGAGATCGCCAGCCTGGAGCAGGAGCTCATCGCTGAAGGATTGCCTGAGGAAGAAGTAAAAAGACTGTGTGATCTTCACCTGAAAATTTTTGAGGAATCGCTGGAAGAACAACCGGTTCCTGCCTGCCCGCCGGGACATCCGGTTCACACCATGATGGCGGAAAACCGGGCAGCCGAAAAAATTCTGGCTGAGATCAGATTACTGCTGGAGAGAATACCGCGTGAACCGGCTGAAGCCGAAATTGAGAGCAATTGGGAAGAGCTGGAAACCCTGCTTGGCAATCTGGCTGATATAGAAAAACATTACCTGAAAAAAGAAAATCAGGTGTTTCCGCTGCTGGAGGAAAAAGGGGTTACCGGCCCAACCAGGGTGATGTGGGCGATTCATGATGATATCAGGAAGGAAATTAAGGAAATAAGGGAAGCAGCAGGTCGAAGGCCGACCAGCTGGAGAGAAGTGGCGGAACTGGCCATCCGGGTGGAGAATCTTTTGCGGATGATTCAGGATATGATCTATAAAGAAGAAAAAATCCTTTTTCCGATGGCTCTGGAGTTGTTAAGCGATGCTGATTGGGTGCGGGTTAAGCACGGTGAGGAAGAAATCGGGTATGCCTGGGTTCGACCGGGTTCAGAATGGAAGCCGGAGATAGAATCTTCCGCCAGGCCGGCGGCTGCCACCCGTAAAGTTTATGAGGAAAAGCTGGCTCAAAAGGGAGAGGTAGAGCAGGAAAAACCAGCCGAAGTCATTTCCGGCGACCACCACTCCGGTTCTCAGGTTCGGGTGCAGCTTGATCTGAAAACCGGCCGGCTGACGCCGGAGCAGATTGACCTGATTCTGACCCATCTTCCTGTGGATATCAGTTTTGTCGACGAAAATGACAGGGTGATTTATTATTCCGATACCCCGGACCGGATTTTCCCCAGAAGCCCCGGAGTTATCGGTCGCCAGGTCCAGAACTGCCATCCGCCCAAGAGTGTTCATTTGGTCAATCGTATCCTGGAGGCCTTCAAAAAAGGCGAAAGGGATGTGGCTGAATTCTGGATTGAGATGGGTGGCCGGTTTATCCATATCCGATATTTTGCTGTTCGCGACCGTGATGGCCGCTACCGTGGCTGTCTTGAAGTCAGCCAGGATGTGACTTCCATCAGAAAGCTCCAGGGTGAAAAGCGCCTGCTCGACTGGGAGTAACTGGCAGGCTTCTGTATTTAAGCCTCAGGAGACGACAGGGAGTTAATTATATAAAATTTTCCTGAAAGGTCCGGCTGCTTGTTAAGTTAGTAAGTGTGGACTTCTGGCTTACCTTCCTGTTTTCATTCAAATTCAGTGCACGCCGGAATTTTTCAGGATCAAAGGTATGTAGGTATTTGACAATGTTGGTGTAGGTATTGTTGAAACCGAAGCCGCCGGCCTCCATTTCGCGGATGGCTTCAGCTTTCGACCAGCCCTGGACCACGATGCGGTAAACGGCAACGAACAGGCCCGTACGGTCAGCTCCACGGCGGCAGTGGATGAGGTAAGGTCCTTCCTCCGGGTTGGTGACGATTTTAAGGAACTCCAGCAGGTCATCCTCTTTAACCTCGGTAGCTCTCGAAGGAATTTCGTAGTATTTAAGAGCGGTGCTCAGAAGATTTTTCCGGTCCGAATGTTCGCGGCGCAGGTTGATTATGGTTTTAATGCCGAGTTTTTCCAGCTCTTTGAAACCGACGGCTGAAGGTTGAGCGCTGCGGTAAAGAAGCTCTGAAACTTTATACAGGTTGGGCACGCCGCTGATTTTAAGCGGCTGCGCCCAGTTCTCCGGCCGGGGACCGGAGGGTTCGCAGGTGGTGGCGGAAAAGAGGAAGAGCAGAAGAATTACTGAAGCCAGACCGCTCCAGGTTCTTTTCTTTTCGGGCTGATTGAAAAGTTTCATTTCGGATATGACCTTTGTTTCCTTTCCAGAATCGTCTTCATATAACTTATCCGGCCATGGGTGAACTGTCAAGCTTGGGCCCCTCAGTTCCTCCTGAAATTCCGGGAAAATTAATGGCGGAAGGAAGCGCCCGGAAGAATCGTTAGCTTCGGGTTGAAAGGCGAATGGATTTTTCTGCGCTGGCCGGGATAAGCGCTTGAGGCACTCAACTCAAACCTTTTCCGCCTGTTTTCCGGGTGGAAAAAGCTGGCTGCAAACTGGTAAAATTATCGCCAGCGATGTCTGAACTTCAACCAGAGGGAAAATTGAAATATTTTAAGAGGTGAAAATGACGAAAAAAGCTGAACAGGCAAAATCGCTATTTAAAGAAGGTTTCAGCTGCTCGCAGGCAGTTTTCACGCCGTTTGCCGTCGAGGCCGGTCTCGAGCGGGAAAAAGCCCTGAAGCTTTCCCAGGTGCTCGGCGGCGGACTTGCGCATATGGGGATGATCTGCGGAGCGGTCAGCGGAGCCCTGCTGGTAATCAGCCTGCATTTTGGCCGCAGCCGGGCTGACGATGTGGCTTCAAAGGAATTGACCTATGAACTGGCTCAGGAATTCTGCCGCCGGTTTGCCGAAAGGCACGGTTCGATTAACTGCTCTGACCTTCTTGGTTGCAGCCTGAAGACACCGCAGGGGAGGGAACTGGCGAGAGAGAAAAAGCTTTTTGAAAAGTACTGCGCGGCCTATGTGGAGGATGCCTGCCGCCTGCTGGAAAAGATTATGGAGGAGGGAAGAGGGAAAAAGGCCAGGCCGCAAGCAAAAAAATTTGTCAAACCCGGCGGAAGAAAAACTTTAAGATAATCAGCGGCCAGGCAAAAACAAAAAAATTAACTGAAAAAAGGCGAATGAGCGAAATTCCTGGCCTCAATGAGAGCGGAAGATAAAAGCGGATGGGCTGAGAATTCAACTATAGTTCGGATTTTTTCCGCTGCCTGATTTTTAGAAGTTCACAAAACATTTTTAGCGAACTACGGAAAAGTCGCACTCGAGATTCCGGGTGGTTAATCCAGACCACCGGCACTTCGGCCACGCGGTAGCCGGCGCTCAGCGCCAGAACCAGCGCTTCCACGTCGAAGGCAAATCCGTCCGTCTGCAGACGGGAAAACACATTCCTGGCAGCCTCGCGCTGGAAAAGTTTGAAGCCGCATTGCGTATCACGGAATCCTCTGAGCACGAGAAGCCGGACCAGAAGGTTAAAAAATTTACCCATCCTCTCTCTGAGCCAGCCCTGGCGCTTTTTTATCTCTGAACCGGGAAGAGCTCTGGAGCCGATCACCACCTGGTATCCTTCACGGGCGAGGGGGAGAAGTTTCTCCATTTCTTCGATCGGGGTGGAGAGGTCAGCATCGGTGAACAGAATGAGCTCGCCGCTGGCTTCTAACATGCCGGTCCTGACGGCTGCCCCCTTGCCCCGGTTCACCGGAAGCTGGATCAGCCGGAAGCGGGGATAGTCTGCCATCACCTCTCGGGCCACCTCGGCCGTTCGGTCCTGGCTTCCGTCATCCACCAGGATGACCTCCGCCTCGATCTTTCTTGATTCCAGATAATCTTTTATCAAAAAAAGGGTAAAGCCTATTCTTTTTTCCTCGTTAAAAGCGGGTATGACGATGGAAAGGTACGGCTGGTTTGAAATGTTCATTTTGGCAGCAATTTATCTATCACCAGAAAAGCCAGGATGATCATCACCATAAAAAAAGCCATGGTGGTCAGGGCAAATTGCAGGGACAATTTCCTGGCTCTTTTCAGGTCTTCAGGAAAGTGCTTTCTGTATTCGGCATAGGTTATGAAATAGGCGGAGAGTGCAGCTAAGGGGGAAAACACCAGCGCCAGAATGATTGCCAGGCTGCTCATCTCCATCAATTCTTTTCAAAGAGATTATAACAGAAGCTGTTGTCCGGCATAAAGTTAAAGTGAAAGTTGCTGCCAACGAGATAGGATGGAGGAGACATCAGGCTCCTCTCAGGTCAGAGAAAAGTTATTTTGTTTTCAGACGGGGAATGTGGATAATAAGAAAGTGAAAGAGAATGAGAAAGAAATAGAAAGAGAGGAGGGAAAAGATGCGTTTGAGAAATAGTTTCTGTTCGATTATGGCCGCGCTGGCGCTGGCTGTCACCATTCTGTTAATCGCGCCGGATTCCCAGGCTCAGAGCAGGACGGCTGCCGCCCAGAGGCCCCCGCTTAAAGTGTTCGTTTCGGTCGACATGGAGGGAATCTGGGGTGTGGTCCACGGAAATCAATGTTCCTCAGAATCACCCGAATACCAGATAGCCAGGAAGTGGATGGCTCAGGACACTAACGCTGTGGTCCAGGGTCTGTTTGAAGCCGGAGCCACCGAAGTGGTGGTCAACGATTCTCACGGCAGCATGAGAAACATAATCGCCAGCGACCTTGACCCCAGGGCAGTTTTGATCTCGGGCTCGCCGAAGCCGCTGTCGATGATGGAGGGCATAGATTCAAGCTTTGCCGCGGTTGTGTTTGTCGGGTATCATGCCCGGGCAGGATCGGCTCCGGCCATTCTTGACCATACGATTTCCGGAGCAGCCATCTATTCGATAAAAATAAACGGGATAGAAATGCCGGAGCTGGGCATCAACGCGGCTATCGCCGGTTATTTCAACGTGCCGGTTATCATGCTGACCGGAGACACCGAAACCTGTCGTCAGGCTCAGGAGCTTCTCGGTAAATCTCTGGTGACCGTGCCGGTGAAGGAAGCGGTAAACCGGCTGGCTGCCAGGAACTATCCGCGCGACCGGGTGCTGGCTGACCTCCGGGAAGGCGCCAGAAAGGCTCTTGCTTCTTTGAAGGAGATGAAACCCTATACACTTAAGCCGCCTTTTGAATTCGAACTGAATTTCCACAACAGTCAGCAGACCGAGCCTGGAGTCCTGATTTCGGGAGTAAGAAGGACATCGCCCAGGACACTCACCTTTACCGCTCAGGATTATCTTGACGGGTTCAAACTGATGCGGGCGCTCATCGCCCTGGCCGGCGTGAGCTGAGAGGTAGACTCGATAAGAGCGAGACGAATTCTGAAGTGTGGACCTGCTCTTTCCGGATGGCTGCCGGCAGGTGAAGAGGTCGGCGTCGGGCGATTGAACGGCCGTGCGGAAGACTGTTATGATGGGGTCGATAGTCAGTTCCTCAAAAGAAAGAATGGAAAGCGCACTCAGCAGACCCCGGCCCGGGGATAGAGCATTAAAATCAAAGCAGGATTTCAAAATGAGGGAAAGCTGGCAAAAAGGACATGGAAAGGTTTTCGCCGGATTTCTGGCCCGGGCGTTAATTTTAGCCTTTATAACCGGAGCGCTTCTGTCTCTCCGGGTGAAAAGTCCGGCCGCTCAGGCCAGGCCATACGAAATAAGATTTCCGGAAGGGATTACCCGTCAGTGGGTGGGTCCTGATTTTTACGCTCAGCGTCTTGAAGACTGGCGAGTGAATCAGGGAGCAGTGGAATGTCTGAGCCCGTCTGCCGGTCGTTATCTATATCTTCTTACGGGAGAAGTTGAGCAAAAGTCGGGGCTTCTGGAAATTTCCGTCAGGGTAGCCGTTCCTCAATTGCCTGAACGACCCCGCGCCAGAAATTATGTAGGGTTTCGCGCGGGCGTAAAAAGCCCTTCAGGAGATTTTCGCCAGGCTGCGTTGAATCCTCAGGGGCTGGAAGTCGGCCTTACCACCGAGGGTCTTCTTTTCATCGGCGAGCTGGAAAGTGTAAGCACGGAAGAAAAACTGGAGAGACTCAGACGGGCTCTCAACCGGGGTGTTGAATTGAGGCTCACCGCCGGAGCTGCGGGCAGTCAGGCTTATCTCAGGATTTCTGTGGTTGAGCCGGAATCGGGCGAAGTGCTGGATGACCTGGAAGAGGACAATCTCACGGCAGAAGAACTGACCGGCGGGCTGGCGCTCATTTCCAGTCTTCCGGAGGTTCAAGCGGCGCCCGGTTCAGCCGTGAGCAGCTGGAGCGGTCTGGGGATCAGCGGAAATCTTCTTCAGAGGCATCCCGAAAGGGCTTTTGGTCCGGTAGCTTTTACCATGTATACTATCAGCCACGGGACTCTCAACCTCAGCGCCCAGCTTATTCCTGGATGCCTTCAGGGAGAAGCGCAAGCGGTGCTGGAAATCTTAAGCCACAACCGCCGAGAGGAAGTGGCCCGCAGCCCGGTGTCTTCCGATTCCTGGCTGGCAGTCTTCAGAATTCATGACTGGGATTCTTCCGTCGACCGCGAATTCCGGGTAAGGGTGGAAGCCCCGGGTCTGGAAAACCTTAATACGCAAATTCCAACAGGAATAATAAGAAAAGAACCGACCGCCGGCGATCGTCTGTTGATGGCAGTTTTAAGCCATAACCGGGAGGAAGGTTATCCTCACAGCGCGCTTCTCTCCGTACTGAAAAAGCAGAACCCGGACCTGCTGTTTTTTGCCGGCAACCAGGTTTTCGGCCGTCCGGCCTCTTTCTGGCAGAAAGAGTTTGCGCTGGAAGAGGTCCGCCAGGAATATCTGCGGCAGTGGCTTCTTTTTGGCTGGGCTTTTTCTGACCTTATGAGGGATCGGCCGGCGATCCTTCTGCCCGATGCCCGTGATTACTTTCAGATAAAACTCTGGGGAGAGGGCGGCCGTCAGGCTGAGCACGGAACTTTCACCGACCCGGCTCTCCTTCAGGACAGCGGCGGGTTTTTGATGCCGCCGGAGTTTATCCGGCTGGTACTCGAAACGCAGCTTTCCCATCTTCCGGAGCCAGAAAAACGGATTTCGCCGGATTATTCCGGCGAGCCTTTCTGGCGTGAAGTAAGGTATGGCGGTCTCAGCCTGGCTGTCGTCTGTGACCGAATGTTTAAGTCGGCTCCCGCCCGCTTTCTGCCTGAAGCTAGGATAGCCGGCGGCTGGCTGTGGAACGAGGAATTTGACCTTAAAAGGAAGGGGTTGATAAAAGAAGCCAGACTGCTCGGGCCCGGGCAGATAGATTTTCTAAAAAAGTGGGCGGAGGACTGGAGCGGCGGGGTCTGGATGAAGGTCTTTCTTTCCCAATCCCTCTGGGTTTCTCTTCTGACTCTTCCTGGCGGGTTGCCGGGAGAACAGCAGCTTTTCCGTCAGGTTCCTCTTCAACCGGGAGAATATCCTCCTGACGACCGGCCGGTGGCCGATTTTTCCTGCGGGGGCTGGCCGAAACCGGCGAGGGACGAGGTTATTTCGATCCTGAGAAAAGCCTTTGCCCTGCACATCTCTGGTGGTGGAGGACCTCCGGCTGCGGTGAAATACGGACTGGAAGCGGTTGACGACGCGGTGTGGGCTTTTGCTCCGCCACCGCTGCTGGCCCCGGCTGCCGTCCGCTGGATGCCTGAAACCAAGGGGAGAGAAGCTCTAAAGAAAACCCCGCTTACAGATAGGAGTTTTGAAGACGCTTTCGGCAACAGATTCAGGCTGAAAGCCATCACCAATCCTCTGGTGGATGAAGTTAGAACTCCCGGAGCTGGAGTTTCCGGCTGTGGACTGATTATTTTTGATAAGAAGGAAAGGCGAATTATTCTCGACTGCCTGCTGCGCCCGGAGGATACACCGTCGGCTGAGTTCAGAAGCTGTTCAGGCTGGCCGGTTTCCTTCAGTCAGCTGGAAAGCGATGGCCGCAAACCGGCCGGTTATCTTCCTGTTATCCAGTTTAAGGGAATCGTTGACCCGGTGGTTCAGGTGGTGGAAGAAAAATCCGGCGAGGTGGTTTACACCCTGAGAATCAAAGGAAAGGAATTCAGGCCCGCTGTTTTCCGGCCCGGAAGCTACACCGTTCGCTGCGGTGAGCCCGGTACTTCTGCCTGGAAGGAAATGAAGGGAATTTCTTCTCTGCCCGCCTCCGTAAAAAAGGTGATAACAGTAGAGCTGAATTCCACTGGGAATCAGTCTCTGGAATAAAAACAGGATAAACCGCCGGCCGGCTGCCGGTTTTCTGGAAATAAAATTTTTTACTGCCTGACTTGATGGCAATTAATCGGTCATAGAGGATACTTTTTGTGCGAACGGTATAGAATGTACATTAATATTTTTTTTAAAAGCTTTTACTTGATATTGATTTTGAGAACATTTCATTCAGGCGACTGCTTAAAATGGTCGAAGCCGGTTTTCCCCAGGGTCACCGGCTGCTGGTGGCGCAGATAGACGAGCTGGTGTTTCCTGTCCGTCACTCTGCCGATGGCTGCCAGCGGACGTTTGAAGCGACGGTAGAATTTTTCGGCCAGCTCCGGAAGTTTTTCCGGAGCAACCGCCAGGAGAAGACAGTAATCTTCTCCGCCGGCGGCGGCCACCTCCTCTAAATTCCAGCCGTATTTAGCGCAGCATTTTTCAAGCGCCGGGGAGACAGGAAGTTTCTCTAAATAAACTTCGATTCCGCATCCTGAGCGCTCGATGATTCTCCGCAGGTCAGAATCTATCCCGTCGGAGACGTCCATCATCGCCCGCACTCCAGGCTGGCCGGCAAGAAATTGTCCTTCTTCCAGATGGGGACGAGGACGGTAATGGCGACGCAGAAGAAATTTTTCATCTGGACCCGACCGACCATTTTCTGACCCCCTGAGAATAAGCCTGAGTCCGCCCTCTGCATCGCCCAGGGTTCCGGTTACCGCCACCACATCGCCGGGTCTGGCGGCGGAGCGCAATTTAAGGTTTTTCGCCCTTACTTCTCCCAGCACGGCCACGTTGACCACAAAACCGGCTTTTGACCTGGTGGTGTCTCCTCCAAGAAGTCGGGCTCCTGTTTTTTTCTCAAGCTGCCGCCATCCGCGGAAGAAGTCATCAAGCCAGTCGATGCGGGTACCCGGCGGAATAGCGATCGAAAGGAAAGCCCAGCGCGGACGGCCGCCCATGGCGGCGATGTCGCTCAGGTTGACGGCCAGAGCCTTGTACCCCAGGTCCTGCGGCGAGATTTTTTCGCTCAAAAAGTGAACGCCGTCGACCAGCAGGTCGGTGGTCACCAGAAGTCTCAGGTCGCCTTTCCAGGGAAGCACGGCGCAGTCGTCCCCGATGCCGAGAACGCCGGCGGGAAGATTCCCGGTGAAAGACCGGGAAAAGCGGGCGATGAAGCCGAATTCACCCAGGTCGTTTATGGTTAATTTTTTCCCGGGCATATTTTTCTCCTTTGTGCTGTTTTTTTTATTTTTCTTCAGCGCTGACCGCCGGTTTCTTCCTGACGCTTTCGATCAGCCGCCTGAGCCGGCGAGCGGCTTCTTCCGGGTCGGTGGCGGCGCAGATGGCTGAAACCACAGCCACTCCATTTGCTCCGGCTTTGAGCACTTCCACCACGTTGGTTTCATTTATTCCACCGATAGCCACCAGCGGTTTTTCGGTGAAACTTCTCGCTCGCCTGAGCCCTTCGATGCCCCAGGCCGGTCCGGTGTCAGTCTTCGTCGGCGTCGGGAAAACCGGGCTGATGGCTAAATAATCAACAGGCAGGTTGATGGCTTCCCGGAGCTGGTCGAAGTTTTCCACTGAAAGCCCGATGATGGCATCCGGTCCGAGATATTTTCTGGCGATCTCTGCCGGCAGGTCGCTCTGTCCAAGGTGGATTCCGTCCGCCCCGGCGGCTAAAGCGATGTCCAGACGGTCGTTGATTATAAGCGGTATGCCCGCAGGCAGGATTTTTTTGACCGCCAGGGCCATTTCCAGAAACTCACGGGTTGAACAGTCTTTTTCCCGGAGCTGCACCACCGTGACGCCACCGGCCACGGCTTTCGAGACAAGTTCTGTCAGAGAGAGTTCTCCGGCCAGGCGTCGGTCGGTAACAAGATAAAGGCTGAAGTCAAACCTGCTCGAAGCGGCCATGGTCAGCCTCCTGCTTTCTATCGTGCAGAATCTAATTCATCATAAAATTTAATCCGCTCGAGAATTTCCTTCTCTCCGATGTTGTGCAGCCAGTCGAGGAATTGGAGCTCAAAGCTGGCCGGACCGCGAGCCTGTTCTGCGGCCAGTTCTCCGCAAATACCCATCACGCTCATGGCCGCGGCCGCGGCTTCTAAATAATTGCTGTCGACAGCGGCGAAGGCGCCGGTCAGAGCTGATGCGGTGCAGCCGATGCCCGTCACCCGGGGCATGAGCGGATGACCATTGCCGATGCGCACAGTTTCTTCACCCCGAACGATAATGTCCACCGGTCCGCTGATGCTGACCGCGCAGCCGTACTTTTCGGAAAGAAGCCGGGCTGTCTCCACCGCTGCTTCCGGTCCTTCCAGGCTGTCGACACCCTTTGTCCTGGCTCCGGCGTCGAGAAGCGCTCTGATTTCCGAGCCGTTGCCGCGGATGATGGCCACCCGGCCGGTCTCCAGCAGCCGGCGGGCGGTGGCCGTGCGGTAAGACGTGGCGCCGGCTCCCACCGGGTCGAGGATCACCGGTGTGTTTTTCTTTTCAGCCGCCGTGATCGCTTTTTCCATCGCTTCCACCCAGTGGCGGCTGAGTGTTCCGATGTTGATCACCACAGCCGAAGCCAGCCCGACCATCTCTTCAACCTCTTCCACCGCGTGAGCCATGACGGGCGAGGCTCCTATCGACAGCAGGGCGTTCGCCGTAAGGTTCATCACCACGAAATTCGTGATGTTGTGGACGAGCGGCACCTGGCGGCGAATTTTTTCCAGGTCCCGGATGACGGTTTCCGCTGAAAACATTTTCCTCATACCTCCTGACAAAAAGATTCGCTCTGTCAGAAGAGGCTGAGCTTTGATCCCCCGGGAATTCTGTCTCCCTACGCTGGCATTACCCAGTTCAGGTTCAAAGGGTCTGCTCTCAGCCTTCGTCAAACGATGCCGAAGGCACCCCTGACAGAACAGCTATATTTCTACTTAAAAAATCAGCGGGTGTCAATGACCGGGCTGTGAGGCAGCTCGACCGCCGACCGGGGCGGAAGCGAGCGTTTGCGAACCTCAGTTTTTTCTCCGAAGAAAGCCTGATGCAGCAACCGGACGGCGCGACCCGTGTCGTTCTTTTTAAGCAGAAGATAAATGGCAGTCTCAGAAGCGCCGGTCGAGAAAAATTCCACGTTAATCCTGGCTGAAGCTAAGGTGGAGAAAATTTTCCCGGCCAGGCCGTCTGTCTCCCGTATACCGTGACCGACTGCGGCCACCAGCGCCAGGTCCTTTTCCAGAAGGACCTTCCTTATCGCCGGTTCCTGGATTTTCTCCACCAGCCTGAGTGCCCGCTCTCCTTCAGAGGCCGATAGAATGAGGTTGATGCAGGTCTGCGAGGTCAAAACTGTCAGGATGTTAACTTCATTCCGGGCGAGAGTTGTCCCGAGAAGGCCGATGATTCCTGGTTTGCTCCCGACGCCCGGGCCTTCCACCCGGAGCACCGCCAGGTTTTCGCTGGCGGAGAGACTTTTGATGATGTTCGCGCTTTTTTCCGCTTTAGCCTTTATTATCGTCCCTGGAGCTTCGGGAGATTTAAAAGATCTGATTTCTACCGAACAGTTAAGCGGCTCGAGCGGTTCCCAGATTCTCGGATGGAGAATTTTAGCTCCAAAGTAAGAAAGCTCGGCTGCTTCCAGCCGGCTGAGAGACGGAATCGGTCGAGCTTCGGGAACTTTTTCCGGGTCCGCTGTCAGAAAGCCCGGAACGTCTTTGTAAAGAACAAGTCTGGAAGCGCGGAATCCTCTGGCCACGCAGGCGGCCGTGTAATCGGAACCGTTCCGGCCGAAAAGCGCGGTTCGGCCTTCCGGCGTCAGGCCGTAAAATCCGGTAAAAACCGGGATGAAGTTACCCGCTTCTACTTCCCCGGCCGCTGACCTGAAAACACGGTCGAAAGCTTCGAGGTCCGCTTCTGCCTCTTCAGAAACCTTAGTGGCCACCAGCCCGGCCTTTTCGGATTCATAAACGCGAGTTTCGAGGCCGGCTTCCTTCAGAGTTGCCGCCAGAAGATGCGCCGACAGCCTTTCGCCGTAGCTCAGGACGGTAGCTTTCAGCGAGGTTGAAGCTTCACCCGAAAGGGCGATTCCCCTGACCAATCGGTTCAACCTGAAGAATAGCTCCCGGTATTTTTCAGCCAGCAGAGCGTAGTTTTTGAGCGACAGGACTTCGGAAGCGAGCAGCAGATGACGTTTCTCAATAGAGTTGATTATTCCTCTGAAGTTTTTTTCCTGACCGAGGGCCAGGTGGTAAGCGTCGAGCAGCAGGTCGGTGACCCCGCTCAGAGCTGACACCACCAGGGCCACCCTTTCATTTTCATTTTTGATTATGGAAACAGCCTGAAGCAGAGAGGACCGGTCTTTCAGGCAGCTTCCTCCAAATTTGATGACCTTTTTTATTTTTCCGTATTTTCTGCTGTTGTTAGCCATAGTTTTGTCCTCCTTTTTCATTTCAGTTTTTATCCGATCAACCCGGAAATTAGAGCCAGCTCGGCTGCCAGCAGGCAGTTTCCGGCGGCACCGCGGACCAGGTTGTTAACAAGAAGAAAGAGAGAAACGGAGTTTTCGTCCAGCTTGATCCGGCCGAGGGTGATGGCCATGCCGGCAGCTCTGGCCGGCTCGCCGGGAGAGAGGTCGAGCGCCGGTTGGGGTCGGTCGTCTTCCGTTCTGAGAATCAGAGGATTGGACGGAGCTGTCGGCAGGGGGATTCTCTTCAGTCCGGATCCGGTTTTAAGGCTCCGGAGTATCCGGGCAGAAGAAATCTTTTCTCTCCATTCAACTTCGAGATGGAGAAGATGACCGGAAGCCACCGGCACCCGCACGCAGGCCGCTTTGATTTTCATCCGCGCCGGATGGATTTTAGCTCTTTCCAGCCGGCCAAAAATTTTAGGAATTTCCTTCTGAATCTTTTCTTCTTCGCCTGAAATATAGGGAATAAGGTTTCCCGCCAGGTCAAAGGCCGAAAGCCCCCTGCGCCCGGCTCCGGAAATCGACTGGTAAGTGTTTATTCTTATGGAAGAAGGAAGCCGGCGGGAAGCGGCCAGGAGGGGTTTGAGGGCAAGAGCAGCTCCGGCCACGCAGCAATTGCTTCCGGCGACGATAAAACCGCCGTGCTTTTTCTTCTGGATTTCTGCCAGCCTGAGGTGCTCAGGATTTACCTCCGGTATGAGCACGGGAATTTCCGGGTCGTGGCGATGGGCTGAAGAGTTGGAAAAGACGGCAAAACCGCGCGCTCGAAGTTCTTTTTCCACAGTCTGAGCCAGAGCCGCCGGAAGGGAGCTGAACACCGCCTGAACTCCGGCTTTTTCCAGAAGTTCCGGGTCGGGTGGGTGAAATTCCAGGTTTCTGATTTCTTCAGGGAGCCGAAAGCCCGGTCCGGCTGGAAGAGAAGGATGATGCAGGAGACAGACCTGACCGAATGTTTTTCCCGCATTCTCAGGCGAGGCGGAAAGGAAAACTGGCTTGAAGAAAGGATGGTCGGAAAGCAGCAGGACAAAACTCTGACCGACCAGGCCGGATGCCCCCAGCACAGCCGTTCTTATTTTTTCTTTTCTCTGTTGTTTTGATTCTCTGAGGATTGTTTTTTCCTCTGACATGCCTTCACCTCCGGAATGAAGATGGGGAAACAGGGCAGAATGCTACCCTGGGAATTTTAACGGGGCTCCCGAATACCTGCCTTCTTTAAGAAGGCAAGCATTCGGGCATCACATTATCATGCAGGGGAGAAGATGGGGGAGGGAATGATAGGGGGTAGAAAATTCCCTCAGGTTTTTCTTTCTTTCCTGACTGAAATTATTAAGGTTTTTTTGTTTCAGTTTGTCTCTCACTCTTCGAGCTTTCAGGAATCCTCAATTTGCTGGAGAAAAATTAGCAGAATGGTTTTTCGCTGTCAAGCTCGAGGGTTTATTTAATGGCGAGAAGAATGTAATCCGCAGCCTGAGCCTGGCGATTCAGTAAGAATAGCCGATCATGAACATCCAGGTTTTCGTCTTGATGCTGTCCATCCATTGAACGCCTGGCTTCAGAAGGTTGGTCAAACCTATGTCGTAACGGGCATCTACTGAAAAATAGCCCGGACCCCATTTCTGGATGAACATCAGTCCGAGAGCGATTCCGTATTCAGCCTTCTCGATATCATCCTTCAGGTCTTCGGTTTCACGGCTGTAAGGGTCAATCATCAGGATGTTAGCTTTCCGGTTGAAACCGAAAAACGGTCCGAAATAGATCGAGGGGACGGCTGCCGCCCCTTCGAGTTCCAGGTCTATTCTGAAAAGGACCGGGATTTCAAGATAATCGAAGTTGAAGCGCGCCTCAAAATCGTATTCCGGGTCGAGCAGCCTGGCGCCTTTCCGGATAAAAAGAACTTCCGGCTGCACATGCACGCCCTTTATGAATTCATAGCTTCCGAAAATTCCGCCTGACCAGCCGGTTTTTGTTTTCCAGGGGAATCCTTCGAGGAAAGATTCTGGAACCGAAGTTACTCGCCCGAGGGTCAGCCCGCCCTTGACTCCAAAGTGAAATTGAGCCCGGGCCGTGCCGACCATCATGGTGATGGTCAGGGTGAAGACCAGCGTGTATAAAATCAACCTGCGGGGAGCATCTTTTTTTTGCCTCATGGGACCTCCTTTTCTTACCGGCCGGGAAAATAGTTCCTTCCAGAAAATTACTTTAATTCTTTTTTTAATTCAAGGGAAATTATGTTGTTTGCCGGGATGATTGTTGATGTGCGCCGGGCTTGCTGGCAGTCCGGTCTCGGAGCACCCGGTAAATTCATAAAGATTTCTCCTGTTTCTTGTGGAAAAAATCTTTCGAGCAGGAATCGAAAGAGAGCTCTGATATAATAAATGAATAAGACTGGCAGACTTCAGGTACGAGGTTTTTTTGATGCCTGGAAGAAAGTTTTTATGCCGGAAAAGCATCCGGACGTTTTTTCCCGCCTTTCTTCTTTTTTTGCTCTGGAGCGGGCTTTCTGGAGGTTCGCAGGAAATTACTTTAGAAAAAATAATGGAGAAGGTGAACGAGAGGCTTTTTGCTGCAAACCGGGACGGAAGATGGGAAGCACTGGTCGTTTCCACCCGGACCGATGCCGACTGGAACTGGCGACCGGAAAAGGTCCGGCAGGTCACCAGGCGGATAAGATTTAACGACGACCTGGTGGAAGAGGAAATTCTCCAGGCGGTGGAAATGGAGAAAGGTCGGAGAAAAGACATCACCGAGGAGTACCGCCGGGAAAGACTTGAGGCTCAGAGAAAGATGAGGGAGCAGAGAGAAAAGGGCCAGGCCTCAGAAGGCGGAGGTCGCCCGCGGAATTCGATGAATCTGGAGGAGGTCATTCCGTTCAGCCAGAAAAACAGGAACCTTTATGATTTCTTTCTCAGGGGAGAGACCGAAGTCAACGGAGAAAGATGTTATCTGCTGGAAGCCCGGGCCCGGGAGAAAAAAGATTCTCTCCTGGAGGGACTTTTTTACATCAGCCAGAGTTCTTTTGACCTCAAACGGCTGGAGCTGACCCCATCCAGAAAGCCTGGCGTTCTTAAAGAGTTTCTCATGAGAATAGACCTTGATACCTGGCAGGACAGGATGGTCATAAAGAAGACCTGGATAAAAATTCACGGCAGTTTCCTCATTAAAAACATAAGGCGGATCGTGGAGGAAGAATACAGCGATTACCGGCTTCTGGAGAGCGGTCCGGAAAGATGAGCGCGGCCGATTCAGAGTTTCAGGCGGCCTGAAGCCAGAAGATTCCCGGCCAGCTGCCAGTCGAGCTCAGTGGTTATCTTGAAGTTCAGTTCGCTGCCCTCGACCCAGCCGCAGCGAAGACCGGCGGCCAGCGCCAGCGACAGGTCGTCGGTGAAAGACCGGTCCTGCATTTCTTCGTAAGCCCGCCAGATCTCCTTAAAACGAAACAGCTGGGGCGTTTGCATCCGGAAAATCCGGCGGCGGTCGGGGAAACTGACCACCTGCTGACCCTCAACTTCAGCTAAAGTGTCAGTCGAAGGAATGGCCAGCGCCAGGCCGTCAAACTCTTTTTCGTTTAGTTTTTTCAGAGCCTCAGCCACTTTTTCCACCGGGAAAAACGGTCGGGCAGCGTCGTGGATTAAAACAACCTCGGTGTCCTCCGGGCAGGAGCGGAGTCCGTTGAGCACAGATTGCTGCCGGGTGGCGCCGCCGGGCACAACGGCGGTAATGGCCGGGTGGGGCTGATAGAAAGAAGCATAATCTTCAACCAGAACGGCCACCATAACTTCTGTTTTGAGCAGGAGAAATTTTTCCACCGAGTAATCAAAAAGAGGCTTTCCGCCCAGCCGGGCAAACTGTTTCGGGACAGCCCGACCGAGCCTGGTACCGCGTCCCCCACCCAGAATGATGGCTGCTTTTTTCATCTTCTTTTTTCTTTCGCTCCGGGTTTAATTTTTAATCTTTTATTTCCAGACAGCATTTACGGCAATGAACTATCGTTCCAGAAGAATCCTTTTTATTAACATGGTGGCAAAAGCCCCCCGTGGCAGACTGAAAGACAGCACCAGAGCTTTTTTGCCCGGATAGAGTTCGTCCTCCCTGATTTCCAGGATCTCCAGGTTTTCAGGAAACAGCAGTACCTTGCGCTGAAAAGACCTGAAGAACACCCGGCTGAGGGCTCTGGTGCGGAAGGTGGAGAACTGCAGGTTGTTTTCTTCAAGCACCTGAAGGTAAAGACGGCGGCTGAGGTCGTCAGGGAAGTTCATCCTGGTTGCCGGCGTCGGCAGTTTTAAATCTTTAAGATAGTTGAAGGTTTCAGGGTCCAGTTTTTTCCAGAAATAGAACACGCCTGACTCCGCCTGATATTCTCTGAGGTCGGGGATTAACTCTTTAAGCAGTCGCCGCAGGAGTTCGTTCCACAGATGAGAGCTGAAGGCGGCATAGGCCATGGCGATCTCTTCCCGGGGAATTTTTTCCAGGGCGGCCAGAAAATCGTCAGGCCTGAGGAGAAGCGTGCGGAAAATTCTTTTTTCTGTAAGACCCCTGGCCAGTTCGAGACATTTTTCCCAGTCGCGCCAGTTTTCGATGATTTTTGCCACCCGTTCTCGTTCGGAAGCGCCGGCCGAGAGGACCTGCGATTTCAGGAACACCTGCAGCGCTCCGTTGTAGTGGCCGCGAATAACCCGGTCGGCAAAAAAGCCTATCTCCGGGCTTGAGCCCCGGAAGCGCTGGTCGTCAAAAAAGTTCGGGAAGCCGTGTTTTTTTACCTCCTCCAGGTTAAGCAGAATCGGTTCTAGCTCTTTTATCTGGCGGATGGTGATTTTGAATCTGTTGCCCTGGATCAGGGCCGGGCTCATCGGTTTTTTCATGAAGCCGACCGCTTCTAGGGAAAAATTTTTTTCCTGGAGGCTGAAGTCACGCTGGTGTCGGATGGTAATGTACTGGGTGGTAAGTCCGTGTTTGTCTTTTTTACCTCCGTAAGCCAGAGCTTTGGGGGAAATGGAAAGAGTCTTGGCTAAAAAACGCATCAGGTCTGGGGTGGTCCAGTTTTTCTTCGTCAGGCGGTAAACGCGGTATTCCCCGCTTTCCGCCAGCGGCAGGCTGGCCATTTCTTCGACGATGAAATCTTCAGGTATGGTTTTAATCATCGGGCCGCAGCAATCTTTTTAATTTTAAATTAAATAAAAGGGAAAATCTAACGGTTTACTCTGTTTGGAAATTGGGGTAGAATAAAAAGCTGAAGAAAGGAGGCTAATATGAAAGGAGATCCCAGGCTTATCGAAACTTTGAATTCTCTTCTGGCTGATGAACTTACGGCCATCAACCAATACATGGTTCATTCGGAGATGTGCGCCAGCTGGGGCTATGAGAAGCTGCACAAGAGGATCGAGAAGAGGGCGATTCAGGAAATGAAGCACGCGGAAAGTTTGATCGGACGAATCCTGTTTCTTGAGGGAGTGCCCATCGTCTCCGAACTTAAAAAGATTTATATCGGAAGCGAAGTCCCGAAAATGCTGGAGTTTGACCGGCAGTCGGAATTTGAAGCCATAAAAGCTTATAACGAGGCCATCAAGCTGGCCGGAGAGGTCGGGGATTTCGCCACAAGGGAACTGCTGGAAAAAATTCTTCAGGACGAAGATCAGCACATTGACGAAATCGAAGAACTCATCGACCAGGTCCAGCAGATGACCCTGCCGATCTTTTTAACCACCCAGATAAAAGAATAAAAATAAAATCTATTCCTCGCGTTGTGGCTGGAATTAAAGGCTGAGGTGTTTTTTCTGGTTTTTTCAAAAATACCGCTCTGATTTTTAGAGGCTGAGGTGAGCCACTATTTCCAGATGTGGCGTATGCGGGAAAAAGTCCACCGGCGTCAGTGAGTTGATCTTATAGCCGCTCCGGACGAGTTCTCTGAGGTCCCGGGCCAGAGTTACCGGATTGCAGGAGACGTAAAGAAGTTCAGGGATTTTAAGACTGATAACCCTTTTTAAGCCGCGCGGGCTCAAACCGGCCCGCGGCGGGTCAAGCACCAGAAGGTCGAAGCTGCCGCGGCTGATGGCCGGCAGGGCCGCTTCCACTGAACTTTCCACAAACCGCACATTTTTAATTCCGTTTATGGCCAGGTTCTCGGTGGCCGTCTTTATGTTGTCTGCTTCCCAGTCGATACCGACAACTTCATAGGCGGCTCGGGAAAGGCAGATTTCTATCGCTCCAGAACCGCAGTAAAGACCGAGGGCTGATTGCGTGCGGAGCTCCCGGGCTTTTCCCTGAAGCGCGGAGTAAACCAGCTCTGCCGCCAGCGGGTTTGTCTGAAAGAAAGAGGAAGGATAAATCTTGAAACGGAGTCCGAGGAGCTCTTCTTCGATGGCTTCCTGGCCGTGAAGGAGATGCATCTTCTCGTAGGCCACCACATCGGCAATCCGGTCGTTCTTCACCCACCACAAGCTGGTGAGTTCGGGAACGGCTTCGAGAAGGCCGGCGCGGAATTCTTCCGCGGGAAGCTTCGCCTGGCTGGTGGTGACGATGATGAGCATCAGCTGGCCGGTCTTTTTCCCCTCCCTGATCACCAGATGCCGGAAGAAGCCCTTTTTGCTCACCAGGTCAAACACCGGCAGTCCCGATTGATCGGCCAGCCGGCAGACGGCGGCAAAAATGCGGGTGGTGAGAGGTGTGCAGAGATGGCAGATTTCCAGAGGTACCACCCGGTTCGGTCGGCGATGCTGATGCGGCCGGGTTTTTTCCCTGAGACCGAGAAGAATTTTCCCGTCCGATTGACCAAAGGAGAATTCCATTTTATTGCGGTAGAAAAACCGGGCCGGCGATGGCAGAATCTTCTCTATTTCCAGGTAGCGGCCGCAGTCAGGAAAGTACTGGCAGAAAATTTCAGTCAGGTATTTTTGCTTCTGGCGCAGCTGCTCCTCATAGTTCAGGTCCTGAAAGGCGCAGCCTCCGCAGAGGCCGGCATGCGGGCAGGGGGGCTTTTCTCTGAAAGTTCCAGCTCTGATCAGCGAGATAAGTTTTCCTTTAACCTGCTGGCTGCCTGAGGGAAGGAAAGAAATTTCCACCACGTCGCCGGGATAGGCGCCGGGGACTTCGATAAGACTGTTTTCCTTACGGGCCAGACCGACTGCTTCCGGAAGTCTGAAGTCGGTTATTTCCACCACAGTCTTCTCTTCGCGAAAATTGTTCAGCAACCGGCGCAGAAGACGGAGCGGCAGCCCGACCACGTTGTGGTAATCGCCCTCGAGCCTTTCCACAAACTGCCTTTTTATCTCCTGGATGGCGTAGGCTCCCGCTTTATCCTGGTAAGTGTTCCGGTCAAGGTAGTCTTCAATTTCGTTCTGAGTTAAATTCTTGAAGGTCACCCGGCTGACTTCGTAACCGGTGAGGAGCCGGTCTTTTTCCTGGTGATAGAGGGCGATGGCCGTGACCACTTCGTGCGTCCGGCCTGAAAGCGCCAGGAGCATTTCGCGGGCCTGTGTCCGGTCAGCCGGCTTCCCGAAGATTTTTCCGTCAAGCGTGACTACGGTATCGGCGGCGATTACCAGAGCCTCCGGGTGGTTTTTAGCCACTTCCTTAGCTTTGGCTTCGGCCGCTTTGAGAGCGAAGGAGATCGGGTCTTCGGCCTGGATCTGACTTTCATCGAAACGGCTGGGAATGGCCGAAAAAGAGCCGACCACTTTTTTCAGCAATTTGATTCTTCTGGGCGATTCAGAGGCTAAGATAATTTTCATTTTTTGTCAGAAGCACCGGGTTTTACCAGCGGCAGTCCCTGCCGGCAGAGTGGACAATCTTCCGGCTCGTAGGCTGAAACTTTAAGAGCCAGGAGACTCCGGACCGGGCGTCCTTCGATCAGAACCTGACCGCCGCTGCGGTCGACCAGGCAGTAAATTCCGGTGACCGAAACCCCCAGGGTTTTCAGGCATTCGAGAACTTCCTGGACGGAACCGCCGGTGGTCAGGATGTCCTCTACGATTATTGCCTTTGAGCCGGCCAGACCGGAAAAGCCAGAACGAACGGTCATTTTTTCCTCAACCCGCTGGGAGAAGGCGAAAAGTTTATTCAGCTTCAGAGCGGTGAGAAAGCCGATGGCGATCCCGCCGTAAGCAGGTGAAACTACATATTCAAAATCAGGCCGGTCGTTTTTGATTTCTTCCACCAGCAGGTCGATGATTTTCTCCAGGACTGCTGGCCTTTCGATCAGCTTGATTTTTTCAAAATAGACATCCGAATGTTTTCCCGAGGTCAGCTTGAAGTGGCCCTGAAGAAGAGCGTTGCTTTCCTGGAAGAGCCTGAGAATCAACTCTGACCTGGTTTCGGGCATTAAAACCTCCCTCTGAAAGGATTAAATCTGGAAGTTAAAGTATAGCTGATAACGGGCTTTGAGAAAAGTGGCTGAACGGTTCCTCCGGCCGTTCCTCACTATTTACTGAAGGAGTTTTGTAGAACAGAAATATGCTTTCTCTGTGGACTGACTGTTCAGAATGAATAAATTTCAGAGTGAATAAATAAAAATAGAGGCAATCCAGGCTGAATATGACCGGAGTTTTATGCTTTCATTGAAAATCGGGCTGAGATATAATGCCGCTAAAGATATGAGGTTTTGAATGATCAGGCTGATGGTTGTAACCAGCGATAATGCTTTCCTTCAGAAACTCAGCCAGGTTCTCGGCGCCGGCGATTATGAATTATCGGTTGCCAGTCCGGATGATTTTCTCGTCAGAATTCAGGAGTTCAAGCCGCGGGTGATTATTCTGAAGAGAGAGGTCAACCTGTTTGAAACTCTTCGCCGGTTGAAAAAGATCAAGGAATTTGATCCCCTGCTGGAGGTTATAGTTGTCGGCCAGCCTGAAAGCGAACAGCGGGTGGCGGAGATCATCAGGGCCGGTGCCCTGGACTACCTCAGACTGCCTCTCAAAACCGAAGAGCTGGATGAAAGTCTGCGGAAGCTGCAGGAAAAGATTTCTGTCAGACGGGAAACTTATGAGCTCGAAAAGGAACTGGCGAAAAAATACATATTTCAGGGGATGGTTAGCCGGAACCCGGCTATGCTGGAAATATTTTCTTTGATAGAACGCCTGGCCAGACATCAGGTTACTGTTTTGATTACCGGTGAGACCAGAACTGGAAAAGAGCTGGTAGCCAGAGCCATACATCGCCTCAGTCCCAGGAGTCATCAGCCGATGGTGATAGTCGACTGCACCACGCTGCCGGAAATGCTTTTTGAGTCAGAAGTTTTTGGTTATGAAAAGGGAGCTTTTACCGGCGCTGATAGAGCAAAGAGCGGACTTCTTAAAGAAGCTGACGGCGGAACCATTTTTTTTGATGAAATTAGCGAAATGCCTTTAAGTGCCCAGGCAAAACTTCTCCGATTTCTCTCCGAGCGAACCTTCCGGCCGCTCGGCAGCAACAGATCGGTAAAAGTTGATGTGAGGGTAATCTGCGCTACCAACAGAGATCTCAGAAAAGAAGTGGAGAGCGGACGATTCAGAGAGGATCTTTTTCACCGGATCAATGTGGCCGAAATAAACCTCCCTCCGCTGAGAAAAAGGAAGGAAGATATTCCTCTTCTGTGTCTTCATTTCATAGAAATTTACAGCCGGCAACAGGGTAAGGAGGTCAGAGGGGTTTCCAATCGGGTGAAAAAAATATTTGCAGAATACGACTGGCCGGGTAATGTGCGCGAGCTGGAAAAGGTGATCGAACGCGGTGTTTCACTGACCGGTGAGAATTTTATTGATGTCCAGCATCTGCCCGATTATATGCTGAAGATGGTGGAAGAAAAGGTGGTGGACGATAGACCCTATCCATATGTTCATCTCACGCTCTCTCAAATTGAAAAGAAACATCTGCTGGAAGTTCTGCGGGATTGCGGTTTTAACAAACAGAAGGCAGCCAGCCGGCTGGGTTTGACCAGACCGGCTCTTTATCGGAAGCTTAAAAAATACAATATACAGTTATAACCGGGAAAGGCTGAACCAAGATTCACGCCTGGCCTGGAAGAGGAATTTGTTTTTGCCTAAACTCTCTCCATTCTTCCATTACCCCGGCATTAATCGGATCGAATTTTGTCGGAAATGATGGCTTTATATTTTTTAGGTTGAAAAGCTTAACCGCCCGCCGATTTTCCCGAAGGACGAATGAGAAATTCAGGGTGTAACAAAAACGGACATCTTCACATCCTTCTAACTTCTTTATAATCAAGGAGTTATGTAATTATTTTACAAGAATGTATCAAAAAAGGACATTCCGGCTTTTTCTGCAATTCTGTAATTCTATTATTATCAATTATTTATAAACTAATTTCTGGCATGTTCCGTGCTTAATTAAAGAGTGTTAAAGGCAGGGTGGAGCAAGTGGATGCTTCCATTAATTGAATTGGCGGTCATCAAAAGAATTGCAAGATACATTCTTATTTATATATTTGTTTTACTAATAATTTTTTCAGGTAACGGACTTGCCAGTTCCTCAGCCATCAAGACTTTTACCGTTGAGATTAAAGAATGGCTGGTTCTTGAGATTAATACAGGAATTCAGGTGGTGGCGGAGCGAGGGTCAGGTTCACTTACTGCGGTGGCCGAGGTAAAAATGGGCCAGCCGGTGATGATCAAAGCGCTTCTTTCAGCCGGTCATAACCGAACAGTAGTTTTGAGAGGAAAACTTCAGGCATTGAATCGAGAAGGTATAAATCAAGCGCAGAAATTATTCTGGTCCGGAAATGGAGATCTTTCTGGAAGCGGCCTTATTTACTTAAATAAGGAAACCACTTTTGCCGTGTGGAGAGGGCAGGGGTACAGGGCGGGAAGCTTGAATTTTTATAGTTCCGAAGAAACAGATGGCGAAATTTATCTGGGCGTATTTTACCTGAGTGCTATTTAACTTTATTAATAAAAAAAGTAAAAAAAGCGACAAAAAATGCGCTGAGTGGCAAAAAATGATAAACCAATAAACAAAAATTAAAGAACGCATCTTTTGCTTAAGTAAGATATATTATTTTTTTCAATAAGATAGCCCTCCTCTTTTCTTTGGTCATAGGCAGACACATGGTATCCAGGCAGAGGGAAAAGTTTTTGATACAGGTCGGTGAGCTTTTCCAACTGGATTACTGGAAAGAGTGCCACTTGTTTTGAAATCTGCATCTGTGTCCTGAGC
>JBASPX010000054.1:0-4662 GCA_049659625.1 Candidatus Saccharicenans sp. | reverse complement strand
GATTGATGGAATGGATTATATTCGTTATTCTCTGCCTGCTTCTGTGGCTTTTACCGCTTCCTTTTGGCGGAAATGCTGAATGGGCTGTCCTGGTTCTGGAAGTAACCATCTGGATTTTATTCCTGGCTTATATAGCCGTTCTATTGCCCAGTAAATCTGAAGTCGGTGGCAGAGCAAGATCAACCATTGAGCGGGCGGTCTTGTGGCTGGTAATCCTTTTTTTTCTAACAGGGGGGCTTCAGCTCATTCCGCTGCCGGCAGGTCTCGTCGGAACGATATCTCCTGCGGCTCAATCCTGGCGTCAATCCCTGGTAACTGTCGGTCTTTTTCAGCCGGGCAAGTTCGGGCTTCAGACATTGTCTTTGTCGCCTTGGGCCAGCGCTTACGAACTGATCAGATATATAACGTACGGAGCGTTTGTGTTTCTCCTGGCCAGGACTCTTAACAGTCGTGTCAGGATCACGGTGCTGACGGTTACTCTGATCAGCGCTGGAGTTTTTCAATCCCTGTATGGACTCTCGGAATTTTTTGGCGGCACCAACCGGATCTTCACCTGGGTTAACAAATATTATTCGGGCAGCGCTTTCGGAACGTTCGTCAATCGAGATCATTATTCTGCCTTTTTAGAAATGCTTTTCCCCTTGAGTCTGGGTTATTTCCTGGTGCGTTCAGAGTTTTTTTCACTGCGGCCCGGCCTTAACTGGAGACAGAAATTAGCCCGCTTCGGTCAGGAACACGTGCAAAAGTCCCTGCTGTTCATCATACCGCCGCTGATAATCGGACTCGGTCTGTTTTTCTCCCGCTGCCGTTCAGGGATCATTATCTTCATCGTCATCTTTTTTGTAACCCTGATCATGCTTTCTGTTTCGGCTGAATCGAACAGACCGGGAACAGAAAAGAAACTCGTCCGGGTGGTGGTGCTGGTGGTGCTGCTGGCGGTGGTTCTGGTCGGGATAGATCCGGTTCTGGAAAGATTCACGCGGGAAGGTTTTATCGATAAAAGCAGGTTGCTTTTTTACCGGCATACTATTCAGCTGGTTTCCGATTATCCGCTGACCGGATGCGGACTCGGAACTTATGCTCAGGCCATTAATTATTATTTACCCAGAGACCCGGGTGTCATTGTCAGTCATGCCCACAACGATTATCTGGAAATGCTGGCTGAGTCCGGACTGATCGGCGGTTTATCGTTAATCATAGCCGGCTTCCTGGCGTTTTCCCTGTCTTTAAGAAAATGGTTGATATGCCGGAATCCACTGGCCAAGGGAGTTGGCCTGGGAGCGCTGATGGGAGTACTGGCGATATTTATGCACAGCCTGACGGATTTCAGTCTCAGAATGCCCGGGAATGCCCTTGTCTGGTTGAGCCTTCTGGTTCTGGCCATAAAAACTCCTGCCGTCCTGGAAAAAGAGGAGGGGCGGCCATGAAAGGGCAGAACAGAGCCCGCCGGATCATGCTGAAAATTACCACAGTTCTGGCCATGGGTGGCGGTTTGCTGGCTCTGGCAGCTTCTGTTATTTTGTACTGCGGATACTGGCATTATTACCGCTATCAGGAAGCCATCAGAAATGTTAGAAGTCTGGAGCGGGAATATCCCGCCCTGGAAAAAAGATTGCGGTCGGCGGTGAACTTTTTCCCTCTCTCGGTTTTTTACTACGAACTCGGCCGGTTGCATCTTCGCCGGGCGATGGTTGAAGTTGAGTTTTACCAGGCGCAAAACAGCGATATTTATTTAGATAAAGCCCGGGAAGCCCTGCTACGGGCGGTGGACGGGAATCCCCTTGACCACAGCTTTTTATGGGAGTTGAGCAAAGTTTATTTTCTCTATAATTATCCGATGATGACCTACGCTGAAAAGGGTCGTCTGATCTGCCGGGAGGCGCTGAGGCGCTATCCTTACAATGAATTCCTCTTTCTCAACATCGCGCTGATCTTTTTTGAGCAGTGGCCGCTTCTCGAACAGGTGGAGAAGGAGTGGCTTGCCGAAAACCTGAAAAAAATGATCGGCGCCGACCCAAGTTTCATCGACCGCCTGAGAAATCGCTGGCGTCAGAGTTACCGGGAAACGCAGATACTGGAAGCCAGGCTGTCCGAGCTCAAACTCAGCCCTTGAGCGGCCGGGTCTTGATTTTAATATATAGGGGGGAGGGGAAATGAAAGAAAATAAATATTCAGGATATCTCAGGAAAATATCAGCTGTTATTTTGCTGTCTTTAATCATTTTTCCGTCTCTGGCTGGTGGCACTCTGATGCCTCATCCATCGGCCGCTGATGAAACGCGTTACCTGAGGTTTGCGCGGGGAATAAACCTGCCGTTCTGGTTCTGGCTGAACAGCGGAGAACTTCAGCCTCTGGAGAAACGGTTTTCTGACGACGACCTGGCGCTCATCCGCCAGCTTGGCTTTACTTACGTCCGGGTGCCGGTAGATATGGCTAACATATATGATCCAGGACGGAACGATCTGCTGAATCCAGCGGCCGTGGAGCTCCTGCTTTCAGGACTCAAAAAAATAATTTCCAACGGTCTCGCCGTAAATTTTGACCTGCACAGCATTTTTCAAAAAACCGGGGGATCTGATTATTCTGGCCCCCTGGGGAAGGACCCGGATTTTACCGAAAAGTTTTTTGTTTTCTGGGAAAACCTGGCGGCAAGATTATCCGTTTTTGACCCGGACTGGCTGATCGTGGAACCGATGAACGAACCCGTATTTCTTGGAGAGGAAAACCGCTGGCCGCCGATTCAGAAAGAACTGATCGCCCGGATAAGGGCAAAGTTGCCGCGTCATACCATCCTGGCTACAGGAGCTTTCTGGTCCAACCTTTCAACCCTGCTGGCGCTCGAGCCGCTGGAGGACTCCGGTATCTGGTATTGTTTTCATTTTTATGAACCTCACATATTCACCCATCAGGGCGCCCACTGGAGTTCGGAGCTGGTGAAGAAATTGAGAAAGGTGCCATATCCCTCTTCGCCGGAAGCGGTGAAGGAGGCGATGGCCCTGGTGCAGGAGGAACACCTTAAAAAGGCACTTGAAGCCTATGGAGAGGAGAGATGGGATTTTGCCAGAATAGAGAGAAGAATCCGCCAGGCTGCCGATTGGGCATCGAGACATGGCGTACGGCTGATCTGTAATGAATTCGGGGCTTACCGCATCTACTGCCCTCCGGCGGCGCGCGTTGCCTGGGTTCACGATGTCAGGTCGGCTCTGGAAAAGTACGGGATCAGCTGGGCCATGTGGGAGTTTGACGGGAGCTTCGGGCTAATATACCGGAAGGGGAATAAAGCTATTCCCGACAGAAAACTGGCACAGGCTCTGGGATTGAGCGTTAAGTAGGATTTCAGCCAGGGAAATTATTTTTATACTTTGACTGGATTCGGGCAAACTGTTCTTTTATTTCACGCGGCAAGCTCGATCCTGAAATACGTGGGCCAAGCCTGAAACGGGAAATTTCTTTAAGATAATATTCAACCTGTTCGGTTTTCTTAAGGTTATAAGCCGAGAGAGTTAGATAAACAAAAGCGGCACCGAGGAGGTCCGGTTCGTCCAGCAGCCCGAAGGCGGCGATTTTTAAACATTCAACAGCTTCTTCAAAATTACCCCGGTTAAAAGCATCGATTCCTTCTTCGTAAAGGTTAAGATAAAAAGGGTCTATCTTATTTGATCTGTCTGGCAGTTGCTGAGCACCGAGGTGGATATTAAACAATAAGAGGCAAATGAACATGGTTGGCAGAAGAGGAGAGGCCGAAATCAGATACTTTTTCACTTTCGCCAGGCCGGACATTTCCCTTTCTCCCGACTTAAAACAGGTAAATTTTAATCCATTTTCGGCTTTCAGGCAAGTCCCGGATCATGGCCAATTCCTGCGCCTTAAAAACCTGGTTGAAAGCCTTTCTCAGGTTTGTCTCTGAGCGCCGCTGTCTGCGCCAGAATTGCCTTTTTTATAAGAAAGATATCCAGAGCAAGGCAAAGACAGCTCCCTGATCTTACCTCCAGGCCGGGCATTAATTAATGCAGCGAGGTGAGTGTAATTTTTTGTATTATGGCTTTATGCCAGCATATAATAAATCTAAGAGGGATCAAAGTTGAGAAGACCGTTGCTTAACGATTTCCGGAAGTTAGCCGAGATTTCCTCGCTGGTTTTGATCCTGCCCTCTTCTATAGCCGTTGGCCTGGCTATTGGTTACCTGCTCGACCGCTGGCTTAAAACCGATCCCTGGATGCTGCTGATCTGGCTTATATTCGGAGTAGCCTCCGGGCTGCTCAACCTGTTCAGGGGAATGAAGCGGTATCTGCGGGAAACTGAGGAGAAGGATGATCGCTCCCGGCGGTCGGATTGAATATCCTTAAAGATGTCTGTAAAATCTTTTGAGGCAGAAAATGAAGGCTGACGGGCTGGAAAAATCCATAAGACGGGTACCACTGGAAACGCTGATACTTGGAGTGATTTCTGGAGCAGCTGCATTCTTTTTGTTTGAACCGGCTTCGGGGGTACTCATCCTGGCCGGGGCGATTCTGTCCGGTCTGGGTTTTATATCCGTTAAATCCTTTGTTGACAGGTATTTATACTCGAAATCAGACCGCCTCCGCCGCCGGGCGCTGCTTTTTTACGCCGTGAGACTGTTGTTGATTTGCCTTATCTTTTTAATTATAATCATATTCTTCA
>JBASPX010000053.1:0-15017 GCA_049659625.1 Candidatus Saccharicenans sp. | reverse complement strand
ATAGCTGGCCGACCACCACGCAGCCTCCATATACTACCCTTACCCTGGATACTATGTCTGTGCCTGAAAGAACAGTATTCTTGACATCACTCAGGCCTCGCTTTATATTTTTTTACAAGGGTTGAATCGGAAAAGGGCAACTATCATGCGCTCTCAGCCAGCGAAGCGAGAAGTGGATTATTATTTTCGATTCTAACTTATCAGAAATAATTATTATAAAAGAGGAGTACATAAAATGAAAAAGAAATTAGTGGTTTTTATTTGCGTAGCCGTCCTGATCAGCATATGCTCCGGGCAGACTTCGAATAAGTCGGGTCTTAAGAAATCATATGATTACCTGGGGAGATTATCTTCAAACAGATACGACCCCGAATCTGTCTCTAATCCTTTTGGAAAATTTGGAAGCATCTACGGAAATACCATAAATAATCCTTATTCAGAATATGGCTCTCCTTATTCATCGAAAAGCGTAAATAATCCTTACGCCTCGGGGGAGAATTCTCCTTTTCTGATTGCCGAGGATGGAAAATATCTTGGCAGGTTGAATTCCAACCCCTATGACCCGGAATCGGTTTCCAATCCCTACGGCCGTTACGGAAGTCCATATTCGCCTGAAAGCATCAATAACCCATATGGCAAGTATGGTAGTCCTTATTCGCCCTATAGTGTGAATAATCCTTACACATTCCAGGCGCCGAAGATATTTGCCCCAACCTTCAGGCATAATATTCTGCCCGGTAATCAAAATAGCCTGATTAAGTCATCGAAAAAGAAATAAGTGCTTTGCAGGACTTTGCTGGACTTCTATCGGTTCCCGTTCCCGAAAATCTGCAGGAAAGGTAATCGCGGCATTTTGAAAAACACCTCGACTTTTCAGAAATCACAACCAGGACTCTGTTGGTTTCGGGATTCTTGAGTTTCACCATCGCTTACAGCTTGGCTTTCTTGCCGCACGGGTCAATGTAAACCTGGATGAAGCCGTTGATAAAATCGACGTCCGCTTCGGCCTCCTGCACCCTCGGGATGCTGGATGAGATGATAAAATGGCTCGCCGTGTTCTTTTTTATTTATAAATAAAATTAAACAATTTGTTGGCTAAATCGCTGTCCAGTTTTTTGAGAATCTTATACTGCTCCAGGGCGGAACCCCTATCTCCGGTTATCAAATATAACACTCCCAGGTTATAGCATGCCTCTGCATAATCGGGCTTGAGGCGAATTGCCTGCTTGTAAGCTTCTATCGCTTCTGTGTAACGACAGAGCTCCTCATTGCAATATCCAATATAAAAATAGGCCTCTGCATGGTTCGGGTTTTTCTTTGCTGCCTTTTCAAAATAAGTGAGGGCTTTTTCATAATCATCTATCCAAAGGAAAATATGCCCTGCCCTGTATAAGCCTTCGGCAGAGGCAAGCCACTCCTCTGTTTTACCCGCTTCCCATTCTTGGAGAGTCCTGCCTTTGTCCCTTTTGAGTCTGACTATTCGTTCCCCGGGAATGGCGAAGTTAAGGTTTTGTCCTTCAATTAATTGAAATGTGGCTACCCCGATGACCTCACCTTTCATATTGACCACAGGGCTTCCACTTGAACCGGGAGATACAGGGGCTGTTATCTGAATAATCTTTCCAAATTCTGGAATGTCCCGCACAGCCGAAACAATACCATCCGAGACGGTTCGTTCAAGCCCTGACGGATTGCCGATTACTGCGACTCGTTCTCCTATTTGAGGAATAGAACTGCTCACTGATAAGGGGCGGACAAATTCTGCCGGGATATCCACTGATGCCCTGATGATATCGGCTTCCTTATCTTCTGATACAATCAGCGTGATAGGATAAACCTTTCCGCTGCTTGTTTTTACTTCGGCCCGGTGAGCACCAGCAAGGACATGTCAATTAGTTATGATGTCACCATCGGTTATCCCTGAGGATTATTCGGAGAATCTTCAGGAGGATGAAGTCGACCTGGCGGCGGGGGACCTCCCGAGAAAGCTTTTCCTTCATCCACTCGCCCTATTCTTTCAGCTTCCTGGCTTGGCCCGATGGGGCAAAATCACCTGGTGCGGAAGGAGACCATCAACACGTGCTCCTGGCCGAAAGTAGCAACAGCAGATGCGAGCAAACCGATACAGGGGATGGTTACAGCTGGGATAATGCACGATCAAACTTTAAATTTTTTAATTTCATGCCGAATGAATCCCTATTTCTTCTCAATTGTGACTCGCATTCTCTCAGGAGACAGTCGTAGTAATGAAAAATAACAGATTTCTCATGCCGACCTGTAAAGAAAGCCAGGAAGGCCTGAGGTCTGGCTGGAGTGTGTTTGTAGGCTATTTCCTCTCCATGGTGCTTAAGCTCGTCACTTCCGACGTTATGACCATGTTTTTTGTCCGGGCGCTATTCCTGTGATTCAAAGTCTCGTGCCAGGCGATTTTTTCGTTCTTGTCTGCGGCCAATCTATTGGTATAATGCCTCTGATGAGTGAACTTTAAAATCCTCGATTTTCCCGAATAGGCTAATAAAGCTGGATAAAGCTCAATCGCAAGCGCGCATATTAGCAAAAAGCATCTCGGATAAACTCTTCCCGGGAACTGCGGTCAGCCAATCCGGTGTCTAAATCTTCTTAGATCCTTGATTTTAGAGAATATGCTAAAAATTCTAAATCAGATCAAAATTTCTTTATCCCAGCCGATTCTTTTAATTTCGATATTTTCGAGCTGGCTGTGGCCCAGTTTATATACTCTGTCGGCGGCTTCTATACAGATGGGTGGCGGAGAGATGGGCCAGGGTTCTCCGCGGAGCTGGTCACGTTTGGCCTGGATGATTCTCAGACCGACGGCATCCAGGGCCACCGGGTCGGTGCCAGCCAGAAGCCCTTTATAGGGCCATCTATAACGCGGGTCAAACTGAGGTCCTTTATCGCAGACCGGGCGGAGGGCATCGACGATGATCAGCCTGGTTTTTCCCTTTACCTGCGGCAGATGCCAGATCTCACCCAGCCTGGCGCTGTCTTCGTAGTGGTAATTACGCGGGGCGCCGGAGTACATGATGTAATTTTTTATGACGGTTCCGATGCCGGTTAACCAGTGGGCTTTAAGCCCGGGAAGAGAGATGAGCGCGGTTATCGGGGTCAGGTCAACGTTTCGTCCCTGGGCTCGTCTGATGTTTTCTTCAGGCACGCCGACCGCAAGGAGTGATTCTTTGATTATTTCCATAAGTTCCTCGTGAGTCGGGTTCATCATCGGGGTGGGCACCAGTCCGACCACATCTTTCGGGCTGATGAGTGAAAGCCAGGCCTCCCCGGAATTCTTTTTGCCGGTTATTTCCAGCAGAAGCCTGTCAACCATTCCTGCCAGAATCTTCTTGTTGACATTCATCTGGTCGTCGAACACCTTTTCGTCGCGAATCAGAACCACCAGGCTTTTGCCCCCAGCCTTCTGCAGCTGCTCGCCGGCCAGGGATTTTTTTACCCATTCGGGCTGGATGATGGACAGACCGAGAGTTGTTCCGACCGTCCCCCTTATAAAATCCCTTCGGGTGATAGTTTTCTTTTTATCGCTCATTTAACCCTCCTTATATAGATCTCTTTAAGTCTATCATTGCCAGCGGATTTGATTCAATATTTCTTTTGCCGCCTCCGGACCCGGCGCTTCAAAAACCAGCGCCAGACAGGAATCCGAAAGCTTCCAGGCGAGCCAGCCTTCTTCGAGCTGGACGAGGCCCTCGGGTTTTAATTCAGAGTTTCCTTTATCAGATCCGCCGTGAGATTTTTCGGACACATAAGTCAGCTGGAAATCGGAAAGTGCCTGGCGGGCTCGAGCCGCTTCCGGATATCTCAGCAGAAAGAGCCGGGCTGTTCTCCGGATATCCGTTCCAGCTTCCGCCCATTCAGTATATAAACCCTCGCAGTCCTGACTGAGATGAAGGATATTCTCGTGGCTCAGGTAATATAAAGAGTTTAAAATCAGGTGAGAATGAAAGTAGCTGGTTCTGTCCTTTTTGATCCGCCAGCGGCTTTTTGGGTCGGGCTGGATAAGGCTCAGGATTTCCGGCAGGGCAGGCTGCTGGCTCATGACGGCCACTGATTTTCCGATTTTAAGTATCGCTTCTCCAGTTCCCGCAGATTCTCTTTCGGCCATAATCCGCAAATAAAGGTTGTCAAGGCGGGCCCGGAGCAAACCTTCACCGTAAAGAGCGGTCAGGTTGGGTGTGGCTTGATTTTCCGGAAGTTCAGCCAGCTCAGGTTTCAGGACGACGGGCTCTCCTGTCCAGTCAAGGGAGAGCAAACCGAAGGCTTCATCGGAATGAAGCATTTCGTAAATTTCCACCAGGATTTCATTGTTGCTGCCATTTAAATATTTATAGACTAGAAGCTGATTGAACTTATAGGCTAAATACAGTTCTCCGCCGCCGTCCATGTAATCGAAAATTGTCTCTCTGGTAATTCTCCGGGGCGGTCCTTCCAGCTTCCAGCCGTCCAGTTTGTCCGGCAATTTCAAACTGTCGGCTTTAATCATGGGCGAATCTCCCTTCGAACAGGCGGTTGAAAGAACAATTAGATACATCGAAAGCAGAAGAATGCCGGTCAATAAAAAATAGGGCGGGGGATAGATTGAGGCGATGTTTTTTCTGATAAAGATCAACGAACGGTATCTCTGGCTCATAGTCTGACCTTTTTATATTCTAACCGTTGCCCGGTTTTCAGTCCATATGTTTTTTCTTATCGTCATCAATTTTTGGTTTATAAAATAATCCCTATCTCGAGACTTCGAATTCATCGGTCAAATTCAAAGGGCCAGGAAAAAGTCATAAGTTCTAAATATTAGCCGATCCGGCTATTTATCCGAACGAACGTAAGGATTAGAGCCAAGAAGCTTACCGTTTCCGGCCGGCGACAGGCTAATATCGGGCCGGCTGGCCAATTCAGGATTCAAAAAATATAAAATAACCAGAAATAATCAGAACAGAAGTACCCGGCAAGACAGCTTGAGACTGACCCTGACCATCTGACAGAAACAATAAAGCCGGCCGGCCAGGAGAAGGCTTTGTGGATTCAGTTATGTTATTTGATATCAGCAATATGGCATTGCCTGGCCGCAAAATCCGGAAAGAATTCAGAATCGGCTTGACAGGGCCCGGGATAAATGAAACGATAAGGCTAAGATGTGTAATTTCTGCCATCAGCACGGTGAGGGGAAGAAGTGGTATCTGGAAGCCAGAAACTATTCTGAAGACCTGCTGAGCGACTTGAAGAGACGCCGGATGATAGAGAAATTTTTTGAAAGTCCGGACCATTTGAAGCGAGGGGAAAGGGCGCTGACCAGACTTGACGGACTGCCGGGGCTGATTCGCGGATTTATAAGAAAAAAAATAACCAGGAAGCAAATGCCATACCACTTCGGTCAGGTCATACCGATTGAGGATGTGGAAAAAATTCTGGAGATGACCACTTCCGTGGTGCGGCTGGCCTGCATCTGCCGTAAGTCATTGTTAGGTTCCGAGCAGCGCTATTGTTATGGCCTCAGTCTGGCTCCGGACGGCGGCGAAATGGCCAGTATTCTGAAGAGCATAAATGCCGATTACCTGATCGGTCCCCGGACCGGCGGCCTGGAATATCTATCTAAAGAGCAGGCCCTTGGCCTGATGCGTAATTGCGAGCAGGACGGATTATGCCACAGCATCTGGACGTTTATCACCCCTTTTATCGGCGGTCTGTGCAACTGCTCGCTTCCAGGTTGTATGGCTATGAGAACCACTCTGCTTCACAGGGCTCCGGTCATGTTCAGGGCAGAGTATGTAGCCACGGTTGACCCGGAAAAATGCCAGGGTTGCGGCCAGTGCCTGAAAATCTGCCCTTTTAACGCCTATCTGCCGCTTAAGAATGGCGACCGGGCGCAGGTCAATCTGAGCCGGTGCTATGGTTGCGGCATCTGCCGCAGCGTCTGTCCGGCCGAGGCTATCAGCCTGGTGGACCGTGAGTCTGTGCCCGAAGCGGCCGGTTTGTGGCTTTAAGCCCAGTTTTTATGAAATCCGGTGTTGCAATGAGCTTGACCGGAAGGCCGAAAATCCCGTATATTATTAATTCGATTGAGGTCTTTGAAAAACAAAGGACTCCGAGCCGGCGGGCCTGAAGCCCGGGCGGTATGGACGCCGGCCGACAGGGTATGGCTGGAAACGGCCATTGCCTCCCGCTCAGGAAAGGAGTTGCAATTGAAACCGAAGGGCATGCTTTCCGGGTGGAAGGCATGCCCTTTTTTATTGGCCTGAATTAGATCATCAGGAAGAGGCAGCAAAAAACTGAAAGCGGGGCTTGATAGTACAGGGAAAAATAAAAATTAAATGAAACTGACGGTTATGGAGAAATTATGAGCAGGATGGGGCAAATGTCAGAACAGGAAAGGCAGAAAAAAAGAAAATGGTTTTACTTTGTGTATTTCGTTCTGATCCTGGTTGTGATCTTCGCGGCTTCCAGGACCGGTTCGCTTCTGAAGCCGCTGGCTAAACAGCGGAGTGAAACGCGCCCCCCGGTCTCTGCCGGTTCTGATAAAACACCGCGCGAGATAATCGTGGCTACCACCACCAGTCTATACGACAGCGGCCTGCTAAGTGTCTTGCTGCCTGTTTTTGAACGGGAAACCGGATTCAGGGTAAAAGTCCTGGCGGTCGGAAGCGGCGAAGCCTTAGCCATGGGCAGGCGTCAGGAAGTTGACTTAATCTTAGCGCATTCACCAGAACAGGAACTTAAATTTATGGAAGAAGGTTATGGGCGGCGCCGGGAAGAATTCATGTCGAGCGATTTTATAATCGCGGGGCCGGCCGCAGATGAAGCCGGAGTCCGGGGGCTTAATTTTCCTGAAGCTTTTTCCCGTATAGCTGCCCGAAGGGCTCTTTTTGTCAGCCGGGCTGATAATTCGGGAACTCACCACACGGAACTTAATATATGGCGTCTGGCTGGGATTAATCCTTCCGGCGCCTGGTATTTGCAAACAGGTCAGGGGATGGGAGAAAGTCTGCTCTTAGCTTCGGAAAAACAGGCCTACATTCTCAGCGATTATCCCACTTTTAGTCGCCTTCGTTTCTCCCTGAATCTTGAGGTTCTCTGCCATGATGACCGTTTCAAAAATGTCTACTCGGCCATCGTCGTTGAGAATAAATCCGGCCGGGTCAACCTGGCCGGTGCGGAAAACCTTCTGAATTTTTTAATTTCAGAGAGGGCTCAGGGAATTATTGCCAACTTCAGTATGGAGACTTCCGGTTCCGGAGATAATCATCCGCTTTTTAGAGCTTTAAGGTTGGAAGCGGGGGTTGCGGAGAAAAGATGAACCTGAAAGAAATTCTTGAAATAACCTGGCTCAGCCTGGCCGTGTCGGGCTCGGCGGCCATGCTTTCCATGCTGGCCGGATTGCCGGCGGCCATTTTCCTTTATTTCAAAAATTTCGCGGGGAAAAAATTCATGGTGACCCTGATCAATACCGGCATGGGGCTTCCTCCGGTGGTGGTCGGACTTTTTGTCGCCCTGATATTCTGGCGGAGCGGTCCGCTGGGATTTCTTCGGTTGATGTACACCCCGGCGGCCATGGTCGTCGCGCAGTTCATGATCGCCCTGCCGCTGGTGGTTGGACTTTCCCTGGCGGCTTTTCAGCAGGTGGACCCGGAAATTCTTCTTCAGGCCAGAGCGCTCGGAGCCTCCGGGTTTCAGCTGGTGAAGGTGCTTCTGAAAGAATCCAGAATGGGACAATTAGCGGCCATAATCGCCGCCTTCGGAGCGGTCATTTCCGAAGTCGGGGCGGTGCTGATGGTCGGCGGAAATCTCAAGGGCTATACCAGAGTGCTGACCACGGCCATCGTGCAGGAGACCAGGATGGGCAATTTCCGCTCGGCCTTATGGCTGGCACTGATTCTTTTAACGCTGAGTTTTGCCGTCAACTGGTTTCTGACCTCAATCCAGCAGAAAGGAGCTGACAGGTGGAAAAATCCGAGCTGGAAGTAAAGAACCTGAAACTTTTCAGCCGGCAGAGGCTGTTGATTGACGTCCCGCATTTTGAGCTGAGAAAAGGGGAGTGTCTGGTTCTTTTCGGTCCGAACGGCTCGGGGAAAAGCACCTTTCTGCGGGTGCTGTCTTTTCTACAGACTCCCGACTCCGGAGAAATTTATTACCGAGGAGAAAAGGTAGACAAGCACAACCGCTGCCGGATGAGTCTTAAAACTGTCCTGCTGCTGCAGAAACCGGTTTTTTTCAGCGGCAGCGTGCGCGAAAATCTTCTTTCGGGCCTTAAATTTCGCGGGATTAAGGAGGAGGAACGCAAATCAAGGCTGGAAAAGGTGATAACTCTCTTTCACCTGGAGGAGTTTCTCGAACGCTCTCCCTATGAGCTTTCCGGAGGCGAAAGACAGCGAGTCCATTTAGCGCGGGCTTTCATCCTCGAGCCGGAAATTCTTTTTCTCGACGAGCCTTTTAACGGACTCGACGTCCATTACCGGGAAAAATTGATGGCTGATTTTTACCGCATCAGAAGGCTGACCGGAGTGACCACGATTCTGGTGACCCATACCAGGGAAGAAGCGCTCTACTTGGCAGACAGGATAGCCGTAATGTTGGAGGGAAGAATCGTCCAGACCGGAAGGCCCGAGGAACTATCAGCCGCCCCGGCTACGGCTGAAGTTTCGCGGCTCATGGGACAGGAAATTCTGGTTGAGGGAGTGGTGGAAAGCTCAGACGGTGGACTCCTGCAGATTATGGCTCACGGTCAGGCGGTCAGGGCTTTCGGCAACCAGACGGAAGGCGAGAGGGTGCTTCTGACCTTCAGACCGGAAGAGGTGATTTTAGCCGCAGAACGTCCGGTGACCAGCGTCCGCAACTGGTTTTACGCGGAGATTATGGAAATAAGACCCTCTGACCGGATGTTTCTGGTTATGCTTGAGTGCGGATTCAGGATGAAAGCTTTTGTCTCCAGGTCTTCGGTGGAGGAGCTTCAGCTTCAGCCGGGAAAGAAAGTCTGGGCCGGGGTAAAAGCCTCGGCCGTGAACACCTGGCCCGACAGGTCAGTTGAAGAATTTAATACGCGGTGAACGAGGAGGTAAACAATGATTTCCTTTGAAGAGGCCAGAAGGCTGGTGATGGAACAGGCGAAAATTCTCGGCCGGGAAAAGGTAAGTCTGGAGAAAGCTTGCGGACGGGTGGCCGCGGAGGAAATTCGCTCGAAAATTCCGGTGCCGCCGTTCAGAAATTCTGCGGTTGACGGTTATGCCGTGAGGAGCGAGGATACAAAGACGGAAAATTTTCCGGCCCGGCTGAGGCTTCTGGCGGAACAGCCGGCCGGAGAATTTTTCAGAAAGGTTTTAAGGCCCGGCCAGGCGGTCAAGGTGATGACCGGAGCCCCTGTGCCGGCCGGAGCCGATGCGGTCGTTCCGGTGGAAGAAGCGAAGGAAGAGAACGGCTGTGTTTCAGTAAGCAGGGCATTCAGACCAGGAGAAAATGTGCGCGAGGCGGGCGAGGATCTGGCTGCAGGGCAGGTTATCGTAAGGCCCGGTATCGTTCTTAAGGCTCCCCACCTGGGGCTCCTGGCAGCCTGCGGAGCGGGCAAGGTTATCGTTTACAGGCGACCGCGGGTGGCGGCGCTGATAACCGGCAACGAGCTCTGTAAGCCCGGGGAAAGGCTCCGTCCGGGAAAAATCTATGACGCCAACTCGACGATCCTCCGGGCGCTGGTGGAATCAAGCGGAGCGGAACTTGTTTCGATAAACCGGGTGAAAGACGATTTCAACGCTCTGGTCAGGGCGCTTAAAGCCGCGCTGAACCGGGCGGATGTGGTTCTCACTTCAGGCGGAGTTTCAGTCGGCGATTATGACCTGGTGAAAGAAGCGGCCAGAAAGCTCGGCGCGAGGGAGATTTTCTGGCAGGTGGCTCAGAAACCAGCGAAACCGCTGGCTTTTTATCGGGCGAAAGCCGGCCGCCGGCCGGCCTGGATATTCGGCCTCCCTGGAAATCCCGGGGCGGTAATGATTTCTTTTGAAGAGTACGTCAGGCCGTTCATAAAAAAACTATCCGGACGGCAGGATTTCTGGCCGCGGGAGATAGAAGCGGTCCTGACCGCTCCGGTTAAAAAGAAAAGAGGCCGTCTGAATTTTATAAGAGTGAGGCTGGAAGAAACTCAGGGAGTATGGAAAGCTTTCCCGGCCGACAGGCAGGAGTCGGGAATAATTTCCACGCTGACGGAAACCGACGGACTGGCTCTTATTCCGGCGGAAGCCGATTTTCTGCCGGAAGGAACAAGGGTTAAGGTTCATCCGGTCGAGTGGTAGGAAACGGTGTAAAAAATGCAGGACAGGTTTAACCGCCAGATTAACTACATGAGAATCTCGGTCACCGACCGCTGCAATCTGCGCTGTTTTTACTGCCGCGGCGTGAGGGATTTTGTTTTCATTCCGTCCGGGGAAATATTGAGCTATGAGGAAATCCTTTGTCTGGCGCGGCTGGCGCTGAGATGCGGAATAGACCGGTTCCGTCTAACCGGCGGAGAGCCTCTTCTCCGGAAAGGACTCGGCCGTCTGATATCAGGAATCATCAGCTTTCCCGGGGTTAAAGACGTTTCTCTTACCACGAACGGACTCCTGCTCGAAGAATACCTCGGGGAGCTTAAGGCAGCCGGTTTGAGGCGGCTGAATGTTTCTCTCGACACTCTTGACCGGAAAAAATTCCAGCAGATCACCGGGCTTGATGCTCTTGATCGAGTGCTTGATGGATTGAGAAAGGCGACGCAGGCCGGCTTTGACCCGATTAAAGTCAACGTGGTGCTTCTTCGCGGAGTTAACGACGGAGAGGATGTCGAGCGGTTTCTCGCTCTGGCTTTTGAACTTCCGGTTCATGTGAGGTTTATAGAGCTCATGGATTTTTCTCCGGTTGAAGGTTATTTCGTTCCGGCCACCGAGATAATCGAGAGAATTCAGAAAAAATACAAACTCGAAGAAATTGAAATCGCCGGCTCGGGCCCGGCCAGAAGGCATTTCCGCCTGGCCGGAATGAAGGGAAGTTTTGGCTTTATCGCTCCGCTGAGTGACCATTTCTGCGGCTCCTGCAACCGGTTGAGGCTTACCGCCGACGGCAAACTCAGGACCTGT
The DNA here is from genome assembly GCA_049659625.1 of Candidatus Saccharicenans sp. Taxonomy (GTDB): domain Bacteria; phylum Acidobacteriota; class Aminicenantia; order Aminicenantales; family Saccharicenantaceae; genus Saccharicenans. The sequence goes on along the minus strand of JBASPX010000053.1, from coordinate 3,903 downwards.
CTTTTTTCGGAAAAGACGGTAGACTTAAAAAAGATGCTGAGAGGCGGCGCCGGCGAACAGGAAATTCTTGAAGCGATAACCCTGGCTCTGGCGGAAAAGCCCGGAAGCTGGCAGGAGTCAGGGGCGGTAAAAAATCGGAACGGGCTGAGGAGCATCGGAGGTTAAGCGGAAGCGGCGAAATGGATTCCGGAGATGATTTTGAAGGCTTGATCTTAAAGAGTGGAAGAAATCGTGTAAAAAGTTTATGGAAAAAGGCGAGAAAGGCTTGAACAGTGAGCGCGGTGTTTTCAAGCTGAGGAGTCGGGATGTGGAGATAAACTGCGCAGGTGCGGATCGAAGCGAAGATTTTAGCTGTAAGAGACAAAAAATATTATGGAAATTTCAGGAGAGTATGAATGAAAGCGAAAGAAACCGGAAAAAAGATTAAACCATCGAAAGAAAAAAGAAAAAAATCGGTTGTTTCCAGAAGAAGATCCGTAGAACTGAATGCAACCGGAATGATTGGCGTGAAAGAAATAGCTGGAAAAGATAAACTCCGCATGATAGATGTGGCGGGGAAAGCCGAGACTCTGCGGACGGCTGAAGCCCGGGGAGAGGTGCGGATGTCTTCTGCGGTTCTCCAGCTCATTCTGGAAAACCGTCTGCCGAAAGGAGACGTTCTGGCGGCCGCCCGCTTGGCTGGAATTCAAGCCGCCAAGAAAACCTCAGAACTTATTCCGCTCTGCCATCCGCTCAGAATCACCTCGGTTGAAGTTGAACTCCGGCCGGTTAAATCAAAAAGGCTGGTTGAGATAAGGAGCATCGTGAAGGCTGTCGACCGGACAGGAGTGGAGATGGAAGCTCTGACCGCCGTGGCTGTGGCCTGTCTTACGGTTTACGATATGTGCAAGGCTTTTGACAGAAAAATGGTCATCGGCGATATTCATCTTCTTTCGAAGACCGGCGGGAAGAGCGGGGACTTCCGCTGGAACCAGAAATGACCTGAATAAAATCATCTGAAATAACCGGCGTGGAATAGAATAAGGAGGCCAGGATGAGCCCGGAAAAAGAAAAAACAGCTAAAAATTCTGGTGTGGAGAAAATGGAAGATAATGCCGGGGGCTTGAAAATAACAACCGGCATGGTGGTTTCGGTAAACATCTCCTCGAAAAAGAGCGTTCGAAAAAAGCCGGTGGGAGAAGCGCGAGCGGTAGAAGATTTCGGGTTTGAAGGCGATGCCCACGCCGGTCCGGGGGAAAAACAGATAAGTCTGTTGGCCATGGAAAGCATCGAGAAGATGAGGCGCCTCGGGCTTGAAGTCTCACCCGGAGACTTTGCCGAAAACCTCACGACCTCCGGTCTTAACCTGCTGGCTCTGCCGGTAGGAACGATTCTGGAGGTGGGGGAGGAGGCAGTTCTGGAAATCACCCGTCACGGCAAAACCTGTCACACCAGATGTGCTATTTTCCGTAGAGCCGGATACTGCGTCATGCCAGAAGAGGGCGTTTTCGCCAGAGTGCTAAGGGGAGGTAAAATAAAGACAGGAGATAGAATCAATGTCCGAATTTCAGGTTGAACTTAATGGTATAACGATTGCCATAGTCACGGTTTCTGACCGCTCCTCCCGCGGGGAAAGAGAAGACCTCAGCGGACCGGCGTTGAAAAATCTCATTGAGGAAAAAGGAGCGCTGACAAAAACGATGGCTGTGGTGCCAGATGATAAGGAGGCTATAAAACACAAGCTCATTGAGTTATCCGACGCTCCTGATGCTCCGGAGATAATCCTCACCACCGGAGGCACCGGGATTTCTAAAAGGGATGTGACTCCGGAAGCTACGAAAGAAGTAATCGAAAAGGAGATTCCCGGGATGGCGGAGGCTATGAGAGCCTGTAGTTTGCAAAAAACTCCGCTGGCCATGCTCAGCCGGGCTGTGTGTGGAGTTAGAAATCAAACTCTGATCATCAACCTGCCTGGAAGCGTCCGTGGAGCCATGGAAAATTTACAGGCCATCTTACCGGCGCTGGCTCATGCGGTTGAGATTGTAAGAGGGAAAATTTCGGATTGCAGACAATCAACTCACCTCCATCATCAGGAAAAATAAGGAGGACAGAATGAGAGCGGTGGCCATCATCGGAGCTTCAGATACCGGAAAAACCACTCTGATTACAGCCCTTATTGAGGAATTTAGAAAGCGGGGACTGACCTGTGGTGTTCTGAAAAAAGCCGCTCATGAAATTCAACTTGACACCGAGGGCAAGGATTCCTGGCGGTTCATTGAAGCCGGAGCTCTGGCGGCGGCGGTGGTGACTGATGAGAAAATCTTTTTGATAAAAAGAAAAACTCAGGATGACACTCTGCTGGAAACGGCTCTCGACAGATTTTCCGAAGTTGACGTGCTTCTGATAGAAGGCGGGAAGCGGGAAAGCGCTTTCAAAAAGATTTTAAGGGTACAGAATGCTGATGATCATAATCTCATCAGCCCGCCTGATGACCTGATAGCCGTTGTTTCAGACGAGTCCTTTAATTCTCCATATCCGTTTTTTCTGTCGGCGGAGACAGCAAAACTGGCGGATTTTCTGCTGGCGGTACTTGAGCCTATGGAACCGGCAGTAAAGTTGAAGGTTGATGGGCGAGTGGTGCCGCTCAATTCCTTCGTCCAGGGTATTTTCCGCGAGGCTATTGCTGGCATGGTTAGGGCCCTTAAAGATGTGCCGGAAAAGCCGGAAGAAATAATCATTCAGGTGAGAAGGAGAGGAAAAGATGGGCAGGCTTAAGCTTGAACAGCTGGAAAGAGAATTTTTCTCCCGGCATGACCCGGAGCTTCTTCCGATTCTGAGGCGGGCGGTGGTGGGGATTGCTGGTGCCGGTGGACTGGGCTCTAATGTGGCGGTTTCGCTGGCCCGGGCCGGGGTGGGAAAGCTGATCATCGCCGACCGGGATGTGGTTTGCCCTTCAAACCTGAACCGGCAGCAGTACTTTGTCGACCAGATCGGCAGGCCAAAGGTTGAAGCTCTGCTGGAAAATCTGAAGAGGATGAATCCTTTCTCTGAATATGAAATGCATTACATTCGAGTAACTCCGAGGAATATTAAAAAGCTTTTCGGGGAGGCACAAATCCTGGTTGAGGCTTTCGATCTGGCGGCCGAAAAGAGTATGCTGATCAACACCTGGTTGAGCCTCTTTCCCGACCGGCCGATTGTGGCCGCTTCCGGACTTTCCGGCTTCGGGAAGAATCATAAAATAAGAACGAGAAGAATGGGCCGCCTTTATCTCTGCGGGGATGAGGAGAGTGAGCCGACAAGGACCGTCAGTCCGATGGCTCCGCGGGTGGGAATCGTCGCCAATATGCAGGCGAATATCGTTATAGAGCTTCTTTATAAAATGCAACATAAAAAGGATGAAAAGGATAAAAAGGATAAAAAGAATTGAATTTACTCTTGACTTAAAGTTGCTGGTGATTGGAATTTTTTTCTGGATCAATATTTTCATTAATTAAATAAAATTTCTTGCCACATTTTAACGGGATCCACTGAAAAATAATCTGTGAAATCATTCGAATGTCTTTCAGATAAAATTCCTGAAGAAATATATACACCATATGGCTTACGGTACTGTTAATTAAACCAGCAGAAAAATTATGGAGGCTTTGAGTCAGATCAGGCCAGGCTCCAGAAATTATGTTCCGGGTCTCTCTCATATTTATCCGAAATATAATCAGAAAGGCAGGAAATATTTTCAATATAATCATCTACCGCAGAAAATTCAGTTTGAGCGAAATGCGCCTTATGAATATCATTGGCCGTGTCAAGTTTTGTTCGCGATTTAGCCATCGTAGTCTCTCCATTTTAAGCCTCAGCTAACAGCCTGAGCCAGCGAACTTTCCAACGCCTGAATGAATCTATCCGGCTTGATATAGGCGTACT
>JBASPX010000052.1:0-7980 GCA_049659625.1 Candidatus Saccharicenans sp. | reverse complement strand
GCTGGAGAGGATCAACCGGGAGATAAGGCGGCGGAGCCGGGTGGTAGGGGTGTTTCCGTCGGTTAACTCCTACTTGAGGCTCATCGTCTCATACCTTATGGAGTACACAGAAGACTGGTCGAATGAGTATGCCTATATCAAGCCAAATAGATTCATTCAGGCGTTGGAAAGTTCGCTGGCTCAGGCTGTTAGCTGAGGCTTAAAATGGAGAGACTACGATGGCTAAATCGCGAACAAAACTTGACACGGCCGAGCTGACGGAATTAATTTCAAGCTCAAACAGCTAAAAACTCTTAGAAAAAAATGGGATAATGTATTAAAGCCAAGCGGCTTGCCCATTCTATTTTTGAGAGAAGAGTCTCTCCATAATTCTAATCTCTCCTGTTCTTGCCAGTAGCAGATAAATTTTACCGGAAGGCAGCAGCTGCTTGGATTATAGATTAAGCAGGAAGCCGTTTTTCTTCAGCCAGCGGCGCTTCTCCTTATAATCCGGAATATGACGCCCGACCAGGTTCCAGAAGGCGCGCGAATGATTTTTTTCTTTCGTATGCGCCAGTTCATGGATGATTACATAATCGATTATTTCCGGCGGAGCCATGATCAGCCGCCAGGTCAAACTGATGGTTCCCTGAGCCGAGCAGGATCCCCAGCGGGTTCGGGCTGAAGACAGCCGGAACTTTTTATACCGGAAGCCGTTAAAAGAAGCCAGCCTCTTCAACCTGGCGCTCAGGTATTTCCTGGCCAGCTTACGGTAAAGCCTGAGAAAAAGTTCTCTGGCTCTTACTCTGGCGGCTGACGACATCACAAAACATCTGCCGTCAAAAGCCAGAAAAGGTCTGTCCCCGGGTTCAAGCCGCAGAGGATAACGCTCACCAAGATAGAGAAATTTTTCTCCCGCTTTGAATTTTACAGGCTGTTGAAGATTCTTTTTCTGCTCTACTTCCTTCAGCCGGCCATATATCCACCTTCGATGCTTTCTGATCACTTCTTCTATTGCTGACAGACTCAGATTTTCGGGAGCTCTGACCAGCAATTCTCCTCTGTCGTTTATCTCGAGTCCCACAGTCCTTCTTTTTGATCTGATAAGCCGCCATTTAATTTTGCCGTCCATTCTCTCCTCTGAATAAAAATAAACCATGTCCGCTTCACTGGCAACCGGCCATTAGCAAAACACGGATTCTGGCATGTATTATCGGATGATTATAGAAGATGAGATTAGTATTCAGAGAATTTCACGGCTTCATTGGAACAAAAAATTTTTCAGCTAACGTTATGACTGATACCCGTCCCTTCTCAAGGTTCGACCTGGTCGCCCATTCAACACTGCGCTGCTTCTTGATATCGCCCTTTCTGTGGATACTATGGCCAGGGTCGGAAACGTCGAGACGTTGACAGGAGGAGAATTATGCAATTATGATACCATATATAAATAATTGAAACCGGATTCAGATGCTTAATAAATCTCAAAAAAGAACAAAGTGTATCTGGAGAAGGCGCCGGCGCTTATGGCCCGGATTTCTGAAATTCTGCCTGATAATTTTTACCATTATGCTGGCGGCTGGCTGTTCGCTCGAAAAATTCGCCCTGAAAAAAGCGGCGGGGCTGCTCACCGCTCCTTCCGCGGGAACGGTTTTTACCGGGGATGATGACCCGGAGCTGGTGGCCGGAGCTCTGCCCTTCGCCATCAAATTTTATGAATCGCTGCTGGCTTCGCTTCCAGAACACGATGGACTTCGACTCCGGACCGGAAGTCTCTACATCATGTACGCCAACGCCTTCATCCAAACTCCGGCCGATATGACTCCGGTCTCGGAAATCGAGTCGCGCCAGGAACTCCTGGCCCGGGCGAAAAAGCTTTACCTTCGCGGTCGCGATATTCTGCTCGCAGGTCTGGAAAAGAAAAACACGAATCTCCGGGCAGAACTTAAAGCCCGCCAGTTCCAGAAAGCTCTGGCTCCTTATGGCAAACAGGACCTCGACTTTCTCTACTGGGCAGCGGCCGGCTGGGTAGCCGCCTACTCGATCGACCCCTTTGACATGTCTATCGGTCTGACGCTGCCGGAAGCCGCCGCGCTGATGAACCGGGTGCTCGAGCTCGACCCGAATTACGCCGGCGGCGCCGTGCACAATTTCTACATTCTCTACTACGGTTCTCTTCCGGAATCCCTCGGAGGCAGCGAGGATAAAGCGCTGGAACATTTCAGGAAAGCAGAAGCGCTGATGGGACGGAAAGACACCAGTTATCTTCTTTCCCTGGCCACGACCGTTGGCGTTAAGAAGCAGGACAGAGAACTTTTTATCTCCCTGCTGAAAAAAGTGCTCGATTTTGACCTCAACCAGGCTCCCGAAAACCGGCTGGTGAACATACTCAACAAGAGAAAGGCTGCCTGGTTGCTCCAGAACATAGACGACTTTTTCCTTCCTCCTGAAAATGGAAACTCTGAGGTAATAAAAGAGGAGAGATGAGAAGAATGAAAATGAAAACCCGGCTGACAGTTCTTTTTCTGCTGATAGCTTTTTTGCTCCTTTTCCGATGCCAGCTTCTGGCAGCCATCGAGATTAAAATCGGCAGCGTGGCTCCGGAACGTTCTCCCTGGCACAACTCCCTGCTTAAAATCGGCCGGGAATGGGAAAAAATCACCGGCGGTCAGGTAAAAATCCGGATTTATCCTGGAGGAATCGCCGGCAGTGAGCTCGACATGATCAGAAAAATGCGCCTGGGAGCGCTGCAGGGAGCGGTGCTGACCAACATGGGGATGATGAAGATAGAAAAATCGGTGTTGATCTTCAACCTGCCGCTCCTCTTCAGCTCGGACGAAGAATTCAATTATGTGTTCAGCCGGCTGAAACCGTCGTTCGAAACCCGGATCGAAGCCAGCGGTTTTAAGGTGGTTCAATGGACCCAGTCAGGCTGGGTCTATTTTTATACCAGAGGGCCCGTTCTCAACCCGGAAAACCTTAAAAAACATAAAATTTCCATAACCCGGGACGACCCCGAACTGGAGCAGGTCTGGGAGAGCATGGGCTACCGGGTGGTTCCCCAGGACACCAAAGATATGCTCATCGGGCTGGAAAGCGGCATGATCACCGCCCTTTACCTCCCTGCGGTAATGGCCGCTTCCGGACAATATTTCGCCATCGCTTCGCATATGCTCGACCTCAAGCTCTCACCTCTAGTCGGAGGCCTGGTCATAAACAAAAGAACCTGGGAACAGATACCGGAAAAATACCATCCGCTCCTGCTCGAAGCCACAGAGCGCGAGGCTCAATCTCTGGCGGCGGAAATAGCCCACCTGGAAGAGGAAGCGATAAAAGCCATGAAAGAGCACGGTCTGGTGATCAACCGTCCCTCCGAAAATGACCGCAGGATGTGGTATGAAGTAGCCTCCAGAGCTATTTCCACGCTGGTGGGAAGGATAATTCCGGCTGATGTCTATCAGCAGACGCTTGAGCTCATAAAGGAGTACAGGGAAAAAGGTGAAAAATAGCTGGAAGAAAACTTTTTTCCGTCTGGAAGATATTTTCATAAATTTAATTCTTCTGACTATCGCCCTTCTTCTTGTTTCCGAAATCATCGCCAGGAATTTTTTCCACACCGGTATTAAAAATTCAACTCTATACGTCCAGCAGTTGACGCTGCTGGCCGCCTTTCTGGCCGGGGCGATAACATCGAGGGAAAAGAAACATCTGAAACTGGCCGCCAGGCTTCCGCTGAAACAACCGGCAGCAGAGATAATCAGCACCGCGGTTCAGATTATCTCCTCCGGTTTTTCTTTTGCCTTCGCCGCCAGCACCCTTTCATTCGGCCTCAACGCCTTTGGCCCCGCCGACCGGATAGTTTTCATCCCGAAGAGGTTCATCGGCTATCTGATGACGCTGGGATTCCTGCTGATGGCCGTGCGTTTCATCACCGCGATCGAGAACCGCAGGAAAAGAATCCCTGCATTTCCGCTGGCTGTTGCACTTGCTGTGCTGCTGGCCTCCGGCGCGATTTCCGGAGTGGTCTCAGCTTTTGCCGGAAGCGAACCGGGAATAATTCAGGCCCTGAAAGCACCTCTCCAGGAAGTTCTGAGCTGGCTCTATCTGCCGCTTATCGTTCTGCTGGTCAGTCTGGCTTTTTTTGGCCTGCCCGTGTTCGTGGTGCTGGGCGGAACAGGCTGGTTGCTTCTGAGCCATGCCGGCCTGCCCCAGGAGATAGTGGCCAACCAGGCCTACACGGTGCTCACCGATTATTCAATTCCGGCGATTCCGCTTTTCGCCGCCGCCGGATTTTTCCTGTCCGAAAGCAAGGCCGGCGAAAGAATGGTGGAGTTTTTCAGGGATATGGTCGGCTGGCTTCCGGGCGGGTTGATGCTTGTCACGGTTCTTGTCTGCGCCTTTTTCACCACCTTCACCGGCGGTTCCGGAATAACCATTATCGCGCTCGGCGGGCTGCTGTTTCAGATTCTTACAGCAGCCGGTTACAGCCAGAAATTTTCAGTCGGTCTTCTCACCTCATCCGGCAGCGTCGGTTTGCTTTTTCCGCCGAGCCTGCCGATCATCATCTACGGAGTTACCGCCGGACTGAGCATTAAAGACATGTTCCGGGGCGGAATAATTCCCGGAATAATTCTGGTTACCTTTACGATCATACCTGCCTTTCTTTTCTCCCGAAGCACCCGGCTCAACCGCCAGCCGTGGGAATTCAAAAAAGCTCTGGGCTCTTTCAAAAAGGGGCTGGGGGAGATTCTTCTCCCGCTTATTGTGATAATTCTTTATTTTGGCGGGATTACCAACCTCCAGGAAAGCGCCGCCGTGGCTCTGGTTTATGCTTTCCTCCTGGAAACCCTGATACACCGGGAGCTGAAAATAAAAGATCTGCCCCGGGTGATGACCGCCTGCGTCACCGTGTTTGGCGGCGTTCTGGTGATCCTGGCCGTGGTTAACGGTCTCTCTTACTACATCATCGACAACCAGCTCCCCCAGCGATTGAGCGCCTGGCTCGGAACAGCCATCTCTTCCCGCTATGTTTTCCTGCTTCTGCTGAACCTGGCTCTTCTGGTGGTCGGCTGTTTCATGGATATTTATTCGGCCATTCTGGTGGTGGTGCCCCTGATCGTTCCTCTGGCCGGAGTGTTCAACATCCACCCGGTCCATCTGGGCATAATTTTTCTGGCCAACCTTGAACTTGGTTATATGACGCCACCGGTCGGACTTAACCTGTTCCTGGCTTCTTACCGATTCAACCAGCCGATGGGTCAGGTTTACCGCGATGTGCTGCCTTTTATGCTCTTTCGTCTGATGGCCGTTCTCCTGATAACCTACCTGCCGTTTTTAAGCACCGCCCTGCTCTGAGCGTCCGGACGGCAGCTTTTACGGCACACTTCAAATTCGGCTGTAACTCCAGGCCTGAAGGGGCTTCTCCTGTCCGGCAATGATCAAAAAAATCGGTCTGTTTTTTTCAGATTTTCCGCTGCTTCTTTCTAACTTTACCGGATGTCTACTTTTGATTTTTACAGAACAGCAGAGAATATTTTTGTTGACACAAATCCGAACGGTTAATAAAGTTAAAATAACCTTTTATGAATTTTATAAAGGAGCTTCGAAATGGCCGGAAATCAACAGCGTAATTATTACATGGTTTTACTGATTTTCCTGACCTTTTTCGTCATTTCCTTCCTGACCAACATCATCGGTCCGCTGATCCCTGACATCATCAACAGCTTCAGTCTCAGTCTGGCTCTGGCCGGATTCCTGCCGTTCTCTTTCTTCATCGCCTACGGGGTTATGTCGATCCCGGCCGGTTTTCTGGTGGAAAAATACCGGGAAAAAGCGGCCATGCTGCTGGCTTTTGTCGTGGCTTTCTGCGGCGCGCTGCTTTTCGCCCTGTTTCCTAACTACCTGGTGGCGACGGTTTCTCTTTTCCTGATCGGTCTGGGCATGGCCATCCTTCAGGTGGCCATCAACCCGCTGCTCCGCGTCTCCGGCGGCGAGGAGCACTTCGCCTTCAATTCGGTGCTCGCCCAGCTCATTTTTGGCGGCGCCTCTTTCCTGAGCCCGCGCCTTTATTCCTACCTGGTCACCAGTCTGCCGGTGCCGGGAAAACAGAACGCTATTCTCAACACCCTGCGTAAGCTTGTCCCGGAAAATTTACCCTGGGTCTCTCTTTACTGGGTGTTTGCCCTGACCACAGTCGGCATGTCCGTCATCATCTTCTTATCGCGATTTCCGGCCGTCGAACGCAAAGAGGAAGAAAAGGCCGGCACCTGGAGCATCTACAGAATTCTCTTCAAGAAAAAAATTGTCCTTCTCTATTTCCTTGGCATCATGGCTTACGTCGGAACCGAACAGGGAGTGGCTAACTGGATATCTCAGTTCCTGAAAACCTACCACGGACTTGACCCTCAGACGGCAGGAGCCAGAGCGGTATCCTATTTCTGGGGATTGATGACCGTCGGCTGTCTGCTCGGCCTGCTGCTGCTGAAACTGATCGACAGCCGGAAGGTGTTGATTATTTTTTCGCTGGCCGCCATCTTCCTGCTCACTCTGGCTCTTTTTGGACCGGTGGAAGTCTCCCGTCTGGCCTTCCCGCTGATGGGTTTTGCCTGCTCGGTTATGTGGTCAATCATCTTCAGTCTGGCCCTGAACTCGGTTGAATCCTATCACGGCGCCTTTTCCGGAATCCTCTGCACCGGGATAATCGGCGGAGCCCTGCTTCCTCTTCTCATCGGCTGGCTCGGCGACCACCTGGGGTTGCGCCAGGGAATGTTCGTGCTTTACCTTACGCTCGGCTACATACTCAGCATCGGCCTCTGGGCCAGGCCGCTTATCACCAACGAAACCATCTGGATGAGGAAGAAGAAAAAAGCTGCGGCCATGGCTTCGGCCGGAAACATTTAATTTCCGGGCAACTGCCTGACCCGGATTTAAGAAAGCCGGTATGGAGCTAAGACGAGACTCGAAAAAGGCTGCTTCTATTCTGTTCCTGACATTATAAACCGGCGCCGCTAATATATGAACGGATGTTCATATATCCGCAGCCTCTGACCCGGCATTAAACATTTTGCCGGGAGCCGCCGGGCAAGAGCTGTTTTCTAACGCCGATAAGATCAAAGAGAACTGCCTCCAGCAAAATTCTTTTCTTGAAGCTTTCTTCTGATTTATGCTAAAAATCAAACAAACCGGAGAAAGGAAGGGCAGAATGGCCATAATCGGCGTGGACCTGGGAGGAACCAACGCCCGGGCCGGTCTGGTCGAAGGCAACCGGGTGACCAGAATTGCCGTCAGGGAAATACGCAGCCAGGGCACGGCCGAAGAAGTGCTGTCGGACCTGAAGGCGGTGGTGGAATCCGTGCTGATCCCGGAAGTGGAAGGCCTCGGCATAGGCGTTCCGAGTGTTGTCGACCTGCAGACCGGAACGATCTACGACGTTCAGAACATACCCGCCTGGAAGGAAGTTCCGCTGAAAACCATCCTCGAAGCCGAATATAAGATTCCGGTTTATGTCAACAACGACGCCAACTGTTTTGCCGCCGGGGAAAGATATTTCGGTCTCGGCCGGCATTACCGTAACCTGGTCGGGCTGATCATCGGCACCGGTCTCGGAGCCGGGATCATAACTGACGGCCACCTTTACTCCGGCACCAACTGCGGCGCCGGGGAGTTCGGGATGCTACCCTACCTCGACGCCAACTTCGAGCGTTATGCCTCCGGACAATTTTTTGTAAAATCTTACGGGTTGAGCGGAAAAGAACTCTTCTGCCGCGCCACCTCAGGAGATGAAGAAGCCAGGCGGATCTTCGTCGAATTTGGCCGCCATCTGGGTGAAGCCATAAAAGCCATCATGTACGCAGTGGACCCGGAAGCAATCATCCTGGGCGGCTCGGTCAGCCGGGCCTATGAATTCTTCCGGGACTCGATGATGGAGACGGTCTCCAGCTTCGCCTACTCAATCGCCCTGAAAAAAATAAAAATTATGCCTTCCACCACTGAGAATATTGC
>JBASPX010000051.1:0-47221 GCA_049659625.1 Candidatus Saccharicenans sp. | reverse complement strand
TACCGTGCCCGTTTTAATCTCGGCAAGCTTCTGCTGAAAAAAGGTGACCTGGATGGATATCTCGAACAGATGGAAAAAGTGATGAAGACAGCTCCTGAGCAGGCAGAAGGATATCTTTTTCTGGCCAGGGGAAAGCTCCTGAGAAATGATCATCCGGAAGAAATTCTCGAGCTGGTGAAAACCGGTCTGAGCAAAGCGAAAACACCCGAGCTGAAGGCTCTGGGTTATTTTCTTCTGGCTGATGTTTACAGCCGGCTCGGTCAACCGGCCAGGGTGCAGCAGGCGCTGGCTCTGGCCAATCAATATAAAAATCAGCAACAGGAGTTAAGAAAATGAAAGGAACAAAAAAAGTCCTGAGAAGTTTATCCCCGGCGATTCTGGCTGTGGTGTTAATTCTGCTTGGCATTTCATCCGGTCTGGCTCAATACCGCGAATATCATATCTTTGGTGTGGTGGTGGACACTGAGAGGAATCCTGTGCCCGGGGTTGATATATTCCTGAAGGATCTGAATACCAGTCGCAATTACCGGGTGAGGACTGATAAAAGCGGTAAATACGTTCTCTCCGGCCTGCCGCATGGCCGCTATCAGGTGACGGTGAAAAAGGATGGGTATGAAACAAGAACCTTTGAATGGGATTTATCCCAGCCGCAGGAGAGGATGCAGAAGGTGGAAATGGAAACCATCATCATAGCTTCCACCGAAAAAATGAAAACGCTATCGGCTCTGAAAGAATTGAAACAGGCCGTAGCCGAAGTGATGGAGAAAATCAACAGAAATGAGCTGGAAGAAGCTCTCTCCATGCTTAAGGAGCTGGCGGAGAAATATCCGGACGACGCCAACGTTCATTACCTGCTCGGCGTTACTCTCGGAAGGCTGCACCGGTATGAAGAGGCCATTCCGGAGCTTACCAGGGTGACCGAACTGGCTCCGGAGTTTGCTCCCGCTTATCAGCAGCTCGGTTACAGCTATCAGAATCTTAAAAACATGGAGAAAGCGCTGGAGAATTATAAAAAATCCGCGGAACTCGACCCTTCCAATTTTGCCAACCTTTACAATCTCGGCCTGATACTTTTTGAAATGGACAGGGTGGATGAATCGCTTGGTTATTTTGAGAAAGCTCTTTCCATAAAAGCTGACGATATCGACACGCTGGAGATGATCGCCAGATGCTATGTAAATAAAGGCGATCTGCCGAAAGCTGTAGAATTTCTGGAGAAAGCAAAGACTGTGGCCAGGGATGAGGAGAAGATAAAGTTTCTGGACAGCTTTATTTCAACGCTCAAGGCGCAGATAAAAAAGTAAGAGCATGTCCGTGTCTGCTGATAAAGGCGGATGATTCGAAAGGAAGGATTAACAGGCTGAATTTCAGACAGACCTTGACATCTGTTTCTTTGAATGGGCTAAAATATATTCAGCTTGATTTGAAAGGAAAGGAGGTGGGAATGGCCAGCGTTCTTAATGGAAAAAGGGTTTAAAGGGTTTCTTCCCGCCTTTAGCTTTCGCGGGAAGATGGGTTAAAGGAAGAAGGAGGTAAAAACGAGAAAGGTCTCAGTGAGAGAAAAATTATTTTCATTTGTTTTGATTATCCTTCTGGCGGCGCCGCTGGCTTTTTCCCAGACAATTGAATACGGGAAGATTACAGGGACGGTGGTGGACGAAGAAGGCTCTCCGCTTCCCGGGGTGACGGTGGAAATTGCCGGCCCCACCCTGATGGGCGGGAAGAGAGCCACAACCACCTCAGCCCGCGGCAGTTACGTTTTTATGAACGTGCCACCAGGCAGGTATAATCTGACCGCTTCTCTACCCGGTTTTAAGACCACCAGACAGGAGAACATTGTGGTCACGGCTGGAGCTTCGGTGGTGGTCGATGTGAAGCTGGAAATCGGTAAGCTGGAGGAAACGGTCACCGTCACTGCAGCCGGACCTGTGGTCGACGCCAAGACTTCGACCGTAGCCACCAACATCCAGAGCGAACTGCTGTCGAAACTTCCGACCAGCCGCGATGCCTTCTATGACCTGGCGCTGAGCACTCCGGGAATGGTGGCTCAGGGCAAGGACGGCAGCTGGCTACCCAGCCCCAATGCTTACGGAGGCGCTTCTAACGAGAATGTGTTTTTGATCAACGGCGTCAACACCACCAACCCCAGGTCTGCTGCCTACGGCTCCCTGGTTAACGTCAACTACAACGCGGTGGAGGAGGTCAGAATCATCGCCCTCGGTTCAAAGGCTGAATACGGCAGCTATTCCGGCGTGGCCATCGATGTTCTGACCAAATCCGGCAGCAACGAATTTCACGGCAACTTCATGGTGAACGGCGCTCCGAAAAAATGGATTGCCGACAATCAGCCGAAACCGAAGAACCCGGGAGAAGCTGTTGACCTCGGACCGTTCGGGCCTTTTGGCGAAAGACTTTATATCGGGCCCGGCGACGATATTCTCAACAAGAATGTGAAAGAGTATGAGTTCAATTTCACCGCCGGTGGTCCGATAAAGAAGGATAAAATCTGGTTTTACGGTGGTGTGGACTATATTCGTTCAGAATCCAAAACTCCTTTCTGGCCGATTCTCAACAGGTACTGGGGACGGTTTGGCGATATAAAATTGACCACGGAGCCATGGAGCAACCATCGGGCCTGGATTTCTTACCATTATGAAAGGAACAAGGGAGATGGCTGGACCTGGAATCCCCACTGGGATGAAACCATGACCTACGGGCAGAACAGCTCCACCCACAGCATTTCCGCTCAGTGGCAGTTTATGGCCAGCGGTAAGACAATTTTCACCGTTAAATATCTGGGATTCTGGCGCGATGACCAGCCATTCATCCCGGCTGATGCCCCCGATCACCCCGGGTACATCAACTGGTGGAAGTGGAACGTTTACGGAATTAACGGTGCCTTCCCTAACGTTGAAGCGCAGAAGTCCAGCCGTAACACCATCCAGGGTGACGTTTCCTATTACGCCGAAAACTTCCTGGGCGAACATGACATTAAGTTCGGAATTCAGTACACCAGAGGCCGCGGCAACTGGCTGGGCGGTTACTTCCATAATTATGCAAATTTTGCCTACCCGGCTCCCTGGACGCAGAATATTAACTATCTGCGCAACTCGTATGGAGCTACCGGTCTGGTGTTTTACAACAGGCAAACCTGGCTGAATCCCTTCCTGACCGTAAGAACTGCCGACCAGTTTGGCCTCTTCCTGGATGACCAGTGGACACCGACCAAGAGGCTGACCGTCAACCTGGGTCTGCGCTTTGACCGCATGACCACAAAGTACGGTAAAGGCAAAGTTTATGAATACATCAACTCGCCTGAAGAGATCAACACCAATCTGAGAGTTCTCAGAGAAAGACAGGGTACCGGCAACATCTTTGATTTCAAGCTGTTCTCCCCGAGAATTGGATTAACCTATGCCCTGACCAGAGATATGAAGACGATATTCAGGATCAGCTACGGCCGTTACTATCTGCCGCTCAGCGTGGAATACCTGAGAAGGTTCGGTCCGGATATGCCTGTGGCCAACATCCACTACATCTTCTACACCATACCCTTTGATCTGGTGGATCTTAACGGTAATGACTATGTTGACCCGGATGAAGTCACCAACGCCGCCAGATATCTGCATGGCGATACCTATGTTGACCCGAACGCGCGTCCTGATTGGTGGCAGGAATATCAAACTACTGACTATTCCTGGCAGCTTAAAGTCAAGGAAGGCACGAAGGATCAGCATACCGACCAGATCACGGTTAATTTCGAGCGTGAAATAATCAGGGATCTTTCTTTCAGCGCTACCTACATCTGGAAGAGAACAGCCAATATCTTCGTTAACTGGCCTCTGAATGAAGTAACTCAGGAACCTTTTGAATATGAGCGGAAAGCATTCACCACGATGTACGGCGAGCAGGTGCAGCTGTACAGCGTCGTGCTCAAGGATTATAACGGGGATGGCGAGATAAACGGCGCCGATGTTGGCTGGATCGGTTCACATCTCGACTACATGGTCCAGAATATGCCCGAGATTGACGGCATCAAACCGCGTCGCCTGTACCAGGGTCTGCAGTTTATGCTGAACAAGCGCTATTCCAATCGCTGGCAGATGCTGGCTTCCGCCCTGTTCTCGTGGTCGGATGGCATGGCCATGAGGTCGGTGCGTCAGGACTTCAATTTTGAAGGACCGATGGTCATGGATACGACCTTCCTGGCCGGTTTGAACCAGACGATCAACAACATGAAGGGACCGCTTCCGCATACCCAGAAGTTCGAGTTCAAACTGTCGGGCTCTTACCGCATACCGGTAGTCGAGATGGATATCGGTCTGAGGTTCAGGTACAATTCCGGCCGTCCGCTCTGGCCGCTGCAGACCTATCCGGTGATCACCCAGTGGGGCTATCCAGCCGGACTGGTGGTCAACACCGGAGACAATTACATCGTGGCCATCGACCCGACGAAGCCGTGGTATCTGCCTCATGAAAAGGTTGTTGACCTCAGGCTGGATAAAGCTTTCCGGATTAAAAATGCCGGGTACATCAGGCTGGCTGTCGATATTCTGAACCTGTTTAATGAGCATGCGGTGGTCAACGCCGGTTACGGCGGTCCTCATGAACCGCAGATCGGCCGGGTGTCCGGTATCACCTATCCGTCGAGAAAGATCAGGCTGAATTTCAGCTACGAGTTCTGATTCTGCCTGAGCTCAAATCCGGGGCGTCCGGTGGTTGCCGGACGCCCTTTTTCTTTTTGCCAGTTTGGAATAAAGAGCTATAATTTATTCATGATAAAAAGGAGAGGGATTTCAGAAAGCGCCTTTTTTCTTCTGGTAATAATTTTATTTTCTTCGCTGTTTACAGCGATGATTTCTTCTCCGGGGCTGCCTGAAAAATACCGGCGGTGGCTGGAAGAAGAAGTGGTGTACATCATCACGCCGAAGGAGAGAGAAGTTTTTCTAAAGCTTCAGACCGACCGGGAAAGAGATATATTCATCGAGGCCTTCTGGAAGCAGAGAGACCCGACTCCGGGCACTCCGGAGAATGAATTTAAGGAAGAGCATTACCGCCGGCTTAACTATGCCAATCAAAACTTTGGCCGGGGAAGCGGAAAACCCGGCTGGATGACCGATCGCGGTCGAGTTTACATCATCCTCGGGCCGCCGAACAACATAGAAAGTTATGAAAACATCATGGGGGTTTATCCGACCCAGATCTGGTTTTATTACGGAGACCCCCGCTACGGGTTGCCGGCAGGTTTCAATGTGATATTTTTCAAGAAAGAAGGTACCGGCGATTACATCCTTTATTCGCCTTCCGATCACGGGCCGCAGGCTCTTATTGCCGATTATCTTTACAACGCTAAGGATGCTCGCGACGCTTATCAGCGGCTTTATCAGCTTTCGCCCAACTTAGCCGAACAGACACTCACCCTGATTCCCGGACAGAAGCCCGAGCCAGGAGTTATTGACCTGTCCTCCAACCGTTTGTTAGCCACCATCATGGCTCTGCCGCAGAAAAAAGTTGAAGATGCTTACGCCGAAGCCTGGTTCAGGCATAAGGATCTGATTGAGGTTGAATACAGCACAAACTACATCAGATGCGATGGCGACCTCTGGGCTGTCCGCAGTTCTGAAGGTCATTATCTCGTTCATTATCAGGTGGAACCGGCAAAGCTTTCGGTCGTTCAGGATGGTTCGGAATACATCGTCAGGTTTGACCTTAACGGCCGCATATCCGACGAACAGGGAAGAACCATCTACCAGTTCGAGAAGACCTTCCCGCTTAAACTCACCCGGGAAGAGCTTTCGGAAATCGGGCGAAGGGCGGTCTCCTTCCAGGATGTCTTTGCTCTCGTCCCGGGAACCTATACCGTTGATCTGCTGCTGAAAAATCCCCTGTCGAAAGAATTTTCCAGTTTATCCCGACGGCTGGTCCTGCCCGCCCGGCTGGAAAAACCTGCGGTCAGCCGGATTCTGCTGGCTTATGATTTTCTCGAGTTAAAAGATAATAAGGGTATTTTACCTTTTCAGGCTGGAGGCAAGCAGCTTCTCAGCTGGAGCCGGAAATCGTTTGCCCGAACAAATAAGCTCGTTGTCTGCTTTCAGGTTCAGGGAGTTGAAGAATCCCTGCGAGACAGGTCTGTCATCAGGATAAGCCTTATGTCGGATTCTGAAAAAGTCTGGAGCGTGGAGAAAACCGGAGGGGATTTGCTGCCCGATTCGATGATCGTCGAATCCCTGCCTCTCAGTTCGCTTAAACCCGCTTATTATTCTCTTCAGGTCGACCTTCTGGTAGGGAATAACCTGGTTGATTCCAGGCGCCAGGACCTGGAAATTTCCGGCCTGGAAAATGTTCCTCTGCCGATCATTATGTCCAGAGGAAGTCTCGAGAGAGCAGATGAGTGGCTGGCAGCCGGGATGCAGCTGTTTCATAAAGGACAGCTGGCCGAAGCCAGGCAGCTTCTGGAAAGAGCTCATTCCCTCCGTTCAGACCTGTCGACCGCGCTGCCGCTGGCAGAAGTTATGTTCAGAGCCAGAGAGTTTTCTGAGGTGATAGAATTGCTCAAACCCTACGATCAACCGGAAGCCCCGGCTGAGGTGGTGTCGCTTCTCGGAAGGGCGTATCATTCGATGAATCAACCGGCCACAGCCGCCGTTTATTACGAGCAGTATCTGAACCGCTTCGGGGTGAATCTGGAGATCCTCAATTTTCTTGGCAGCTGCTATTATCAGATGGGCGATAAAGAGCGAGCTTTGAATCTCTGGGAGAAATCGCTCAGCCTGAATCCGCAGCAGGAAAAGTTGAGGGAGCTGGTGAACTCTTTGAAGAAAAAATAACGCTCAAGACCTGGAAAATACACCGCCGGCTCAGGAGAACGATGATCAGAACTTCATCTGTTTCTGAAGGCGCGGAGTTTAACCGGAGTAGATGGATAGCCAGGAAGCTGGAGGTTCATATCTCTTAAACCTGTGCCCGCAGCCGATTTTCTGGACTGTGGGGAGAGGTTTTCTTGCTTTATCGCCTGTTTCTCAAAATTTCTTCACTTCCCGCCCTTTAACCTTCCAGCCTGTTATTTTTATTTCCAGCTCGTCTCCTTCCAGGTCGTCGCTGAAGAAATAACCTTTGACCGTTCGTCTTTCACCCGGCAGAAGCGAAATGTAATTATCTTCAAGAAAAATCGGCGCCAGCGATTTCTGCCTGAGTTTTTTCAGCACCTGTATCTCCAGGTTGAAGGCCAGATGCGGTCCGGGGTTTTCCATTTCGATCGTCAGGTTTCTGGTCAGACCTCTTCCTTCAGCCTTCCAGCGATATTTAACCACGGCTTCAGGCAGTTCGTTCAGCGGTTTGAGGCTGGCGTATTTTTTAACCGGAGTTACGTACCAGGTTGTTTTCTCAAAATCGAGAACGTCCGGCTCCCGGCTGAGCACATAGAAATTGTGGTCTTCCAGAGACTGTTTCGGTCCGATGATTCTGAGGTCCAGAAAATAGAGGCCAGTCAGGTCAGAAATCTCCGGAATGCGGGTAAGAACAGTCCTGCTGTCAGGATCGAGGGTCAGGGGGAATTCCTGTCTGAATTTCTCTTTCAGGTTGAAATCAAAAACCCGGACGAGAGCTGTCAGTTTTTCAGCCCTGATGGCCGACAGGTTGGAGGCGATAATTTCCCTGGTTTCGTAATCATAGATCAGATGGTAAGGCTGGTTGGCCCGGAGCGCACCGTAAAAAGCTCCGGTTGGCAGGAGATAATAGTCATAAAGCTGCCACCAGAGTTTCGGCCAGGCAGAGTTGTACATCCACTGGATTATCCCGGTGGCCAGCGGACGGCGGGCGACAAACGCTTCGAACATTCCTCTCATCGCTTCATAGTTCATGAATTGTGCTTTATAGCAGTATTCCTCCACATTTTCCGGCCAGCCGAGCCGCTCGCGCATGGCCTCGTGGTATCGGTCGAGCGACTTGAACAATCCGCGGGAGCAGTGATAGTTCCAGTAATCGTTCGGGGGCCAGAGGGCCTCCTCGGGTATTATCCTTCTGAGACTTTCGAGCACCGGCACCTGAGGTCCCGGACCGGTTTCAGTGTTGAACCCGAAAGCCCCGCCGTTCTTTCTGTCTTCATACCAGTAATTGGGCGGAACCCAATCATACGGACCGTTCATCTTGACGCCCGAGCTTCCGCTGACCTCACTTACCCGGCCGGCAGTAGAGTTAAGAAACGGACGGGTCGGGTCGTCCTCGGCCAGTATCTTCAGATACTCCCTTTCAAGCTCGGGTTTTGGCAGCAGGTCGCTGGCCAGTGCCCAGACAAAGATACTCGGATGGTTCCGCAGCCAGCGCACCTGATCCCGGAAGGAAGCGGCTATCAGCGCCATGTCTTCCGGACTTGTTATCCCTCCATATTTAGGGTCCGCCGGTTTTCCAAGATAATTTTCCCATTCCCAGTGGCAGCTCCAGCCGACCATCAACAGCAGACCGAGCTCATCGCAGAGGTGGTAGAGCTCCTGGCTGGTTCCCCAGAAGCCTTCGAGGCGCAGAGCGTTCAGGTTGAGATGACGGGCGTAAAGCAGTTCAGCGCGCAGTTTTTTTGATTTATTATTCAGAAAGATATCGTCGGTCCAGCCGCCGCCCCGGATTAAAATCTTCTTTCCGTTGAGCATGTAACCGCGGTGACCCTGTTCGTTGATGTAGTCTTTAATCTCTCTGATGCCAAACCTGACGATGGCCAGGTCGGAGATCGGCTGCATGGACCTGAACATCGGAGGGATTTTCATTTGCTCTTCTTTTTTATTCTGTCCCGAATCCGGCGTTTTTCCCGCTTCTTTTTTCTGCTCTATTTTTTCTTCTGTTCTTTCTTTTTTTTCAGCTGCTTTCTCCTCTGCCTGATCTTTTATCCTGAAGGCCATCGCCAGAAGATAAAGTTCCGGTCGGCCCAGGTCGTGCGTCCACCAGACACGCGGGTTGGAGAGGATTAACTCCCTGTGGGTCTCCGGGCTGAAAACGATTTTTCGATTTTCCCCGGGTCCAAGCTTTATTTCCTGGGAAATTTTTATGTTCTCCAGTTCCACTTCAAGCGTGCCGGTAACCTCTCTGTCAGAATGATTGCGAACCTCCGCCTGTACGGTCAGACGGGCTTCCTTCAGGGTGCCGGTGTCCAGAGCGGTCTGAACGAAAGGATTTTCGATTGATACCTCTCCAGTCTGTCTGATGCTTACCGGACGCCACAGGCCCATGCTGTTATCAGGCGGCGCCGGATTCCAGTCGACAAAGCCGATCGTCGGTTCGCCCCTGACCGGGGGAATCACTTCTATGGCCAGGACGTTTCTGCCTCCTGTTTTAACCTTTCCGGTTATTTCCAGACTGAACCGGCGAAAAGGGCCGTAAATTTCCGAGGCGTCAGCGATCTTCTCCCCGTTGAGCCAGATGTTAGCCCTGTAATTGAGGCCATCCAGCTCAAGAAAAGCCCGGCTTTTTCCCGGGTAAGCCGGAAGAAGAAATTCCGTGCGGTACCACCAGGAGGATTTAAAATCTTCCGGCTTTATGTTCTCTAAATTTTTTCCGAAAAAAACATCGCCGTAAACGTTGTTTTCCACCAGAGTTCCCAGGACGGTTGAGGGCACCTGAGCCGGATACCAGCGGTCAGTCAAGATGCCGGGTTTTGAAAGTTTTGAACCGTCAACATTAACCTTTTCAGAAGACTGGATAAACCAGTCGGTCAGTAACAGTCTGGTTTCGGGCATCATCAGCAGTCTGCTTCTGGATGGCTCCTTCTGGGCACCCGGTTGAGCCAGAGTTAAAGAAACAAAGGCAAAAATCAAAAGAATCAAAAAGGCTGCTTTCACGGCTGAAGGCAGGAGCCTTTTTTTCATCGGTACCTCCTGGCTTTTATATATTAAAACCTTATTCTATCCTCAGAGTTACTGTTGACCAGGGCAAAATTTTAAGCGGAAGCTCTACCGGAGCAAGTTTTTCTCCTTTGAGATTGGAGAGATAAATTTTTCTGCCGGCCACCAGCAAGCCCTTTACGTTTACCATTTCCGGCTGCCCGGAAACGTTATAAAGTCTTAAAACGAAAGCATTTTTGCCCTGTTCTGCACTGGCTGCAGCCTTAAACCTGGTGACGACCACTCTTTCCGGTTCTATTTTAAGAAGAGAGGGCAGGGGAATCTGAACTTCCTCCGCCGGAATCACCGCTGGCGGCTGGCAGACCTCCAGCGTTTTCAATTTCAGCAGCGCCGGTTCGATGCTTCTTTCGAGAAAAAGAGTATAGCGCAGATTGATTTCTCCTTCCTGGTCGGCTCTGTAATTGGTATGCCAGTAATTATTGAGAGCGTAAGAGACGATGGTGGCTGAGGGCGAAAGTTCTTTCCTCCAGACCCGTGGAAATCCGTTAACGCTTCTTTCGTCAGTAAGATCGCCGATTTCTATCAGCGGCACGTCGGGTGAAACCCAGATCAGGGTGAAGTCCGGTCGACTGAACGAAACTGTTTTTTGAATGGAGAAAAAGTCCAGGCATGCTCCGGGTATTTCTTCAAAGAAAGGATTGACTGTGCCCCAGCCCAGGTCAAGGCGAACTCCGGAAGGCGGCATGTTGAAAGGAAAGGCCAGGTGGACGCTTTCTTTTTCTCTGACGCTGATTTTGTCGAGCTGGTTTATGAAGTCAACACGGCCGTTAATTCCGTTGATGCGTATGATGGTCTTCATATCCCGGCAGCCGGGGGCTTCCAATTCAAGAGCGAGGGCAGCAACCAGAGGCCCGGAGTCGAGGATGGTAATTTTCTTAAGCTTTGCAGGTTGAGCTTTTTCCGGGTCAGTTCCTGGAACGTAGAGATAGGCATTCAACCCGGAAAATTTAGCCCGCTCGACAAGTTCAACGTTACCGGCAGGTTTGTAGATGAGACTCCGGACTGCTCCGCTCACCCGGTCGATTTCGAGCCGCAGCCAGTCGTTTTCCAGAGAATTTTCAGCGGCGCGCGCCCGGCCACCGCGCCAGCTGCCTCCTGGTTTAAGGTAAATCCTGGTGGCGGAAAACGGTTGAAGCGATTTGATTTCGACTGCCAGGGAGCCATCGGCCAGTCTCTGCGAGGGCAGCGCCCTGTTTTTTTCATCAAGCGCTAAGTCGAGCCCCCTGGAAAGCTCCGCCGGAATATAAACGATTTCTGACCTGGTTACAGAGGTGGTGTTAATAACATCCAGCGCGATTCCCCTCAGCCTTTTTTCCGGTTCCGGCACTCTCATCTTCTCTTTCAGCGTTTTTTCCAGGGAATCAGCCAGCTCCAGCCCGCGCTCGAGGATAGATTTTTTGTATTCCCACTGCTTTACAGCGTTTTCTCCATCGGGGTTGGAGATGCTGTCAGCCGAGCCCCAGGTATGCTCATGGAAGAGAACCACCTGGCGCCAGGCCTGGTAAAATTCGTCTGATTTTTTGATAAATTCATCAGGCTGAAGAAGCGAATACAGGACTTCCAGCTGGAGAAGTTTCTCGCTCAGGTTGCGGTTGAGGGCGGTTTCCTTCGCCGTGGAAGCAGCTCCATCCTCCCAGTAAGGAGAGAAATCACCCCGCACGGCCGGGATTTCGCTTCCGTGTCTTTTTTCAAATTCGCCAAACATCTCCTCGCTGGTGGCGATCACCAGGCGGGGAGTTAGAAATTCGCTGTTCCAGAGAGCCACCTGCTGGCTCAGTTCCGGGTCGGGCGGACCGTTATCGCCACCCACGGTGTAGCGCACCTGCACCATCGAGTAGGGATAGTTTTTCTCTTCCAGCTCGGCGAGATACTCAAGAAGCTCTCTTTTCTTTTCCACCGTGAGGTTTCCAAGATTCAGGCCGTGAAACCAGGAATAACCCCTTCCGGCCATCCAGAATAAAATCTTGTGCTCCCCGGAAGGAGAGACCCAGTAGAACGGACGGTCGCCCCAGGTTTTGAGGGCATGACCAACCCGGTCGCCGCCGTCGGGAAGCATCGGCATGTAATTCGGGCCGCTCGAAAGATAACGCACTCCAGCCATGGCCAGAGCCGGGACGAAAGACCAGCTGTAAGCGGGTATGTCGGTGATCATCGCTGAGGTTATGGCCGGGAATCCGGCGGCTTCAAGTTCGCGGGCAAAGGCGGTAACTTCCAGCAGTTCTTCCGGATGACACAGGCCGGTGAGGATGCCGGCCAGCGTTGCCTGCAGGCCAATAGAGCGATTCTTAACTGCTTCCAGAAACCGCTTTTTCTGCAGTTCGTCAGCCTGTTTCAGGTAGGTTTCCACATGCCAGAGCTGTTCGACATTCCACTTGAACCTGGCTTCGGGAGGCAGTGCCTTCGATTTTTCTGCCAGTTCGATGGCTGTCTGAAGGTTCTGCCACTGTTTCTTTTCAACCTCTTCCTGGTAATCGGAATATCCGATGTCCAGGTGGGAGTGGGGGAGGAGCCACAGTTCAACCGGACGAACAGGTTTCTGGGTCACCTCAGCCCGGTATATTCTTTCCTTTCCCCTGTAAACTGAGGCTTCGATCAGCCTGGTCGAAGAAGCCGGCGGCACCAGGAGAAACAGCTCATTGTAGCCCGTCTGTAACCTTTTTCTTTCAGTCCTGGTTCCGGTTACCCTGATTTCGACTTCTGCCGGAAGGTCAAAATGACTTATTTCCAGAAGCAGAAGTTGTTCCGGCGGTTTTCGGTTCAGCAGAGCTGGCAGGGCTTTCAGACGGCACCAGGAAGATAGCCTCTGCTCAAACACCATCACCCAGTCGGAGCTTCCGCCCTTTTCGGCTGTAAGTTCAAGAGTCAGAGGATGTCCTTCCTTCAAAAACCTTGACGGAACCGTGAGAAAAAAATAGCCAAACAGCTCGTCGAACTGGTCGACCAGGGCAGTTCTGAAGGTGAGATTCAAGCCTTCGGGATGGCTGACCGACCACTCTCTTCTGGAGGAATTTTCGGATGTGGTGAATTCCACGACGGGACCGCCGTCAATCCTGAGGTAGAATCGATGGCTGCCCTTGCCGGTGGCCAGTCCACCCATGAAAACAAAGACAGCTTCCGGGCGGCTGAATTCTTCGGGCACCGGCTGCGTTTCCCAGACAGCTTTCATGGTTCCGTCCGTGGCCCTTACCAGCAGGGCTGAGAGATGTCCCGGGTAAGGGGAATGGTAAAGAATCTTCTGACTCTCGATGGTTTTCCAGTAACCGTTAAGCCAGCTGCCGGAAGAAGGTTGAGCCTGAAGAGCGGCTGAGGCTGTTATCAGATAGATAATTACCAAAAGAAATTTCGGAAAATGTTTTCTTGAGGTGAGTTTGACTTTCATCTTTTGTCCTCTGATTTTTATCTATGCTTCAAGCTTGAAGATAGAGCATAAGAATCAGCGGAATTTTTTGATTATCTCTTTGATTTCCTTCTTAAACTTTTCGATCAACCGCCGGCTGCGGGCAGCCGACCTGGATTCGGCCATCAACCTGATAATTGGTTCGGTGTTGGAGGGCCTGATGTGCACCCAGGAATCTTCCCAGCTGATTTTCAAACCGTCGAGGGTCGAGAGGCGCTCAGCCTGATACCTTCGCCTGAGTTCCACCACCGCCCTGAAAGCCACCTCGGCCGGACATTCGAGCTTTTCTTTGATCAGATGGTATCGCCTGAATTCAGCAGCCAGAGACGACAGGGGCTGCCGGCTTTCGGCCAGCATTTCCAGGATCAAACCGCTGGCAGCGAGCGAGTCTCGACACGGATGAACTTCTGGCCAGATAACACCGCCGTTGCCTTCACCGCCAATCACCGCATCATTTTCCAGCATCGCTTCGACCACGTTTATTTCCCCTGTTTTTGTCCGGATTACCGGAACGCGATATCTGGCCGCCAGATCGTCTATGGCCATTGAGGCGGAGAGGTTGACAGCGACTGGACCTCGCTTTTTTCTCAGAACGTGGGCCACTGCGAGAGACAGCGTAAGGTCTTCACCCAGAGGCCGTCCTTTTTCATCCACCAGCGCCAGCCGGTCGGCATCAACATCCTGAGCCAGCCCGAGGTCAGCCCGGAATTCTTTAACCCGGCGGCAGAGTTCCCCGAGATTTTCCGGGACAGGCTCGGATTGATGGGCGAATTCGCCTCCGAGGTCGATGTTAAGGAGAAGGGTCTCGCATCCGAGTTCCTGAAGAAGTCGGGGGATGAGCACCGCTCCGGCGCCGTTGGCGCAATCGACCACCACCCGGAACCGACGACGGCGGATGCTTTTCACTTTTATTTTCGAGAGAATCCTTTCCAGATGAAGTTCTCCGGCGTTCTTTTCCTGGAGCGGGCTTTTAATTCTTTCGGCCGGGGCCAGGGTAAATTCTCCCTGATGGAAAATGTCGAGGAATTCCTCCACCTGAGAATGGCGCAGATATATCCCTTCCGGGCCGATAAATTTAAGTCCGTTCCATTCAGGCGGGTTGTGGCTGGCTGTAACCACCACCGCTCCGCGGGCCTGCTTTTCCCGCGTGAGGAAGAGGATGGTCGGGATCGGCAGAACGCCCACCTCAACCGGCTGGCAGCCGGTGGCCAGCAGGCCGCTGAGGACAGCCTTTTTCAGCATCGTGCCCGAAGGTCTTGTGTCCTGTCCGATTAAAAAAATTCCCGGTCCGAGGTAGGTTCCGAAAGCGGAGGCAAATCTGGCGGCAATCTGCGGCGTCAGGCTTTCTCCGACTAGACCTCTGACGCCGGAGACGCTGACTTTTAACGGCAGTCTTCTTTTCATTTTTTTCTCTTAAAGCAATCTGTTCAGGAAAGCGACCACCTTTTCCACTTCGACCCGGGCTCTCAGGGCCGAAGGACTCTCGGCGATTATTCTGATCAGAGGCTCGGTGCTGGAAGCCCTGACCTGAACCCAGACATCTTTGAGTTCAAATAGAAGTCCGTCGAGAGAATTGACCGGTGCCTTCGGGTAAAGTTTTCTGGTTTCGGCTACCAGCGTGTGCAGTCGATGGGGCGGGCAAAGAATCTTATCCTTCACTATGTGAAGACGGGGCAGAGTTCTGACGATTTCTGAGAGTTTCTTCTGCTCGACGGACATCATTTCCAGCACCAGGGCGATGGTGACGAAGCCGTCAAAGGCCGGATGGAATTCGCGGGCAGCCAGACCGCCGCTTCCCTCACCGGCCAGCACCGCATCCTCCTGCAGCATCGTCTGGATAACGGCTGATTGCCCGACCCTCGTTCTTATTACCGGAAGGTTAAGTTTCCCGGCCACGCCGTCTATCATCCTCGAGGTGGACAGGTTGGTGACGACAGGTCCCCGATGCTGTTTCAAACAGTAACTGGCGACTGTCGGGAAAGTGTATTCTTCAGACAGGGTCTCTCCTGTTTCCGTCACCAGCGACACCCGGCTGACGTCGCTGTTCAGCAGAAATCCGGCGTCGGCACCGGTGGCCCGAACGAGCGAAGCCACTTCGCCGGCGTTTCTCGGACGGGGTTCCGGGTCGTGCGGGAAATAGCCGGAAGGCTCGTTGTTTATGGCTATCAGCTGGCAGCCGAGAGCTTCACACAGTTTATTCACCATAAGGGCGCCGGCGCCGTTGCAGGGGTCCACCACCACCTTAAACCGGGCGCGGCCGATTTCATCAGTCCGGATTTTGCGCCTTAGCCAGGAGAAATAAATTTCTTCCGGGTTCAGTTCAGTCACCACCGGAGGTGATTTTTTAAGTTTTTTGTGGGCAAACCGGCCAAGATGGTAAATGTCCAGAAGCTCGGAACCCTGAAACTCATTGAGCCAGGTTCCCTCGCTGTTGATGAAGGTCAGGGCGTTCCATTCGCCCGGGTTATGTCCGGCAGTAATCGAAACGGCTCCCGCCGCCCGGTAATGCCTCACCAAGAACTGAATAACCGGAGTAGGGCAGATGCCGAGATTTATGACCTCGTGACCGGTGGAAAGAAGCGCGGAGATAACCGCTTCCTGCACCATCGGGCCGGACTTACGCGTGTCACGACCGACAAGAATCGGTCCGGGTGGCAGCATCGTGCCGAAAGCCGAGGAGAAATCAAGTATCAGTTCAGGGGTAAGAGTTTCACCCACAATTCCCCGCACACCTGAGATGTTCAGTTTAAGAAGTTTCATCTTTAATCAGGTTCAGCAAGGCTAAATTTACCACCAACGCTTTTTTTTATCAATTCAGAACGAGGCCTCCTGCTGAATGTTGTGATAACAGGCCAATGTGATTTTCCGGCGGAATATCCCGAAAGATTTTTTTGAAATTTTTTTCAAGCGGCTGCCCGCTGCTTTCGTGAATATGGAAGGTCTGCTTCAGTCCGGAAGCCCGGCCTGCTCAACTGGCTCTGCCGGAGAGTTACGTCTTCGGACCGGATTAAGAAAATTCCCTCTTTTATCGCTTGACCATTTTTATTCTCCGGTTTTCAGGCAGACGGGCATAATCCATCATCATGCAGGACATCAGCTTGATGCCGGTGACGATGGCTTTCTCGTCAGCAATGAAAGTCGGGGAGTGGACCGAAGTTTTCTCCAGGTGAGGCGGGACCACCCCGAGTCCCAGCATTACCGCCGGAAATTCCCGGGCAAAGTAGCTGAAGTCCTCCCCGCCCATTTCCGGTCGGTCTTCGATTATTTTATCCTTTCCGCCGAGAACCAGCTCGGCCGTCGGCAAAATGGCCTGGAGAAGTTCAGGGTGGTTGTAGAGGGCCGGGGTACCGAACTGGTAATCCAGCTCAAAGAGGGCGCCGTGCGACTGGCAGATACCGGTTATCGTCCTGACTATTTTTTCCTTAAGAATCTTCCTCTGCTCATCGCCGTAGCTTCTTACCGTTGCCCGCAGCTCGGCTTTATCAGGGATGATGTTGGTGGCCGTGCCGGCATGAAAATAGCCGACGGTAATCACCGTGTGGTCGTGAACGTCTATTTCCCGGCTGATCATGGTCTGAAGAGCCAGCACGATGTGGCTGCCGACGACAATCGGGTCGACGCACTGGTCAGGATCGGCACCGTGACAGCCTTCGGAGTGAATTGTCAGGAAGAAGCTGTCACAGTTGGCGCCTGAATAGCCGGGAACGTAGTGGACATAACCGGCTTTGAGGGTATCGTCAACATGGAAGGCAAAAATGGCTTCCGGACGGTAATCGCGGAAAACTCCATCCTGCAGCATTTTCCGGGCACCGTCTCCCCATTCTTCTGCCGGTTGAGCCACAAAAAGAACCGTACCGGGCAGTTCCATTTTTAACTGGCTGAGAACGGCGGCCACGCCCAGCAGAATCGAAGTGTGGATATCATGTCCGCAGGCATGCATCAAGCCTGTCTCCCGACCGTTTATGACGGCCTTTTGCCTGGAGGCAAAGGGCAGGTCGGTTTCTTCGGTTATGGCCAGAGCATCCATATCCGCCCGCATGGCCAGCACCGGTCCGGGCAGGCGGCCTTTCAGCACGCCGAGAACTCCGGTGCCTCCGATACCGGTCCTGACCTCAAGCCCGAGCCGGCGGAAGTAATCGGCAACGATGGCGGCAGTGCGGTTTTCCTGGAAAGCCAGTTCAGGATGGGCGTGGATGTCCCTCCTTATTGCTATGATCTCTGGCTCAATCTTCTCCGACAGCTGATAAATTTTCTGGTAGTACGGGGGGAGTTTTTTCTGAAGGTCGGGCCGGGCCGTAGCGGAGAAAAGGCTACCGGCAAGGATTATCAGCAGGATGATAAGAATTTTGCTCCAGTTTTTCTTCATCACGGTCTCCTTCTGGCTTTATTCAGCGAATATTTTACTTCTGAAGGGCAGGAACAGAAAAAATTTTTTTCAATTTTTCCGAAGAAGGGCGACTAAAAATATAGGAAATCCTCCCGAGGAGGGCAGGGGAGAAGGACTCTCGGGGGGCGTCCTTCTCCGGAAAATCTTACGCCTTGGATGGAGGCCCTCCTCGCTTTAAATTTCTGATTTAAATATCCAACTTTTTTTCGAAAAAATCAACAGTCAAAATCAGGATGGGCAGAATTTTTTTGATGGACTTATTCTGCCCTGATATTGTATTATCTTTATACCTGTTAACAGGAGGAGACCATGGACGTCAAAAAATTCATAGAGCGGCAGGTGGAAGAAATCAGAGAAACCGTCGGCAGCCAGAAGGCCATTTCGGCTCTCTCCGGTGGAGTTGACAGCTCGGTGGCCACGGTGCTGGCGCATCGGGCGCTCGGACCGCAGCTTAAAACCATTTTTATCGACCACGGTCTCATGAGAGAGAAAGAGCCGGAGGAAGTTAAAAACGTGTTCTCCCGCCTCGGAATTGAGATCGAAATAATAGACGCCCGGAATGAGTTCTTTGAAGCTCTGAAAGGGAAAACCGACCCGGAAGAAAAAAGGAAGGCTTTCCGCAACGCTTTTTATAAGGTTTTCGGGCGTCAGGTTCTGAAAAGCAAGGCCCGTTATCTCATTCAGGGAACTATCGCCGCGGACATCATCGAAACGCAGGGTGGAGTGAAAACCCAGCACAATATTCTCGAGCAGATCGGGATCGACCCGGAAAAAGGATTCGGGTTCAAGGTCATCGAGCCGCTTAAAGACCTTTTCAAGCATGAAGTCCGGGAGGTGGGAAAAGCGCTCGGTCTTCCCGACCTGATACTCAAAAGGATGCCGTTTCCAGGACCGGCGCTGGCCACCAGAATCATCGGCGAGGTAACGCCGGAAAGAGTTGAACTCGTGCGTAAGGCCACCAGGATTGTCGAAGAAGAGCTGGCACCGCTGCAGCCGTTTCAGGCTTTCGCCGTACTCATGAACGACATGGCCACCGGGGTGGAGGAGGGCAGGAGGAAGTTCGGACACATCATCATCGTGCGCTCGGTGGAAAGCCAGGACGCCATGACCGCCCAGCCGACTCCCGTACCATGGGATGTGCTGACCCGGCTGGCGAACAGGATTACCAGGGAAATCCCTTCGGTGGTACGGGTGGCTTATGAAATAACCCCGAAACCTCCGGCCACCATTGAATACATTTAAGACCATCTTCTGCCCGCTTAAGAATAAGGGTCGGGACCGGTCAGCCACCGGAAACCCGGCGGGAAAATAGATGGAAAGAGATATGCGTCCGGGGTCCATGGGGAAAGAATATATGAAAAATCATTCATATATTCATATATTTATGTTCCCAATTTTCTGATTTGAAAGGAGGAGCCATGCCCTTTATCGGCAGGAGAAATCCAGCCAGTCCCACCATCGGGGTGTTTGTGCCCTGCGATCCCCGCATTGACGAAATTTCGAGGAGAAGAGCTTTCAACATAGGCCGGATGACCGCGCGTTTGCTGGCCAGCCGTCTGCGCCTTCCTGACGGAAGCGCTCCGAATGTTTTTTACTGTTCCCACCTGGTGGATACGGAGAGCACAGCCGATTCTGGAGCAAGGGAGATGAAGGAAGCCGGAGTCGGCGGCATCTTTATCGTTCCCGACACCTGGTTTTTCCCGGGCAAGTCAGCGATGGCTCTGACGGCTCATTTCCCTCCCGATACGCCGCTGGCCTGCGTCGGGGGAAACAATGCGCCGAAGCCCGGGGTGGTCGGGATCGACGCTCTGGTCGGCGCCTACGCCCAGACCGGACGGCTCTGCCAGATGATCATCGGAAACATGCCCGAGACCGGACTGGAACCGGAATTTGACGAAAAGACGGCCGAGCAGATCGTCGACCTGGGTTATGCCATGCTGGCCCGTATTGCTCTTCGCGGCAGAAGGTTTGTCTCGATAGATACTGATTCGATGCAGATGGAGACCGCTCTGAATCACGTTCATGCCGCCCGGAAATTTTTCGGCCTGGAATCGACCAGAGAATCCATGAAACTGTTTGCCGACATGCTTCAGAAGAAGGGCGGTTATGACCCGGAAGAGCTGAAAGCTCTTCGCGACTGGGTGATTAACGTCAAATTCAAAAACCGCATTTTCCCCAACACCGAAGAGATCATCGAGTCGAAAAAGGCAGTCCTTACCGGACTTGACCGGGTAAAGCCTCCGGCGCTTTCAGCCGAAGATAAAAAGAAACTCGATGAGGGACTGGCGCTTTACCTGATCATCAGGAATTATATGAAGGATGTTAACGCCATCGGGGGCGGCTGGACCAGCCAGTTAGCCTGGGGTTCAGATCGTCGGGGAATTCCGATGACCACAGCCGACATTGCCGAGTCTCTTTTTAACTCCACCGAGGACCACACCGGGAAGAAACCCGTCATTCCTTTTGCCACCGAAAACGACATCCAGGCTCTGCTGACGATGATCTGCTACTGCTACCTGAGCGGAGGGCAGCCGACCCTTTTCATGGATTTTCGCAAAGTTTATGAACCCTGGGAGATAAAAAAGAAAGCCGGAGAGCTGAAAATAGACCTGAGTCCTTACGAAAAAGAAATCTGGATGGAGAGGGGTTTCATCGACGGCAACAATTCCGGCTCAGCTTCTCTGGATTATGCCCGGGAGGCTTATCTCTTCAAGGCAATTGAATATTATTTCCCGGGGCTTGGTTTTTCCGTGAGCTACCTTTCGCCGGCCGGGATCAGCGGACTTGCCGGGCGGCTGGCTTATTCCGACCTGAGCGGAATGTTTACCATGATTCAGGATGAAGCCGAAAGCATCTCGCTGCCGCCGCAGCTGGCGGAAGAAGTCTGCCGGGCTTCCAATTATTCCTGGCCGCACACTTTTGTCACTTTCAAACATCTGCCGGCCAGTCTGGTAAAGATGGGCATGCCGGCGAATCATTTCCATATGGTTACAGGAATCAACCGGCGGCGCTGGCAGTATTTCTCAGATTATGCCTGTGTGCTCAACTATCGCTGGGAAAATCAGCCTGAATACACGGAGGACCTCGACCGGCCGCTGCCGATGCTCTACCGTCTGAACGGCGGGGAAACCCAGGCGAAAACGCTTCAGGCGAGAAGAGTTTAGGAGAGATAAACATATCGTCCTTATTTTCCAGATTGGATTTAATTGCCGGAAAGGGCCGTTAAAAAGCTGGAGAGTTAGCACAATTTCGGGGTGCTTAAAGAAGCACCGGGGACGACAGTAAAGCGGATGATTTACAGAAATATCACCGTTGACAGACAAATTCTTCTCTGG
Organism: Candidatus Saccharicenans sp.; assembly: GCA_049659625.1. Classification (GTDB taxonomy): domain Bacteria; phylum Acidobacteriota; class Aminicenantia; order Aminicenantales; family Saccharicenantaceae; genus Saccharicenans. The sequence continues at coordinate 26,215 of JBASPX010000051.1, read as the reverse complement.
TATTTTTTATGCCTTGCGGCGCTATCGTCTAGAGGCCTAGGACGGGTGGTTCTCAGCCATCAAACCGGGGTTCGAATCCCCGTAGCGCTGCTTTTTTATTTATGGGGCAGGGCTTCGATCTTAGCCTTATATGCTTCTTCGTCAATAATTCCGTAAGTCAGGTCCTTGTTCAGCTTTTCCAGCGCCTGCAGATAAGGATTGTTCTGGTAAGTTGAAGGGTTGAGTTTCCAGTTGTTCGGCGGATTAAAGGTAAAGACGTAGTAGACAAAGTGATTCTGGTAGGGATAAACCCAGATTTCGGCGGTGTTGGCCTGAATATCTTCGTTACTGCGATCGCTGACCTCGCGGCTTCCGGTTACGCCAGTGGCTCTCTGGGCCGTAATCACCCAGTCGGTGTTCTGACGGTAGTCGATCGAAGCCGGAGGACCGTTTAACAGGTAAACCCTGGCCCGGTCGGTATTCCAGGGTTGAGAGCGATTTTCAGTCTTGAAAACTTTTTCTATGTAAGTGAGACGGCTTTCAAACTGCTCTCTGGCGATCGGCTGTCTGGCTTCCCAGAAAAGAGTCTGAAACAGAAGGCGTCCTTCGTCAGTCAGTTTTTTATAGGCTTCCCTTTCGAAATCCTGCATGATGAAGTAATGTTTGGCATACCAGGAATCTTTTGAAGGCATCATATTGACGCCGCAGCCCCATAAAATCGTAAGCAGGAATATCAACAGGATAGGCGCACCCTTTTTCATCTTTATCTCCTTGTTCAGTTTTAAGCTAACACCTGTCAGGGCAAAAGTCAAATTTATACATTCGTTCAGGCACAGACATGGTATCCAGGGTAAGGGCAGTATATCGAAGAAGGGTGGCCTCGGGCTGACAGCAGGAAAAAGGTGGTCCTGTGGAAATTGAGGCTCTGTTAAAATGGAGCTTCACTTTTCGGCCTGAAGCCAGAAGATAAATGACCCGGCAAAGAGGCAGAAATGCCGGCTGAGGCCGTGACGGGTAAATTGCTGGCCAGCAGGATGAATTTCAACCCTATGCCTCCCGGGCGAGAAATTTTTGAAGCTGTGGCAAAATTAAAATAAAATATTAACGATGAAAGGTAACAAACTCTTTATTTTATTTTTAAGCTTGACCCTGGCTCTGGTCTCCGGCGCTTCGTTTATCTGGTGGGGACAGCTCCAGAGCCCCAGGGAATTTCAGAAGGGCATATCTTTTACCGGTTATTCGCGCGAAGCCTACGCCGGCTGGAAGGCTGAAACCTCGCTCGAAAATCTGAAAAAAACCAACGCTCGCTGGATCAGCCTTCTGGTTACTGCCTACCAGGAAAATGTCTACTCCACCACCATCGATTACCGTAGTGCCTACACTCCCTACGATGAATCGGTTGTGCATATTATCGATTACGCTCACCGTCTTGGTTTGAAGGTCATGCTCAAACCGCATGTGGATCTGCTCAACGATCCTGCTCACTGGCGGGGACAGATCGGGCAGTATTTTAACGAGGCGGCCTGGCAGCAGTGGTTCAGTTCCTACAGGCAATTTATCCTTCACTACGCGGCTATGGCCGGGGCCTCTGGTGTCGAACAGTTCTGTATCGGATGTGAGCTTGACGGAACTGTTCACCGGATTCAGGAATGGCGACAGATCATAGCTGATATAAGAAGCGTTTATTCCGGACCTCTGGTTTACGCCGACGACCAGGTGGAATACCGTCCGGAAGCGGTGACCTTCTGGGACGCGCTCGATTTTATCGGTCAGGACCTTTATCCGACGCTCACTTTGAAAGAAAACCCTTCTGTATCTGACCTGTGTTACGGCTGGAGCAGGTTGCTGCCCAAATTAAAGGCACTATCGGAAAAGTGGGGAAAACCGGTCATAATCACGGAAATAGGTTACCGCAGTGTCAGGGGCGGAGCGCAGAATCCCTGGGACTGGCAGAAGCAGGGTCCGGTGGACCTGGTCGTCCAGCGAAAATGTTATGAAGCCGCTTTGCGGATGGTGGCCGGGAGGCCCTACATTGCCGGGATGTTCTGGTGGCAGTGGTTCCCTGACCCGGAGATAGGCGGACCGGCAGACACCAGTTATACCCCCTTCCGCAAACCGGCGGAAAAGGTCCTTCGTCTGCGGTTTCTTCTGCCGATGTGAACCCTCTGATTTCTGACCCGCGTTCGCCCCTGGCCAGGAAAAATTCTGGTCGCCAACACTTCAGGTTGTCTTTGACAAAGGGCTGACAAACTGATAATTATTTCCTTTATTCAATTTTAATTTTCGAGTGAGACCGATGGAAAAACTTGCCGCCAGCGTTAAGGAAATTTTTGAGAAAAAATTTCAGAAAAATCCGCTTATGATTGCTTCACCGGGAAGGATTAATCTGATAGGCGAGCATACCGATTACAACGAAGGCTTTGTTCTGCCAGGGGCCACAGACCTGGTTATAGTGTTTGCCGTTTCTGCCAGGGAAGACCGGCGGTGCCGGTTTTACTCGGTGGATTTTGACCGGGAATATATCACCGACCTTGATCACCTTGTCCGCTCGGATCAGCGCTGGCCAGATTATCTGCAGGGAGTGCTTTATGCCTTTCTTAAAGAAGGTTACAGAATAAACGGGGTCGACCTGGCTTTTGGAGGTAACATACCGATAGGCGGCGGAATGTCTTCTTCGGCTGCGGTCGAGGGCGGGCTGGCTTTTGCCCTGAACCATCTGTTTGACCTTAAACTTGACCTTCTGACGCTGGCCAGGCTGGCCCGGAGAGCCGAGAATGAATTTGTCGGAGTAAGATGCGGCATCATGGACATGTACGCCAACCTTCATGGACAGCGGGGGAGAGTTATGAAGGTCGATTGCCGCCATCTGATTCACGAATACTTTCCCTTTAACCGGCCGGATTTAAGAGTGATCGTCAGCGACACCGGAGTGCGTCGTGAGCTGGCTTCCTCCGAATACAACGTCAGACGCCAGCAGTGCGAGGAGGGAGTGAGCCTTCTCAGGAAATACTATCCGGAAATAAAAAGTCTGCGCGATGTGACTCTGGAGATGCTGGGAGAACACCGCAAAGAATTTCACCCGGTCATCTGGAAAAGATGTGCTTACGTCGTCCGGGAGAATCACAGAGTGGAACTGGCCTGTCAGGACCTTCTCCGCCAGGACTTTGTGTCCTTCGGGGAAAGAATGAAAGAATCGCATGCTGGCCTCCGGTATGAATATGAAGTCAGTTCGCCCGAGCTCAACCTGCTGGTCGAGCTGGCTCTTTCGCTGCCCGGGGTTTACGGCTCAAGGATGATGGGGGCTGGTTTCGGAGGCTGCACCATCAGCCTGGTGGAAGCGCAGGTGGTTGAAGATTTCATCCGTCTGGTGAGCGCCGGGTACGAGCGGCGAACAGGCCGACAGCCGGCGATTCATGTGGTGCGGGTGGAGTCAGGGACCAGAATAATCGAAGCGTAGTGTTCATCCCGATTTTCAGGTTATCAACTGCCGGTGATTTTCGGGTGGCTCCCGGCTTCCGACAAAAAGACATTTCTCTGGATTATCTCGCCTTTAATCTCTGAAATACCGCTCAAAGAGATGCGGCCGCTAAGTTTGTTTTTGTTCTATATATTTTTATTTCGGACGAACAGGAAAAGTTACGAGCATGGGGAATTTAAAAAAAAGGGTGGCAGCTCCGGAGGGGAAGAGCTGCCAAGGTTTAACAAGAAGGAGGGTTTTTGGAGGGGGTTGTGGCTGGGAAGCTAGGACTCGAACCTAGATTCCATGATCCAGAGTCATGTGTCCTACCAATTGGACGACTTCCCAGCGTCTGCTTAAATATAGCCAATTTTCAGCCATTTTTCAAGACCCTGCCCGAAAGAAGAAAAAGATTGACTTTGATGGATGAAAATATTAATCGTTAAAAAAGCAACAATGAAAAAAAACCGGCTGAGTTATTTGATATTGTTTTTAATCACAGCTGTTTTCCTCTGGTTTTTTTTCTGGAGCGTCCGCTGGACTGAAGTCTGGAGAAATCTGCGAGATTTTGACTGGAGGCTTTTTGCTCTGGCCGTTTTGCTTTCGCCACTTCATCTCCTGACCAGAGCTATCAGATGGAAATTTCTTCTACATCCGTTGAAATCCGATATCAGACTGGTCAAAGCTTTCGAAGCTACCACCGTGGGCTTTACTGTTTCCTGGATTTTTCCCGGCCGGGTGGGGGAGGTTATCCGGCCGATCTATCTCGCCCGGGAGGAAAAGCTCAGCGCCGGTTATCTTATCGGGACAGTCGTGGTCGAAAGGACCTTCGACCTTTTCACCAATTGCTTCCTTCTGGGGATGTTTCTTCTTTCCAGATATCTGTTCCGTTACAGGCTGGAACTTTCTGCGGACGCGCTTGCGCGACTTTATTTCTGGGGTAAGGCCGGACTGTTTCTGGCGGCGGCGCTTTTCATTCTGATAGTTTCTCTTTATTTATTGAAAGACAGGGCCACCGGAGTTTTCCATTTCCTGAGCCGGCCCTTCCCGGAGAAAATCAGACCGGTCATCGAGAAAACCGGCGGGGAATTTATCGAGGGTTTGAAATTTTTTCATTCTTTCTGGCGTTTGCTGGGGTTTTTCGGACTGTCGCTGGTAGTATGGCTGGGGATATGCCTTCTCTACTGGGTTTTTTACGCCAGTTACGGGCTGATGGTTCCCTATATTTTCATCGTCCCCTATGTTTTTTTGACCATGATCGGAGCTTCCATCCCGACACCGGGGATGGCCGGTGGTTTTGATTATTTCAGCCGGCTGGCTCTGACCGGTCTGTACGGACTCGAGGCCAACCGGGCAGTCGGGCTGACCCTGGTGGTTCATTCAATCCAGATCGTGGTGACATGTCTGCTGGGTTATGCTATATTATGGAAAAATCGCCTGAGCCTGTTTCAGGCAAAAAAACTGGGAGAAACGCAGGGCTGATGCGCTGTCCTTACTGTGGATTCCTCGAGAGCAAGGTGGTAGACTCGAGGGAGAGTAAAAAAGGCGTGTCCATCAGGAGACGGCGAGAGTGTCTCTCCTGCAAAAAGCGCTTTACCACCTACGAACGGCTGGAAGAGCTGCCGTACATGGTGGTGAAGAAAGATGGCACCCGGCAGCCCTTCGACAGTCAGAAGCTTCTGCGGGGCATGATGAAAGCCTGCGAGAAGCGTCCGATTCAGATCAGTCAGCTGGAGGAGATTGTCGAGGAGATTGAATCAATTCTTCAGGATCGTCCGGACAGAGAAATAGAATCTTCCGAAATCGGTCAGATAGTCATGGAAAGGCTGAAAGCTCTGGATAAGGTGGCCTATATTCGTTTTGCTTCGGTCTACCGCGAATTCAAAGATGTGGTAGAATTTAAACAGGTTCTGGAAAGCCTGCTGAAAGAAAAATAGATTTTTTTACTTCGCCCCGATGAGCAAAAGAATAAAACCTGTAGCCAGGATTTTCAGGGTTGAGGCCCAGATTAAGGGCAGTTCGGGCCAGATTATTTTCCACCGGGAAAGCCTGGGTGAGTACAGCCTGGCCTGGGAGCCGGCGGCCGATGTGTATGAGAAAGAAGACGAAGTTGTGGTGGAGGTGGAAGTGCCCGGAGTTCCGGCGAGGAACATCCGGATTATTCAATGGGGCAATCGTCTGGAGATAAGCGGGTTGAAAAAAGAGGTGGTGGAGTCATCCAGGCTCCGATTCCACCGTCTGGAAAGGGAGACGGGATTCTTCTACAAGGAAATCCTGCTCCCGGCATCGGTATCTTCTGAACAGACCACCGCTTATCTGGAGAACGGGGTTTTAATAATCGTCCTGAAAAAACAGCCAAAAAAATCCAGAGAAATTGAAGTCAGGGTCCAGAAACCGGAAGAGGAAGAGCAAGGAGGTTGAAGATGACCGAATTCGAAAACACACCCGAAGAATCAGTCGGCGGACTGAGTGAAGAGCAACAGCAGAAACTGCAGATTCCCGACAGGCTGCCTGTTCTGCTGCTCAGGGATGTGGTAATTTTTCCCTATATGATAGCTCCCCTTTACGTCGGGAGGGAAAAATCGAAAGCGGCCATAGACTACAGCCTGTCCACCAACAGGATGATTCTGCTGCTCACCCAGAAGGACATGGAGGTCGAGGAGCCGAAAAGGGAAGATGTGTATGACGTGGGCACGGTAGCCGTTATTCTGCGAATGCTGAAGCTTCCCGACGGACGTATAAGAATACTGGCCCAGGGACTGGTCAGGGCAAAAATCGAAACCTTCGAAGACGAGGGTCCTTTCGTTCAGGCTCGGATTACCGTGCTCCAGGAACCTGAGGTTCCGGAGAAGAGCCTGGAAGTGGAAGCTCTGATCAGAAATATTCGTTCGGGCCTGGAGAAAGCTGCTTCTCTCGGTAAGGCTATCCAGCCGGAAATTCTGGTGATCGCGGCCAACCTGGAAGACCCCGGACGGCTGGCTGACCTGACCGCCTCCAACCTCGACCTGAAAGTTAAGGAGGCTCAGGAAGTTCTGGAAATCGTCGATCCAGTCAGGAGGCTCAGGAGAGTCTATGAACTTCTCGTGCGCGAGCTGGATATCCTGGAGATGCAGTCGAAGATTTCGAACGAGGCGCGGGGCGAGCTCGACAAGCTGCAGCGTCAGTATTTTCTCCGGCAGCAGATGAAAGCCATACAGAAGGAACTCGGCGAGGGTTCCGAGCTGCAGGAAGAGGTCAAGGCCTATCAGGAGAAGCTGAAAAAGCTTCAGGTGAGCGATGAGGTGCGGGAAGAGCTGGAAAAACAGATAAACCGGCTGGCGCAGATGCACCCGGAATCGGCCGAGACAGCGGTCATCAGGAATTACCTGGACTGGATGTTTTCGCTTCCCTGGAACGTCAGCACTAAGGATAATCTTGACCTGAAACTGGCCAGGAAGATTCTGGATGAGGATCATTACGGGCTGGAAAAGGTCAAGGAAAGAATTCTCGAATACCTCAGTGTGAGAAAACTCTCGAAAAAGATCAAAGGGCCTATTCTGTGCTTCGTGGGACCTCCCGGGGTGGGAAAAACTTCTCTGGGGAAGTCCATAGCCCGGGCTCTCGGAAGGAAATTTGTCCGGATTTCACTGGGTGGTGTCCATGATGAGGCTGAAATACGTGGCCACCGGCGGACTTATGTCGGAGCGATGCCCGGGAAAATAATCCAGGGCTTGAAGAGGGCCGGTTCGAACAACCCGGTGTTCATGCTGGACGAAGTGGATAAGATCGGCGCTGATTTTCGCGGAGACCCTTCCTCGGCTCTGCTGGAAGTGCTCGACCCGGAACAGAACCACAGTTTCCTTGATCATTACCTTGGAGTTCCCTTCGACCTTTCGAAGGTTATGTTCATAACCACCGCCAATCTGCTCGACCCGATTCAACCGGCTTTCAGAGACAGGATGGAAATAATCGAACTTCCCGGTTACACCGAGGAGGAAAAACTGCAGATTGCCCTGCGGCATCTCATTCCGAAGCAGATCGCCGAGCATGCGCTGAAACCGGAGTATATAGATATCTCTGAAGGGGCCATAAAAGCGATAATTTCCCAGTACACCAGGGAGGCCGGTGTCAGGAATCTCGAAAGAGAAATTGCTGCCATCTGCCGCAAGGTGGCCAGGCAGATAGCCGAGGGCCGGAAGAAAAAAGTCAGGGTAACGGCGAAAAATATTGAAAAGTTCCTGGGCCCACCCAGGATTTTCCGCGACCAGGTCACCAGAAAAGACCAGGTGGGGGTGGCCACCGGGGTGGCCTGGACGGCCACCGGCGGAGAAATTCTGTTTGTTGAAGCAACCATGATGGAGGGTAAGGGCGGTCTGATACTGACCGGGTCGCTCGGCGAGGTGATGAAGGAATCAGCCCAGGCCGCTTTAAGCTATGCCCGTGCTCACGCCAGGGAATTCGGTATTGACCCGAAAATATTTTTACAGAATGACTTCCACATCCACATTCCCGAGGGAGCGATTCCGAAGGACGGCCCTTCAGCGGGAGTGACCATTGCCACCGCCCTGATTTCCGTCTGCACCAACACTCCTGTTCGCTGGGAGGTGGCCATGACCGGCGAAATCACCCTCAGGGGAAACGTTCTGCCGGTCGGCGGAATTAAAGAAAAAGTGCTGGCTGCCCAGAGAGCTGGCATCCGCAAGATGATTCTTCCTCTGCCCAACAAAAAAGATCTGGTGGATATCCCCCAGAAGATCCGCGAGGAAATGGAGTTTATCTTTGTCGAGGACATAAGGGAGGTTTTCCAGGTAGCCCTGTCCCGACCAATCTTCAAGAAGCCAGAAAACGAGAGAAGAGCGACCAGGGTGATAGCCGCGGAAAAAGGGGCGGATGGAGCGAATAAAAAAACTGAAAGCAGGCGCGGGAAGAAACGAAAGAAAAGCAGATAGCCCGAATAGCGAAATATGAACTGGCTTTGCCTTGATTAAATTCGGACGGGAAATATTTTTCCCCGCGACTGATAAGTTAAGCCAGAAGAGAAATGTAGAAAAGAGCCTTTATATCACGGCTCGCGCTTGAACATTAAACCTGACGGGAGCACCCGAGTGTTCACCTGATTCGACGACCTGATACCCGGTTGACAGGCGGTCAGGTGAAAAAAGTGCCTTCGAACACCAGTTCTGCCGGACCTGTCTGGAAAACTCTGTCTCTTTCCCATTCTACAGTGAGAGAGCCCATCGAGGTCCATACCCGAACCTTCCTGTCGGTCAGTCCCTTCAGAATGGAAGCCACTGCGGCCGCACAGGAACCGCTGCCGGAACTGAGAGTTTCTCCGACCCCTCTTTCCCAGAAGAGGACTTCAATTTCCTGGCGATTGAGGACGCGGATGAATTCAACGTTGGTCCTTCTGGGGAAAAACGGATGATGTTCGAGCTCCTGGCCGACCTGATGCCATTCGATTCGGGCCGGGAAAAACCTCTCGACAAAGATAGCGCAGTGAGGGTTACCGACCGACACACAGGTGATCGGGTAAACCTTGCGGTTTATGGTCAAAGGATAGTCGATTATGTAATCATGCTCCTGGCCGTCGTCGAATGGAATATCTTTAGAGGAAAACTTCGGCTGCCCCAGATCGATCCTGATTTCCAGCTGATTGTTTTTTTGCTCTATAAGTTCGCAGCTGCGCTCACCGGCGACGGTTTCAAACCGGACGGTCTTGCCCGGAACTATTTTTTTGTGAAAAAGATAAGCGGCCGCGCAGCGCAGGCCGTTGCCGGAAATTTCAGCTTCTGAACCGTCGGCGTTAAAAATTCTGAACCGGAAGCGATCAGCCTCGCCACCTGTCGGTGTGTAGATGATCAACCCGTCAGCTCCGGCGCCGGTATGGCGGTCGCAGAGCCGTCGGGCCAGGTCTGGCAGCGCGGCCTCATCCGGCTGATGGCTTCCTTCAACCACCAGAAAATCATTGCCCAGAGCGTGGAGCTTGGCTATCTGCATCAGGGAACCCTCAGGGTAACGATAAAATCAATCTTTTCCCCGTCACTTTCTCTCCTGACCAGCAGGATAAGTTCTTCTCCGGATTGGGTCTTTTTCAGAATATCCTGAAAGTCTTTGACCTGGGTTACCTTCATCCGGTTGACTTCCAGAATTATATCGCCAGGTTGAAGTCCGGCCTGGTCAGCCGGGCTGAACTGCCGCACCTCGGTAATCAGCAGTCCTTCGGTGGTGCTCAAGCCGTAGCGACGGGCAAGCGCCGGTGTTATCGCCGTTAGCGTCAGCCCGACATCTTTATCCATGGTTTCTTTCTCGCGGGCAGTTTCTACCGGTTCGAGTTCGTCCAGTCTGGCTTTAACGGTCATTTCTTTGCCATCGCGATTGATTTTGATGGCTACCAGGTCACCGGGCTGCAGATCAGCCACTTTGAAGCGCAGGTCCTTCCAGTTTTCCACCGGCTGACCGTTTATCTCGATGATCACGTCATACTTCTTCAGTCCGGCTTTTTCCGCGGGGCTGTCGGGTTCCACCTGGGAGATGATAACACCCTTGCTGACGGTCAGGTTGAGCTGTTTCTTCATAGATTCGGTTATATCGGTTCCCCGAATTCCAAGACGGCCTCTGACCACCCGACCTTTTTCTTTCAGCTGGGCCACGACTTTTTTGGCCAGGTCGGAAGGAATGGCAAAACCGATGCCAATATTCCCACCGCCGGAAGTCAGTATATTGCTGTTGATTCCGATTACTTCTCCCTTGAGGTTGATGAGCGGTCCGCCGCTGTTACCGCGATTTATGGCGGCATCAGTCTGGATGTAGTCCTGATAGGTGGGGAGGTTGGCTCCAACACCGAGCTGCCGTCCCTTGGCGCTTATTATTCCGGCTGTCACCGTATGTTCCATTCCGAGCGGGTTACCGATTGCCAGAACCCACTCGCCAACTTTTATCGACGAAGAATCTCCGAGCACAGCATAGGGGAAATTTTTACCTTCAACTTTAAGCAAAGCCAGGTCTGTGGCCGGATCTCGACCGATGATTCTGGCCGGGTATTCTTTACCCTCAACGGTGGAGATCCGGACGTTGACTGCATTTTCCACGATATGATTGTTAGTCAGAATATAGCCATCAGGAGAAATGAAGAAACCGGAACCTTCGACCGGAGAGCGGTATTCCCGTTCCCTCTGTCTCGGCCGGGAGGGAGTGCCGAAAAATCTATCCCAGAAATCCTGAAAAGGCCAGTCCTCGTCGAAGCTGAAACCCGGAACCCTCTCGACTCTTTCTGTCATCACCTTGACCACAGCCGGTCCGACCTTTTCTATCACTCTGACGAAATCCTGACTGAGAGCGGCTTCGGGAGCTGAGGGAAGTTTCTGGGCCGCCAGTAGATGGTTATTGAGGGCCATTCCTGGCTTGCTTTCAACAGGGGAAGAGGTGGGTTTGTCAGGAGAAAGAAGAATGAAACCGGCCACCAGAAATCCGGTCAGAAAACTGGCAATTCCAATCCACAGGTATTTTTTCATGTTGAGCCTCCCGACTGAATTAAAGATTAACACAAGCAAGCATAAATTTCAATTTGACAAATTTCCGATCAGATATGATAATAACCAGCGATTCGCTCAGAAGGTTGCATGGCGAAAGATTCACCGGTAAGATATAGCAGCGAAAAATGAAAACCAGCTTGCAAAAAACCACCTCCAGGCCGGAAAAAGCGGAGAGAATCGGCCTGTTTATAGTGTTTGAGGGTATTGACGGTTCCGGGAAATCCACCCAGGCGGAACTCCTGGCAGAAAAGCTCCGTCGCCGGGGGCTGGATGTGGTCAGGCTGAGCGAGCCCACCCGCGGGAAATGGGGAGAGAAAATAAGAGAGCTTTCGAAAAGCAGCGATTCTTTGAGCCCGCGGGAGGAACTAGACCTTTTCATAAAAGATCGCCGGGAGGATGTCAGGAAAAATATCAGGCCGGCCCTGGAAGCCGGCAGTGTGGTTATTCTGGACCGTTACTTTTATTCCACCCTTGCCTATCAGGGGGCCCGTGGAATTCCACTCGAGGAAATCAGACAGAAGCACCGGAGCTTTGTTATTCTGCCTGATGTGGTGTTTATCCTGGATGTTCCGGTTTCGACCGGATTGCGCCGGATTAAAGACCGCCCGGTAATTTACCGTCTTTTTGAAGAAAAGGAATACCTGAAAAAGGTCAGAGAAATTTTCCTTTCCCTGCCTGACCCGGAGTGCCTGATCATTGACGGAAGGCTTCCGGCAGAGGTGATTCATCGAAAAATCTGGAGCATCCTGCGCCGGAAATTCCCGGAATTGAAATAGTCCCGGGATTGTCTTTTTCTTCAGTTATCTGATATATTTTCTTCTTACTGGAAAGGACGGTTTCCAGCCGGTTGAGTGGAAATGGCTGACAGAAAAAAGATTGTCTTCAGGATTAAGTTTCCGAAAATTAACAGCAGAAAAATAATTAAAGCGATAATTCTCTGTTTCATTCTGTCGGTGGCTCTGATTTCAGGGGGATTTTTTGGTGCCTACCTGGCCATCAAAGATAATCTGCCCGATGTGGGAGAACTTGAACAGATTAAGCCTCCGATCATTTCTGCTGTTTATTCCGACGATGGACAGCTCATCCGGGAATTTGCGGTTGAGAGAAGAATCCAGATACCCTACGAGAAGGTTCCTGAAGTCTTAAGACAGGCCATCGTGGCCACCGAGGACCCGAGGTTTTTTACCCATAAAGGAATAGACTACCGCGGAATATTGAGAGCGCTTAAGGAAGATTTCTTCCGGATCATAACTGGAAAAACCCGGCTTCACGGCGGCAGCACCATCACCCAGCAGCTGGCGCGGAGTCTTTTTCTCTATCCGCAGCAGACTCTGCGCCGCAAGCTGAAGGAAATGCTGGTGGCCATGGAGATAGAGCGAAAGTATACCAAGGAAAAAATATTTGAACTGTACTGCAATCAGTTCTATCTCGGTCATGGTGCCTGGGGAGTTGAATCCGCTTCCCAGCTGTATTTCGGAAAAAGCGTCACGGAATTGACTCTGCCCGAAGCCGCTATGATCGCCGGTATTTTTCGGGGACCGGGCATATATTCTCCATATAACAATCCCGAGGCTACTCTAAACCGGCGTAATCATGTGTTGAACCGGATGGTGGAGGAAGGCTTTATCAGCCGGCAGCAGGCAGAGGAGTTGAAAAAACTCCCGCTGGGAGTCCTCCCGCTGAGACGGGTGACCTATCAGGTTGGCGATTATTTTCTGGAAGAAGTAAGAAAATATGTTGAACGCAAATACGGGGAAGAAGCTCTTTATCGTGGAGGCCCCAGAATCTATACGACCATCAATATGAATTATCAAAAATACGCAGAGGAGGCGCTGAACAGGGGCCTGCGGGTTCAGGATAAAAAATACGGCTGGCGCCGCGATAAGCGCAACCTTCTGGCTGAAGGAAAACAAGAGCTGGAGAAAGTATGGCTGGAGAGCTGGAACAGCCTCCCCCCTGTTCCCGGACAGACCGAAGAAGCCATCGTGCTTGAAGTGAGCCAGACCGAAGCTAAGGTCAGGATAAAAAATTTCATCGGCCGGATGACAAATAAGGGCATAGAATGGACGCGCTCCAGATACCTGAATCAGCTGTTAAAGCCCGGAGATGTGATTCTGGTTGAGATTAAATCAGTCGAGGAAAACGCAGGAACAGCCGTCGTTTCTCTCGACCAGGAACCGGCGGTCGAAGGAGCTTTTATCGCCATCGACGTGGCCACCGGTCAGATTAAAGCGATGGTCGGCGGGTATTCCTTCAAGCGCAGCCAGTTTAACCGGGCCACCCAGGCGCTTCGCCAGACCGGTTCGGCCATAAAGCCTATTTTCTACACGGCCGCTCTGGAGAAAGGTTTTACTCCGGCCAGCGTGATCGTCGACGAGCCAACAAATTTTGTGGATAAATGGACGGGCGAACCCTGGACTCCGAAAAATTACGATGGAGAATACCGGGGAGCGGTCACTTTAAGAATCGGGCTGGAAGAATCCAGAAATGTGGTCACCGCCAAATTGCTCGATTATATCTCGCCCCAGGTTGGGGTTGAATACTGCCGCAAATTTGGCATAACCTCAACCATTTATCCTTACCTTTCGCTGGCGCTTGGTGCATTTGAAGTTACCCTGCAGGAGCTGACCTCTGCTTTTACCGTTTTTCCGAATAAGGGACAGAGGGCCAGACCTTATTTCATAACAAAGATTGAGGATAAGGACGGGAATGTTCTTGAAGAGAACCTGCCCCAGATCGAGGAAGTCATCTCTCCCCAGATTGCCTATATGATGACCTATATGCTTCAGGGGGTGGTGCAGAGAGGAACGGCGGCAGCCGCCGCCTCGCTGAACTGGCCTCTTGGAGGGAAAACGGGAACGACCAACAAATTCACCGATGCCTGGTTCATCGGTTTTTCTCCTTCGCTCTGCGCCGGTGTCTGGGTTGGTTATGACACGAAGATATCTCTCGGAAACCGTCAGTCCGGGGCGGTGGTGGCTCTGCCCATCTGGATTGATTTCTTTGCCCGGGTGATCGAGGATAAGAAAAAAGAGTTCCTGGCTGCTCAGTCGGGGACAGAAGGCTGCGAGACGGTAACCAATCCTGAAGCTGTTCTTATTGAGGACTTTGAGGTGCCGCCGAATGTGGTTTTTGTAACCATAGATCGGAAGACAGGTTTACTGGCTTCACCCGTTTGCAAGTATCCTTTTCAGGAAGTTTTTCTGCCGGGAACCGAGCCGAACCGTTACTGTTCTCTGCAGGACCATCTGCGGGTGCTTGATTATTATTCGGAAAGAAAGGCCCGGGAGGAAAGAGAAAGGTAAGCCAGTGAGGCTTTTTGCTGGCCCGATGTAGAAGCGGCTGAGACTATGAAAGTCTGATTTTATCCAGCCTCAATTTCTCTCTGGCTTTTCAATCAAAATATATGAAAAATCATTCATATATTCTCTACCGAAATGAACCTTTTCTGGAAATCCTGAACCCGGGAAACTCTGTTCAGAGCGGAGGTTAGTATGGTAGACAGGGGATATTCCCGCAGCTTTTAGATTTCAGGTAAATTAACCCCGGATGGATTTATATTTTTTGTTCCCCGGGGTGTTTACCCGTTCGAAAGAGATTTACTTCTCGATAATTAAGGCGAATATCGTTTAATCTTTCTAATGGCATCTAACGGTCAGATTTTTGCAGTGGTGCTTATCTCCCACCATGATTCTGCGCCGGGGATTTTTATTTTTTCCTGGTGACCGAACCCGACCTGGAAGAAGAGCTGCGGAAAGATGAGGAGAGAGAAGAACTTCTTCCGGAACCAGAAAAACCCGACTTCAACGAGCCTGAGAGCGGGCGAGAGGTGCTGGGGGAACCGAATGAGAGTCGGGTTTGCGGAGGTGAGCTAATCGAGCCGGAAGAGCTGAACCGGGAAGGGGTGTAGCGATCTTTACTGGAACTGACCGAAGGGCGATTAAGGTTTGAATCGTGGCTCCTGTAGACTGTTATCGAACTTTTGCGGCTGGAGTTCTGTCTGTAGGAATCAGTCCTGGGAGCTGTTTCGGAAGGCCTGAGATTTCCTGAGCTGATTCTTGGTGAAGACGGATAAACCCTGATCTGACGATCCCCTGTGGATGAATCATATCTGCTAAAAGGCTTCGGTGCCTCTTCTTTCTTTTTAATCTTCTTCGGGGTTACCTTACCTGAAGCCGGAGCCGTGCTCGAGGGTCTGGCGGTGCTGGAGCCTTTCTCTCCGCTGGCGCTTTTTGGTTTTATCACCTGTCCTTTTTCGCCGGAACTCTGAGTTTTGCCACCTTCATTTCTGGAAGAAGGAGCCAGACCTTCGGGTCTGATTCTGCCCCTCTCGATATTTCCGGAAGAGGGTCTGAGCCCGCCCGGCTGGGTATCCTGTCTTACCATAACCCTTTTGCCGTCAAGCTTTTCCACCGTCAGTCTGGCGCCCTCCGGTCTGAATGGGAGTTGACGGCTGGTAAGCGTTATTCTGTTTTCCAGTTTTACAGACTTCAAATGTTCCGGCCTCAGCGCCGCCCGGGAAATGTCACGGGCCCGGAGCTGATCTTTCCTCACCACCACCAGCGCTCTTGAGTGGACCGGATAATAACCGACATACCTGTCATAGAACACGTTGTTGATGATTACCACCGGATGTCCGTACCAGCCCAGAGGCGCCCAGGCAAAATAATCGACATCCCACCACCAGCAGACCCAGGCCGGGCCCCAGACATGGTGAGGAATCCAGTACCAGCCAATTCCCACGGCCCAGTGCCATCTTCCGTAGTGGAAAGCAACCCAGCCCCAGGGCTCATAAGGAACCCAGGTCCAGCCGGTCAGGGGAATCCACACCCAGCGGCCATAATAGTAAGGACGCCAGTCATCACCCACATTACGTGGCACCCAGACGTATCCATAGGGAGGTATGTATACCCAGTCTCCGTATTGATTTAATTCTTCTTCGAATTCAGCCAGGTCTTCCGGCAGATACCGTCTGGCATAGACCCGACCGGTCTTCTGATCGCGAGATTGATTCCATCGGTCAAAGCTGTCATCAGCTACCGGACGGAAACTGCTCGGTCTCGAAGAAAACCTGCCTTCAGCCATTTCCAGGTGCTGTTCGCTTTTCACCAGGTAAGAATTCTGCTCTCCGGCTGCTTCCACCAGTCCCTTGAACACCAGGATTTCTGTGCCGCGTCCTTCCTCAACATCAATCCTGAAAACTCCGTTGTCGAGCACATAGAAGGAGGAGTCAGGCGTATGTATTTCTATGTTCTTTTCTTTCTTCAGGTTGTTGATGGTAAAGTAAACATGGCCGGACCAGACGCGGAAACGAATGGTGTCGTTATCCTTGCGGGGAAGGTTAAGCACGTCAACTTTCGTGTTGCTGTCAAGCCTCAGGTAATTTCTGCGGCCGAACTGAATTTCCATCCTTCCGTCTGACGTTCCCAGGCGATCTCCTTCGGCCACCGGGTCGTTAACCACCACTTCCTCAAAACCGATGTCGGCCGCTCTCTGAATGAAGGCTTTACCCTCTATAAAACTTACCCGTCCGACTGATTCGGCAGTATATTTAGTTTCTTCCTGCTGCGGCTGCTCTGCCTGTGGCAGAGTTTCCTGTGCCCTCAGGCTTAAGGAGAAAGCTATCAGGAAAATCAACCCTGAAAGCAGGAATAATCTTAAGTTTTTCATGGCCAAACTCCTTTTCACCAGAAGAAAATGCATATTTCGTGCCAGTTTTTCACAGGAAATAACAGAGGAAATCTGGATTTTTCCGCGCCGGCGGTGTCTATTCTGGATGACGACTGTCATCTAAACTGACTTGAAATTCAATTTCAAATCTCAATCAGCCCCGGCCAGTACTTCCGGAAAACTCTCAGATAGGGTCTGATTTCTTCCGCCAGAGCCGGCGGACAGGTGACCTCTGGCAGCTCTCTCTTTTTTGAGCCGTTCAATCTCAGGCAGACCTCTTCCACGCCTTCGCGCAGCTCCTTCAGGTTGTATCCCCCCTCGAGGAAGATAATCAGTCGGTCGGATGCCCAACTCCCGGCTAATTCCAGAAGAACCTGAGTGAGGTCCCCGCAGCCCCCGGCGGTAAGCTCCATTCGCCCCAGCGGGTCCCATCTCATAACGTCAAACCCGGCTGACACCAGGACAAAATCCGGCTGATAACTGTCGGCTATTGGCCGGATGATCTGCTGGAAGATAAAGAGGTAGTCAGGGTCGGTTTTCCCTCCCCGGAGCGGAAAATTAAGGTTGAGGCCGACCCCCTCTTTTTCCCCGACCTCACTGGCGGCTCCTGTTCCAGGAAAAAGAGGGCTCTGGTGGATGGAGATGTAAAGAACTTCCCTGGTGTTATAAAAAGCTTTCTGGGTTCCGTTACCGTGGTGGAGGTCCCAGTCAACGATCAGGATTCTTCTGAAATTTTTTTTGCGTCTTAGAAATTCAGCGGCTATGGCCACGTTGTTAAAAAAGCAAAAACCCATCGGGCGGTGGCTTTCTGCATGATGCCCCGGAGGTCTTACCAGGGCAAAGGCGTTATTGAGCTGACCGTCCAGTATCAGTTCAACCGCGGTCAGCCCGGCCCCGGCGGCCAGACAGGCTGTATCGTAGGTGTGGGGTCCGGCGACGGTGTCGGGGTCAAAGGGGAAATAGGTGTCTTTGCCGGCTGTTTCCTGGAGAAAGTCCACGTATTCCGGAAGGTGTATCAGCTCAATCTCTTCCCGGGTGGCCGGTCGCGGTTTAAGGTGGATAAAGCCATTCTTCAGCTTTGTCTTCAGCAATTCCTGGAGCGCCAGAATCCGGGACGGATTTTCTATGTGTCCTTCGCCCATATCATGCAGGGCGAACCGAGGGTCAAAAATCAACCCGGTTCTCATGAATTATCTTTGTTTACTTTTTTTCGGGAAAGAAAATATCCAGTTCTTCTTTTTTCGGAGGTTTCGTCAGCAGACTGACGACTATCAGGCTCAGCAAAGATACGACCAGCGCCGGGAAGATGAGCGGTATTCCCCAGGGGTCTCCTTCCGGCACTTTTTCCGGGGGAAGGACTTCCGCCAGAACTTTCATGGCGACGCAGACAACCGTGCCGGAGATGATCGAAGCCAGGCCTCCGGCTCTGGTGGCTCTTTTCCAGGCGAGGGCGGCAATGAGCGCCGGGGTGATGGCCACCCCGTATATGGTGTAGGCAAAATAGCTCATCTCGAGCACGGACTTAAGGCGGAGAGCCAGTAAAAAGGCGATGACTCCAATGATAACTATGAACACCTTTTGCAGCGCCACCAGTTTACGGTCGTCGGCCTGCTGTTTGATAAATCTCTGATAGATGTCCCGGATGAGGTTGCTGGAAGGGGAGAGCAGGTAATTCATGCCTGTGGAAATAACCACGGCGCAGGCGGCCCCGAGGAGAAGCACGCCTATCGGCGGCGGAACCAGGTTGCGGGCGGCCAGCAAAACCACCTTGCCGCCTTCCTTCGGAATGCTCAGGTCAATCTGGTCTTTGAATTTGCTGTAGGAGAAGACGGCAATTACCACCACCATGGTTTCCACAAAAATTGTGCCGATGGTCCAGAAAACCACCGCTTTTTTAGCATCCCTGGGGCTGCGTGCGCTGTAAAACTTCTGGTACATGCTCTGCACGCCGAGCAGAAGAAACATGGTTGACAGAAAATATCCAAGAGCTTTCAGAGTCGGGTTCGCTCCGAATTGTTCGTTGACCGCTGAAAAATATCCAGGCGGCAGGCTGGCTCTGGCGCCGCTGAGTCCGCCGGCGGCAGCATAAACAAAAGGCACCGACAGCAGGCAGGCCAGCAGGATTATTATGCCATTTGGCAGATCAGTGTAAGCCACAGCCACCATTCCCCCCAGAGCGGTGAACAGAATGACGAAGGTGGCTGCCAGATAAATGCCCGTCTGGTCTGAAATGGCTCCGTCGGTGGCCACGTTGAGAATAAAACCTCCGGCCACAAACTGGTAAGATACGATGGCCGTAAACGAAATTACCAGAGCAATGGCTCCAAAAAGCCGGGCCAGCGGGCCGTACCTGACTTCAAGAATATCTCCGATCGTATACTGACCGAAGGTCTGAATCTTGGCCGCCAGAAAGTAGATGATTATTATTCCCACCCAGGCTCCGGCTGACAGCCAGAGGGCGGAAAATCCAGCCTTGGAGGCGAATTCGGCGCCGGAGATAAAAGTTCCCGAGCCGATCCAGGTGCAGATCAGCGTGAACACCATGACCGACCATTTGAGCCTGCGGCCGGCCACCATAAAATCCTCCTGGCTTTTGACCTTTTTTGCCCGGAGGAAGTTGATCACCGTAAGAATTAACAGATAGCCCAGGATGATGTAAAGATAAAAAGTCATGAGCCCTCCCTGACGAAAACTGAAAGTTTAAATCTGGAAGCTGCCCTGTTAGACTCTCCTGCGGGGCATACAGGGAATTTTCGAGCTAAAGGTATCCATAGAATCCAGTACATCGGCTGAAATGATACAACGAAGGAAATCGGACAGTCAAAATCTTTTTTCCGGCCTGTTTAATCTTCGCTTCCGTCTTTTCCTTCAGCTTCCGGGATGGGTTCTATTTCATCTTCAGAAACTGAAGCCAGCTTCTGCTCCGGTGAGGCCGCCGGGCTCCGTTCGAGATCGGCATCAGTGTTCTCTGCCCCGTTTGATTCCGGTTCTTCCGGAACGGCCGCACCTTTCTTTTCCATTTTGACCGAATACACCCGGGTGACGTTGGGCTCTTCCATGGTGGTGCCGTAGATATAATCCGCCACCTCCATGGTCTTGTAATTGTGGGTGACGATAATGAACTGAGTCTGATGTTTGATGGCTTTCATCAGGTTGAGAAAACGGCCAAGGTTGACCTCATCCAGAGCGGCGTCCACTTCGTCCAGAATACAGAATGGCGATGGCTTGTAGCGGAAAAGGGCAAACAGAAAGGCCAGGCTGGTCAGCGATTTTTCTCCTCCGGACAGCAGGGCCAGATTCTGGACCCTTTTGCCGGGAGGCTGGGCCACGATTTCCACTCCGCTCTCCAGCGGGTTATCGGGTTCGAGCAGCTTGATTTCAGCCGTGCCACCGCGGAATAGCAGGGAAAATATTTCCTGGAAATTTTTGTTAACCTCTTCCAGAGCCTTCAGAAACTGAGTTTTGCTTTCCTCGTCTATTTTTTTAATGGCTTCCTGGGTGGCGTTGATCGAATCGCGCAGGTCCTGCCGTTGCTGGATAAGGAAATCGTACCTTTTTTTCTGCTCCAGGTATTCTTCTTCGGCCATCATGTTTACCTGACGCAGTCTCTGCAAACTTTCCCTGACGCTCTCCAGCTCCTTCTCCAGCTCCTCGTCAGAGAGTTCCCTGGCGGGTACCGGCGGTTTGACCTTTCTTCTTTCCCGGACTTTTTCCGCCGGCTTTTCTTCGGGTTTTTCCGCGGCCGCTTCTCCAGCTTCTTCTTCCTCTTCTTCGGCCAGGGCCCGGACGAGCTCTTCGCTCTCGGTGGCCGCTTCCGCCGGCTGGCTTTCGCCTTCAATTTCCTGAGTCAATTCCAGAAGGTTTTTCTTGAGCTCCTGCCAGCAGGTCTCTTCGAGGTTCACCCGGTCTCTTTCGATCTCGGCCCGGCGGATTTCCAGTCTGGTTTTTTCCTGGCGAGCCGACTCTTCTTTTTCCCTGAGGTCTTCAATCTGAGATTCCAGCTCTTCCAGCTGCTTCTGCAGGTCGGGCACCAGGCGATCCCGGTCCTGCACCTGAGCCTCTTCCTGCTGAGCTTCCTTCTCCAGAAGGAACGATTTTTGCCTGAGTTCTTCTATCAATCGGGAGAGCTGCTTTTCCTCTTCCTGGCTGGCGTAAACTTCCATCTCCAGTTCGCCCATCTTAGCAGTCACGGCCTGTTTTCTTTTTTCGAGTGATTGCAGGTTCAGCCGGGCGGCGTTGATTTTTTCCTGGAGAACCTGGTATTCAGAACGGCACTGGTAGGCTGATTCCTCTCCAGCTTTTTGCCTTTCCCGGAGAAGACGCAGGTTGTGTTCGGCGGCTCTGATTTTTTGTTTAATTTCTTCCAGCTCAGACTCGCTCTTCTGCAGGCAGCTCCAGGCATCTTCTTTTTTCCGGACGAGAGCAGCCTTCTCTTCCTCCTGGATTTTAGCTTCTTTATCCAGAATTTCCAGGCTGGTGTTTATCTTCTGCAATTCCTGATTTACAAACCTTATTTCCCGCTCGACGTCCGAGAGCCTTTTTTCTACGAGTTGAATCCGTTCCCTGGTTTCTTCCAGAGATTTCCCCAGACGTTCTTTCTCGGCCGCCAGCTGCTGAAGCTCCAGATGAAAGGGCTCTCTTTCCTGTTTTAAGCTTTCCATTGTCTGAAGGAGCCGCTTCTTTTCCTGGCTTATGGTGAACAACCCTTCTTTTTTCTGGCCGGTTTTAAGGAGTCCGGAAGAATAAAGCACGTCTCCGTTAACTGTAATGAAATTAAAATCAGGAAACTCTTCCCAGAGCCTGAGGGCTGAAGACAGGTCGCGCACTATCACCGCCTCGGGCAGGCAGGCGGTGTATTTTTCCAGCCCGCCCCTGGGCTGGATTTTCTGCTTGAGCAGGCCGATGACGCCATCTGCCTGCATCAGGGTAGACGGTACAGCCGTCGGCTGCCTTTCCGAAAGCAGCAGGATGGTATGCCTGTCTGCAGCCGGGAAGTTCTGCTTGAAGCTCTCCAGCAGGAATGCCTGTGCCCTGGCTTCATCCTTCCAGAAAAGGTCAAAGAGTCCTGCCTCCGATTCCGGTATCTCCACCAGTTCGGAGAACCAGCCAAGAGCTCCGGAAAGCAGATGGTCGGCGCTGGAATCTCTTTCGACTTCCGCCATCTTTTCCAGAGCCTGCAGCTGATGGTTGATTTCATCAATTTTAAGGTTCAACCCGGACAGTCTTTCCTCAGCCCGGGCGATTTTTTCGCTGACAGAGTGAAGAGATTCCAGAAGTCCGGCAAGCTCGGCCTGAAGCTTATTCCGCTCATCCTGTTTCTCGCTGGCTTCTTTTCTCAGGCTCTCCAGCCGGTTTTCAATTTGCGCTTTCTGGGCGAGAAAATTTTCTCTTTCCCGCTCGAGTTTTTCCGCCTGGCGGAGAAAAAGTTCGAGCTCTTTTTCCAGCTTTGTGTAGTTGTTCCGGTAATCCGTGGCTTCCTGGATTCTCTGCATCTGAGTCCGGCGCAGAGCGGCCAGGTTTTCTTCCTCGGCCGCAGTCAGCCGGCGCGCTTCTTCCAGCGCCTTTCTTTTTTCCTCCATTTCGACGGTTGTCGTCTGCAGCTGTTTTTCGAGTTCCGCCAGGCTGGAAACCAGAGCAGATTTCTCTTCTTCCAGGGCGCTAATTTCTTTCTGCAGCTCAAGCCGTTCGGCTTCAGCTCTTTCCCTTGAAGACTTCAGGTACTCCAGTCTTTTGCTTTCGCGTTCTATTTCGCTTTCCAGGCGGGAAAGTTGCGATTTGAGGCTGAAGGCCTTTTCCTGACGTTCTTTGAGAACTTTTTCCAGCTCCCAGAGTTCTTTTCTCAGCTGAGCCAGTGTTCTTTCCTTCTCCCGGATTTCATTTTGCAGCAGCTGTTCTCTGGCTGCCGCTTCCTCCAGCTCTTTCTGAACTTCAGAGAGGGCGGCTTCGAGATTTTTCAGACGGCGGTAAAAATGGTGCGCGGTAAGCTCCCGCAACCTTTCCCGGAGACGACGGAAGCGAGCCGCAGCCAGCGCCTGGCGGTAGAGGGAGTTTTTGGTTTTTTCGACTTCTATGATGATGTCTTCCAGCCTGATAAGGTTCTGTTCGCTCGATTCCAGCTTCGATTGAGCCTGCTTTTTCTTGTCCTTATAATAAGCGGTGCCGGCAGCTTCTTCTATCAGCAAACGCTTTTCCTGAGGTTTGGAAGTGACAAAAGAGCCGATGGCGCCCTGCTCGATGACAAAATATTCTTTCTCGCCGATCGAATGCTTCCAGAGTTCATCCTGAATGTCCTTCAGGCGCACAGCCTTTCCGTTGAGCCGGTACTCCCCCTCGCCTGAACGGTACACCCGGTGGGAGATCACCAGCTCCTCTTCGTTTCCCAGGGTGATTATGCCCTCAGCCATGCTCAGGGGCGGTCTTTTGTTGTTGCCGTTGAAGATGAAATCTTCCGTGCGGTCGCCGCGAACCGATTTAAGACGAAGTCCGCCGAGAACCCAGAGGATGGCATCCACCAGGTTGCTTTTGCCTGTTCCGTTCGGACCGACAATGGCTGTTATTCCGGGGTGAAAAAGGATTTTTGTCCTATCGGGAAACGACTTAAATCCCTGAATTTCCAGTTTTTTTATGAACATCGATGGTTTTTCCTTCGAGTTTAAGGCCAGATTTTCGCGGCCGTTTTCCAGCCAGCGAAGGTTCTGATGCCTGCACCGGCAGTACCGGATTCCACATCGAGATGAGTATTGTAATCAAACATCAGCGATTTTTGAAGGGAGGAAAGAGTTTTTCTGGAAATTATCTTTGAGAAGCTGACAGGGCTTTTTACTGCTTTTATCACGGGTAAAAGCTTTCCAGGGAAAACCGGCTCTCTTTGGTCAACGAAGCGAACGCCCTGGAAAATGGTCCATAAAGCAGAAAATATTGATAAATATCGATGATAGCTTGCTTCAGGATGCCGCCGGTGAAAATTGTTCCGTCCTTATCTTTGATGGAGGATACATTGTCGGCCGGTGGCCACGTATGCTATAATTTTTGCCCTGAAAGGGATTGAGCCAGCGTAGCTCAGTCGGCAGAGCAGCTGATTCGTAATCAGCGGGTCGGAGGTTCGAATCCTCTCGCTGGCTTTTTTGATTTTCCGGGCTTTGTTGGTAAAAGTTTTATCGCCTCCTTAATTAAGAAAATATCACCCTCGAAATCATCATCAGGGGGGATGGTCTGTTGTCATCAGCAGAATATTCTGGTAGCGTGCAATAAAGCGGGAGCAAACCTGAAAGGGTAAAAGCGGAAATGGGCAAGAAGAGAAAAGCAAGAGCATTTATGACAGCCATCTTCCTTCTGGCAGGTCTGATCACGGGAATGGCTACGGCCCAGCCAAAAAAATATCTGGTGAACTCACCCGAAGCAAAATTGCACCTGGAACCTGATGTGAAAAGTCCGGTGGTGGCCGTCGCGCCCAGAGGAGCCATACTGACCCAGGCCAGCGCAGTGCGGTTCCGGCACAACTGGATATTCGTCTATTATAGGGTTCCAGAAAGGAACAAGACTCTAGCCGGTTACGTTCAGGAGTCTGTTTTAAGAAAGCTGTTTCCGGCGGTTAACGCCAGGTTAATACACAGCGGTCAGGAAACCGCGGAACCTCGAGAACTTGATCTCAATCAGGAAATTAAGTTTCCCTATATCTGGGGAATGTCTCGAGAAAAGCTGGAAGGGGTGGAAGGTCTGCCCGCGGGCGTGGAAAAATCGGGCGAGACCGAAGTCCTCCAGTATCAGCGCCAGATAATGAACAGAAACTGTCTGGTGGAATATGTTTTCGTTCAGAATCAGTTGAGCGCGGCGCGTTTTTTTATTCTGGATACTTTCGTTGATTGCGCATATTATATTTCTGATTTTCAGAAAGCCAGGGATTATCTTATCCAGAGGTTCGGTCTTCCGGTCGACGACAGGACGATCTGGTATGATTCCACTTACCAGGAGCGCAGGGAATACTGGGGAAAAGCCCTTGGTTCCGGGCTGGTGGAGTTCAGGTCGAGCTGGCAGATAGGCGATACCGAAGTGGAGCTGATTCTGACCGGAGCCGATAATCGCGTGGCCTTTGTGGCCGAGTGTGTCGGCCAGAAATATAAAGACTATTTCTCACGCTGACCCCCTTTTACCCCCTATAAACCCCTCCTTTCTCGCCCCTTTTCCTGAGGGAAGGGGGGCGTGTATTTTTGGGAGGAGATAGGAAAAATAAGATAACTGAATTTCTCCCATGCTGGATAAAAAATTTTCAGAGCGTTTAAGGAATCAGGACTGATTTAAGGCGTTTAACCTTCATTACCACAGTTTCAGAAAAAGCGAAAGCCAGCAAAAAAACTTCAGGATAAAAGGGGAGAAGACGAGACCGGAGTAATTTTGTATGTAAGTTGCCGGTCGCTGAAAGGTGTTGAAGGAAATATAAAAATGGGTCCTCAGGTCTCTTTCTGGGTAAAGCTCAAAGAAACCTTGTTGCGTCCGAGCCATTTGCTGTGAAGCATCAGCTGTTCTGCTCGTTTCACTAAGGTCTCGATAGTGTCGAACCTCTGAATCAGAGTAGCTCCCATGGAGACGGTGGCGTTGAGCAATCCGGTCTCCACCGTGATGTATGATTCTGCCACCAGCAGGCGCAGTTTGTTGGCCACAATATCCAGACGTTTTTCGTCAATGTTCAGCAAGCATATAAGGAATTCTTCGTTGTCCCAGCGCGCCACCAGGTCAAGATAGCGGACATTTTTCTGGAGCGTCCGGGCTATCATCCTGACCAGCTTTGCGCCGTTGAAACGGCCAAACCTTTCCTGAATCTTGTTGAAATTATCTATATCGGCATAAATAAGTCCGAACGGCAGATTGTACTGCTGATATTCATTAATTTTGCTCTTTAAGTACATCTCCATGTAGGCGCGGTTAGGAATTCCTGTGTCCAGGTCGAGCAGCCCCATCTTCTCCAGTTCAGGAACGCGCAGGGGGATGGTAATGGCTGGAGATATGCTGTTGAATACATGAGCGATGCCGGCAGGATTTCCATCTGAATCGATGATCGGCAGAGCTTTTAACCTGACCGGGAGGCGGTAGCCTGCCTTATTCTGCACAAAAACTTCCAGAACCTGTGGCTTTTTATCTTCCAGGATTTTATCACAGAAGCAGCTTTGGCCGCAGAGGCTCTGGCCGAGGCCGTCGGTGTAGAGCGATTTTTCCGTCTGGCAGGATTTCCCCAGCATCTCTTCCTGAACGTAGCCAGTCAATTCTTCAGCTGCCCTGTTCCAGAAGACGATTTTCTTTTCCCGGTCAAGCAGGACGAAGCAGTCGGTTGTATGCTGGAAAATCTGTATTAAAAAATCCCGGTGAAGATTACTGAAAAGCTCAAAAACTTTTGCAGACATATATTGGTTCCTTAAAAATCAGCTCCTTTTATCGCTTGAATTTTTATATAACAGTCGTTGATTTTTGTCAAAAGATTTTTTCTTTCGGGCACAGACATAGTATCCAGGGTAAGGGTGGTATATGGAGGCGGCGTGGTGGTAGGCCAGCTATTGGGATAGGGGTTGAAGAGGCAAAGGGATTTATCAGGCTGGCACTTGAAAAA
>JBASPX010000050.1:0-223317 GCA_049659625.1 Candidatus Saccharicenans sp. | reverse complement strand
GACCGGAAGAGAAAGGCATAAACAGAGTTTACTGGGATTTCCGGGAAATGGAGCCGGCCGCGGCTGCCGAGATGATGGCGGCAGCAGCTTCGGGACGGGCAGCTGCTTTTTCTGGAAGGGGAGGGCTGACTGTTCTCCCGGGAAAATACACGGTGAAAATTAAGTATGAAGACCAGGAAGTAAGCCAGACTTTCGAGGTGAAGCCTGATCCGAGAGTGCAGGTTGACCTGGCCGTTTTGAAGGCCAATTATGAAAAAGCCAGAGAAGCCCAGAATCTCTCCAGGAACCTTCAGACCGACAGCCAGAGACTGCAGCAGACCCAGCGGGCATTTCAGACGATCAGGGAATTTGCCCGGAGCCAGCGAAATCAGAAAATGAACGAAGCGCTGAAAAAGCTGGAAGCGGCAGAAGAAAAGCTCAAAGAGCTCATGGAAGCTCTGAATCCGACCCCACCGAGACAGGGACTGGCTGACAGGTCAGCCGGCCTGCAATCACAGGTAAGCTCGGCAGTCAGCGGAATCATTCAGGGCGGGTATGAACCGATCACCCCCACGGCTCTGGAAAAATATGAAAATGCGAGGAAAAAATTCAGCGAATTTGCGGACAGAGTAAATTCTTTCTACGAGAAGGATGTGGCCGAGTTGAATAAATCGCTCCAGGAAGCGGGCTTCACCCTGCTCCAGGTTTATCCGCCTTTAAGGCTCGAATAGCAGCGGCGCATAATTAAGCGATCTTAAAGTCTGCATGATTTCTGGAAAAAAGTTTTCGGGGAAGGGCGGTCGGAAGGCCGCCCTTCTTTAATTATCCGTAATTGAAGAAAGCTCGGAAAGAGCTCTGGTTTTTACTCTTGCTGCTGGTGGTCGTAACCCACCTGAGCGCATGGCTTTGTACATAATTTTAATTTAAATTTAATAGATTTTTGTTATCTGAAATTAGTTTTATGCGGGACCTGGTTGCTGGAATCGGCTTTCGGATTCTGCTTATACAATATTTGCTGAAAAAATCTTTTAAGCGGTCATTGAAAATTATAGTAACTAATTTAATGCAGAAAAAGTTATATAATGGCAGCGGGTAAAGGAATCAGATGAAAAAGTCTTTATCGATTTTTACTTTAACTCTAATTCTCACCGTATTTCTCCAGGCAGAAGTGCTTAGGTTTGCAGTTCTCTCGGACACCAATCCGCCTTTTCTAAATCAGAAAGATTTCTCTCAGCTGGAATGGATGTGCCGGCGGGTAAACGCTCTGAAACCCGACCTGGTAATCCATACGGGAGACATGATTTATGGTTACGGGTTGAAAAGCACCAGAACGCAGTGGGATAGATATCTGCAGGTGATAAAATGCTTTGAACCTCCTTATCACCAGATTCCGGGCAACCATGATGTCTTCAATCAGCGGGCGAGGCAGATTTATCTCGATATTTTCAAAAGGACCTACTACTCTTTTGATTACAAAAATTATCATTTCGTCCTGCTGGATAATCTGGAAGATGGGCAGTGGGGGAAAATCGGAGAGGAACAGCTGAGATGGCTGGAAGAAGACTTAAAGAATCCGCGATGGGAAGGGGCT
Organism: Candidatus Saccharicenans sp.; assembly: GCA_049659625.1. Lineage (GTDB taxonomy): Bacteria > Acidobacteriota > Aminicenantia > Aminicenantales > Saccharicenantaceae > Saccharicenans. The sequence continues at coordinate 221,747 of JBASPX010000050.1, read as the reverse complement.
TTCGTTTTTGTCCATATCCCCGTCTGGGATCTAAAAGCCAGGAATGTCAGGCTGGAATGGAGGGAATTCTGGTTTGAAAAAATTCATCCGCTGCTCCTGAGAAGCAGGGTCAGAGCTGTCTTCGCCGGACACACTCACCGCTTCGGCCCGACCAGAATCTATGATGGTCTGATGTATTACGTGGCCGGTGGCGGCAACACTCCGCTGCATAAAGATTATGTCAGAGCCGGCGGCCGCAACTTCTTTCTGCTGGTGGAAGTGACGGAAAACGGATTCAGGGTAAATGTGGTTCTGGAAGATCGGATCATTTCTGAAGAAGAGGCCGATCTTCTTAAAGAGGCGTTCGAACCTTATTATTTTAAGCCTGGAAACCATCAGAAGTGATTTTCTTCTGCTGGCTTTGACATTGCCTGAGACAATTTGCTAATCTGGGGGTGATTGAATTATCTGAATTTAAGGCAAAATGGAGGTAAAAGTGTCGGAAAAATCCCGTCTGGCTGCTTTTCTTCTCTGCTGGGTTTTTGGCATTTTCGGCGGACATCGTTTTTATGTGGGGAAGACCGGAACCGGTCTCATCTGGTTGTTTACCCTTGGCTGCCTGGGAATAGGCTGGCTCTATGATTTGATCATGATCATTCTGGGCAAGTTTTATGATGCAGGTAGCAAACCTGTGCTGGCCTGGTTCAGAAATTGCGATGCCGAGGGCAAAGTCATAAGTTATCTGGTTTAGAGTAAAAAGAAAAGGGAGGGCTGGGGCCCTCCCTGGAGGGAATTAGGTTAAGAAGGAAAACGGTCAGCGGGGCTCAGGCTGCACGGCCCAGAGCCTTGAGGGATTCGGCTACCCGGCCAACGGCCAGGACATAAGCCGCTTCTCTCATCGGTAATTTGTTCTTTTCCATTATGTCAATCACTTCGTGAAAGGCTCTTTTCATCTTTTTTTCCAGTTTGTCCACGACTTCTTCTTCGGTGAAGAAATAACGCTGCAGGTCCTGCACCCATTCAAGATAAGAGACGGTAACTCCGCCTGCGTTGGCCAGAATGTCCGGACATACCAGGACACCCTTTTCCACCAGAATACGGTCAGCTTCGTTGGTGGTCGGTCCGTTGGCTCCTTCCAGTACTATCCGGGCTTTCACCTGAGAGGCGTTTCCTTTGTGAATCTGCCCCTCGGTGGCGGCCGGGATGAGAATGTCGCAGTCAAGAGCGATCAGGCTTTCGTTGTCGATGGGCTCGGTGCCGGGGAAGTTTACCACCGAGCCTGTCTGTTTTACCTGCTTTTCCAGTTCAAAAGGATCAATTCCCTTTTCGCTGTATATTCCACCAAAGATGTCGGTTACCGCGATGATCCTGCAACCAGCTTTATGCACGAGTCTGGCGATCGAGGATCCAACGTTTCCAAAACCCAGGATGGCCACGGTTCTGCCCTGAAAACTCATCCCGAGATATTTGAGAGCTTCTTCCAGGACGAAGTACAGCCCAAGTCCGGTGGCCATCGCCCGGCCCTGGGAGCCTCCCAGGTGGACAGGTTTTCCCGTGACCACGGCCGGTTCAAGATAACCGCAGGCCTGGCTGTAAGCGTCCGCTATCCAGGCCATGGTCTGAGCGTTAGTAAACATGTCAGGAGCGGGGACGTCTTTGTAGGGGCCGATTATATCTCTTATGGCCAGGGTGTATTCTTTAGTCAGCTTTCTGAGTTCGTTTTCTGACATTCTCAGCGGGTCGCAGATTACCGCTCCTTTTCCTCCGCCAAACGGCAGGTCGAGTACGGCGCATTTCCAGGTCATCCAGGTGGCTAACGCTTTGCATTCGCTGAGGGAAGCATTGGGAGAGAACCTGATTCCGCCCTTAGCCGGGCCCCTGACTGTCGAATGCTGTACCCGGAAACCTGTGAACACTTCAACCCGACCGTCGTCCATGGTGATCGGGAAATGAACGGTCAGTTCTCTCTCCGGGTATTTGAGCCGCTGGTAAATCCAGGGATCGAGGTCGAGGAAGTTGGCTGCTTTCTCAAATTGCATCGTGGCTTCAAAGAATGGATCGTATTCTTCCGTGGGTTTTGGCTCCGGCACAGGATGGATATAATGGATTTTTGCTTTTTCTGGCATATTTTTCTCTCCTATTCTGAAATTTCTTTTACCAGCAGTCTGAGAAGTTTACCGTAACCAGCCTTTTCAAACTGAGTGATGGGTATTTTCCGTCCCTTGTAATATAAATAATGGGTGGTGAGCTTCGCCGCGTTAGATTTTTTTGAGGCAGATTTTTCTTCCATCAGCCGGTTGATGTCGGGAAATTTGATGATGCGGGCTTTCTGCTCGGGTTTTTTCTTTTCTTCCTGTTTTTCTACCGGAAGAGGAATTATGTTTTTCATATCTTCCCTCCGCCATTAATTAGATGCATTTCCCGTGCCAGATTTAAATAATTGAAAATAAATGAGAAAGAATAACGAAAAGCACCTGTTATTGCAAATTGCAATATTGCAAATTGCAAAACTCAGAGATTCCAGTTTTTGAGTTTGCGGTAGAGGGTGGCAGGATTGATTCCGAGGATCTTCGCTGCCCGGGATCTGTTATGGCCGGTATGCTCGAGCACTTTTTTAATGTAGTTTATTTCCAGCTGTTCCAGGGTTGGCCAGTTCTGGCTCAACTCAGTCAGTATTTTTTCTTCATCCGGGTTAATTTCCTGTCTTATTTCTCTTGGTAAAAATTCAAACCGTATGGTTTCTGCCTGATAGAGGGACATGATCCTTTCGATGGTGTTTCTCAGTTCCCGCACGTTGCCCGGCCAGGAATAATTGATGAGCGCTCTGGCGGCCTCGGCTTCCAGGCCCTTGAAATTTCTTTTGATTTCCCGGTTGAATTCTTCCATAAAAAATAAGGCTAAAGGGATGATGTCTTCTTTCCTTTCTCGCAGCGGCGGGAGGTTGATGGGCACGACGTTCAGGCGGTAAAAAAGGTCTGAACGGAAGTTTCCTTTTTCCACCTCCTTGGCCAGGTCTTTGTTGGTGGCCACGATGATTCTGACGTTGATCCGAACAGGCTGGGACCCGCCGAGCCTGGTGAAGGTTCCGTCTTCTATCACCCTGAGAATCTTTGCCTGAAGCGAAAGCGACATATCACCGATCTCATCAAAAAAAACAGTGCCTTCGTCCGCTTTCTCCAGCAGTCCTATTTTTCTTCTTCTGGCGTCGGTAAAGGCGCCGGGTTCATAACCGAAAAGCTCGCTTTCCAGAAGATTTTCGGGAATGGCCGCGCAGTTAATGGCCACGATCGGTTTTTCCGCGCGCGGGCTGTGGTAGTGGATGGCCCTGGCCAGAAGCTCCTTTCCTGTTCCGCTTTCTCCCTGGAGCAGAACGGTTGTTCTGTCTGACTGGGCCACCCGGGCTGCCAGATCCAGAACGTCCTTCATTTTTTTGCTGTGGGCGATTATCTTTCCAAAATAATAACGGCTTTTTTCTTTTTCCAGTTCTTCCAGAAACCTTAATCTCAACGAAAGAGTGTCCAGCGATCTCTGGATGGTGGCTTTCAGGTCGCTCAACTTAAAGGGTTTCAGCAGATAGTCATAAGCGCCGAGTTTCATGGCTTCGACGGCTTTTTCCAGGATCTCGTAGGCGGACATCATGATGACGATTATTTCCCTGTCAATTTCCCTGACCTTTTTCAGAACTTCCAGTCCGGAGATGCCCGGAAGCACCAGGTCGAGAAGGATAAGATGCGGTCGGTAGGATTCAAGCAAGTCCAGAGCCTTTTCCCCCGATTCAGCCAGAATGACTTCATAATTTTCTTTTTCCAGAGCTTTCTTCAGATTGTTAAGGGTGAGGATTTCATCGTCGACCACCATTATGGAAAATCTTTTCAATTTATGACCTCCTCGGTACCTTCCGGCCTTCTCCCTTTCTGGCGGATGGGGAGGGTGATGATAACGGTGGTGCCTTTTCCCGGCTGACTTCTAACCTGAATATCTCCGTTATGATTTTTTATGTAAGACAGGCTGATGCTCAACCCGAGTCCCGTTCCCTGGGTTTTTTTCGTGGTGAAGAACGGGTCAAATATTCTCTTGAGGTCTTCGGGGCTTATGCCGATGCCGGTGTCAGCGATTTCCACTTGAACAAAATCCTCGAATTTTACTTTGGCCGTGCTGACAGATAGCACTCCTCCGTCGGGCATGGCCTGGGCCGCGTTTATGAAAATGTTAGTTAGAATCTGTCTTATTTGATTGAGGTCAGCGGTGATCGGCGGCAGCTGGGGATACAATCTCTGCTCTATGCGCACTTTCTTGAAAATCGGCTGGTGTGCGAGAAAAGCCAGAGTTTCTTCTATTACCTGATTCAGATTGACTCTGGTAAAACGGGGTGGAGCCGGTCGGGCGAAATCGAGAAGTCCCCTGATCGTCTGGGAAATGCGATAAACGTTTTCCAGCACAACTTCAATCTGCTGCTTTTTCCGGGGGTCGGTCGTTTCTTCCTGGAGAATTTCCAGGAAAGAAGAAATTCCCAGCAGCGGATTGTTTATTTCATGAGCCGCTCCGAGCGCCAGCTGGCTCAGGGCTGATAATTTCTCGTATTCAGCCAGTTTAGTTCTGAGTTTTTCCTTTTCTGTAACGTTTTCTACCAGCAGGGTAATACCCAGCAGGCGATTATTTCCGTTAACGATCGGGAAGAAGGAAAGGTTAAAATATTCCTCGCCGTGACCGCGGTCGATTTTTCTTGCGGACAGGTGGTGGGGGACAGCTTCCTCTGCTGTAAGTCTTAAGGCTTCTTCTATTTCCTTTTCGTTAAGAGCAGGCACCGCCGTCAGCAGATAGTCTCCTTTTCTATCCTCTTCAAGAGAAAAGAGAGAGGCAAAGTGTTTGTTAAACCGGGTAATTCTGCCTTCGAGGTCCATACCGGCCAGTCCCAGAGAAATGCTGTCTATAAGATGAAGGATGTATTGTTCGGAGAGCTGAAGTTCTGCCGCCAGGCGCTGGCTTTCGAGGATTTTCCCTTCGAGTTCCCGGTTGATCCGGTCGAGCTGCTGTCTCCGCTCGCGGCACTCTTCCAGCGCCCGCGACAGGTTGGTAGTTAATTTCTGTATCAGGCCTGTGACCCTTCTGGAGTAAAGATTGGAAATGATTATCAGGAAGGCAAATGAAGGTAAAAAGAAATAAACGATCAGCCGGTTAAAATTGCTAACGGGGAGGAGAGCTTCCTTAAGGTCCATTTCAGAAGCCAGATAGATTGTGGTTCCGGGAAGTCGCTGATAGGCGCACAGAACCTCTTCTCCTCGATAATCCCGGTGAATTATAACTCCCTTCTCTCCCCGGTGAGGGTTTTGCTCGCCGGAGAAAGCTTTTTCGGCAAAGGGAAAAGCACCCAGCTTGGTGGGCGAGAGGATTTCACCTCTGTCATTCAGCAGAAACAGTTCGCTCGTTCGCCCGAGCCTGAGGTCAGAAATCAGTCCGTATAGATATTCCAGGTTGATCGAGGCCCCGGCTATGCCGATGATTTCGTTATTTCGGTTAAACAAGGGCTGGGAGATTACCATCACGCTGGTTCCTGTTATGTCGGATTGAAAGATATCCGAGATGTAGGGTTGACCTTTGATGGAAGCCTGGAAATAATCACGGCCGGAGATATCGCCCTTGAGCTCTCGATTGTATGATTTGATGATCTGGCCGGCGGGATCGGCTATGAAAATGAAATCGTACCATTTTTTCTCCCGGATAAGGTTTAAGAATATCTTTTCCTGGTCGGTCAGGCAGCCGAGATCCAGGCAGGGCAGCTGAGAAGCTGAACCCAGGTCGGCCAGACGGTCGTCTAGAAAAAGCTTGATGGTCTTGAGGTTATCCTGAACGGCGGCGGCCAGCTGGGAATTTATCTGGTTTTTGATCATCCGGCTGATTTTAAGGTCTACCAGGAGGAGAAGAGCAAGAAAAGGAATGGCAAAAATGATCAGCGTCAGCCAGGTGTTTCTGAGAGTCAGTTTTCTGAAATAACCCGAAGCCAAGACTTTTTGCTCCTGTTGCCCTCTATAGTAAAGATATCATTGAGCCTTTTCAGAAATCCAGCAAATTTAGAGTCCGGGGTGTCTCTTCCAGGTGAAAAGTTATTATCGACTGAAAAAGACGACCGAGCTGCTTCCATTCTCCGGGTGACCATTCCGGAGGAGGACTGGCTTCGGGCGGATTCTTTCTCATCCACTGGATGACCTGGCGCATCAGAAGAGTAACCTCGTGTTTTTTCTCCCTCGCGCATTTCTGACAGAGGATTCCGTCCTTCTGCGGTTCCATCCAGGCCGTGTCGTCGATAGGCTTGCGGCATTTCTGGCAGAACTGAAAATCCGGCATCAGCCCGTTGATTTTCAAAAACCAGAACTCAAAGTATCTGGCCAGGACTTCGAGTGCCTGACCGCAGCTGGCCGCTTTTATCAGGCTGTGCAGAAGCCGGAATAATTTTTCTTCCCCTGTTTTGTAAGGAGAGAACTTTTCCGTCAGCTCGGCGATGTAGGAAAAAAGACAGGCCATTTTCGGGCTTCTGAAGAGGTAAAAGGCAGATTCCAGCAGGTCACAGTTGCTGATGGTTACCAGGTCGCTCCGCTCTTTTTCGTAATAAAATATTTTCACCAGGGAAAAAGGCTCGAGACTGCTTCCGAACCTGTTGTTGAATTTTCTGGCTCCTTTGGCTATCCCCCGCATGAGCCCTTTTTCCTTCGAAAAAAACACCACGAGTTTGTCCTGTTCGGCAAAATTTTCTGTTCTGAGAATTATCGCTTCCGACTGATCGATCGGCATTCCGGACGATGGCCCCTGTCAGACAGATTTGATTAAAGCAAAAATAGATTTATTCCGGACTCTTTTCCGGCTGCAGGAATTGAGAATAATTTTCACCCGTTATCCTGATATTTTTCACCACGGCTCCCCGCCGTCCAAAAGGTATTCCCGGTTTTCCGTTTAATCTGTAGCTCACCCCACCGGCGTTTCCCAGATTTATCACCAGTTCAGATTCTGCCCGCACCTGAATCCGGAATCCTTCCTGCTTTAAGCCATCCACCACCAGGTTTCCGTCGGCGTAAACCTGAATCCAGCAATCTTCGTTGAACTCAAGTTCAAGGGTCAGGCCGGAAATATGCGGTGGCGGGGGGATTTCTTTCTCGACCTGGGTTCCGGTCGCTGCGGCCGACTCTTCTTTTTCTTCTGCCGGAATTACCACCTGGACAGAATATTTTTCTCGAGCATCTCTTCCGGCCACCTCTTTCTCAGTCATCTTAATGGAAAGGTAAATAAGAAAAACGAAAAGACCAAAGATTATGACTGACAGGCTGATCCAGATTACTCTGTTCAGAGGAAATTCTTTCTGCCGGGGGCTTTCCGGCGCGGCCGGAAATTTTTCTTTTGACGCCAGATAATACTTGATTTCTCCGGTCCCGGGCTCGCCTTTTTCCTCACTCTCTTTATCCTTTTCCAGCGGTTTTTCTTCTGATTTCTGCCCGGGCAGGTTAAACTTAGCCAGCCATTCTTCAGGCTTCAGCCCGATATGGGTCAGGTAAGTTTTTATAATCTGCCGGGTGAAGAATCCGCCAGGCAGAATTTCCAGACGGTCATCTTCAATGGCTTCAAGATAGCGAAGGCTGATTTTGGTCTCAAGGGAGATATCTTTTAGAGTAAGTCCCCGGGCTTCTCTTTCTTTTTTAAGCTGCTGGCCAATGCTTTCCATCTTCCAGTTTTGATTTTAATTAAACTGGAAATTCCGGTCAAATAATTTCTTCGATCTGGTTAAAAATTGCAGGCAGACTCATATCCTCAGGAATCTTGAGACCGAGCTGCCGCTGCCGAGGATTCCGGTGAAGATCCCTCCGGCCACCAGCCAGAGCGATTGTTTCATGGTCAGAGGTTTCAGAGTGAACAGCTCCCGCGCGGCTCCCAGGGCGCTGCCTATGTATATCGGGAAAATTTTTATCAGCAGTGCCAGTATTAACAGTGAAACCAGGCTACCCAGCAACCCGAGCACAAGGCCCTCCACCAGAAACGGTATTCTTATGAAAGTGTTGGTGGCGCCGACCAGCCGCAGGATCTCTATTTCATTTTTACGAGCAAAAACATTCAGTCTGACCACATTGGAAATGATGAAGAAGGAGGCTAAAATCAGGATGCTGCCGAGGAAAAATCCAACCGCCCGTACGATCCGGCTGAGCGACTCCATCTTTTCCACCCATTCCTGGTTGAACTGCACGTCGATCACTCCTTTGAGCCTTCTGATCTTTTCCATAAAATACAGGGTGGCCGGAAGATTTTGATGATTTTTCTTCAGCCGGACTTCAAACGAGGGCGGAAATGGATTCGATTGCAGGTTGTTCAGGATTTCTTTGAGTTCCGGAAAATTTGACCTGAAACGGGAGAGGGCATCTTCGGATGAGACAAAAGTAATCTGCTCCACCAGCCCTGAAGCTAAAATCTCTGATTTTATGTTTTCGAGGTCAGCGGTCTTGATACCTGGCTCGAGAAAGAATGAAATAGCCAGGTTGTTGGAAAGTTGTTGCCCCATGTAGAGGAGGTTGTTCGAGAGCGAAAGAAAGATGCCTATCACCAGGAAGGAGAAGCTGATGATCAGCACCGAGATAAAATTCCGGCTGCGAAAACTCCATAGATTGTCGACGGCTGTCTTCAGAAGAAACCAGATCTGTCTGAATATCACCTTCTTTCTTCCTTACCGATGAGCTTGCCTTTCTGAAGGAAATATATTTTATCCCCGAAATGCCGGATGAGTTCCCGGTCATGGCTCCCTATGACCACCGTGGCTCCCTGCAGATTGATCTCTTTGAATATGCTCATGATCTCAAAGGCCAGTTCAGGGTCGAGATTGCCGGTGGGTTCGTCAGCCAGGATGATCGTCGGCTGGTGCACGATGGCTCTGGCTATGGCCACCCTCTGCTGTTCTCCGTAGGAGAGCCTCTGGGGGAAATCCCACATTTTGTGATGGAGGTTCACCTGGCGAAGAGCGTTGAAGACGCGACGCCTGATTTCTTTATCGGCCAGACCGAGTATCCGCAACGGCAGAGCCACATTCTCAAAAACCGTTCTGTGGAATAGCAGCCTGAAATCCTGGAAAACTATGCCCATCGTTCTTCTGAGTTTGTAGATTCTGTGTTCCGGGATTTTCAGGGTGTTAACCCCGTCAATCAGGATCTGTCCTTCTGTCGGGAAAAGTTCCCGGAAAATGAGTTTCAGCAGGGTGGTTTTTCCTGAGCCGCTGGGACCGGTGATGAAACAGAATTCGCCGCGGCGAATTTCCAGCGAAACGTCTGAAAGTGCCCAGTGTGGCTTCTGATATTGCTTCCAGACGTGGTGGAACTCGATCATCAGCTATGGCTGACCCCCGTTGGCGGATAGTTTATCGAGCGATTTCTTCAGCAGCGACTGGGCCTTTCCCGGGTCGGCCTGGCCACGAGTAGCCTTCATTACCTGTCCGAGCAGGAAACCAAGAACCTGGACCTTTCCTTTCAAATATTGCTGGACCGGTCCGGGATGGCTGCGGAGGACTTCATCTATTACTTTCTGCAATTCCTGTTCATCGCCGATTTTTTTCAGCCCGAGTTCTTCTATTATTAAATTCGGACTGGATATTTTCTTTTTTTCTTCCGCTGGCAGATCGCCCGCCTGCGCGCATCTTCTTACCATTTCCGGGTAAACTTTTTCTTTGGCTATGGTGATGGTTATCGTCTGATTTTCCACGAGTTTGATCAGCTCGGCCAGGGAGTCCGCCGGCAGGGGAAAGCGCTCGGGCGGGAGATTGCGTTCGTTCAGGTATTGAAGAACCTCACGCATGATCCAGTTGCTGGCCTGTTTTGGCTGTCCGGAAATTCTGGCCACCGACTCAAAATAATCTGCCAGCCAGCGACTGCCGGTAAGAATTCTCGCGTCGTAAGCCGGAAGCTGATAATCTCTTATGAACCTCTCCATTTTCGCTGCGGGAAGCTCCGGAAGGCTGGTAGCAATTTCTTTAATCCAGTTTTCCGGGATAAGGAGTGGCGGCAGGTCAGGTTCCGGAAAATAACGGTAATCGTGAGCTTCTTCCTTGCTCCGCTGGGGAAGCGTGCGTCCGCTGGTGGCGTCCCAGCCCCGGGTTTCCTGGATTATTTTTTCGCCCTTTTCCAGGGCCTCGATCTGCCGGCTGGCTTCGTATTCCAGGGCTCTGGCCAGAAAACGGAAGGAATTCAGGTTTTTTATTTCGGTCTTCGTTCCGAATTCCGTCGAGCCCGCGGGGCGCACCGACAGATTGGCGTCGCAGCGTAGGCTTCCTTCCTCCATGTTGCCGTCGCAGATTTCCAGGTACTGCAGCAGGGTTCTCAGGTTCTGGACAAATTCCACCGCCTCTTCCGGGGAACGCAGGTCCGGACGACCTACTATTTCCAGCAGGGGCACGCCACAGCGATTGAAATCCAGATAAGTTTTTTCGTTTGAATCCGGGAAGCCTTCATGCAGCGATTTGCCGGCATCCTCCTCCAGGTTGATTCTTTCTATTCCGACTGCTTTTTTTATACCGTTTACTTCTATAAACAACCTTCCGTTTTCGGCTATCGGCAGATGGTACTGAGTGATCTGATATCCTTTTGGCAGGTCGGGATAAAAATAATTTTTCCGGCTGAAGATGGATTTCAGGTTTATTCTGGCTTCAAGAGCCAGAGCCAGTTTAATGGCCATACGGACGGCTTCCCGGTTTATAACCGGCAGGCTTCCCGGAAGTCCCAGACAGACCGGACAGGTCAGGCTGTTGGGAGTCTGACCGAATTCGGTGCTGCAACGACAGAATAGCTTGGTTTTCGTTAAGAGCTGGGCGTGAATTTCCAGGCCTATGACCGTTTCGTAATTCATGGCTAAGAGAAATTGATTATAACACAACTCGTTCTTGAGCTAAAACTGAAAGATGGAAGCAGGAGGAAAATTTCAGAAAGAGGTTATTATCGGGCGAAAAGATACATAAACCAGCCGAAAGCCAGGGCTCCGAGCGTCATTATGAGGAAAAGAGTCAGTCCGTATTTTAATTGACTTTTTATATCCGACCGACGGATAAGCGCCAGCACAAGAGAAACCAGGAAGGCATATAGGATCATGGTAAAAAGATGGCTTTCCAGAATCATTTTTTCTTTCCTCTGGCTATGTCCCAGGCGTCAAGAGCCACCAGATAATTCAAAAGTCCGGCTCCGGCCAGATAAGCCGTCCCGAATTCAAAGGAAACCCTTTCCAGCTCTCCAGTTCCTATCGGAAATAATCTCGACAGCAGGTAAAGCAGCCCGTTTCCCAGGTCAGAGAAGAAAGCCAGCAGGGTCAGAGGGTTTTCTGCCTGCAGGGGATAAATTTTCCCGCCCATGGCCAGTCCCATCAGTGACATCGCACCTATGGCTGCCAGGAAAATAAGTCCCCTCCAGTATTTGCGGAGATAAATATGCCCGAGACCGGGAATCAGCCACCCGAGTGCAGCTGCGAATATGGCTTTGCCTTTCATAAGGCTTTAATATTAATTAAAATGCTGCGGTAAATCAAGCCTTCTGTTATCTAAAAACAAAGTTCTCACGTTGGCAGTTTGACCCGGCTGGCGTAAAATTTATCCATGCCGGAACTTCCTGAAGTCGAAACGGTAGTCAGAGATCTCAGAGCAGCCCTGCGGGGAAAAAAGATTAAAGAAATGGTTTTCTTCTCCCCGCACCTTGAGAAGAGACAGCCGGCTTCAGCGCCAGCGCCTGATCGCTACCTGGGAAAAAAAATAGTGGAAATACGGCGCCGGGGGAAAATGATCATATTCGAGATTGAGGGTGGGCTCGGACTTCTGGTCCATCTGAAAATGACGGGCCAGCTAATTCTCTGTTCTCCTGCCCGGCCCTCCGACAAACATACCCATGCCAGGATGTCGTTTTACGGGATCAGGAAGGAACTCCGTTTCCGGGATGTCAGGAAATTCGGTTTCCTCACCTGCCTGAATCTCTGTGATATCAGTCAGAAGGTGGATTCCTCGCTCGGACCTGAGCCGCTGGCGATGAATTTTTCAGATTTCCGGAAAAGGTTGCTGGTCTACGGGAAAAAGAAGATTAAAAGCTGGTTGCTGGACCAGAAAATCATTGCCGGGATAGGTAACATTTATTCCGATGAAATTCTTTTCAGGGCTGGTCTGAGGCCGGAAAGAATGGCTGGAAGTCTGGATGAAACCGAGGCCCGGCGGCTCTGGAACTCCATGAGGTTCATTCTTAAAAAAGCTATCTCGCTCAGAGGATCTTCTGTTAGCGATTATGTGGATGCCACCGGGGAAACCGGTAGATTTCAGCTGGAGCACCGGGTTTACGGTAAGGGAGGAGAAGTCTGCCGGCGCTGCCGCCAATCGGTGATTGAAAGAAAAAAGATCGGCGGGAGAAGTTCTTATTTCTGTCCTGCCTGCCAGAAATGATACACCGCAGATTGAACGCCGGGCGGGCTGATTGAAAAAGGAGAATACTTAGGTTATATTTAGCTTCTGAAGGCAGCTGCCCCTGTAGCTCAGAAGGATAGAGCAAGGGATTCCTAATCCCTGTGCCGGGAGTTCGAGTCTCCCCAGGGGCACCACCTTCTGTCAGACTTTTATCATGAGGCCGGAGAAACTCAAGGCCTCAGAAGCGGAAGGGGAAAAAGCCTCGGCTGTTATTCATATGAACAGCCACGGTTCAGCGGTCAGGAACCTCACCCGGCGGAGCGAAGAAATCATCTTGGAATTCATCCTTAAAGGTGATAAATTTATGCCAGAAATCGATTAATTAGAAGGCGAAATCATATAAGGAAAGGATTATAGCATGAACAGAATCATCCTTCTGGATTTTGAGGACAGGGACAGAGATTATCTTCTTGAAGAAAATGTAGATGCCTTTACCATCCGGACTTCAGATTTCAAGAATCTCCCGGCGATACTGCCGGAAGCCCGGGCTATCTTTTATCAGCTGAGCTGGCCGGTCGAAGAAGAGGCTATGCCTTCCGGTCTGGCGGAAAAGATTCAGGAGATGGTCAACGACGGTGCCCGTGTGGTCTGTTTTGTCGGCAAGGGACATCTCTATCAGCTGACGGGCGTTATAGGCCCCTATCCGGAAATCCATTTTCAGGATTCGGCTCCAGGCGAGACCATCCTGCCGCTGCCGGAAATGCCCTATAACCTGGTTTTCGATAAATTTGCGGACAGAGTGGCTCATATGTACAAATTGCTGCCGCGTTCTTTCGGTGCCGATGACTGGGAAATTCCCGCTGCTCTGGGAGAAACCTGGAAGATCATCGCCAAAAGTTATGATGGCTATCCGGTGTCGCTGCTGATTGGCAAGGGGAAAGGGTTTATCTGGCTGCTGCCCTGGTTTGGTCAGGAAAACATCAAGGTAGTAGATTTTATTCTGAAGGATGTTTTTCCGCTTATGGAGTTAAAAGGTAAAGAGACTGAGCAGGTAGACTGGATTGATAAAGAAGAATATCTTTTCCCGGAGATAAAGGAACTGTATTTGAAGAAAGAGGAAGAAAAGAGGAAGTTCGAGGAAAGAATAAAGGAGCTGGATGAAAAGATAAAAAGCCTCCGTCAGACCCAGCAGGAAATGTTTAACCGCCTGCTAAAGGCAGAAGGCCGGGAATTAAAGGAAGCGGTTATTAATGCCTTCAGGTATCTGGGCTGGGCCCGGGTGGTGGATGTCGACGAATACTGGAGGAACGTAATCAGAGATAAGGAAGAAGACCTGTGGTTGATTGAAAACAGCGAGCTGCCGCTGGAAGCCTGTCTGAGAAAGGAATTTTTGATACTGGTGGTAATCAGAAGCAGTCGTAACTGGGCTACCGACGATGATTGCATTTTGCTTCAGAGGTATAAAGGACGGAGGATGCAGGAATTTGACAACACCAGGATGAAGGCCATTCTCGTTGGAAATTATTTCAACCTGGTTGAGGCTAAATTGAGAAGCAATCCTTTCTCCCAGTTTCAGATAGAAGAAGCTGAAAAAGACGGCAACGGGCTGCTGACCACCTATGACCTGTTTATGGCTATAAAGGCTGAAAAGGAAGGTCAGGTCAGCCGGGAAGAAATCAGAAAACAGATCAGGGAGAAATCGGGGCTCATCAAGTTTACTTACTGATCACTCCTGAACCTTAACCTCCATCTATCTTTTTTTGCGGTCAGGAAAAAAAGCCGGATGATTCCGTACTTGGATTTTTATCCGAAATGTGCTAAATAGATTCCTTTAAGGAGCAGAAAATGAAAAGAACTGAAAGAAGACAGCTTAAAGAAAATGAACTGGCCACCGGGTTGAGCCGTTTCCTGAGCTGGGTCAGAAAACATGAGAAGCAGTTTATGGCTATAGCTATCGCCCTGGTGGCTCTACTGATGGTGGTGGTGGGAATCAGATGGTTCGTGAATTATCAGAGGAGTGTAGAAGCCAGTTACATAAGTCAGATCCTGAGCCTTAAAGCTGAACTCGCCCAGAAGCCAGAAAACCTGGCTCGACTGGAAAAACTGGCTGGAAAGGGCAGATACGGCCGGATAGCCAGCCTGGTGCTGGCCACCTATTATGTGGAAAAGAATGACCTGGAAAAAGCAGAAAAGGTTCTTACGGGGGTTAAGGACCGAGGGCGGGATTTAATCCATTATCAGATTCTTGATCTGTATGCTCAGATCCTGTCCAGGCGGGGAGAATTCAACCGGGCGGTGGAGATTTATCATCAGATAGAAAAAGAAAAACCGGGAAGTTACCCTCTGGATGTGGTTCTTTTCCGACTGGCAGAATCCTATGAGAAAATGGGGCAGAATGACCAGGCCCTGAATGTCTATCGCCAGCTGCAGATGGAATATCCGAATACTTATTATGGTTACCAGGCAACCTTCAAAGCGATGAAACTGGCGGCCGGCAAATAGATGTTGTCTAAATCGGGTGGAAGGATATAATAGAATCTGGCAATAAATGAAAGGAGGAAAAAATGGCTTACAAGATCACTGAGGATTGCATTAATTGCGGCGCCTGCGAACCCGAATGCCCGAATCAGGCTATTTCTCCGGGCGACGAAAGGTATGAGATCGACCCCGAAAAATGCACTGAGTGCGTGGGCTTTTTTGATGAGCCTCAGTGCGCCGCTGTCTGTCCGAGCGGAGCCTGCGTGCCTGATCCTGAACACAGAGAATCCAGGGAAGAGCTTGAAGCCAAAGCTCGCCGCCAGAAAGGAAACTGACCTCTGTTTGAATTCGAAGGCAGGGGTGCGGCCGCACTCCTGCTTTTATTTTAAGAGCTGAGATGTCCGGCAAAAAGGGGTGGATTAATCTTGTCCTCTTTATCCTGACTATCCTGTCAACTTTTTTCGTTGGCTATCTCTGGGGAATAAATTATGTTTATGCCGGACGGAACCCGGAAGAAATTTCTGCTCTTCTCAACCTCTCCCTCTTCAAGAAGCCGGAACTGATCAGGCTGAGCCTCATTTATTCTCTGTCACTTCTGACGATTCTTCTGGGCCATGAACTCGGACATTATCTGACCTGCCGCCGGTACCGGGTTCAGGCGACGCTGCCTTATTTTATTCCGGCTCCGACCCTTATCGGCACTCTCGGCGCCTTTATCCGCATCAGGTCACCACTGACGGGGAGAGAGGAGCTTTTCGATGTCGGAGCCAATGGCCCACTTACCGGCTTTGTCCTCTCTGTCCCTGCTCTATTTTTCGGTCTTCAGCTTTCGCGGGTGGTTCCGGCGCTGCCGAGAGAAAGCTCGATATTGTTCGGCGACCCCCTGCTGTTGAAGATTTTTGTCAATTTAATTTTCGGAAAACTGCCCCCCGATCAGGATCTCATTCTTCATCCGCTGGCCGTGGCCGGATGGGTCGGCTTGCTGGTGACTTCTTTCAACCTGTTTCCGGTCGGTCAGCTGGATGGCGGGCATATTGTTTACGCACTGTTTGGTGAGAAAGTACAGAAATTCGCTCCGGGCATAATTCTGACGCTTATCGTTCTGGGGATTTTTTACTGGGCCGGCTGGCTCATCTGGGCCGTGTTGATTTCAGTGCTCGGAGTAAGACATCCTCCCGTTTATCCAGCTTTCGGAAAATTTTCCCGGCGGAGAATCGTTCTCAGCCTGGTTATTGCTCTGATTTTTATCCTGTCTTTCATACCGGCGCCGATTTCCGGCAACAGTCTTCTTGATTTTTTGCTTTAACCTCCAGAGCATCCGTCATTTCCGGAGAAATCCACAATTTTTGTGGAAAAACCTGTGAAAAAATCAGCCGGATTCAGACTCAAATATGTTGAAATTTCGAAAGATACAACTGATTGCACAAAAATCGGTCATTAAAATTTAAGTCGCCGGAGCTTGCTAAATTTGCCTCTTCAATATAAATTTAATACTCAGAGCTGGAAAATATGCTTGACAGAAAATTCCGGGAACTCGAGATCAATTTCTATCAGCTTGACAAAAAGTTCAGGCGAGGCGAAATTTCCAGAGATGAGTATGTTAGAGAACTGAAAAAACTTCGTCTGGTGGATGAGGAAGGTCGCTGCTGGATGATCGGCGTTCAGACTCGACGCTGGTATTATTATGACGGGCAGAGATGGATACAGGCGGAGCCACCGGAAGACGGTCGTCCGGGAATTCTCTGTCTTAACTGCTGTCATGAGAATGACCCGGGAGCCTCTCACTGCGAATCCTGCGGCGAACTTCTTAAGAAAACTCCCACCAGAATTTTCTGTGTTAGCTGTGGTCAGCTGGTAGACCCGGCAGAAAAAGTATGCCCATTCTGCGGGGTCGGGCTGTTGATCGGACGTGAAGAAAAAAAGATAGATTACACCGGGCCTAACGGTGAAAAGCAGGAGAAGAATAGCACTCCGGAAAAACCTGTTTTTTATCTCCGGTCCGTCGACCGGATGAGTTTTCTGCTGTTTTCGGGCGGACTCGGCATTTTTCTCGGTCTAATTTCCGGACTGATTCTCGGGGCCACTGAGTTTTTCCCGGAATTGGTGGCTCATCTGCCGGCATTTCTCAAGGAAATGCAGGGAAAGCTCATAGGTGGTCTGGTTTTTAGTCTTCTGGGAGGAGCAGTCGGTTTTCTCCTGGCAGCCATTTCCGGCTTCTTCCTGGCAGTTCTGGTAAACGCCGCCATTTATTTCTTCGGTCCCCCGGCCTTCAGGATGGAAAAAAGCCGGAGAATAACCACAGGAAAATAAACAGTTCTCATTTCAAGCATCAGCCCGATTTTTTTTCATCTGGTAGAGGGCGAAAGCCATCTGTCCGAGCGACAGTGATTCATCTCCAGGGGAATAATAAACGGGATGGATAACTCTAAACCCGTCCTTTTCCAGCAGCCGTTGAGTTTCCAGAAGAAGAAGGCGGTTGAGGAAGACCCCGCCGGTGAGAACCACCAGGTTTACCTTTCTTTCCTCCCTGGCCAGCCGGGCGGTTTTCAGTATCAACCTGGCGAGTGTCAGATGAAATTTTCGGGCGATAATTTCCGGTGGAGATTTTTTGCCGAGTTCCAGACATATTTCTCTTATGGTCGGGCTTAAATCGAGGCGGTAAGGAATTCTATCCTTTTTTATCTCGAACGGGTAAAAGCCCTCAGGTCTGATGGAGAGCTTCCAGGCGGCGGCTTCCAGCCGTGAGGGGGCCTCAGCTTCGTATTCAATCGCCGGCGGGGTAAGACCGCAGAGGAAGGATACGGCGTCAAAAAGCCGGCCGGCGCTGGAAGTCAGAGGCGAGTTTATTTTATTCTCGATCATTGAGATAACCGCCTGTCTCTTATTTTCTGGGATTTTTCTCAAGCTTTTGACTGCCGGAAGGTCATTTCCAAAAGCCAGATAAAGGTAAGAGATGGCCATTCTCCAGGGTTCGCGCGAAGCCAGGTCTCCGCCGGGAAGAGGGACATAATCAAGGTGAGCAAATCTTTCGTATCCACCGTAATCTGCCAGAAGGAATTCTCCTCCCCAGGCTGCCCCATCCTGGCCGTAGCCATACCCGTCCCAGCTGACACCGAGGAATTTTTCTCCGGGAGGCACCCGGTGCTCGAGGAGCGGAGCCAGGCTGTGAGCGAAGTGATGCTGAACCTGATAGTGGGGGATTTTCAGATTTCGGGCGAAACGGGTGCTCCAGAAGTCCGGGTGAAGGTCGCTGACCACCAGCTCCGGCGAAAAGCTGAAAAGTTTCTTCAGGTGTTCAAGAGTTTCTTCAAAATAGCGGAAATTTTCATAATCGTCCAGATCCCCGAGGAATTGAGAGGTGATGACGTAGCCGTTCTTATAGATGGAAATGGTGTTTTTGAGCTCACCGCCGACAGCCAGAATCGTCCCCGAAACCCTGAGAGATTCAGGTACCGGCTGAGGGAAGGGCACAAAACCCCGGGCTCGCCGCAGAAACAACGGCTTACCTTTTGTAACCTTCATTACCGAGTCGTCAGCCCTCATGGCGATTTTTCTGTTATGGGTCAGCAGATAGTCGCAGAGTTCGGAGTTTATAAATTCGTCATCTTTGATGATCGGAGCGTCTTTCCGGTTGGAACTCGTGGCCACGACCAGCGGGATTTTCTCCAGCAGAAGGTGATGCAGGGGAGTGTAGGGAAGCATGAAACCGAGAGTTTCCACATAAGGCGCTATGCCAGGAAGGTCTTTTTTCTTATCGAGGAGCACTATCGGACGGAAAGGAGAAGTCAGCCATTTTTCTTCGTCAGCCTGGACGCGGGCATATCTTTTTATTGTTTCCAGATCTCTGGCCATCAGCGCCAGCGGCTTTCTCTGACGGCTTTTTATTTTTCTCAGCCTATTGACGGCCTTTCTGTTAGTGGCGTCACAGATCAGGTGAAATCCGCCCAGCCCTTTAACCGCCAGTATCTTTCCTTTCTTTATCAGCCGGACGGCGGTTTCCAGTGGATCCTGAAGTTCCTGTCGGGTTCTGAGGTCTATCAATTTTAACTGCGGTCCGCAACGGGGGCAGGCGATCGGCTGGGCGTGATACCTCCGGTCAAGAGGATCCTCATATTCACGCCGGCATTCGGTGCACATGTCGAACTCAGACATGGTCGTCCGGCAGCGGTCATAGGGAAGAGAGAGAACGATAGTATAGCGAGGACCGCAGTTGGTGCAGTTGGTGAAAGGGTAACGGTAGCGCCTCTCTTCTGGGTTGTTTATTTCTTCAAGGCACTCCGGGCAGGTGGCGATATCAGGCGAGATAAAAACAAAGGCTTCTTCTCCATCCGAACGGTCAATTCTGAATTCTTTCAATCCGGTGGGTTCGGCTGGCTGCCAATCGACAGATTCAATCCGGGCCAGCGGAGGAGCCTGTTCCCTCAGCTTCTCGAGGAATTCGGTCAGGTTTACCCTGCCGTTTTCCAGATGTATTTCCACGCCATCTCCCACGTTTCTGACGTATCCGGAAAAACCAAGCTGAGTGGCCAGACGGTAGACGAAAGGGCGGAAACCAACTCCCTGAACGGTTCCCCTGACCAGCAAACGGAAAGCCTCGTTCGATCTCATGATTTATCAGGCCTCCGGCTGTAAAGGCAACCGCAGTAATTCTGCCGGTAGAGTCCGAATTCCCGGCTCATCCTCACGCTGCGGTTAAATCCGTCCTTTTTCTTAAAATTGGCTTCGAGGAATTCCAGACGGTATTTTTTAGCCGTCATACGACCGATGCGGTTGAGAACGGCGGCGTCTTTCCAGGGGCTGATGCTCATTATCGTGGTAAAGAGAGGAATGTTCTCTTCCACGGCTTTCCGGGCTGTTCGGTCAAGACGCCAGGCGAAACAGATGTGGCAACGTCGGCCCTTTTCCGGTTCGTTCTTAAATTTCTCTGTCAGGCGGAACCATGATTCCCGGTCGTACTCGCCTTCGATCAGCCGGAACTTGAGATGGTGGGCCACTTTTCTGGTTTCAGCCAGCCGCAAAAGGTATTCTTCTTCCGGGTGTATATTCGGGTTGTAAAAAAATCCGGTTACCTCGTAACTTTCTTGGAGGAGAGAAACCACATAGAGTGCATCAGGTGCGCAGCAGAGGTGAACCAGAATGCCTGGCTTTTTTTCCATGAATTTATTTTAGCCCTGTGGACGGAGACGGTAAAGGTCAGCCTAAAGTTTTTCCAGCTTTTCCCTGAGTTGAGTTATTCTTTTTTCCAGGCTATCGATCTGAAAGCAGATAAAAGCCATTTTCTCATTTTCCGGTCTTATCTGGTGAATCTGCTGGCCGATCGTCTGGTAATGCGGTTCAAGAGTCCTGTCTACTGATAGCAGGTCGTTCTGGATGACGGCAAGAGTTTTTTCCAGTTGAGAGATCTTTTCATCCAGAAGGGAAAGCTTTGAATCCAGAGCTTCATCAGCAGACGGGCTGGCCAGAAGTTTTTGTTTTACTTCTTTCAGACGCTGGAGTTCCTTATAGTGGCGATGCCATTCGGCCTCAAGCTGGCTGCTCTTTTCCTGCAGAGCCTTCAGCTCGTCGGAAATCTTATCAATTCCAGGGAATTCCCACCGGTGAACAGAACCGATTGCCCCGAGTCGCCTGAACAGAGCCTTTTTTCTGTTTTCTTCCAGACTGATCAACAGCTTGAGCCGGAGCCGGGCAAAGCGGCGCTGCGGGGTTGAGAGAATATGGTTTATTCTATGACGTAGTTCTTTTTTCATAAGGAAATTAAGTGATAATAAAAGGAGGATAATGCTTACAAGAAGATAAAAGACCCAGATTGGCAACTCGTAATTAAGAAGGTCGGCGGAGGTGAAAAATTCCGGCTGCTGGCCAGAAAAACCTGGCATGGTTAAAACTCCCTGCCCGGTGGAATCGCACCCATTTTGTCTTTTACTACATTCTTAATCTTTTTTTCAAGTTTAATTTTTTCCCTGCCTTCATTTGAAATGGATGAGTTTTGATGATAATTTATGGCCCATTCTATCAAATAAAGCGCGGCCGGCAGGTTTTCCAGAAATATTGAATTAATATCATCTTCGGAGTTTAGAAAGCCGCCCTCGAGCAAATCCACAGGCGGAAGCTCGATGGTAAACGCAGGTATCCGGAACGTACCGTAAGCCCAGTCTGTAAAGTCTCCGTTGGTCACATAAAGCAGGGATGAAGCCCGTCCGGTCTGATAAAGGCGCCCGTTTACCTGATATATAAGGCCGGCCATTTCAGACGCCAGTGCGGCTAAGAGAGGTTCGTCTTCTGCCGGCTGATCAGTATATCCCCAGGGATAGAGTATCATCTGAGAATAGCTGTGATAGGATACAGCTGCTGAGAGGCGCCGGGAAGAAAAAAAATTTCTGATAGCTTCAGTCTCCGGTTCGGAGAAAGGGGAGGCGCCACGGAAAACGGCTGAGGAGGGTGTCGGACTCGAACCGTAATCATCGTAACCCCAGGCATAAGAATAGTTCCGGTTGAGGTCGACACCGTGAGAGCCGTCCGGGTTGTACCGCCGGTTTTTTCGCCAGAGGCGATAGTTGAGAATGGAATATTCGAGACCATCAGGATTAACCAGCGGGATGATCCAGATCACGGCCGAGTCCACCAGGTTTTTCACCCGGCTGTCGCTGGAGTAATTTTCCAGAAGATATTTTCCCAGCAGCAGGGGTACTTCGACCGAAATCCATTCTCGGGCATGATGGCATCCGAGAAAAGCCACGCCGGGTTTCTCCTCATCCCATCCAGGATTCCTGCTGATTTTCAAAGCATATATGTTTCTCTGCTCGAGGCTTTTTCCGATGATAAGAAGTCTGGAAAAAGAAGGATAAGTCGAAGCCAGTTTCTTGAGTTCCTGAGCTGTTTCCTGATAGGAATGATAGGCGCCGTTCAGTCCGCCCTGCGTTTTCAAGCCTGATAGAGTCTGTCTTATTAGAAAGGGAGCAAACCGGGCGGTTTCCACGGTGAAATTTAAGCAGGAGTCCCTGAGCTCGTTTATGTATTTTTTCTCAATAAGAAAGTAAGTCTTCTGGCCGTCATTCAGGATAGGGTCAAGTGGATACAGCTGCAGAAGAATCTTTAGGTTTTCTCTGTTCTCGAGACCGATAACCTCAAAATCTTCAGGGCCTGCAGGAGCATAAAACAACATTCCCGACAGGCAGACAAAAATTGATGGGACTATGATAAAACTCAAGATGCACCCTGTCTCTTTTCTGCTCATCATCTGTTGGTTTCTCCGTTGCTCTTCTTAAATCTATCCGGGAATAAATCCAGGGTTAAGGAAATTTTATTTCTTTTCAGGTGGTTTCCGGAACCGCTTTCAAAAGCCAGCGCGGTAGAAAAAGTGAGCCGGAAAGATTCATTTCCAAGGCCTGAGCCAAAGGTCAGGTAATAATAGGTGGACCTGACTTCAGCATCCGGCTGGGGGTCGACGGCCAGACCGGCAAAATATGGGGCCAGCCAGTTCCGACCGAACAGCCTGAATTTTCCGTTGTATTCAAACCCGGCGCTCAACCTGACGGTACTCCTGAAGTTTCTATTCTGTTCTTCTCCAAAATAATAAAAGGAATAATGTTTCCAGTCAGAATACATCGCTTCCAGCGAAAGCTGAATCTCCCGGTAGATCAGGACTTTTCCACCGAAGCCAATACGAAAAGGCTGTTTGATGATGTCCCTGGCTTCACCGTTTATTCTGATTTCAGTGGCCGGCGTGATGTAGGTTAGAAGGCTCTCCCCAGTAACTTTTTTGCGGTGAGGCGGAGTCAGGCTGAAGCCGAGGAAGTAGCGAGAGCCAATTTTATAGAATGCCCCGAAAACCGGGTAAAAACCGGAGATTTTTTGATCTCTGCGGTCGCTCAGCTGAATTTCACTCTGAGGCCAGATTTCCTCGAGATGCCTTGCCGTTAACCCCCGGTAATAGATAAAACTAATTCCTAAGTACAGTTTCTCGCGGAAGCTTCTGGCGAGGCCTATCGAATAACCTGTCTTGATGCCGGACTGACTGATGGTCAGACGGTGGTAAATGATTCCACCGGAAACCTGTCGGTAATCGACACCCGGCCGTCCGTAGTTTTCAATCAGAGCCATCCCGACGGCCAGCGTCCAGCTTCCTGACCGGCAGGATGCTCCAAAATGCTCCAATTGCCAGCCCCGCCAGGTGAGGTTACCGCTTGTGTAAATGACTCCCGTGTTCACCAGCCAGTATCGGAAAAGTTGAATCTGATTATAACTTCCGGTGAGGCTGAGGCTCACAGACGGCAAAAGACCGAGCAGTGCCGGGTTAGTGTAAACAACCGAGCTGGCATGTCCTCTTGTTAATTCAGAAAATCCAGAACCCAGGGCGGGCGCTATCTGAGGGCCGGGTGTGTTCCAGCTTCCGAGCGGAGCTTCTTCCGTATACTGGCCCGGGCCGGCCTGGGCCAGGACGGAATTAGCCAGGGCAAAATTAAGAATTGAAAAAAGTAACAGGAAAAAGCCAGTCTTTCTCATTTTGGCGGAAGCGTCCCTATTCTAACATCAGGCACTTTATTTTTGAACAGAAAATCAGTATCATTAACCAGATTTGAGGGTGTGCTATGGTCAGGGAAAGAAGAATTAAGATCAAAAGTATCGGAATTTATCTGCCAGAAAAAGTCCTTACTAACTATGACCTGGAAAAAATGGTGGATACTTCCGACGAATGGATTACCACCAGGACGGGCATCAAGGAAAGAAGAATCGCCGCTGAAGAACAGGTCACGTCAGACCTGGGAGTCGAGGCGGCAAAAATGGCACTCGAGAAGGCCGGACTTAAGCCAGAGGATATGGACCTGATTCTCGTGGCCACCAACAGTCCGGACACTATTTTCCCCTCAACTGCCTGCTGGATTCAGAAGAAGCTTGGAACCAGAGAAATGGCGGCCTTTGACCTGCAGGCCGGTTGTACCGGAATGCTTTACGGATTGATTGTTTCCGAAGGGCTTATTCTGAGCGGAATCTGCAGAAGAGTTCTTTTAATCGGGGTTGATGTCCTCTCAAAAATCACCAACTGGGAGGACCGGACTACCTGCGTGCTGTTTGGAGATGGGGCCGGAGCTTTTATTCTGGAAGAGAGCCAGGATGAATCAGGATTCCTCTCTCATTGCTGGGGAGCCGATGGCTCGCTCGGCGAGCTTTTGATCCTGCCGGCTGGCGGCACACTGCATCCGGCCAGCGAACAGACGGTCAAAGATAAGCTCCACTACATCCAGATGAAAGGAAATGAGGTTTTCAAGCACGCTGTAAAGAGGATGGGGGAGGCTGCTCTTGAGGCTATTAAAAAAGCAGGTCTGGAGAAGGAACAGGTTGACTTCCTGATTCCTCATCAGGCAAACCTGAGAATCATTGAGGCCATAGCCGAAAGGTTTAACCTCGACCGGAACAGGGTGGTGGTGAACGTCGATAAATACGGCAATATGTCAGTGGCCACCATTCCGGTTGCCCTGTATGAACTTCAGCAGGAAGGAAAGCTGCAGCCCGGGAAAATAGCGGTTATGGTGGCTTTCGGTGCCGGTTTTACCTGGGCGGCTTCCGTCTACCGCTGTTAAAAAGGAATCCGTGAACATACACTCTGCAGCTTCAGCTGCTGTCCCGAATCACGCGCTAACAGCCGGTGGTGTTGGTGATTACTCTTTTTCCAGGGTTTCAAAAATAGACACAAGGTCTTTTTTCGTCAGACGTCCAACGTGTCTGTATCTTATATATCCGTTTTTATCTATGAATATCGAAACCGGGATGTATTGACCCGGCCGGAAAGCTGAAACTGTATCTTCTCCCACAAGCGCCACCGGGTAATTGATTCTGGCCCTGGCCACAAAATTCTTGAGTTCATTTTCGGGCAAAGTGTCAACCGAGAAGCCGAGTATTTCCAGCCCCCGACCTTTGAGCTCCTCGTAGGCTTCTATGAAATCAGGGATTTCAGCCCGGCAGGGTGGACACCAGGTAGCCCAGAAGTTCACCAGAATTATCTTACCCTTGAGGGCAGACAGGCTGATCTCCTGACCGTCGAGGGAAAAAACCCTGAAGTCGGGAGCAGCTTCTGCTTTTAAAGCCGGCTCCACCGCCGATTTTTCTGATCCCGGTCTCTGACAGGCAAAGTTGAATATAAGAAAAAACGAAATTAAAGGAAATATTATGGTTTTTCGCATCGGTTTAAAAATTTCTCCTTTCAAGCGATGACTTCAAGCAAATTATAGACCGCACTTCTGAAGCGTTTTTGCCCAGCGTTCGTCTACTTCCTGCTGAATGGCGGCTATTTCCTGCTCGCTTAGATGGCGAAAACGTCCCTGGAGTTTAAGATATTCAGCGATTGGCTTTCTTTCTTTCAGCTTCAGGTTCAGCGTCCATTTTTCGCCGTTTTCTATTTCTATCAGCGGAAAGTATCCAGTCTGAACGGCCAGCCTGGCCAGCTTGATCGTGTCCTCGGGACGGCTTTTCCATCCAGCCGGGCATGGAGCGAATATCAGGATGAATCTGGTTCCTCTGATTTCTCTGGCTTTTTTGAACTTTTTTACCATATCTTCAGGATAGGCGACGCTGGCGGTGGCGATATAAGGGATGCCATGGGCGGCCATGATGCCGATGATGTCCTTTTTCCTTTCTTTTTTGTAATGTTTTACCGGTGTGGTTGTGGTCCAGGCGCCGAAGGGGGTGGCTGAACTGCGTTGAATGCCGGTGTTCATGTAAGCTTCGTTGTCGTAACAGGCATAGATGATGTCGTCGTTTCTTTCAGCCGCTCCGGAAAGAGCCTGAAGACCGATGTCGTAAGTTCCGCCGTCGCCAGCCCAGGCCAGCACCGCCGTCTCATTGTCTCCGAGTATCTCCAGACCGGCTTTTACGCCGGAGGCAGAAGAAGCGGCCGTCTCAAAAGCGCAGTGGTAAATCGGCACATCCAGGGATGAGTAGGGGAAAGGACCATCGATAACGGCCCAGCAGCAGGCGGGGATGCAGACGATGGTTCTCTGTCCCAGACCTTTTAGAGCCAGCCGCATGGCCAGTGAAGCTCCACAGCCCTGGCAGGCCAGATGTCCCGGGCTCATAAATTCTTCCCGGGGTATGGTGGTGGTCATTTTTTTCTCTTTGCTCATTTTTTTACTCCTATCCAGACGATTTCTTCTTCAACCCGGTCGCGGGAGAGGGCATAATCGGCTATCTCCCTGAAGGAGTCCCTGGTAATATCCCGTCCGCCCAGTCCGGCTATGAAGCCGAAGATCAGAGGCTGAGATGGCTGTCCGTACATGGCAGATTTAACTTCCTGGTAAAAGATCCCGTGGTGTCCGTAAGAAATATTCCGGTCGAGAACAGCAACTCTGGGCACGCGGGAAAGGATGCTTCTTACTTTTTCAAACGGGAATGGTCGGAACAGGCGAATACGGAGATTTCCGGCTTTTATGCCGCGCTGGCGAAGCTCATCAACCGCCACCCGCGCTGTGCTGCCGGCGGTTCCCGAGGTGACGAAAATAAATTCCGCGTCGTCGCAGAGATATTCTTCCACCTGGCCGAGGTACCGGCCGAACATTTTTTCGTATTCTTTACCGGTTTCTTCCACCAGCTCCGGGACCTTTTCCATATCTTTCTGCAGTTTATAACGCAATTCCATGTAATGGTCCGGGGAGGTCAGACCTCCAAAGGCATGCGGGTCGTCAGGTGTAAGCCGCCAGGGTGGATTAAAAGGCGGAAGATACTGGTCAACCAGCGATTGATCCGGGATCTCAACCACTTCGTAAGTGTGAGAAAGGGCGAAGGCGTCCAGAATGATCATGCTGGGAATCATCAGCTTTTCTGAAACCTTATATGCCTGAATAACCGTATCCAGCACTTCCTGGTTGGAAGCGCAGTAAAACTGGATCCAGCCGGTGTCCCTTTCGGAGAGGCTGTCGTTCTGGTCGGTCCAGATACTCCAGCCAGGAGCCATAGCCCGGTTGATGTTGCCCATGACCACCGGCATCCGCCCTCCAGCTGCCCAGTGCAGCATTTCATGCATCAGCGCCAGACCCTGAGCTGAAGTGGCGGTAAAAGTTCTGGCGCCGGCCAGCGAAGCACCCAGGCAGGCAGCCATGGCTGAATGTTCTGATTCCACCTTTATAAACTTGGCGTTGAGCGTTCCGTCTGCGCACATTTCTGACAGAAGCTCGACCACCTGGGTTTGCGGAGTGATCGGGTAGGCAGCAATCACCTGGGCTCTCGAGAGCATGGCTCCGTAAGAGAGAGCGTGATTTCCCATTATTACTTTTTTCATTATTTCTCCTCCTCCACCATCGTAATGCATTTCTGCGGGCATTCTTCGGCGCACAGCCCGCAACCCTTGCAGTAGTCATAGTTGATCTGCGGCCACTCATCGACTATATCGATTGAGGCATCCGGACAGAATTTCCAGCAGATTCCGCATCTAATGCACTTTGAAAGGTCGATAACCGGCTTGATGTTTCGCCAGGCCCCTGTCCTGTTATGAAGCATCGAACCCAGCGACATCGGAACCGGCGGCATGTCCTTTTCTGATTCGAAAATTATTTTTCTGGCTTCTTTTTTACGGCTCATGATTCCTCCTTCAGGCTCGTTCGTAGGCTTCTATCGCGGCCTTAACATTATCCTCAGGCTTGATCGGAACTCCTTCTCTTATAGCTTCCACCAGCGATTCCAGCCTGGTGAGATTGAGAATTTTAACCACCGCTCCGGCAATGGCCGTGTTAACGATGGGAGCGGCCAGAGTTCCCAGCCTGTGTTTAACCGCAATTTCTGTAGCGTTGATGGTGAAAACTTTGTACCTGTCCGGAAATTTGAAATGCTCGGGCGGGTTTTCGCTGTTGATGATTATGTATCCGCCATCCTTGAGCCCCTCGGTTACGTCGATGGCTTCAACCAGCGTCGGGTCGACCACCACCACATGGTCAGGGTGGTAGATTTTGCTTTTGTCGTAGATGGGTTTGCTGTCGATGCGGATGAAGGCGTAAACCGGGGCTCCCCGCCGCTCAACTCCAAATTCCGGATAAGCCTGGACGTAATTACCCTCTTTGGCCAGGGCATCGGCCAGAATCTTCGAAGCGACCACCGTTCCCTGACCGCCTCGTCCATGAAAACGAATTTCAATCATCGACCTCTCCTTTTCTTGATTTTGAGGGAATATGTCGGGAAATTGAGGTTAAATCGGCTGCCCGGAAAGCTAAAAAAATCTGCCGGTCTTTCGGGTAAACCGATTTTTGCTGGCTTTTCACGGGTCTCCTGGTTTTCGATATTTTGGTAGATGAGGTTGAAATATCAGAAATAGTTTTTAACAAAGAGCTTATGTTTGAGTCCATCAGCTTAATTTATTGATAAAGATTAGAATTCAGTTTATGCTTAACCCCTTCATATGTCAAGAATTGGCTGAAGAAGATTGGCGGGCTGAATTTTTCCGGGTGACAGAAAGAGATCGAGGGGGAGTGTTTCCACAGAACAGGGAATCCATGTGAAATAGCATTCTTCTGGTCGGAGCATGTGTTCTGAAGGAAGAACCGCACTGAACGGGGTTACTGACCGTTTTTGACCGCAGCCGGTAGAAGTCTATGGCCGGGCGGTATTTTTCTTCTTCGGGTTTTTTTAAGTTTCCGCCGGCTGTTCGGAAGCGGATTTCTTGCTTCTGAGGTTTTCATACAGATTTTTTAGCATAAGTGCTTCTGATTCCAGGGCCGGGCTTTCGCAGATCACCGTTCCGGCCACTCCCAGGTCCACCAGTGCCTGCAGCCATTCGTCGAAGCGAAAGTTGGATTCTTCCAGGTTGAGGTGTTTGAGCTCTCCACTCTGGTTGAACCTGACTCCTGAAATGTGGATGTGGGCGTTTTTTATCGCGCTTCGCCCGAGTTTTTTTTCCACTTTGTGCAGAACCCGGCAGAAGTCGTCGTAGGAATTTACTTTTCCTTCCCGGGCGTATATGTGAGCGAAGTCAAGACAGGGCCAGAGACCTTCAAGTTCCCGGCAGAGCGAAAGCACTTCATCCAGACTGCCGAATTGCCTTTTTTTGCCGGTTGTTTCGATCCTCAAACGGACCGGGATGTTTTCCGACCGGACGATTGAAAGGATTTCCCTTAGCGAATTTTTGATGTTCCGAAGAGCTTCCTCAGGAGTGCATGAACCGTAATATCCGCCGTGAAATACCAGGTCTGAAGCTCCGGCGGCCGCGGCCAGCCTCAAACTGCTCAGAAGCAGTTTCTGACTCTGCATTTTTTTCCCGGCCTCGGGAGAATTAAGGTTGATGAAATAAGGGGCGTGAGCGCTCAGCTTTACCCGGTGCTGCCTGGATAAAGTCCTGATAAGACGGGCAGTTTCAGTCCCCATGTTGAGTCCCTGGACAAACTCGAGTTCAAGAGCCTCGAGCCCCAGCCGTCGCACTTCCTCCACCGCACGAGCTGAGGAGTCTTCAGGGCAGGAGAGAGGAACGCCGGCGGTTCCGAAAAGAAGCTTTTCAGCCGCAGGTCTCATCAGCCTCTCCACCGTTCAGGAATTCGCTGACAATTTTCATCGCGCAGAATTCGCCGCACATGGAGCAGGCTTTCGTTCTGGATTTCCTTCGCCGTCGGATTTCGGCAAAGCGTTCGGGGTCGAGCGAAAGTTTTTGCTGCCTTTCCCAGTCGAGTTTTTTCCTCGCGCGAGAAATTTCGGCATCGAGCTCCACCGCCCCTGGATATCCCTTTACTATGTCCGCGGCATGGGCAGCAATGCGTGAGGCAATCAGACCCTCTTTGACGTCGTCGATCGTGGGCAGTCCCAGGTGTTCAGCCGGAGTTACGTAGCAGAGAAAATCGGCCCCGGCAGATGCGGCCAGAGCGCCCCCGATGGCTGAGACAATGTGATCATAGCCAGGAGCGATATCGGTGACCAGAGGGCCGAGCACATAAAAAGGGGCTTCCTGGCAGACCCTCTTTTGCAATTTGATATTCATCTCAACCTGGTCGAGGGGCACGTGTCCGGGACCTTCCACCATCGCCTGAACTCCGGCTTCCCGGGCTCTCTGCACCAGCTCGCCCAGCGTGAGCAGTTCTTCAATCTGGGGGCGGTCGGTGGCATCCAGAACTGAACCCGGTCTCAGGCCATCGCCCAGACTCAGGGTAAAATCATACCTGCGGGCCAGCTCTAACAACCGGTCAAATTTCTCGTACAGCGGATTTTCTTTTTCGTTGTGAAGCATCCAGGCCAGGTGAAAGGCTCCCCCGCGGGAAACAATGTCTGCTATTCTTCCCTGTTTTTTCAGCCTCTCCACCGCTTTCAAGGTCAGACCGCAGTGAACGGTCATAAAGTCAACCCCCTCCATCGCCTGGGATTCTATGACCGAGAACAGGTCGTCTTCAGTCATCCGGACAATTGAGCCCCGTTTGCTGATGGCTTCGATCGCTGCCTGATAGACAGGAACTGTCCCCAGAGGCAGAGGAGAAAGCGACAGAAGCTTCCTTCTGATTTTTCTGATGTCTCCGCCGGTGCTCAGGTCCATCACCGTGTCGGCACCGTACTTTATGCTGATTTTCAGCTTCTTAAGCTCACTCTGGAGGTCTGGAAAATCGCGGGAGGTTCCGAGGTTCACGTTAACCTTCGTTCGCATTCTCCAGCCGATGGCCACCGGGCGGGAGGGAGCATGATTGGGGTTATATGGAATTACCACCCTGCCGGTGGAGATTAGAGACAATAGTTCGTCGGGGTTTATTCTTTCTTCCTTCGCCAGTTTCTTGATAACAGGAGAAGAAACTCCCCGGCGTGCCTGTTCCATCAGGGTCATGGGTTTAACTCTTCTTTGAAGCTTTTCAAAAAATCAGTATAGTTTACGCTCTCTGACCTGTCAAGAAAGCCGGGTTCAGGCAGGCCAAAAGTTACCGGAATATCAGAAAAATTTACAAAAGGTCAGAATGCTGGTAGCATTTTACTGTATGAAAAAATTATTTTTTCCGCTGTTCCTCTGTCTTTCTATTCTGGCCATCTCCGGGTTCGAGGTTTATGCCCTTGAGCGGGTCTGCGGAGGAAATTTCTGTCAGGAAAAGGAAGATAACCTTGAAGGGATTCTCCGGATTGTCAATTTCCTCGAGGAAGCGGCTAATTTCAAGCGGGAGAGCGGCAGATTTCAGGGAAGAGTGGCCGTGTTCAGCGAAGATGAGGTCTCAGCCTTTTTTGAATATCTTATTTCTGAAGGCACCGACAGCCTTAAATCGTTGAAGCTCAAAATATTATCTGAGAACAGGGTGGAAGGCTGGGTGGTCCTGGATCTCAGAAGTAAGGGGATTTCCGGCCGGCCGAATCTTTATTTTTCTGCCAGAATTGAGCAGAACGGTCGGAAGGTAAGGTTGAATTTCCAGAGCCTTTTTCTTGAAACTCAGAGAATTCAACCGGCGGTTCTGAACGCAATGATAGACATAATAGCCGCTGCCCGGGGTTTAGAGACCTGGCATCCGGAAGACTGGTTTGACCTACCTGAGGGCATTGCCCGGGTGGAGACGGAAAAAGGGAAATTGCTGGTTCATTATTGAGGAAACAAATGATCAGGATAATTGGCGGTCGCTTTAAAGGAAGAAAGTTAAAAATGGTTCCGAGCGAGGAGGTCAGGCCGCTGCCGGCCAGGCTGAGAGAATCGCTTTTTAACATACTTCAGGACAGGGTGGTTGACGCTTTATTTCTTGACGGTTTTGCCGGAACCGGTTCAGTCGGGATAGAGGCTCTCAGCCGGGGAGCCAGGCGAGCGGTTTTCATCGAGCAGCTGCCGATGGCGGCCAGAGTCATTCAGGCCAATCTGGCGAAGTGCCAGGCGGAAGAGCTCGGTCTGGTGATCAATCAAGAATTCAACCGGGCGGTTATTGAGCTGGGCAAAAAAGGGGTGCAGTTTGACCTGATTTTTCTCGACCCGCCGTATGAGATGCTCGGAGAGCGCAACCCTCTTAAAGTTATCAGGAAACGCGGGATACTGAAGCCCGGAGGGTTGCTGATCATCAGGCATCACCGGCGCTTCCAGCCCTCGCGTCAGGATTTCAGGTTGATCCGGCAGGTGGACTTTGGAGACGACATTTTTTCTTTTTACAGCGGGGAAGTGGTGGCTCTGGCCATTAAGGAAAAAGACTCGGGAGAGCAAGAATCTGATTAAGATTGAACTGGAGTTTATTGTTCTGTAAAATAAAGAAAATCTGGGAAAATTAAATGTCCAGAAGCGAAAATAAAAAATTAGAACCCTTCTGGGGTCGGGAGTCATCCTCCTCCGAGGAAGAAATGTTTTCTGGCCTGGGACCGGCCAGGGGATCTCTCCTGTTTCTCGGCCGATACACGCTGAAGGAAGTCATAGCTCTTCTGGCCAGGAGGAGCTTTTTCAAGGAAGCTAAAAAAAGAGAACTCTGGCCTCTGAAATTCAGGCTTGATTCATCGGATTATCCTGTGCAGAGATTCCTCATTTACTGGGAAAAAGAAGAGCCCGGGAGGATCGTGGTTGACCTGAAAATCCGGGAGGCTGAGGTGAAATTTTCCGCTCCCCGCCAGCATGGTTACCGGCTTCCAGGGCAGCACTGCCTGCTGTTTGAATGGTTAACCCTGCAGAATCCCCGCTTGAGCTTTGATGATAAGCATCCGCCGTTGCCCGGGCAGGCCAGGCCCGGGCTCAGTCTTTCCCGAAAAATTCTGGAACTTTTTCTGTATCTGGGAAAACTGATCAATCTTGATGCGCTGGTGGCTTTTCCGGCTTATTTTCATAACGCCCTTCTGTTCTCAAGGTATTTTCAGTTCGTTAACCCCATTAAAGAAGGGGAGATTAAAGCTATCAGGAGACACTTCAGCCATGTACCTTTCCGGCAGCTGGCCTGGGCAGTTTATCTCGGCTGTCTTAAGGATGAGGATGGTCAGGTTTATGAATGGCAGGCCGAAGAACAGGTGGTGGCTCTGAGCCAGACGCTGAAGGATTATCTTGACTCCCGGCTTTACCGGGAGATTGTCCGTCATGTGGAAAGAACGGCTGTTTTCAGTCTTGACTGGGAGTTGTTCCAGAAAAAGAGCCGGGAGCAGGGCATCCTTTACTGAGGGTAGAAAAACTGCTATAATCTTTCTTCCTAAGCTAAGAGGAGACAGGTTCATGAAAAAAGGAATTCATCCAGAATATCAGGAATGCACGGTCATCTGCGCCTGCGGCAACACATTCAAGACCAGGTCCACCAAAAAGGAAATAAGGGTGGAAATCTGTTCTCAGTGCCATCCATTTTTCACCGGGAAACAGAGAATTGTCGACACCGCCGGACGGGTGGAAAAATTCAGGAAGAAATATGCCGCCAAGACTAAAAAATAAATCGTATGCTCCAGGAATTAAAGGTAATAGAAGAAAGATATAACCAGATTACTGCCCTTCTGTCCGACCCCGCCATAGCCTCAAATCCTGCCAGAGTCAAAGAACTGGCCAGGGAAAGGTCTGAACTGGAACCTCTGGTCAGGAAGTACGAACAGTACAGGAAAGTGGTTCAGGACCTGAACGAAGCTGAAGCTATTCTGGCTGAGGGCCGGGCGGACCCTGAACTTAAAAAACTGGCTGAATCCGAACTCGATCAGCTGAAGGAGAAAAAGGAAAATCTTGAGAAAGAATTGAAAAGGATGCTCCTGCCGCGAGATCCCAACGACGAAAAGAACGTCATTCTGGAAATCAGGGCCGGAGCTGGAGGAGATGAAGCATCGCTTTTTGCCCAGGACCTGTTGAGAATGTACACCAGGTACGCCGAGCATAAAGGCTGGAAATGGGAATTGATGGATGTGAGCTATTCTCCCATCGGGGGGATCAAGGAAGCCATTGTCAACATCCAGGGCAAAAGGGTTTATTCTTTTCTGAAGTATGAAAGCGGGGTTCACCGGGTGCAGAGAGTGCCGAAAACCGAGGCTTCCGGCCGGATTCATACTTCAACCGCCACCGTGGCTGTTCTGCCGGAAGCGGAAGAGGTTGACATCAAAATCGACCCGAAAGATTTGAAGATTGAAGCCTTCGGGGCTTCCGGTCCTGGCGGCCAGAACGTAAACCGCAATTACACGGCCATCAGAATAACCCACAAACCTTCAGGAATTGTCGTTTCCTGTCAGGACGAGAAATCGCAGCACCGGAATAAAGAAAGGGCCATGAAAATTCTGAGGTCCCGACTGCTGGAGATTGCCCGCAGGGAACAGCAGAGCAAAATTTCTGAAGATAGAAGGAAACAGGTGGGAACGGGCGAAAGAAGCGAAAAAATCCGGACCTACAATTTCCCTCAATCGAGAATAACTGATCATCGGCTGAACGAGAATTTTTACAACGTGGAAAGCATCATGGATGGGGAGCTTGACGAGCTGATAGAGCGCCTGATAGTTCATTTTCAAACCAGGGCTCTGGAAGAAAAAGAAAATAGATCAGGACAGAGTCTCGGTCAGCAAATTGAAGTATAAAAATTTCGACCAGCTTTTCCGCCAGACGGCCAGGAAATTATCCATTTCTGCCTGCCCTTTCATAGAAGCCAGGTTGTTTATCCAGAAGGCTGCCGGCTGGGATGAAATGGAATTTTTTCATCAGCTTGACCGGCCGGTGCCGTCGGGCGTGCTGGCAAAGCTGGATCGTCTGGTAAGGATGAGACAGGCCGGCTGGCCGGTGGCTTACATTCTTGGTAAAAAAGAATTCTGGAGTCTGGAGTTCAGGGTGAATCGCTGGGTGCTGATACCCAGGCCGGAAACAGAACTGGTGGTGGAAAAGGCCCTTGACCTTCCGCTTCCGGAAAGCCCGCAGATTCTCGATGTGGGTACCGGCTGCGGCAATCTGGCCATTTCTCTGGCTAAAGAAATTACCGAGGCCCGGGTGACGGCTTCAGACATCTCCCGCCGCGCGCTCCAGATCGCCTCCTGGAACGCTAAAAATCTCGGTGTGAAAAATGTTAAATTTGTTCACACCGACGGCCTTGAATATTTTATTCCCAGGAAGAAAAGGTTTCATCTGATAGTCAGCAATCCGCCGTACGTTTCAGAAACTGAGTGGCAGAAACTTGACCGTCCGGTCCGGGATTTTGAACCAAGAAAAGCTCTGGTAGCCGGGCCGACCGGCGTGGAGTTTATTCAGAGACTCATCGGAGAAGCCTTCGAATGCCTGACACCTGGAGGATTTCTGGTGTTTGAGTTTGGCGCCGGTCAGGAGGAAAAAATTCTGAAGCATTTCCGGGAGGGCTGGCAGGAAACCGCGGTTCATCTGGATTATTCAGGCCGGCCCAGAGTAATCACCGCCCGGAAAGCGGGCTGACGGCGGATGGTCGTTTCAGCTTCAGATCAGGAAACTCTATTCTTCCGGGCCAGCAGTTTCTGATATTCCTCAAAGGAAGGGAGCAAACGCGTGGTTTCAAAACGGATGTGCTCCCAGCTTTCTATGTCCAGGCTGCAGAAAGCTTCCACCACCATCGGGTCGAACTGAGTTCCTGAATTTCTGATTATTTCATTCCGGGCAGTGCGGAAATCCTGCTCCGGTCGGTAGGGACGGTGAGAGGTGATGGCATCCAGGGAGTCAGCAAGGGCAAAAATGCGGGCTTCGAGCGGGATCTCCTCTTTCTTCAGTCCGCGCGGATATCCTCGGCCGTCGTATCTTTCGTGATG
This sequence comes from Candidatus Saccharicenans sp., assembly GCA_049659625.1. Classification (GTDB taxonomy): domain Bacteria; phylum Acidobacteriota; class Aminicenantia; order Aminicenantales; family Saccharicenantaceae; genus Saccharicenans. Next base: position 186,298 of record JBASPX010000050.1, on the reverse strand, counting down.
GTAAAGGATGATATTGCCGACCTCTTTTACCAGCTTCATCTCCTTGATCAGTCCGAAGCCGAGAGAAGGATGGAGTTTAATCTTCTCCCATTCTTCCGCTGTCAGCGGGCCCGGTTTTTTCAGGATCGAATCAGGGATGGCGATTTTACCGACGTCATGCAGCAGCGCACCCTTTCTGATGTTGTCGAGAACCGTTTTTTCCTTGAGGCCGAGGATTTCTGCCAGTACCTGGCTGTATTTGGAGACTGTGCGGGAATGACCGAAGGTTTCAACGTCCCGAAGGTCGAGAGCGGTCATCAGGTTTTCCACCGTCGTGTCGTAGATTTCCTCCAGCTCCAGCATTTTGCGGATGTGCCGCGAATGTTCCAGCTTGAGCCTGGTCAGGTTCTTAAGATAATATTCGTTCTCCATCCTGAGCAGCCGTCTGTGGATCTCAGAACGCAGCGCTGAGAAAATCGCCGGCAGGTTGTTTTTCGGGCAGACAAAATCTATCAGGTTTTCTTCCAGAGGCTGCCAGAATTCTTTTCCGGAGGCAGGAGCGGTCAGCAGAATGATGCTCGAACGGGGCTGGTCTTTTTTTAACTGTCGCAGAGAAGCCAGAAGTGTCCTGCTGTCCTTATGTTCCTCGCTTACCACTATGATCGAGTTTTTCAGATGGTTAGAAGACCACAGACGGGGAAGTTCAGGAATTTCTTCTCCGGCCACCTGGAGCTGCTGGCAAATTTCTGTCAGACGCTGCCGCAGCTTGCTTTCAGGAATAGCCAGAATGACCTTGAGATGATGGTTGTTTTGCCCTGAGGTGCTCATTGCTTCTCCCTCCTGTATACAACAAATCTTTTTTTATGGCAAGTGTTTTTCTCAATCCTGTGTTTCACTCCAGGGTTTTTCGGGCCGGTAACAAAAAATTCCTGGAGGACCAGAACTGCGCTGATGTTTTCTGACCGGAGTATTCTGAGGTCTTCGGGAGAAATCATCGGTCATCACCTGGTATGGTGGGGGCAAAAATTCTTCTGTGCTGGCTGAAGACAGCAGTCTCTGGCTTAAGCAGGAACTTAATCAGCCTATGATTGTGTTTAGTTTTCATTCGAACAGGAATTATCTGAGCGGGGTGATTCCTTTACCTCTCTTATCGCCCCTAACGGTTACCTGAGTTTCCCCCGGGCTGTCTGCAATTTGCTCTGTTATCTCACCCGCCTGTCTCCTTGACAGGCAGAAAGGGGCAAACGTAGAATAGCTATGTCCAGGTCAGAATTCAGGCAAAGGAATGGGCAATGTCTGAAAATGAACGTCCGGTAGAAAAACCTTTATCGATAATTCAGGAAATCGAGAACCGGCTGGAGGAATACCTTCGCCGCCAGAGAGAGGAGATAGAAAAAGCCCTGGAAGAGAGGATCCAGAAGGAGCGCGAGCTGGCCAGACAGCAGCTGGCGGAAATCGAACAGGCGGTCAGGAAAGAGTGGCTGGCGCTCGAAGAATACGGTCAGGTATGGGAGCAGTTTGAAGAAAAGAGACAGGGAATCCTGAAAAAAATACAGGAGACCCTGGAAAAGATAGTCGTCAGGCAGAAAGAGATAGAAAGACTGGCCCTGGAAACAGTAGAAGATATCAACCTTCTGAGCGTATGGCATGGAGAGCTGGAGGAGCTCCGGCGGCAATCGATAGAGAAAGCGGCCTCTCTTAAAAAAGGTCTGGAGGAAAAATTCGGGCTTAGAGAAGGAACCCGATTGATAACGCCGGAGGAAAGCATTAATTTTGACCTGACGCCGGAACTGGAGAAACTCAAAAAAGTGAAAGAACTTCTCCTTCTGGAAAAGGGTGTGGGCGAACCAGCGGTGACTGCGGAAGCGGGTGAAGTCGAAGAGCCTGCCGTCGAAGAGAAGATGGAAGCTGAACCGCAGGCGGCATCATACGGGACACCTGAAACGGAAGAAACTGAAGGGCTCGAGGAACGCATGGAGGCGGATAAGGTATCCATGACGGAAGTTGAGGAAAAAGAAGAGGAATCCAGTCTGGAAGAAAAACTGGCTGAACAGATCAGAAAAACCTTCGCTCAGAAGCAGCATGAGCTGGAGAGCGGGGAAAAAAGAATTGTCTCCAGGAACGAGGTGAAAAGCGCGGAAGAGCCAGAGATTGCCCGTCAGGATCTGGAAAGATATTACCGGGAAGAGCATGTGAACGGGTCAAATCCGATAGGTTATTATGAAGGGAAAGGAAAGAACATCCTGGAAGCTAACGAGATTCTCCTGCGGCTGAAAGAATCTGTGGACGAAGCCAGAAAACTTCAATACAAGCTGGCTTTTATAACTGACGCCAAAGAACAGTTTTATCTGAAACAGGAATTGGTCAGTCTTCAGGAGAGCCTGAGAAAATTCCTTTTGCAGATAATTTACCTGATTTCCAGAAAGCAATTCCGCTTCCCGGCTCTGACCCAGGATATACTCAACCAGCAATCTCTGCTGGAACTGGCTGACCTGCTGGCTGTTCAGAACTGGGGTTCAGCCGACGACCTGTCGCAGTTTGAGCAGAGGATAATAATCCTTATGGCTTCGTTCAAGGCCAGGACAACCCCCGAAAATATATATTATGGCGCCCTTCTCAAAGAGCTGGAAGCCTGAGGGAATTCAAGCAGGCTGGCTTAGTTGAAGCTTTCCTCTTTCTGGATTTCCAGAAAATAATTTTCCAGAATCTGGAAATCTTCCGGAGTCAGTTCAGTGAATTTAAGGCCGGCATAATAGTTGGTTGATTCCGGGCCGGTTTTTTCCGTGTAGACAATTTCTCCTTTTAACGGGCGCGCCTGTTTGCCCAGAATCAGGATAAGATTCATCGGCCTGGATATGGGCAGAGGAGATTCTGAAATTATTTTCGCCCCGCCCAGGCTGAGGTTAATGGTTTTGCAGACCTTAAGCTGACCGTTCTCCTGATACATCATGATGGTCGAGGCATAGTGCCGTCGGAAATGTCTTTTTTCGCGAAAAAGTTTTTCCTGGTAACTGACCGTCGGGCGCTGATATTTTTCGGTTTCCCAGTCCCGTGAAAAAGCCACCACCATATTTTTTCTGGGAGTCTGGGAAGGTTCTTCTGATGGAGGGAGACGCCAGGTCTTTTTCCCTTTGGCTTCAGCCAGAGCCAGGTCGCATTCGTGTACCAGATGTTTCAAGTCTTCTTTAGTCAGAGAACCGTCGGTCCCGGTCTTTTTGCGCGAAAAGAAGGTTACCCCGAAGGACATGGTCAGATTATTGCGGGGCTGGAATTCTTCGTAGGGAAAATAATGCTCTTCAATATTCTTTCTTATTCTTTCTGTTAACTGGCAGGCTTCTTCCAGAGAGGTTACGCCGCTCAGGAAGAAAAGAAATTCTTCACCCCCGTAGCGGCAAATTAGATCATTTTCCCGGATTGACTGTTTCATAATCGAGGCCAGTTCCTGCAGCAGCCGGTTACCGGCTTCGTGGCCGTTTCGGTCGTTGTAATGTTTGAACCAGTCGACATCGCCCATGACCATGGCGAAGGACCCTTCTTCCACCCGCCTTTTGCTCATGGAGTTTATCTTCTGCAGGATTTTATCGAAGAAGGGTTCCGCCCGGAGCAATCCGGTCAGCGGGTCGTACTGAATCAGGTTCAGTTTGGTCATGGCGATGCCGATGTGTTCCGAAAGACCCCTGAGGATCTGCTGCTCCTCGCGGCTGAAGCCTTCAGCCACAGGATTACCCAGGAAATGTTTGTTGTAAAGCTCGATAACTCCGATAATCTGGTTTTCGTTGATAATAGGCACCGCCAGCAGGCTCTTCAACGGGCTTTTCAGGTTATGCTGGTACCGCAGGGAAAATCGTTTGTCATAGGTCAGGTCATGGATGTTGATTTCCTGCCCGGTCCGGGCGACGGAGGCGGCAAAATCCGGAGCCTCCAGCCGGGCAATGTATTTAAAGGTTTCTGGATGAGTGATGAAGGTGTCGTCCCAGATGATCGGCTTTAAATGCTTTCCGAGGATTTCGCTTTCCTCGATCAGGTAAATGGTCAGCCCCTGAGCTTGCAGCAGGTCTTTGATATCAGGAACTATTCCGAGGAGACTGCTGACATCGTTGGCCGAATAAATCTTCCTGACGATGTTTTCGATCTTGGATCTTTCCCGCTGCGACCAGACATAACGGGCTTCCACAGAAATTCTTTTTTCCAGCTCCCGGAGATAGTTTTCGTTGATCAGCCTTTTAATTTCGGCGATTTCCTGGAGGATTTCACGGGCACTGGTGGTGGTGAGTGAAAGGGTTTCTTTAAGCTGTTTCCATTCTCTTTTTATCCGGCTGTGATGAACGGCAACTTTCAGAATCTGACTCAGAACCGGTTCCAGCGGTTGACCTTCGCTTTCTATGACATATTCAAGGTGATACTGAGGCGGCCAGGTGAGAAGATTGCAATAAAGGTCTGTTTCTTCACGGCCAACGATGACCACCGAACATTCAGGTGCAAGAAATTCTTTCCAGCGTTCGTAAATAGCTGATCGACATTCAATGATGGCTGCCCAGCAGTCGTAATTTTTCAGAATGGCCGGGATTTCTTCGAAGGAAGTTGCCAGTACCGGTAAATATTCTTTTTCGCAGATGCCAACCACTCTTCTGGCCAGCTTAATGTTGGAAACATAAACCAGAATGTTTACCGGCGCCATAGCGTTCGGGAACCGTTCCCTCTGCCCTCCATTAAAAACCTTGGCTCTTATTCACTCCTCATCGATTAATTTACTTAATTCCAGGAAGGCAGTCAACAACAAATTTGGAAATTATTGTTAAATAATTTTTAACACAATAAAAAGAAGGGTTTTTGAATCGGTGTAAGGGCTGTGATATATTTTTAGCGTTCGGAAAATTCGTATTGTGGAAGTGAAAAAGATATGGTGAGAGTCAGGTTTGCTCCCAGCCCTACCGGACATCTTCATGTGGGCGCGCTGAGGACAGCGCTTTTCAACTGGTTGTTTGCCCGTCATCACAAAGGAAAATTTATCCTGAGGATCGAGGATACAGATGTGGCCAGATCCTCGGAAGAGATGAGCCGCTCAATCCTTGAAGCCCTGCGCTGGGTTGGGCTCGACTGGGATGAAGGACCGATCTACCAGTCGCACCGCTTTGAAATCTACCGCCGGGCAGCCCGGGAGCTGGTGGAACGGGGTAAAGCTTATTATTGTTTCTGCACGCCCGAAGAAATTGAAGAGCGCCGGACGCGGGCTCAGGCCAGCGGTGAACACTGGAAGTACGATCGGCGGTGTTTAAACCTGGATGAGAGCGAGAGGCAGAGACTTCTCGAGCGCAGGGTTCCGGCGGCCATCCGGTTTCTGGTGCCCGAAGGACGCACGGAATTTACTGACCTGGTGCACGGACCGATCAGCGTGGAACACAAAAACATAGAAGATTTTGTGCTTTTGAGGAGCGATGGTTTCCCCACCTACCATCTTTCGGTGGTGGTTGACGACATCGACACCGGCATAACCCATGTCATCAGGGGAGACGACCATATCTCCAACACTCCGAAACAGATACTCCTTTATCAGGCTTTTGGAAAATCGGTGCCTCAGTTTGCTCATCTTCCTCTTATCCTCGGTCCAGACCGGAAGAAATTGAGCAAAAGGCATGGCGATACTTCGGTCCTCAGCTTCAGGGATAAAGGTTATCTTCCCCTGGCTTTCTTCAATTTCATGGCTCAGCTCAGCTGGTCGCCCGGCCGCGAAGAAAGAATATACACAGTGGAAGAGATGGTCAGAGAATTTTCCCTGGAGAAAGTGAGCAAGGGCAGCCCGATATTCGACCTCAAGAAACTTGAATGGTTGAACAGTCGTTTGATTAACGAAATCCCCGTGACCGAGCTGATTTCTCATCTGCGTCCCTGGCTGGAGAAAGATGGGCTGTGGTCGGAGGAGCTGCTCTCCGGGCGAAAAGAATGGTTTGAAAAAGTGGTTAGTTTGACGAGAACTCGCAGCCGGACTTTACTCGACCTGAGCGCGGCTCTGGCTCCATTTCTGTCGGATAATTTTTCTTACGACCCGGAAGCGGTTAAAAAATATCTGCTTGATGGCCAGCTTGACCGCCTGCTGCCAGTTTTGAAAGAAGATTTTCTGAGTCTGGAGAATTTTACGGCCCCTGAAATAGAAAAAATTCTCAGAGAAAGAGCGGAAAAAGAGGGGGTGAAGGCGGCCGTCCTGATACATGCTTTAAGGGTTCTGGTTCTCGGGCGTTCGGTAAGCCCGGGAATTTTTGAAGTTCTCGAACTTATCGGCCGGGAAAAAACTCTGCGAAGGATTGAAAAACTGGTGGAGGTTAGAAATATAATACAAGAGAAGGAGGATCAGGGATGAAATCAAAGACAACCAGTGAATACAGACCGGTCAGGGCTCCGCGGGGTAACCGCCTGCAGACAAAAGGCTGGTCCCAGGAAGCCGCTCTGAGAATGCTGATGAATAACCTTGACCCCGAGGTGGCCGAAAAACCCCAGGAGTTGATCGTCTACGGCGGAACAGGAAAAGCTGCTCGCAACTGGGAATGTTTCCGGGCGATAGTCAGCAGCCTCAAAAAGCTGGAGAACGACGAAACTCTGGTCGTGCAGTCGGGAAAACCGGTGGGCATTTTCAAAACGCACCCTGACGCGCCCCGGGTGTTGATATCGAACGCAATGATCGTTCCGAAATGGGCTACCTGGGATGAGTTTCGCCGTCTGGAAGCCCTCGGCCTCACCATGTACGGACAGATGACGGCGGGAAGCTGGATTTACATCGGCACCCAGGGAATTCTCCAGGGCACTTATGAGACGCTGGCGGCGGTGGCCAGAAAACATTTTGACGGCAGCCTGAAGGGTAAACTGGTGGTAACAGCCGGACTCGGCGGAATGGGAGGCGCCCAGCCCCTGGCCGTTACCATGAATGAAGGAGTGGCCATAGTGGCTGAGGTTGACCCGGAGAGAATTCGTCGTCGTTTAGAGACCGGGTATGTGGACACCATGACCACCAGTCTGGATGAAGCTTTGAAGATGGCTGAAGAAGCCTGCAGGAAGGGGCAGCCTCTGTCGATCGCACTTCTGGCCAATGCGGCTGATGTTCTACCGGAGCTCGTCCGCAGAGGAATCACTCCGGATGTCCTGACTGACCAGACTTCAGCCCATGACGAGCTCAACGGGTATGTTCCGCGAGGAATTCCTTATGAAGAAGCGCTCGAACTCAGGAAAAAAGATCCGCAGAAGTACATAGCGATGGCTTATGAGTCAATGGCTGTCCAGGTGGAAGCGATGCTGGAACTTCAGAGAAGAGGGGCTAAGACTTTTGATTATGGAAATAACATTCGCGGTCAGGCTCAGAAAGCCGGAGTGGAAAGGGCTTTTGACATTCCAGGATTCGTTCAGGAATACATCAGGCCGCTCTTCTGCGTTGGCAAGGGACCTTTCCGCTGGGTGGCGCTCTCCGGAAAACCTCAGGATATATATGTTACCGATGAAGCCGTGCTGAAAACTTTTCCTGAAGATGAAGCGCTCGCCAGGTGGATAAGAAAGGCACAGAAACAGGTTAAATTCCAGGGACTGCCGGCCCGCATCTGCTGGCTGGGCTATGGAGAAAGAGCCCTGTTCGGCGAGGTGATAAACACCCTGGTTAAAAAAGGGAAAATAAGCGCGCCGATTGTCATCGGGCGTGACCACCTCGATACCGGTTCGGTGGCCTCTCCCAACCGGGAAACAGAAAAGATGAAAGACGGGTCCGATGCCATCGCCGACTGGCCGGTTCTCAACGCCCTGCTGAACGCTGTTTGTGGAGCTTCCTGGGTATCAGTACATCATGGCGGAGGAGTGGGCATCGGTCTTTCCATCCACGCGGGCATGGTTATCGTAGCTGATGGAACGGCGGCCATGGCCAGGCGTCTCCAGAGAGTGCTGACTGTCGACCCCGGTCTCGGTGTTGTACGTCACGCTGATGCCGGTTATGAAGAAGCCATTGCCTGCGCCAGGAAACACGGGATAAAAATACCGATGCTGCCGAAAAAGTAATCCCGCGCTCGAAAAATAATGAAAGGGAGAATGCCGGGGGAAGGGAAAGAGCTCTAATTTTGTTTCAGCCTGACCATGAAGGAGCGTTAAAGTGTTTTATCTGCCGGTAATACTGCTTTTTCTCGTTTTTTACTTTTTTGTCCTGGGTGGACTTTTTCTTTTCCTGAAGATCGGTTTGATATCTTTCGCCTTTTCTCGTCTGGGGTTTTCTGCCGAGGCGGTCTTTCTTCTTTTATTTTTGTGCCTCATTGGAAGCGCCGTAAACATTCCTGTTCGACGGATACATTCCGAACAGCTTTTTTCTGAAGAGCTGGTTGATTTTTTCGGCTGGAGATTCAGGATTCCAGCCATAAAATACCAGAATACCACGGTCCTGGCGGTCAATCTCGGAGGCGCGGTCATCCCGTCGCTGGTCAGTGTTTATTTAACACTCCGCTGGCTTCCCCTTTTTTTATACTTTCTGGTGGCTACCGTTTTTGTGGCGCTGATGGTCCACCGGGTAGCCAGACCGATCAGAGGACTGGGGATTGCCACTCCAGCTCTTTTTCCTCCGCTGGTGGCGGCGCTGACCGCTCTGCTTCTCAGCCTGGTCACTCCGGGAGGTTTAAGCTTCGCTCCGATCATAGCCTACGTTTCTGGCACTCTGGGCACTCTCATCGGAGCCGACCTTATGAATCTGAATAAAATTGCTCACCTGGGGGCGCCGGTAGCTTCGATCGGCGGGGCTGGAACCTTTGACGGCGTTTTTCTCACCGGGATAATCGCCGTGGTATTGACTTCTTTATGACCGGAGTGCCTTAAACTTCGGCCGGAAAATTTTTTCTTTTTTTGAACCTGGCGAACACCTGTTCGACAAAAGCCTCAAGCCGGCTGCGGGTGGCCACGGTTTCAGTATCTCCGTAGACCAGGGTCGGCAGCGGGATGTTGCCGAAATCACTCTTTATTCTTCTGGATATGGCGGCTGATGCCGTTCCCAGCATGCAGTTGAAGCAGATAACGTTGATGATACCGTCGGCTCCCTTTCTTGCCAGGTCGACCATCCTGGCCACATTCAGGAACAGGGTTTGATTGTTGTTATAGTTGAGATAGGCAGCGGTCGAACGGAGCAGATCTTCAAAAGAGGGTTCGGTTAGCCTGAGGTCAGAGAATTCCAGCTTTTTTCTCACCTGAGCTTTTTTAATTTCCCTGATGAGGTTAAGCCCGGCCAGTTTCAGGGATTCGAGCAGGCTGCCCTCGGAGAGCTTCTGGTAGAATTCCCGAGTGAAGCTGAAATCAATTTCATCCACCAGGAAGGGCGAGGGCCAGACTTCGCAGCCGAGTTTTTCCAGCTGCTCAAAAAGCTGATTGTTGGCAAAAGAATTCTGACGGGTATAAATATCACCGGCAATTCCGACCACCGGTCTTTCCTGGAAGTTGATCTCGACCTGGCTGAGGCGGTTTCTGATTTTTTCCAGAGCAGTTTCGAGTTGCCCCGAAGCCAGACCCTGTTCGACCAGTCTCAGCCCTTCATCAAAAGCCAGATTTACTTCGCCGGGACGTACCTCGTAAGGTCTCAGCTGAAAGGCAATCCGGGTAAGTCTGTCTATCGACTGAAGCCCCTGGTAGAGGGTTTTCAGCCCTTCAAACCCGATCAATTTCCAGAAGTAATCTAAGGTTGGAGTCAGGACCAGAATCTGGTTATGGTTAAGTTCCTGGAGCAGCTCCCGCATGGCCGGGCCGTACTGCTGCAGGAGACAGGAGTAGCGAGCTCCCGGGAAGAAGAAAATTGCCGGCTCGGAAATCTTTTTCTCCAGGACCACTTTCAGCAGGTCTCCGAGCAGAAAGCTGTAGGCATGGCATTCTTTACCAGATGAATATTTTTCTCCCAGTTCCAGGCTGTGTTCATCCGGAGGCGGCAGCACTTCCGCCTGAAATCCGCATTTTTTCAGGGCGCCAGCAAAAGCCCGGGCATGGTCGGCAAAATACGGTATGATGAAAGGAAGTTTTCTGACCTCGGCCACAGGCCAGGCTTCAGGGTTAACCGCTCTTCTGAGCTTCTTTGTCTGACGGCCTTCCTTCCGATGCTGCTTGATTTCATCGGTGAAAGCTTCAAGCCTGGTGATCAGACCGGCTTCTCCACGGTGTTCATCGAACTCCAGGACGAGGTGAGGGATCCCGGTCTGAAGCGGCCTCAGGTGTTTCAGACAGAAGGCATCAGGCCCGCAGCCATAACTGGTGAGATAGACGGCATAGGTTTCAGGCTGGAGGGCGCTCCAGCGGGCAGCCTTCAAAATTTTTAGAGGATACCGCCAGGGAGGTATGGCTGATTCTTCCAGAGAAAGTTCCTCCAGGTTTATCTTTTCAAGCGGGAGATAATCGTGCGGCAGAGCGATCACCCCGAGTTTTTCCAGATGTGACCAGAAATTAAGGTTGATGTAACTGTCATACAGAAGATAGGGCCTTCCGGCGACGACCCAGACCGGAAGCTTCTTCTGGAAGGCTTTTTTCAAAACTTCCTGTCCTTTTTCCTTAAGACGGGTTTCGAATTCCTGCTGCCTCCTGCGGGCTTCCTGCCACGCCTTCTTTATTTTCTCTTCCGGCTCCTTCAAAAGTTCCGACAGGTTTTTCCAGCTGATTTTTTCGCTTTCCTCTGCCGGCTCAAGATAAACTGTGGTTGTCAGTAATTTCTCGCGGACGGCTTCCGGAAGCATGTGGGGCAGATTTTCGGTGTATGGACAGAAATAGAAAGGTTCCTCCCGCTGCAGGTGCCGGTCGACCAGGCTCGGGAGGAAGATTAGGTCAACCTCGGGGTCTTCCTGCAGCGCCCGGACGTGGCCGATGGCAATCTTTATCGGCAGACAGGTCTCGGCCGGCTGGAGCTTGATGCCGGCTTCCATTGTTTCCAGGCCGGTTTCCGCAGAAATTTTTACTCGGTAACCGAGCTGGCTGAAAAAAGTTATCCAGAAGGGCAAAAATTCATGGAAAGTGGAAGCTTGCGGCAAACCGATGGTGAGTCCACTGGAGGGAATCCTGGCGGTCAATTCTTCCAGAAGCTGCTTTCTGTACTTCAGCGGATGATGATAATCGACCTCTTTGGCCGTCAGGCTGGAAGTGGCGGTGTAACGTTCGCAGATGTCACCGAAGTAAACCCTCTCTTTTCCGGATTCCACCGCTATCACCTGACAGCGGTTGGGACACTGACGGCATTCAAACTCCTTCAGGCGGAAGGTCTCGAACAGCTTTTCTCTGATTTCAGACAGGCTCAGCGATTTCTTTCCATATTTTTTTACCGCTTCTTGAGCTTCAAGGGCTGCCCCTATCGCACCGGATATCCGGTTGTAAGGATGGATTTTTATTTCCCGGTTGAGAAGGAGGGAAAAGGCTCTGACCACCGCCGGGTTCGAAGCGACGCCGCCCTGGAAAACTATCTCCCTGCCGACTGGGCGCCTTTCCACCACCTTTTCCAGATAATTACGGGCAATGGAATAGGCAAGGCCGGCCACCAGGTCGGGAAGAGGTTCGCCCCGGGCCATTTTGTGCATGATTTCCGATTCCATAAAGACTGTGCAGCGGCTGCCGAGATCGGCCGGGCGGCTTGAAGCCGAAGCCAGCAGAGCAAAATCTTTTTCCACCGTAAAGCCCATCTGGGCTGCCTGTTCCTCCAGAAAGGAGCCGGTTCCGGCGGCGCAGATTTTGTTCATGTTGAAATCAACCACCCGACCGTTTTCCACCTGAATGTATTTCGAATCCTGTCCGCCGATTTCAAAAATGGTGTCAACTTCCGGGAAATAAAAACAGGCGCTGCGCATCTGACAGGTGATTTCGTTCTTGATGACATCTGCCCGGAGCAGCCTCCCGGCTAAATAGCGTCCGCTTCCGGTGGTGCCGATTCCGGAGATTTCCAACCCCGCGGGGAATCTGCTGAAAAGTTCCAGAAGACCTTCCCTTAAAACTTCCAGAGGACGTCCTCTGGTCGGCAGGTAAACCCCGCTCAACACCTGAGCCTGGTCGTCTATTATTACCAGGTTGGTGCTGACCGAACCTATGTCAATCCCGAGATATCCCCGAGCCGGGCGGTTGATTTCTGAAACCGGCTCTGAAGGGAGAACAGGCTGCAGCTGACCGAGAGGTTTCAAACTGGTGGCTGAAGTAACTTCTGCCGGTTTAAGGGCCCTCAAAAAATCTTCCAGAGTGAAAGCGGAAAGCTCGCGGCTGCGACTCAGAGCGATACTGGCGGCTCCGACCGCGGGCAGAAAAGGAGATAATTCAGAATATAAAAGCTCTCCCTGAGCGGCGGAAAGAATTTCCTGGAAAGCCCGCAGCAGGCCGGCGTTTTTTATCGTGCTGCCTGCCAGAGCCACCGGACGCGGACAATCTCTCCCTTTCAGCAGGGAAGAGGTGACGGACCTGACCAGCGCCAGGCAGACCCCGTAGGCGATCTCCTGGACGGGGGTGCCTTTTTGTTGCAGATGGATCATGTCGGATTTGGCGAAAACGCTGCAGCGTCCGGCGATGGTCGCGCCCTTTCTGGCGCCGGCAGCCATAGCTGAAAATTCCTCGATCGATAACTTCAACCGGTGAGCCTGTTGTTCGAGAAAAAGACCGGTGCCGGCAGCGCACCTTTCATTCAGGGCGAAGTCGATGACCTCCGGAAACGGTTCTCCGGATGAAGAAGATCGAAGTGCGAGCCAGCGGGCGGTTTCTGCGCCCACGTCGAAAACGGACCTGGCTTCAGGAAAAATTAATCCGGCACCGGCAGCCAGCGCTGAAATTTCGTTTACTCTGAGGATTTTTTCAGGAAAAGCGAAGCTGTCCTGGCCAGCTCCGGTGAAGGCCAGAAAAAGCTGCTGGCCGGAAAATCTCCGGGCATTACGCTGGAGAAGGCTGGTTAGTGCCGAGGAGAAATTGCCGCTCGCTTTTTCTGCATCCTGGTGGATGATTTTTCGCTCGCTGTCGATCACCACCAGTTTGAGCGATTGAATACCCAGGTCAATTCCGGCAGCCAGTTCCTTCATCTTCGCACCTTCCTGCCAAAAAGCTAAGATTCGGTATATCAGGAAAGAATTTTAAGCAGCCGGTAGTCGGCCTCAAACTTCAATTTTTTCGGCCGGATAGCAATTTCCAGAGGAACAGTTTCGATTCTATCTTCTTTGAGGGAAAGGCAGCAGTCGGTTTTTCCCTGAAGAAGATATTCGATTGCCGCATGGCCGAGTTTAGCTCCAAGAATCCGGTCAAAAGCGGTCGGGCGTCCGCCGCGCTGGATGTGTCCGAGAACCGCAATTCTGGTTTCCAGCCCGGTGAGCATGGTGATGGCCGTGGCCACTTCGGCCGCAGTGGCTCGACCTTCAGCCACGATTATGATCCAGCTGACTTTTCCCCGGGCGTTCCCTTCCTGGATCTCGCGGCAGATTTCGGCCAGGGAAAAATCCTGCTCGGGAATGATCACATCCTCGCACCCTCCGGCCAGAGCCACCTTCATCGCCAGGTAGCCGCAGTCCCTGCCCATAACCTCGACCACGAAAATTCTTTCGAGACTGGTGGCCGTGTCGCGAATTTTATCCAGGGCATCGAGGGCCACGTTTACCGCGGTGTCGGCTCCCAGACAGAAATCCACTCCGTTGACGTCGTTGTCTATGGTGGCGGGAATGCCCATTACTTTAACCCCGAATTTTGTCGCCAGAAGATGGGCGGCGGTTAGAGAACCGTTTCCGCCGATGACCACCAGTGCGTCAAGTTGATTCTTCTCAATTGTTTCCAGCGCTTTCCTCTGGCCTTCTTCCGTCAGGAAGCGTCGCGAACGGGCCGATTTCAGTATGGTTCCTCCCTGATTGAGAATGCCGGAAACAGCCCGGCGGTCGAGCGGCATAAAATTCCCGTCTATCAAACCGTCATAGCCTCTGATAATTCCGAGAACCTCAATCCCGTGGCTGTCGGCGGTCCTGACCACTGACCTGAGGGCGGCGTTGACACCGGAACAATCCCTGGTAAGCACTCCTATTCTTTTGATCATGGTTCTAACCTGAAAATAGTTTTTAAGATATTAGCAGAAACAGTTTTCAGTTTAAAGATCGGCCGCAGAAGGGGCAGAAACGGTATTCCGGTCTGACTGTCCGCCCGCAGCCGGGGCAAAAACCCGTAAATGAAATTTTACTCTCTTCGAACTGGCTGAGTGCTTCGTCCGGCATCTCCAGACCGCATTTTTCGCACAGGCGGAAAGGTTTTCCCTTTCTGACCGGAAACAACGGAATGAAAAACAAATTCAGGTAATGGTCGATTCTAACCAGGTAAAGCGAGCTCTGCCCGCAGCCGGGGCAGCTTTCTGGTAGTTCAGCCACCTTTTTTATTTTTGGCGTTATTCCACCGATAAAGAAAAACATCGGTCGCTTTCCGTCCGGGTCAGTATTTTCCTTTCATATACTGAAGGTATTCTTCTGCTCTGGCCGGAGGGCTCGTGTATAAGCTGACCACCACCACAGCCATAGCGGAAAGGATGAAAGCTGGAACCCACTCGGAGACGATGGCTTTAAGTGACGGAATCAGATACCAGGCGATTTCCGCGATGGAACCGGTCAGCAGTCCGGCTATGACTCCTTCTTTAGTAATGCGTTTCCAGTAGAGAGACATCAGGATGGAAGGACCGAAGGCCGCGCCGAGTCCGCCCCAGGCAAAAAGAACCAGATAAAAAACGAGTTTATTGGCATAGGCTCCAAAAAGCAGCGCCACGATGGCTATCAGCAGGGTAAAGATACGACTGATCAGCACCAGCTTTTTCTCCGGAATCTGCCTGTTGCGGGCGATTATTTTCTGGTAGGCGTCCCTGACCACAGCCGAGGAAGCTACCAACAACTGGGAAGAAGCGGTGGACATGATGGCGGCGAAGATGGCAGCAATGGTCAGGCCGAAAAGAAACGGATGAAGATGCTGGGAGCCGAGCAGCGGATAGACGTTTTCCGGGTCCCGATTTGGCAGGTTGTTCACATCGAGATAGATGGCTCTTCCGGCCAGGCCGATGAAGATGGCTCCCCAGGCCATGAGCACGTTCCAGACAGTGCCGATCAAACCGGTCTTATTCAGCTTTTCCGGGTCTTCAATGCTCATATATTTGTTGAGGATGTGCGGATTTCCCGGCGAGCCCAGCCCGATGCCGACAAAGCCAAGCCAGGCGCCAAATGAAATGGCAAAGGTATCGAGATACCCGGGTTGAACATCTTTGAGAACCTCAAACAATCTGCTGAGTCCGCCGAAGTGGATGATGGCTATGATCGGCAGAATCATCAGAGCGAAAATCATGAAAAACGCCTGAAGAGTGTCGGTCCAGCAGACAGCCATGAAGCCGCCCAGCACGGTATAAAAAATGACGATTCCCGCGGTTATTAAAATTCCCTGAAGCGGGGTGACATTAAAGCTGGCGGCCAGGGATTTTCCTCCAGCGTTAAACTGGGCCGCCACATAGGCGGTCATGAAGATGAGAATCGGCACCAGAGCAAAAAGCCGCAGCAGATGTTTGCGGTCTTCGAAGCGCGATTCCAGATAGTCAGGGATGGTGATATCACCCATTTTACCGGTAAAGTAACGCAGTCTTTTGCCGGGGAAGATGAACATGAAGAGTTCCACCAGGATGTAGCCAACCACCGCCCAGACAGCCGAGACACCCCGGGTAAAAGCCATCCCGGAGACGCCTATCAGCAGCCAGGCCGAGCGTCCGGAAGTGACTGCGGCCAGGGCCACCACCAGAGACTTCATTTTGCGGCCGCCCAGGAAGAATTCCCCTATACCGCGAGAGGAAAACCTGGCGGTGATGATGCCCACCGAAACCATCATCACCACATAAAGTATGAAGGCGGTCAGAGCCCAGGGATTGGTATGAATGCTGAAAGTATTCATTTCTGTCCTCCCTTTCTCAGGGCCAGGATGAATGCCAGGAGAATGATCGATGCGGGCATGATGAACAAACCGAAGATGGTTGAAAACATAGCCACCTCCTTTTATACAGAAAAAATAAAATATCATATAAATCAGGTTTTCTTCAATTTCAGGAAGGAAAGGCGAGAAGCATGGTTTCCTCCGGCGGGGAGTTAAGCCTCTGCAGCTGGACCGTTCTTTTTTCTTTTTAAACTGTTTGTTAGCTGATAATTTATTTCGCACTCAATGAAAGCGAAGGAGTCTTTGATTTTCTTCAGCCCCTGGCAGAAGTCCGCTTATCGCATCCAGGAGAATTACTTTGTGGAAGAATTGGCGGGTTTGTGTTAATAATAAACTATTATGAAAAAGAACGGAGGCCTTTGATGAGAAGGGTTAAAATGTTAAGCATGTCGGTTTTAATCATGTCGATTTTGCTGATGGCTATCAGCCTGAGTTTCTGCCGGAAAGCTGAGGAGAAACTGGTCTATCCGCAAACCAGAAAGGTGGACCAGGTGGATGATTATTTTGGCCTTAAAGTGCCGGATCCTTACCGCTGGCTGGAAGATGACAACTCGGAAGAGACAAAAAAATGGGTGGAAGAACAGAACCGTTTAACTTTTTCTTATCTGGAAAAAATTCCTTACCGCGAGAAGATAAGAGCCAGGTTAAAAGAAATTTACAACTATCCCCGCATGGGACAGCCGATAAGAGCCGGGGAGTATTATTTCTTCTACAAAAACGATGGGTTGCAGAATCAGTCGGTAATCTACATTCAGAAAGGACTTGACGGCCAGCCGGAGGTGTTCATCGATCCAAACCAGCTTTCTCCCGATGGAACTATCAGAATAACTCTGGCCGGTTTCTCGCCCGATTTTCGCTATGTGGCCATCAACCGTTCGGAAGCCGGTTCCGACTGGTCTGAGCTCAGGGTGATGGAAATTGCCACCCGGAGAGAACTCCCTGATCGCATCAGGTGGGTCAAGTTTTCCGGCGCCGCCTGGTTCAGGGACGGCTTTTTCTACAGCGGTTATGATCAGCCTGCCCCTGGAGAGGAACTCCGGGCCCGCAACGAATACCAGAAAGTTTTTTATCATAAGCTCGGGACTCCTCAGGAGGAAGATGTTCTGGTCTACCACGACCCGAAAAATCCGCTTCGCTATTACAGCCTGGGAGTTACCGAAGACCAGAAATATGCCATCCTGGAAATTTCTGCCGGAACTTCCGGCAACGAGCTTTACTGGAAGGACCTGACGGCGAAAAATTCTGAATTCAGGCCGCTCATCACCGGTTTTTATAACGACAGCGAGGTGATAGACAACGTGGGAGATAAATTCTTGGTGCGGACAAACATCGACGCTCCCAACTTCCGCCTGGTGTTGATCGACCCGAAAAATCCCGCCCGGGAGAACTGGAAGGAAGTGCTGCCGGAGAAACCTGAAGTCCTGACCGCTGCCACCACGGCCGGCGGCTATCTTTTCGCCACCTATCTGCAGGACGCCCATACCAGAGTTTTTCATTGCCGGCCTGACGGCAGCCTCATAAGGGAGATTGAACTGCCGACTCTCGGCACGGCCTCAGGTTTCGGTGGCTGGCGGGATGATAAAGTTGTTTTTTACACCTTCCAGTCTTTTAATTATCCGCCAACTATTTATAAGTATGATCTCGAGAACGGAAAATCGGAGATTTTTGCCCGGCAGGAAGCTAAATTTAACCCGGAGGATTTTGAGGTCAAGCAGGTTTTTTACCACAGCAAGGACGGGACCAGGGTGCCCATGTTTATCGTGCACAGGAAAGGGCTGGTGCTCAACGGCAAGAACCCGACTTATCTCACCGGCTACGGTGGTTTTAACATCAGCCTCCTGCCTTCCTTTAACCCGGCCATCCTGATCATCCTGGAAAACGGCGGAGTTTTTGCCCAGCCGAACCTCAGGGGTGGGGGAGAGTACGGAGAAAGATGGCATCGGGCCGGAATGCTCGAAAACAAACAGAATGTTTTTGACGACTTCATCGCCGCCGCTGAATATCTGATTAAGGAAAAATACACTTCACCGAAATACCTGGCGATTGCCGGGGCTTCCAACGGAGGTCTGCTGGTTGGAGCGGTCATGACCCAGAGACCGGAACTGTTCGGGGTGGCTTTTCCGGCGGTCGGAGTACTCGATATGTTGAGGTTTCATAAATTTACTGTGGGCTGGGGCTGGGTGGTCGAGTATGGTTCGAGCGATAATGAAGAACAGTTCCGTTATCTCTATAAGTATTCTCCTCTTCACAACGTAAAGGACGGAGTCTGTTATCCGGCCACGATGATCACCACCGCCGACCATGACGACCGGGTGGTGCCGGCTCATTCCTTCAAATTCGCAGCCACGCTTCAGGAGAAGCAGGCCTGTAACCGCCCGATTCTCATTCGCATCGAAACGCGTTCGGGTCACGGTTCGAGCAACATTACCAAGGCCATCGACGAGCTGACCGACAGGTATGCCTTCATGTTTTACCAGATGGGGGTGAAGCCGGTTTACCGCTGAGGCCGGGAACGTAAAAATTGAAGAAAAATTATCAGCAGAAAAAAGTTAAAAGTAAAAAAAGAGCCGGGAGCGGGGTTTTCTAAGTATTGCTGAGCGCTGAACATTTCCGGATTGAGGCTGTGAGAAACAGCTGCGGGCGCAGTGTCAACCACGTTAGATTAAAACATAGCGGACAAAAACTGATCAGGTTAGAAAGTAGAAAAGTAAAAGTAGAAAAGTATAAGAATAAATAGAAACAATCTTCGGCAAAGAATATTTACGGTAGCTACGTCCGCTTAGCGGCTGGTAACCGAAATGCCCGGGACATTTTATGGCCGGTCTTTTATTTCATGCTGTTCGAGGAGCTGTCTCCATTTTTCCATAAGGTGCCGGTTGAGTTCCAGCGGGGGTTGAGCTTCCGGAGGAAGGAATGATTTATATGAACGGTTTTTCATATGTTCTTCAAATTCAGCTCTTATTTTCCTGAGTTCATCCGGTCGTGTCAGGAGGTCAAGAGCAGTAAGAGCCATAGCCCGGGCTCCGGCATTCAGTCCTTTCCAGGCGATAGATCCGTACACCGAGGCGACGGTCGACCAGTGATGGCCGATCGCTCCGGGAACATTTGCCGGAAAACGAACGGTGGCTGTGGGCGCGACCAGTGTAACCTCTCCCACGTCGGTGGATCCGCCGCCGATGAAGCCGTCTCGCGGTTCTCTCAGAGGAGTTACCTCTTTTCTTAAACCTTTCTCCCTGGAATTGAGTTCCTGCTGGAGCGCCCGGGCGAATTCTTCCTCTTCCTTCTCCCAGGCTGGCATCCCCGCCAGTTCGATGTTTTTCTGTATCAGTTCCGCCAGGGCTCTGTTTCCGTGGAACTGGTGGGTGGCGCTCAGCACCCTTATTTCTGCCAGTTCGGTGCCGGTGGCCAGGGCCGCGGCCTTCGCGCAATTGACAACTCTTTCGTACATCGACTCCAGTTCTTCATCGGTGTTTCTTATGTAATACCAGACCGATGCTTTATCCGGGACAACGTTGGGAGCTTCTCCGCTGTCAACGATCACATAATGCAGGCGGTGAGCCGGGTTCAGATGTTCCCTTAAATAATTGACGGCTACGTTCATGAGTTCCACGGCATCGAGAGCGCTGCGCCCGGCCCAGGGAGCGCCGGCGCTGTGAGCCGTCTTCCCCCTGAAAGTGAAGATGACAGAAATGACGGCGTTGCCTGAAATTCCATAGGCAGTTCCGAACTCGCTCGAACTGTGGTTATCTATGACCGCATCAACCTCGCGAAAAAGACCGGCCTTTACCATGTAAGGACGACTGGCCAGAATTTCCTCGGCCGGAGAACCAAAGACTTTGAGCGTTCCTTTTATTTTGAACTTTTCCATTGCCTTTTTAGTGGCAATGGCTGCAGCCACAGCTGCCGTACCCATGGTGTTGTGTCCACAGCCGTGACCCGGAGCTCCGTCTATCAACGGTTCCTTCCTCGGTATCCGACCTTTCTGGGAGAGGCCCGGAAGTGCATCGTACTCGCCCAGAAATCCGATAATCGGTTTTCCTTCTCCCCAGGTGGCTACAAAGCAGGTGGGCATGCCGGCCACACCTCGCTCAACGGTGAAGCCAGCTTCTTCCAGCGTGTCGGCCAGCAATTTTGAGGATTTGAATTCCTGAAAACCCAGCTCGGCATAAGACCAGATCCGGTCAGAGATCCGGCCAAAAAATTCAATCTGTTCTTTCTGCCCGAGCCAGTCGAGAATGAACTTTTTTTCTGGAGAAAGCTTCTGCTGGCTTTTCTGAGCTGCCTGAAGGGCGAAGGTCAGGGATAAAGAAAGCAGAAAAATAAGAAAGCCCCTCAAAATGATTCCGGGAGATGTCTTTTCTCGAATTTTCATCTTTACTCCCTGTGTTTTATTTATCTTTTTTGTTCCCTTTTCCTGAATTTTTCCAGAAGCTCCGTGTAGCGATTGCTCAGGTCAACTTCACGGCCTTCGATGAACACCCGGTGAATTCTGGTTCCAAGTTCCAGCAGGTCGCCGTCCGCCAGGACGATGTTGGCCAGCTTTCCCGGCTCCAGGCTCCCCATGATTTTATCCACACCGAATATTTCTGCCGGATAGATGGTGACTGCCTTCAGCGCTTCGTTGCGGTCAAGGCCGAAGGCGACGGCTTTGGCCGCGTGGTAGGGGAGGTCTTTGGCGGCGCTGGCGCTGGAGGAGGAAAAAGCGATTTTCACTCCGGCTTTATTCAGGATTCCCGGGTTGATATAGAGAGAATCATAACCGTCTTCCCATACCGGCGGGAGGTCATAGAGCGAGCCGATTATGCAGGGAATTCCGGCCCGCCTTATTTCTTCGGCCACCTTGAAGCCCTGTTCCACCTGGTAGAAAATGGCTTTGACCTTTTCTTCCTGGACGAATTTTATAACCTGAAGGATGTCTTTATCCGCATGCACGGAGAAAATGACCGGAAGTTCTCCTTTGACCACCGGAAGCAGGCAGTGACTGGTTTCATCGAAATCTGGTGGAGGAAGAAGAAGATTTCTGGCAGCCGCCTGTCTTCTTTTTTCGTACATCCGCGATCTGTTAAAAAGTTCTCTAAGTTCAGCCAGAGCCTTTTCAGTGGTAACCGCCGCTTCTCCCGCGCCGGTTCCTGTAAAGCCCCTCCTTGCTCCTCTGATTCCCGGCAGCTCCACCACCATGGCCAGGCTTTCTTTGATGACCATTTCTCTGTTGGTCCAGCCGTCGAGCTTCACCAGAGTGCTCTGGCCGGAAATAAGACCTCCGGAAGGTGCCACCACCGCGGCCACTATTCCATTCGACCGGGCGATCGGGATGTGCATCGAATCGTATTTCAGGGCTTCGATCGCTTTCACCTGAGGGTTTATGCGGCCTGTTTCCCTGTTGTCGACGGTGGCAGCCACGCCGCTTATTTCCACCAGACCCAGCGAAGAAAAACCGTCAATCATCCCCGGGTAGGCGGTGAGCCCCTGACCGTCGATTACCGTAGCGCCAGCCGGTACTTCGAGATGGCTGCCAACGGCTTTTATCCGGTCTTTTTCCACGATTATCGTTCCGGAGGCGATTTCCGGACCGACGACCGGAACGATTTTCACGTTGACTATGGCCAGGACCCCGGGTTTTTCTTCCCCGGAGGCCATTATTTTTCCATTTTCTGATAGCAGGCTCCCCGCGAAGAGCCAGGAAAATCTGGCGCACAGAAGGGCGGCTGTCCACAGAACGAGAATTCTGAATTTATTCAGAGAAAAAAGCTTTCTCACGAACATCTCAGTTGCCTCCTTCCCTGGCAGCAGCTTCCTCTCTTTCTTTAAGTATCTGCTGCCGGTCGAAATAGACATCTCCTTCTATTATCGTCATCTCGCAGCGGGCATAGGCGCTCATCGGGTGATTTTCAAACAGCGCCAGGTCAGCCTGTTTTCCCGCTTCTATGCTCCCGACCAGATGGTCAACGCCCAGCTGTTTCGCGGCGTTTATGGTGATCATTTTGAGGGCTTCGTCCGGCGTGAGACCGTATTTAACCGCCTTTCCGGCTTCGTTGAACAGCCGCCGCACCCTTTCCGAGCTATCAGAATTTATCGAAACCAGGATGCCCCTTTGACTACAATAGGCAGCGTTGTAGGCAATTCCTTCAGCCGCCTCCATTTTGTAAGCCCAGCTGTCGATGAAGACTGAAATTCCCGCGCCGGCTTCGAGCAGTTCATCGGTGATCTTGTAAGCTTCCCAGGCATGTTCGAAGGCAGCTATCTTAAAGCCGAACTCTTTGGCCAGACGCAGGAATTCAACCATCTCGGTGGCCACATAAGCGTGGCAGCGGGCATAAAGCTTTCCCCGGAGCAGGTCGGCCAGAGTTTCCAGCCTCAGGTCTTTTTTCGGGGGAAGCAATCCCGGCGGAGGATTTTTCGAATTTTTGAGCTTCTCGTATCTTTCCCAGGCGGCCATGTAGTCCCTGGCTCGCAGAAGCTCGCGGCGGATGATGGCGTTGGCTCCCATTCTGGTCGCCGGATAACGCTGTGGTCTTCCGGGGAGAAGAGTCCGGTTTGATTGTTTGACATTCTCTCCAAGAGCAAATTTCAGGGTGGGCCAGGCTTCTTTCACCACCAGCTTCTCCGACGGCTGACCCCATTTCAGCTTCAGCACGACGTTGCGCCCGCCGATGACGTTGGCGCTGCCGTGCATCGTATGGACCATGGTTACGCCGCCGGTCAGAGCGGTAAAGATAGCCGGGTCATCGGGGTTGATGACGTCAGCCATGTCGACTTCGGGAGTGATGGCATCAGTTCCTTCGTTGGTTCCGGAGAGTCCCAGGTGGGTGTGGGTGTCGATTATGCCCGGTATCAGATATTTGCCTGAAGCGTCGATCACCCTGGTGCCGGGAGGCGGGGTGAGGTTCGGTCCGATCTGTTTGATTATCCCGTTGATGATCAGGACGTCAGCTCCGTAAATCGGAGGAGCGGTCACCGGCATGACGATGGCGTTCTTTATGAGAAGGTTTCCGGCAGCCAGAAGAGTATTGACCGGCGCCAGAAAAATCAGGCTCAATATCAGAATTAAAAATGTTTTGAGGAAGTTATTTCTCATTGGCTTTTCTCCTCATAATTGAACAGAATTCCGTCCACGATGACTTTGACCACCCGGGTTTTTTCGGCGAACAGATCTCCCCGGGTCAGAATCAAATTGGCTATTTTCCCGGGTTCGAGTGTTCCCAGCTGTTTTTCCAGGCCAAGGATTCTGGCGGAGTCGGTGGTCAGGGCTTTCAGGGCAGCTTCAGCTGGAAGACCCGCCCTGATCGCCGCCTGAATGTTTTTCAGGAAACTGGATTCAGAAAGGCCGAAACCGGTCAGAGCAAAATGGATGTTTTCTTTGAGCAGCACAGCCGGGTTGGCCGGGTAAATTTCGGCTTCCGCCTTTTTCCTCACAGCTTCTCCCTGCTGGTTGTAAATGCTGACGCTCGGTGGCCGGAAGTCAACTGTAACTAAAAGAGGCACTTTCGCTCGTTTCAGATGTTCAACCACCCTCCAGGCTTCATTGCAGCCGGCTAGGATTCCATTCAGCTTGAATTCTTCGATCAGGCGCAGGGCTCTCTTAATGTCTTCCTGGTTGTTGCATTGAAACACCACCGGCTTTTTCTCCACCACGAAGGGAATTAGCGCTTCGAGAAAAGGATCGTACTCCGGTCTTTTAAGGAATAGAGGAGAAGCCGAATATTTTTTCCGATGGAGGTCGTAATGAAGCGTGTCATAAAATTTCTGACGGATGAAAGCCACTGTGCCCATCAGACTTGAAGGATAAATTCCTCTCTCAGTGGTGAAGTTGATATGAAGAGCCCAGGGCTGTCTGATGACCATCTGGTTGAGCTGTTCTCCGTTGAGGTTGAGGATAACGCTTTGTCCCTGGAAAATGCCGCGTGAGGGAGCTACCACCACCGTGGTGAAGCCGGTTTTGTGCCAGGATTCAATTGTTTGCTTCTTTGGTTTCAGCTCCTTAAGCACCAGCAGGTCAGGAAATTGCTGGGGTTCTGAAGGCTGACTCAGAACGCTGAGAAATTCAGCCGGAGTTTGCGGCTGCTCCTGCTGTTTTACTTCCAGGAACAGATTGGTGTGAGCGGAAATCAAACCTGGATAGGCGTTAAGGCCACTGGCCTCGATTACCTCAGCATCTTCGGGAATTTTAATCTTTCCGACGGCTCCCACGGCTTCGATCAGCCCGTCCCTGACGACGATCGAGCCTTTTTCAATGGCTGGTCCGGAGACTGGAAAGATCCGGCAGTTAACCAGCGCGTAAGTCGGTTTAAGTTCCGGGGAGGCAGCCAGTTCTACACTGAAGAGAGAAATCACAGCCAGAGCTAAGGTCAGCCCGGTCAGAGCCCTCCAGCCTTTCGGGAAGATGAGTTTCCTCGCTCTTTTTCTCATAGTCCTCCTTCCTGAATTGGTATCATTTTTCTGATTATGTTATGTATCTTTTTTGATAGAAGTTTCTGGCAGGGGAGAAAAAGATAACACAGGGTAAATGCGCAAGAGAAAACAGTGGCAGGAGATCTTCCTGCTGCAGTGTTTGAAGATCTGATTGAGATGGTGATCAGCAATTTACAGTCACAGCACTAAAAATATTTCAGGTAATATATCTTATATTTGTGACTTTTCCTGTCAATAAAAATTTTGCGGGAAACTCCGGATTTTGATCGATGAATCAACCTTAAAAGTTTATCTTGTGTTAATTAATCGAATGTAATAAAATTACGACTAAATTAATGACCTGAAAACTTACAGCGGTAAAAGGAGTTTCGTATGAAAAAGATAATTTTTCCGGCAATTCTGGTTCTACTGCTGATGCTGGCTCTGCCCGGCATCGCCCAGGATAAGAAATTCGGACTGGGCATAATTCTCGGCGAGCCCACAGGGGTAATTGCCAAATACTGGACGGGTCGCACCACGGCATTCGATTTTGCCGGTTCCTGGTCTTTTGAAGGGGAAGATTCTCTGCATTTGCACGCCGATTATCTATTTCACAGTTTTAATTTATTCAAAGTGGACAGGGGGAAACTTCCCGTCTATTACGGAATAGGTGCCAGACTGAGCCTCCAGGATAAGACCAGGTTCGGGATTCGCCTCCCGGTTGGAATCAGCTATATGTTTGATAAGGCTCCGTTCGATATTTTTGTGGAAATCGGACCGGTGATGGATATCATCCCGGCCACCGAACTGCATGTGTTCGGGTTCATCGGTTTCAGGTATTATTTCTGATTATCCATAAAACGCTTTGTTTCCTTCGCCCTTTTGCTCCCTCACACGGGGCAAAAGGGTTTTTTTTATTTTCTTATTTTTTCTTGCGCTGAGGTTAATAGCGCCAGGTTTTTTCTGTAGATGATAATCCAGTAACTGAATTCGATATCTTCATTAACCTCCACGGGTCTTCCTCCGGCTGTTTTTAACGCACAACCGGGGCGGCATTATACTCCGGGGGATTATCTTCCCGGTATTCTCTTTGAGTTGAAAAAAAGCAGGTGGAAATTAAAACAAAAATGATTAAAATCTAAAAACCGGATAAAAAAAAGAGGAGCAGACAGATGCTGACGCCAGTCGAAAAGATAATATTGAGCCTTCTGGTGTTGCTCACGGGCGTTCTTTTCCTCGCTCCCGTGGTTAAGCGCATTATGATTCTCGCCCGCTGTCAACCGGTGAGCCGAACGGATTCGCTGCCGCGCCGGTTTTTCTACACCGTATCCCGGGTTTTTCTCCAGCTCTGCACCCTGAAGGATGAAAGACCCTGGTCCGGAGCCGCTCATCTGCTTATTTTTTATGGCGCGTTAGCCTTTGACACCATGACCGTCAATCATGTGATCGAGGGGTATGTCGACGGTTTTTATCTTTTCGGGAGCACCGTAGCCGGAAGGCTGTTTTCCGCTTCGGTTGACCTTTTTTCTCTGACTGTTCTGGCGGGAGTGACCTTTTTTGTCGTCAGAAGGTTTTTTCTGAAACCGCCCGCATACAACACCGGAAACCGTGATTCGGCCATGATTTACACCTTCATTGTTCTGGCCGTGGCCACCTTCGTTGTGTTCAACATGTTCTCAGTGGCCAGTCATCCGGGCCGTCATACCTGGGCTTTTCTCAGCCGCTGGCTCGCCGGTCTTCTCGGGGTAAACTCCCTGCCCGAGGCCTCGCTGGAGATTAACTTAAAGATTTCCTACTGGCTGCATGCGCTGGCTGTTTTCTCGTTCATCGCCTACGTGCCCCACTCCAAGTATTTCCATCTGTTTGCGGGTCCGATAAATCTGTTTTTCCGCCGGAGCGGACCTTCAGCTTCGATGAAACCGATCAACCTGGAGACGGCCGAAAATTTCGGCCTGGAAAAAGCGTCCGATATAACCTGGAAAGACGCCCTGGATGCTTACGCCTGTGTCGAATGCGGGCGGTGTCAGGACGTCTGCCCGGCCTTCCAGAGCGGACAATCTCTTTCTCCGAAAATGGTTATATACAACCTGGAAAAGCATCTTCTTGCAGAGAGTCAGAAAATCATAAGAAACAGACGGGAAGAACTGCCGCCTCTGATTCCCGGGGTGTTTACCGAAGAGGAAATCTGGGCCTGCACCACCTGCGGGGCCTGCCTGCATGCCTGTCCGTTTGATATAGAGCATCCGGACAAACTTCTCGGGCTGCGTCAGAATCTCGTTCTGGGGCAGGGGCGTTTTCCGGCCGAACTCCGCGGTTTCTTCCGCAACCTGGAAATACACGGGAACTCCTGGGGATACCCGGAGTCGGAAAAAACCGCTTTTATTTCTGAGCTCGGGGTTAAAACTCTGGCTGAAAACCCGGCCGCGCGCTTTGCACTCTGGCTGGGCTGCTTCGGTTTGTACGACGAACGAGGCCGGAAAATTGCCCGGTCGATGGTGAAGATTCTGCGGTCAGCCGGGCTGGACTTTGCCCTCGTGGGTAGGGAAGAACGTTGCTGCGGAGATTCCGCCAGACGGCTCGGGAATGAATATTTATTTCAGGCTCTGGCCCTGGAGAATCTTAAAACTTTCTCCCGACACAATTTAGAAGGATTGATTACCTTCTGTCCGCATGGTTATAACGTTTTCAAGAACGAGTATCCGGCATTGCTGGAATTTCTTGAAGGATTTGATGAGGAAGAAAAGGAGAAGTTGAGGAACATCAGGGTGATATCCCATCTGGAACTTCTGGCGGAGCTTCTGGCCTCGGGCAGAGTTTCAGCCGGAAAACTTCAGTCCGGCATTTTTGCCGGGATCTACACCGTCCACGATTCCTGCTATTATGGCCGCCATAACCGGATTCTGGATGAACCGAGAAAAATTCTAAAAGCAGCGCTGCCGGGAAAACTTCAGGAACTAAGGAATTCCAGAGAACACAGCTTCTGCTGCGGCGCCGGTGGCGGTTTGATGTGGACCGAGCAGAAGCCGGGTAATAGAGTAAATCATCAACGCTGCCGGGAAATAGTGGCCAGCCGGGCGCGCCTGGTGGCCACCTCCTGTCCTTACTGCCTGACGATGCTTGAAGACGGTTTCCGGGACCTGGCCGCCGCGGATATCACGGTAATGGATGTGGCTGAAATTCTGGCGGCTGCGTTAACTGATACTGAAAGGTTGAGCGAATCCTGAAAGGGCTGGAGGGCGGGCGGCTTCTTGCTATCCGGACTGAAATCGGCTATAAATTATTATAGTGCGCCTGTAGCTCAGTTGGATAGAGCGACGGACTCCGGATCCGTAGGTCGCGCGTTCGAATCGCGCCAGGCGTACTCTTTTCAAATCAGAATTATGCGGGCGGGAGAAAATAATCCGATTCGGAAATTGGTTCGGATTTATCTCCGCCGATTATTGATTTTTATTTTTCTCCTTGTTTTTATATCAGGCGGAAATTCTGTCAGCCTTGCTTCTGCCGGTGAGGCCGCAGAGGTCAGCTTAAACCTGAATCTGAACAGCGGTCAGTTTCTTTTTAATTTTTCTAACCCTCCATCTTTTTTCCCGGTTTTTTCTCACCTGCTGGAAGATGATCAGGTTCCATCATCAGAGAAAGAGCTTTCACCTCCGGAGAGCGCCCGAAAAAAATTCTACCGGGTGTTGCGGGTGATAGACGGCGACAGTCTGGAAATTGAGGGAGTGGGTGAGGTCAGGTTGATCGGAGTAGATACTCCCGAAGTCTACCATCCGCTTAAACCGGTTCAGTACTATGCGGAAGAAGCCTCGGATTTCGTCAGAAAGCTGGTTGGCGGTTCCAGGGTCAGGCTGGAATATGACCTGGAGAAGTATGATAAATACGGCCGGACTTTAGCCTACGTTTATCTGGAAGACGGATGCTGCCTGAATGAGGAAATCATAAAGAATGGATATGGCTTTGCTCTTACCCGCTTTCCGTTCAAACGCCTGAAAAGGTACCTCAGTCTTGAAGCTCAGGCGCGGGCGAAAGGGCTTGGTTTATGGGGCAATCAGGGGCTGGATGAATTTTTGTGGATTTTGAAACAGGGAACCGTTCCGTATGAAATTTTCGAAATGGCCAACAACTGGTGGGCGATAAGGTATAAAGATTTTGTCCGGCTGCGGCTGACGGCTGAAGAATTGCAGAAGGAGCTGATTAATTTAAGGCAGTGGACAAATGAATTTTCGCCTTCTGACCTGGAAAAAACGCTCCTTTCCCACGGCTGGGTTAAGGTGAACAGATGAAAAAAAGAGTCGGTCTTATTTTGCTCTTTCTTTCATTTTTTATCGCCGCTTCGCTCTGGCCTTTTCCCGCACAGGAAAAAATTGTCGACTGGAGGGAGGCCAGAAATTATGTCGGTCAGCAGGTGGTGGTGGAGGGAGTGATCGTCAGGACTTACAATTCAGGTCGCGCCTGCTTCCTGAATTTTCATCCGGATTACCGGCAGTACCTGAGTTTGGTGATATTCGCCTCGGATTTCCAGAAATTTCCCAGCCGGCCGGAAGAATACTATCTGAACAAAAAGGTCAGAGTGAAGGGGCGGGTTGTCCTTTACCAGGGTCGGCCGGAAATAATCCTGACCTCTCCCACACAGATCACCGTGGTTGAAGAGAAAGCAGCTCCAGGGTCGGCGCAAAAAGAAGCCACGAAGAACAAACAGTCCGGACCCGGACCGGAAAAGGTTGAAGAGATTTCCTGGGAGCAGGCAGCCTCATATTACGGGCAGACGGTCTGGGTAAGGGGAAGAGTGGTGGCTGCCAATAATACCGGGAAAGTTTGCTTTCTGAACTTTCACCGCAACTGGCGTCGTTATTTTACTGTGGTTATTTTTGCCTCAGATTTTCATCGATTTCCGCAACCGCCGGAAAAACTTTACCTCAACCGGGAAATCAGAGTTTACGGTCTGGTGCGTGAGTACCAGGGAAAGCCGGAAATAATCGTCAGCAGTCCGGAACAGATTCAGATCATCGATTAGGGCAGACCGGTCCGAGTTTTTTCTGGTAATATTTCTGGTGGTATTGTTCGGCCGGATAAAAGCTGCGGAAAGGCGCTATTTCAGTAACTATTTTTTTGCTGTATCGGCCGCTGGCCTGGAGCTCATCCCTGACTTTTTCGGCAATCCGCTTCTGTTCCTGATTGTGGTAAAAAATGGCCGAGCGGTAGTTGGGGCCGACATCCGGACCCTGGCCGTTGAGCTGGGTCGGGTCATGCAGGGCGAAAAACTCTCTTACCAGCTGTTCGTAGGATATAACCGCCGGGTCAAAGACCACCTGAACGGCTTCGGCATGTCCGGTCCTGCCGGTTAAAACCTGACGGTAATCAGGGTTAACGGTTTTCCCGCCGCTGTATCCGACGACCGTCTCCAGCACTCCGTTGAGCTGACCGATCCGGTATTCAACACCCCAGAAGCAGCCGGCAGCCAGCGTGGCCACCTCCGGAACTCTTCCTTTCGCTTCAGCTGCCGGGAGAAATTTCATGGCCACCGAGTTGATGCAGAAGTGTTTTCCTGAAGGAGCCGGGCCGTCATAGAAAAGATGACCGAGGTGAGCGCCGCAAACAGCGCAGAGAACTTCCGTCCGCTGTGTTCCCAGCGACCGGTCTTCATGATATTCGAGATGGGCTTCGCTGAAGGCTTCCTTGAAACTCGGCCAGCCCGTCCCGTGGTCGTACTTATCTTCCGACCGGAAAAGGGGAGTCTCGCAGGCAGCGCACAGATAAATTCCTTCTTCCCAGAAATTGTTGTACTGCCCGCTGAAAGCTCGCTCGGTGCCTTTCTGAAACATAACCCGGAACTGCTCCGGAGTAAGCAATTTTTTCCATTCATCAGCCGATTTGTTTATCTTTCTCATTTTTATTCCTTCCACGGATTGAAGGCAGGCGGGTGTGTTGCTCCTGTAGATGAGAGCATTCAGCCCTTTCCATCCGGCCCAGGCCAGAAGCAAACTCACTCCGATAATGATTATTTTCTGGTATATTTTAAGCATTTTTTTCTCTCCCGATCATGTCAATTCTCACAATTCCACTATACCCTGAAAAACGGTTCGCTGTAATAGCAGCAGGCGGAAGACTTTTTTGCGTGTAAATAGGATTTTAGGGTAAAATTGCCATCAGATGAAATTGCCACCGGAAATATTGAATTTTTCTTCAGCCGCTTTTTCATTCATTTTCAGTAAGGAGAAAGAAAAAGATGAGTCAGGGGTTTAAGTTTATAGGTCTCTGGGTCATAACTCTGGTTCTGGTTAGCCTGGTCGATGCCCTCTGGCATCTGGTGATTTTCGGTCGGGCTTACCGAGAAGATTTCAAGGCGCTGGCCATCCTCCAGAATGACCGTATAGTATTCAGAACTTTTTATGGTGTTCTGGCGCAATTGGTTATGGTGAGCTGTCTTATTCTTCTGATTATTCTCCGCGACCCGGAAGAAGTGAAAATTTCCGCTTTAGTCGGAGCGCTGGTCGGTCTGCTGGCCATAACCGTGTACGGCCTGACCAATTATGCCCTGATAAAGGACTGGAGCCCGAGGCTGATGGTCCTGGAAGTGGTCTGGGGACCACTGCTCGGAGCCTGGGGCGGATTGGTGGTCAGTTTAGCCTACCGCTGGTTTTTCCGTTAAAAGCGTCAGAAAGCTATCCAGCCTGGAAGTTCAATCATCATGACGTTCAGACCGGCGGGGCGGCCAGGGGAAAAAAGCGCTGGTTTTGTTTTTGTAAGCTTCAAACTCAGGGTTTCCCCGGTATTTTTTCTCCAGCAGCTTCACTCCTGAGACCTCAGTCAGAAGGAAGGTTATCAATAAAGGGCTTATTATTCCAAGCCAGCCGGAAGGAGCAGAAAGCGCCATCAGAAAAATGCCCCACCACATTAGCGCTTCGCCGAAGTAGTTAGGGTGGCGCGAGTATTTCCAGAGACCGGTGGTGATGATCCGCCCGCGATTTTCTGGATTCTTCTTGAACTGCCGGAGCTGGGCGTCGGCCAGCGCTTCAAAAATGAAACCGGTCAGCCAGATAACCAGTCCCATAAAAATCAGGAAATTCAGTTGTTTCGTCCGGCTGTTCAGAACCAGAAGAGCCGGGGTCAGGATTATCAGCATGAAGAATCCCTGAAGCAGAAAAATCTGAAAATAGCTTCTCAAAATAAAATTCTTTCCCCATTTCTGCCGCCAGTGAGCATACCGGTAGTCTTCAGGTTTTCCCCTGTTTCTTTTATAAATATGCCAGGCCAATCGTATCCCCCAGATGGCAATCAGCGCGGCAATCATAAACTGGCGCGGGTCAACAGACTGATGTTTCAGGCTATCTTTCAACAGATGAACGAACACCACCAGTACGAAACCGGGTCCCCAGCCGATATCCACGATGGAAGCATTTTTCTTTATAAGAGAAAGAATGAAGATTGTGTTCATGTAAAGGAAAATAATTATGGCAGACATCCCGAAAATGTTTAAGACCACCCTTCTCCCTCTGTTTATTCTGTTATCTATGGTTTGCCATCCGGACAGGTCTACTCATAAGACAGGCAGATGCCTACAGAACCGAAGCCGTTGTGCACCCCGATTACCGGTGCGGTGTCCATGATGAAACTGGCGGGACGACCGCAGATTTTTTCTATTTCTTTAGCGTAAGCCTTAGCCCTCTCTGGCTCTCTCACATGAACTACGGCGAATGAATGTATTTTCCTCTCGAGATGTCTTTTCTCCACCGTTTTCAGAATTGTCCGGAAACTCTGACCGCGGCTGAAAGTCTTGCCGGCGGCGGCTGCCCGCCCGTTTTCGTCTAAGGTGATGATCGGTTTGATGTTCAGCAGGCGCGCCAGAAATCCCTTCATCGGGCTTACCCGGCCTCCTTTTACCAGGAATTTGAGAGTCTTAATGTCCACCAGAATTTCTGTTTTCCGGGAGAACTCTTCCACCATCGCGGCCATTTCGTCCACATCCTGGCTATCCGGCCAGCTTTCGAGCAGTCTCATCACGATCAGACCGAAAGTTCCCGAAAGATGCCGGGTGTCCACCACCCTGATTTTCCGGTCAGAAAATTTTTCGGCCACCTTCTTCACCAGCTGATGATAGCCGGAAAGTCCGCTGGAGATGGTTAGAACCAGAATCGACTGAAAGTGGCTGCTGAGAAAAGAAAACAAATTTTCGACGGTCTTGGGTGAAGGCTGGGTGGTGCGTGGCGGGATTTCCTCTTTTTCCATAATTTCATAAAGTTTTTCCGCGGAGATGGTCAGTTTGTCGAGAAAAACGTGTTCTCCTATGTTGAAGGGAAAAGGAACGACCGCAATCTGGTTCTGCTCGAGGATTTCCGCCGGCAGGTCGCAGGAGGAGTCGACAACCAGAGCCACCGGTCTTATAGGATTTCGGGCCAGGGCTGCCTGCAGTTTCATATCCTCAACTTTTGGCTGGGAAATAACCGCCAGCTCTCTCAATGCCAGGAAAAGTTCCTGTGGATGGTTGGTGTGCACGTGGAACCTGGCTTTTCTCTCGGAACCCCCGACGATGGCGGAATCGCCGGCCGAGTTGACTATTTCCTTGATCTTTTCCAGGTTCAGGTTCTCACCGAGAAGCAGAGCTTCGGTACAGTAGCGGAAAGGAATGTTTTCTTTAATCCGGTGAGGGGCTTCCTGAAGTTCTATCTCCAAGATTTCCTTCTGGAGAACGCTTTTCAGGTTTCCCTGCCGGATAAAGTTCAGGACGCCTTCGATGAAATCGACAAACCCCCGGGCACCCGCGTCCACCACTCCGGCTTTTCTCAGCACCGCGAGTTTTTTCGGAGTTTCCTGGAGAGCCTCCCGCGCTCTGGCCAGAGAATGGTGCAGGAGATCCTGGAAATCAGAAAAACGGTGACGGTTGCGGTAGACTTCCTCAGCCCACTCGCGAATGAGGGTCAGCATCGTGCCTTCCTGGGGATGGGAAAGAGCTCCGTAGGCGTAACGAACGGCATTCTTCACTGATTCGCCGAAACGGATGGTGGAAATTTTTATCTCGTTGCCGAGTTCCTTGCTGAGTCCATATATGTATTGCGCAAAGATCAGGCCCGAGTTTCCGCGTGCCCCGGTGAGAGCAGCCTCGGATATTGATTGCAGGGTTTCTCGCAGGGATCTGGAAGGGCGCGCCTGTTCGGCGATGGCCTTCACGGTCGAAGCCAGGTTCGTCCCCGTGTCTCCGTCAGGTACCGGGAAGACGTTGATTTTGTTCAGGTAGGAAAAATTTTTAATTACGGCCTGACCGCCGGCCAGAAAAGCTAAATAAAGCCTTCTTCCGTCAAGATATTTTATTTTCATCGAAAGTCATTATCCTAAAAATAAAAAATTGCTCTTTTATTTTAACATAAAGCCTGCAGATTTACCATCAAGATTATCGTCCTCCTGGAACTTTATTCACCCGGGTTCTAATGCTTTCCGGACATCCGGCGGAGGCGCGGCTTATGGTCCCTGTCGCAGATGCTTCGGGAGATAGAACATCGATTGATGTGTATGTCCGTCATAAAAACGCAGAGGACCTCTTATCCTTTCGGAAATGCGCCGGTCGATTTCTTCCGGCGGCAGCAGTGGGTTCAGATGGTTTTTAACACCCAGGATGAAACCCCAGGAGCTGTCAAACGAAGGGATGTAAGTCTGATAGGAGTAATTGTGGCTGAACACCTGCGAGAGATTTCTTTTGATCAGGAAGTGATTTTCTTCCTGGCCGGGTCTGGTAGTTTCGCCCTGGGTGACCAGGATACCTTCCGGTGTCAGATGGTCGTATGCCAGGCGGTAAAATTCAGGGGTGTAAAGACGAAAAGCCGGCGTGTCCGGATAGGGTTCCGGAAGGTCCATGATGATCACGTCGTACATCTCTTCCGTCTGCTGGATGAAATCCCAGCCATCCTGAAGGACCAGCTGAAAATGCGGATGGTTAAGGGCACCATGGTGCCACTCGTGCAGGTATTTTCTGGAAAAATCGATCATTTCTGCGTCTATGTCCACCCCGGTGATCTTCAGGTGGTCGTATTTCAGTAACTCGCGGATGGTCGCGCCTTCGCCCACGCCGAGCACCAGGACTTTTCTCGGGTGGGGGTGAAGAAGGAGGGGCGGGTGAACCAGCGCTTCATGATAGATGAATTCGTCCTTTTCGGCTGATTGCATTTTTCCGTCGATGATCAGACATTTGCCGAGACTTTCAATTTCTATGATCTGGATTCTCTGGATCGGGGAGCGGTAATCCACCAGCACTTTTTTGACGGCGAAACAGTGGAGCTGATCGGGGGCGTTGCGGTCTATGTACCATTGAGAAAAATCTCTCTCTTCCATGGCCGCCTCCTTCTAAGGATGAATTAAACAGCCTTTGCCCGGAGGACAGAAACTGATTCACTTTTCTTGATTATTTTACAATAATTTAAGTTTTCTGGCTATCAAAAAGAATTAAGACAAAAACATCTCTATGTTCTGGCCTAGTTCAATTTCACATACGATCCAATCCTGAAAATAGAATCCCGCATATTTCATTTATAAAGTCCCTGAGTCTGGTACGGCCAACAGCCGATTTGTATTTCAGCGAATCACCTGGTAGATTTCCTTCCAGGATTTTATTCTCAACATGGATCCTACCGGTTGCTCGAGTCTTTCGATAGTGGAGTCATATTCCTGAACGTAAATATCCTGTTTATAAGTGCCGCTTACCCGCTGACGCTCACCGGTGGTCACTGCCTGTCGGGCTTTGCTGGCCAGAGCCAGGTAATCGAGCGGACGCCCCTGGGCATCTTTCAGAGCACTGCCTCCCGTGGGCACTCCGAGCACCGGCTGAACAAATCTGGCGTAAAGTTTGCCGGCTTCGCCACCAATGTTCTGACACGGATCGGCCGCTTCAATGCTGCCTTTTAAGGTGGTGAAATACACGATGTAATTAGCCACCACCGGGTCGGCCCAGACTTTTTCTCCCCGGGTCAGGGTGCCCACATTCTTGCTGGCGGTAATGCCAGTTTCGTTTATATCGCCCATATACCATTCAACTTCAGGTTTTTTCCCGTCGTCAATCAGGGCAATAAAAGAATAAAAGCGGTCAGCCGGTGCCTGTTCGTGACCGCCGGTGCCGAAGTAAATTCTCGGATAATTCTGACCGGTTGTGGCATATCCTTTCCAGATGGCCGGTTTGGCTATTATTGGATAGAGACATCTGTCTCTGAAGACCTCGGAGAGCTGCCACCGGTCGTAATTACCAGAGGTTACATCCAGGCGCCACAGTCGGCCATCAAGATCGCCTATATAAACATAATCTATAAATCCGTCGTTATTCAGATCGATACCATTGGGTGAACCGGGTAGAGATACATAAATATTGGGAAATGGATTGCCCGAATTTCTTCTGCCACTTGAATTCAGATCTACAATTAAATTTTTATTATCAGTTCTGGAAGACCAGACCACCTGACAATTTTCTATTTTTACAGCAGTAAGAGCATTCCCTGCATAGCCGTTATCTACCGGGTTCGGATAACCTGAACCGAAGAAAGCTACCCAGACAGGTCCGCCCGGTGTATTAACCCGACCGATGTAGGGCACAGACCAGGTTTGCCCATTGGTGAAATAATACCAGGTTTGCCTGTTTTGTCCTGTTCCAGTTGTAATTGTGAAATCTTTTCCGGCGAATTCCCACATGGGTGTCGGGTTTTCCGGGTCAGTTATATCAAGCGCAAAATAGTAATAAAATGAGGCATTCTTTTTCGGATATTCGTTGAAGCCGTCTGGAAATTGCCCGTTCCCTTCTCCCTGACCGCAAATGAGCACTGTTCGCCACTGTCCGTTGAGGTAAACATCTGCCACAGAAGGAGAGCTGTCAACGTATGGTTTTCTTGAAAAGAATCTGATTTTTGTTGCCTGATCGACCGGCCACATTTCCTTGAGTCTCGGAAGCAGATTATAAGGGATGTAAGCCCAGAGCTCTTCACCGGTTTGGAGGTCAAAGCAATGCAGCATGCCATCGTTTGATCCCACATAAATTACTTTTCTTCTATTCCTTAAAGCTTCACGAAATTCCGCGTAACCATCACCCATAACTCTCGGGTCTTCAGAGGGTGGTCCCACTACAACTGGAGTTGAGTGGTTTATATCCCCGAGCCTCCAGTAGCGCCCGTGTCCGCGGACAAAAAGAATAAGTGCCTCTTCATTATTCTGATAATCGCTCAGTAGAGGCTTGAGCAGATTCAAATTATCCAGGTTGAATTCAATTCGCTGTAGAGTGCCCACCGGCGGCCGGTTGCGATTGAGGTTAATCGCCGTGTAAATTTTTCTTGTCCGGGGGTCCCGGTCCATCAGAAGTTCTCCCGCATCCCACAGAAGTTCCACTCCTTCAGCCAGCCAGCGTCCAGTTTCGGATCCAAGGTCTGCCCTGGTGACGGTCCGGAGGTTGGAATATGTATTCTGAATCGAAATCATACCGGTTACGTCGTATGCTCGTAAATGACCCTCCCAGCCGGGGTAAATAAAGGAGGCGGCCAGAATCAAACGACGGTTCTGCCCGAATCTGTCGATGATCGATGTGGCCACAGAAGAACGCGAATATTCCTGCCGACCTACATAAGTGATTTCAATCGTCAGATTTCTGATAAGAGGGGTGTCGAAGGAAGCGCCGGTGAATTCAGCCATCGGGTCTTCAGGGGCTGAAAGAACGGCTTTCCATCTCAGATCTGCTCCAAAATTAATGAAGGTGTGCCAGTTATCATCGGACCAGGGGCGAATATCAGCGCCCTCAAAAGTTTTATAGTGTTCCCAGTGAAGCCCGCCGTCGTTGGATAAAAAGTATTCTATTTTTAACCCTTGGAAGGAGCCACGGACTCCCTGATTCAGGTTTATAATTCTGGCTTTGGTAATTGCGTGCTGTCTCGGGTTGAGAAGTCCAGCCATCACGTTTTTGGAGACGGCTACACCATATGTGGCGTAAACTGAGGCCAGCTTGTTTATTACAAGATAATAGTCGCCGGAGTGGTTAGCATCAGCCAGGATGAGGTCGAGGTCGTCATCGCTATCATAATCTAAGATGGCGCAGATATCAACATCGTATTCAGGTGGTATTATTGGTTGGCAGTTATTAAGGCATTGAAAATCCCATTGAATTTCTCTGTAGGTTATCGTTTCTCCGGTAACCGGGTCAACTGTGGTTACTTCCTGATAACCTTTATTCCAGAAAATCCACATCCGGGCTTGATTCCCGGCATTCCATCTGTCGGTGGCGCCAAAGATTGATGGTCGACCATCGAGCCTGAAATCGGTTCCGGCGAGGGCAACTGTACCGGTGCAGCTGGGATAAGGTATGGGAATTTCACTTCTGGTAAATTTTCCGGTTCCGTCATTCTGGTAGTAAACAAGGAAAGGCCAGGCATTGACCGAGCCAGCCACTATATCTATGTCGCCATCCAGGTCAAAATCACCGGCCACTACCGCCGATGTTCCTCGGTCAGTGAAACCGCCGGGAACTGGTGCCCGGTATCCTGTTCTTTGGTCATAATTGAGCTCACCAATTTCCCATTCATTGAGGTTTGACCACCGGAATGGTCCCGGGTTTTTAACCAGAAAAATCTTATCTTCGCTAGCTACAAGAATGTCAGGATCGCCATCTTTGTCTATATCCACCGTGTAGAGGTGATTGGCAGCCCAGTTACAATATATCTGGGCGGTCTGAAATCTCGTGGTAAAATTAAGATTTCTCGGGTCTGTTCTTGGATAAAAAACTGGATTTTCTCTCGTTCCCTGATTGATGTACATGCAGGCGACGAAATTAGTGTAGGAGAAGCTATCATATTGATTTTTATAGAAAAATATATCCAGCAAACCATCGCCGTTGTAGTCACCGACAGTAATTGAAGCTGGACCGACCACGAGATTAGTGTCGATTATGGAGGAATTGTCAACCTGAAAGACAATGCTGTCATCGTCTCTACCATCTCCATCGGTATCATTGAACCGGTTCCATACCATTTTCAATGAGAAATCGTTAAGGTCCAGGCCTGCCAGGTCAGGCTTACCATCGCCGTTAAAATCCCCGGTTGCCACTACATACATCTTGGCTCCCATCCCTGCCGGCTGAGTTACTTCAAAATTGCCGCCAAGGTAATTTAGCTGCACCGGACCGGGAGGCCATTTACCCACCGAAGAATTTTCTTTGTCCTTGTAATCGTCGGTATTAAAGTTTTCAGTGAACGATAAGGTATACTCGAGACATGGTGTCTGTGGCTGAACCTGCCCGATAAACTTCGCCACCCACAGGGTGGTGCCCAGGATGATAATTCCAGTTATTAATATGAATTTTTTCCTCATTTTTGGCTTCCTTTCACGCCCTCCGGCATTTTGTTTTCCTTAGACTCATCTATAAAATTAATACATAAAAAGCCCACTCTGTCCTTACTGGTTTACCTCTATCTCTATTTCCAGCCGGCAGGTGGCCAGAATGCTGCTGGTAAGCCGTGGTCCGGATCTAACCACTCCTATGCAAACCATAAGAAAATCGCTCGAGTCGCTGGTTCCTATTCCTGCCTCATCATCTATGAGAAAAACTGTGTATCTATATCTTTCATCAAGTCTACCTTTACTGTCATAAACAAAAGGTTGTTCAAAGAAGACTACCTGATCCGGTCTGTCGGGCAGACCGTCTGCATCCTGATCTATAAGTCGGAGAATCTGTTCGTCAGTAAGTCGGCGGAAATAGTTCGGGTTGGGATCCTGCAGATTCATATTGCGAAAGGGAATATCTATACCTGGGGGATCTGTTAGGTAATGGTCAACAATATTTCCCCACAGGCCTCGTGCCAGGTTATCTTCGATGGCCGTTCTGGCTGCTTCGAAGCCTGCTTCTGCCGCGTTAAAGGCTTCCTGCTGGTAGCGCATGGCCGAGGAGACTTTAGGACCTGAAGCGGTTACCGTCAGCACAGCCACGCCTACGGTGAGCATAAAAGCCAGAACCAGAATTACGGCTATCAAACCTGAACCGGCGGGCTGTTTTTCTTTTTTTACTTCCAATTTTAATTTCATTTTTGTCAGTATTCTCATCAATGGTCTCCGTTTTTATCTCTGACCCTGGTTATAAATATTGAGATTTAAATTTCTGACGTTCACCGTGGTTTCAAGCACAAAACGCCGGTGATAATCGTCAGTATTGCTGCCTGTGGAATCGGAAACAGTTGGTCTTCTATAATTATGAATGTTGGCCGGGACTTTACCTGAGACTGAAACAAATCGATTTGGAGTTCGCCCAACGATAATGACTCTTATCTGGCGAATTCTGGAAATCTCATCGAAGCTCCAGGCAGGATTCCAGGGTTGGAATCCGTCAAGCAAATTATCATCATTAAAGTCTCCATTATACTCAAACTGAAGATTTTCGATATTCTGAGCCAGCGGCAGATGTATCCCGTTGTTAGTGCAGTAGAGAATGCCAGGCTCCCCTACATAACCATTTTGTCCGGCAGTCAGACCGCGGAAAATGGTTGATCCATAAGCCCCGCTGGTATCGAGCCAGAACTCTTTAACATTCACAAACATTATCAACCCGTTATCAAAATCGTTCGGGTCACAGTTGGAGGTGGCTGTTAATCCGCCGGGAGGATTGATACCCCTGGCCAGTCCAGGAGACATGTTGAATTTCTCATTGGTTCCGCCGGTGCTCCAGGTAATATGGGTTAACTGTCTTATTTCTCCCTCCCTGCAGGGCGACTGTGGATTAGGTAATATCAGAACAATTTTGTTGATGTAGAATTCAGGGGGGTAGGGGAAGCTCTCAAAGCTTCCATCATAGACTGAAACCGTCACCGAATTTCCCTGATACTGCTGGATTCTGAGATTGAGCGGCTCGTCCATGTTACCCAGAACGATCAGTCGATCGGGTCTAACTTCAGAACCCTGATCTTCATTGTTGAAGCCCATCAGGGCAAACATGCCGAATTCAGGTGGCAGACCGGCACCGGCCATCCTCAGGTCGCGGGAAATAAGATACATGGCAGAACGTACATCATGCTGGAGTTCCGCGTACTGTTGCTGATCGACAGAGATCTGATTGCTCTTTGAATAAAGGGTCAGGGCTCCAACTATGACAATTACCATGATCACCGAAGCCACCAGGACTTCAATCAGGGTGAAACCTGCCCGTAGAACTAACCTCTGACCGGATTTCTCTTTTATCTTCTGGCCCTTTATTTTTATTTTCAGTCTCATTTATTTCTCCTTATCTGGTTATGATGGTATGAACAAAGGCTTTAACCCGGTATTTATCGGGATTGTTTATCAGCTGATCCCGCTCGAAGTTTCTTGCGGTGATAGGGAATATCATTACCACCACATTGAATCCGGCCGTTCCTCCCACCTGGGCTGGAGCGATCACTGTTATCCTTCTGAAATCATCCGTTCCGTCCTGGTTTACATCTATTATTTCATCGTTGCTTTCGCCAAGGTTAACTGAAGGGAAGGCGTTCAATTCATCATAAGTCAGGGTTCGCAGGTAATCTATCTGCTGCTGTGCCAGAAAAATGGCGTTGCTCATCTCATTTGAACGCATATTCTGCATCACGCTGAGGGTAAAGAGCTGGGCCAGGCTGACAAACACCACGGTGACCAGAGCCATGCTGATTATTACTTCAATGAGAGTGAAACCCTCCGACTGAAACTTGTTTCTCTTACTCATCCTGGATGCGAATTTTATTTTCCAGTTTAATAATAGGGATGGTTTCATATCCATTTCTCCCGTTAACTCCTGGCTTTTCTATAGCCAACCGACCCGCCGGCATATATGGTAATTATTCTCTGGTTGTCCTGGCCGAGTTTCTTGAGTTTCTGGCTCTGCAGGACCACACGGAAATTCTGAGGGTTGTCAAAGGTGTAATTGGCCACCAGCCCAAGCGGAGAAAACACCACCTCATAGCCGCCTGTACTGCTGACAGGCATCTGAACCTGCGGGTTGAACTTCGGCGGAAGAGTTTTCCTGACAAATTTCGGGACCTGTTTCCAGGAAAAAGTCGGAGTGGTCCCGGACAGACCTCCCTCTTCCACCTCGACTAAATAGTGCCACTGATTGTTTTCCTGGAAGAACCTTACCCGGCAGTAAACCTTTTCGTTTACCGCCGTGTACCTGGCCGCTTCCAGGGTGGTCAGCAGCTCGCGAGCAGAAGATTCCAGCGCTCTGGTCTCGAGCACGTTCAGTATGCTCGGGTAAGAACCCGCGAGAATTATTCCTATTATTCCGACCACCACAATGATTTCAATTAGAGTAAACCCTTCTTTTTTCATTAATATTTTCCCTGATGAAACATTCCTTGAGCTCATTTTAGCCCAGATTCAGAAAAGAATGCAAGAAAAATAAAATCAGGCACGGATGGCAATCTGGCAAAAAAACAATCTTTCCGGAGTATGCAGGCGACCAGTCGGTAATGAAAAATACTGCCGTCGGCAAGAGAGCGCAGACCATTATCTTTTGCCTCCTTTCAGTAAGTTATTGATATGGTAGATGGTTGACAATAGTCAGTGTGGGTGATTCGGGGGGTGATTGTTTCAGGATGAAATGGCTGCCCGGGAGCCGGGCTTCAGAGCCGCCCGACCCCCGGGACTTTGTTTTTTATTTATTCAGGATTAAATTTTCTATAAAAAACTCCATCATCCGCTCAAGACGTATGCTGGTATGACCTAAATCCGGACCCACCTGGACTTCAAAAGATTTGCCCGCTTTCTGTAGTGCCTGGATTAGCTGCATGGCGTTGTTCGGATGGACGTTGTTGTCGGCAGTTCCGTAATAAATCATCAAACGGCCCTTGAGATTATTTACATAGGTCAGAGCACTTCCGTTTTTGTATCCCTCCTTGTTTTCCTGCGGAATCCACATATAACGTTCAGTGTATATGCTGTCATAGTGTTCCCAGGCGGTAACAGGCGAGGAAGCGCAGGCGGCGGCGAATACGTCCGGATATCTGAGAAGCGCCATGATTGAGGCGTAACCGCCGTAAGAAGTGCCGAAAATGCCAACCCGGCGGGCGTCGACGTAGGACCTCTCACAGAGAGCTTTAACTCCGGCTGCCTGGTCGTCTATCTCCACCACTCCTAATTTCTGGTATATGGCGTCGAGGAAACGCTTTCCTCTACCGCCGGCGCTGCGGGAGTCGAGGGAGGCAAGGAGAAAGCCGAACTCGGTTATCGGGTTGGGGGTGACGAAGGTTTCTCTGGCTCCGTTGGTGGCCGGTCCGGCATAAACGCTCAC
Source organism: Candidatus Saccharicenans sp. (assembly GCA_049659625.1). Classification (GTDB taxonomy): domain Bacteria; phylum Acidobacteriota; class Aminicenantia; order Aminicenantales; family Saccharicenantaceae; genus Saccharicenans. The sequence goes on along the minus strand of JBASPX010000050.1, from coordinate 143,763 downwards.
CAGCAGGGGATATTTTTTGTTCGGGTCAAAGTTTGAGGGGAAATGCAGCAATCCATGAAGCTCGGTTACCCCGTCGGCGGCCTTGAAGGTGAATAACTCAACCTTTTTCAAACCGAGTGCTTCAAACTTGCTCAGGTCGGAGGTAGCCAGCTCTTTTATTAACTTCCCGCTGGTGGTGTAAAGACGGGTAACCGGAGGAATATCATGGGTCTGGGCTACATCCACGAAGTATTTGAAATTGGGGGACAGGTCGACGGTGTGATGGTAAGCAGGGTCAGTCAACCGCCGGTCGTTTTTTCCGGTGAGGGTAACCCGGTGGAGCTGAACCTTCATGTGGTTATCACCGCTTCGGGCGGTGTAATAGACCAGGCCGGCTTTTTCATCCACTCCGACCACACTCATCACTTCAAAAGGATGCCGGGTGAGGGTGGCCAGCAATTTTCCGCTCAGGTCATAGAGGTAAAGATTTTTGAAGCCGGTTCGCTCGGAAATTATGATGAACCGCCGTCCGTCTTTCAGCCAGGTTATCCGCGGGGAGTTCTCTGTCCAGGAAGAGGGCCATTCTTCTCTCAGGATCACTCTGGTTTTCCCGGTTTCAGGGTCGGCGGCTACCAGCTCGGTTATGTTCTGCCGGCGATTTGCCCTGAAGAAAAGAAGCTCCCGGCCATCTTTTGTCCAGTCGACTCCGTACACATAATGTCCGATCACTTCATTGGAGAAAGGCTGTCCGTCGCGCACATCGACGGTGGTTATTTTCTTGGTCTCCAGGTCATACACCAGGATGTCGACCACCGGGTTTTCTTCACCGGCTTTCGGGTATGGTTCGATATCCATACGGCTGTAAAGTTTTGTCTGGTCGAGCTGCAGATAATAATCGGGAACTTTTTTCTCATCAAAACGGTAAAAGGCCAGCTTCCGGCTGTCAGGAGACCACCACATGGCGGTTATCTGGTCAAGTTCTTCTCCGTACACCCAGGAGGCGGTGCCATATTTTACCCTGTTCTGGTCCGACCCGTCAGTGGTTATGGCTATTTCCTGTTTGGTGGTTAAATCCTGCAGATACAGGTTGCGGTCACGGTAAATCGCTTTGTATTTTTTGTCAGGCGATTCGGCCGTGGTGAACTGCCGTCCGCGTTCCGGGTAGCCTGCCCGGCGTCCGAACATCGCCGGCGCTTCTTCTGTGGCTTTTCCTGTTTCCGTCAGCTTTCCCGTTTTAAGTTCAAAGCGCCAGTGTTTGCCGTCCCGGTTAAACTCGAGAGCTTCCCCGTCATCTTTCCATGTTACCCGGAGAGCCCCAGATTTAACCGCATCTCGTATTTCCTTAGAAATTCGCTCGTATCGGTCATAATTGGGATAGGTCTTCAACCTGTCCTGTGAGAAAAGGCCGGGCGGAGCAATTATTAACTCAAGAACCAGCACCAGGCCCAGGATGAAAACCAGTTTTTTTAGGTTCTTACCGCTTTTCAGGATTTCCATATTTCCTCCGTCAGTTCGAATTTATCAGGTAAGAATTATACTCAGCCAAAAAATATTTTACAGCAAAAATTTTATTCTCCTCTGGCGCTTTCAGGATACACATTCTCGTTCCTGGCAATCTGGGTAGAGATGTTTTCTGCGGGCAACTTTGACCCGGCAAAGACCGGCCCGGTCAGTTGACAACCCGGCGCTTCTAAATTAAACTTAATAAGAATTTTTATGGCCCGTTAGCTCAACAGGTAGAGCAGCGGACTCTTAATCCGCGGGTTGAAGGTTCGAGTCCTTCACGGGTCATTTCCTTCCAGGAGGGGGAAATGAGAGGAAAGGGCGCTCTGGCTATTCTCATTCTGGCGGTGGTTGTTATTTATTTTGTCTACTTTATGAGAACCGAGAAAAAAGCTCCGGTGGAAGAACAGGTCTCTCGCTTCAACCAGACAAAAGCTGAGCTGACTTCAGTTAACCTGGAACAGGTGGCCAGAGCCATTCAGGAATGGATGGCTGATCATGAGGGTCGGGTGCCGGAGTCGTTGAATGAGCTCCAGGCAGGTCGGAGCTACGGGCTCAGCCTGACCGATGGCTGGGGACGAAATATCAGATATCGCAAGCTCTCAGACACAGAATTTGAGCTCAGGTCAGCCGGTCAGGACGGTCGTTTCGATACCGAAGACGATATAGTTCGTTCTTCCTGATTTATCCCTGAAATTTTTATCAAAAATTAATCGGCTCTTTTTATAATTCAGGATACTTTTCTTTGATTTCTTTCAGCCGCCTGGCCAGAACCCCGGACAGCAGCAGCAGCCCGATCAGGTTGGGAAAAGCCATAAATGCGTTGGCGATATCTCCCATAAAAAACACGATTTCGATAGAAACCACCGCTCCGATGAAGGTCAGGGTTATGAACACCATTCTGTAGGGCATGGCTATTTTGATTCCAAATAAGTACTTAAGGCATTGTTCCCCGTAATAACACCATCCGATTAGCGTGGTGTAGCCGAAAAAGAAAGAACAGGTGGCTACGATCAGTCCTCCCACATGGGGAAGTGTTCTGGAAAACGCTGAGACGGTCATGGCGGAACCGGATAGGCCGCTGGTCCAGACACCGGAAGAAAGATTGATGAGAGCAGTAAAAGTGCATACCAGGATGGTGTCTATAAAAACTTCCATCACTCCGATCAAGCCCTGATGCAGAGGGCTGGGGGTCTGAGCGGCCGCATGCGCTATCGGGGCGCTGCCAAGACCGGCTTCGTTTGAGAGGATGCCGCGTCTCGCTCCGAATTGAATGGCGTTTTTGATGGTGGCTCCCAGGAATCCGCCGGTGGCTGCGGCCGGAGTGAAAGCATGCTCGAAAATCAGGAGGAAAGCTCGCGGAAGCGCTTCTATGTTGTCTATGAGCACAATTATACCGGCTCCAAGATAGAGCAAGATCATAGACGGAACCAGTCTTTCAGCCACCGCTCCAATCCTCTTTATGCCTCCGATTACCACCAGGCCGACGAAAAAAGTGATGACGGTTCCCGTTATGACCGGTGGAATTCCGAACTGAGTCTTGAAGGCCAGGGACATCTGGTTGCTCTGCATCATGTTGCCGGTGCCGAAGAGTGAGGCAAAGGCTCCGCATACGGCAAAGAATCCGGCTAAAAATACAGCAAACCTGGCTCTGTTCAACCCATTTTTGATGTAATACATCGGGCCGCCGGCGATCGTGCCGTCAGGGTGTTTTTCTCTGTAGAGAACACCCAGAAAAGCTTCAGAAAACTTGGTGGCCATACCCAGAAAGCCGCATATCCACATCCAGAAGATAGCGCCCGGACCTCCCCAGTAAAGGGCTGTGGCTACCCCCGCAATGTTGCCGTTGCCGACAGTGGCAGCAAGAGCGGTGGAGACAGCGGCAAAGGGCGAGACGTCTCCTTCGCCTCCCTTTTTTCTGGAAGCGCGGCTGAACATCACCCTGAAGGCTGTCCCAAGTTTTCTGAATTGGAGAAAACTGATTCTGAAGCTCAGAAGCAGACCGACTCCGAAAAGGATCGGAACCATAATCGTCCAGATGTTGGTGGCTGTTTTATCCAGCCATTGAGCCAGATTCTTCAGCAGAAGTTCCATTTACCATGCTCCTCTGAGTGAAAATGTATTCTCAATATTTTTGAAAAATCTTTTATCTTTATATCAAATAACTTCAACTTCAAATTACAACGCTTTTCTCTTTAACACAGGCGCGAGGGAACTGTCAATTGAAAAATTCTTTCGGGCACAGACATATTATCCAGGGTAAGGGTAGTATGTAGTATATGGAGGCGGCGTCGTGGTCAGCCAGCTGTCGGGATAGGGGTTGAAGAGGCGAAGGGATTTATCAGGCTGGCACTTGAAAAAGCAGGGCTTCAGGTATGAACAGGAAGACGCTGCGGATGGTGTTGAGGTTAAACCTTACACTACCCGGGGGTAAGAAAGAGTATCAGGCCTTCGTCGAGCGTTCGCCTCAGAGCGATGATAACGAATTTGACCTCCCGCAGATAGAACGCAGTGCGGATCTAAAAGAGTTTTACTTCAGAGCTTTGAGATGGCAGTTCATGTATAATACCAGGCGATATCACTCGACGCCGGGTATGACACCTCAAAGGAAGCTGAGGACACAGATGAAGATCTCAAAACAGGTGGCGCTCTTTCCCGTAATCCAGCTGGAAAAACTCACCGACCTCCATCAAAAACTTTGCCCCCTGCCTGGATACCATGTGTCTGCCTGTGACCGAAATCCGCAGATTCAGTTGCTCATTTTGCAGGTTGTTGGATGCTGGAGAAATGGCAGAAAACTATCTTGATATTTCCCCCCGAATCTGCTATCTTTTATAACCAGTTTCGTCAGATTTTCTAAAAGGAGATTACCATCCTTGGAAAAAAATACTTTTGACAGCAAATTTCGTTTTGTGATAGTGGCCGCTCAGAGAGCCAGACAACTCTTGAAAGGCGAAAGGCCAAAGATAAAGTCAAAATCACGAAACCCGATTCGTGTCGCTCAGGAAGAAGTCAAATCCGGGGCGATCAAGTATGAAATTCTGCCTTTTAAGAAGGAAGAAAGGGCGGAAGAAGAATTTTTGCTGACAGAATCCATACCGCTGATAGGCGGTGAGGCAGAACTCGAGTCCGAATACGAAGGTCAGGAACCGGAAGAGCTGGAGGAAGAATTTTCCGAAGAGGAACTCGAAGAGTTTCCAGAAGAAGAGGAAGAAGAGGAAGAGGATTTTGGTGAAGAAGAACTCTGATCCCGCTGCCTTTTTTCTATGATCATCTGCACATAGTCCAGTTTGATAAAATCTTTTCTTGAATAACCGAGCTGCCGGGCCAATTTGACGATATCGCTTCTTTTCCCTTCAAGTTCAAGGTAATTGCCAACTTCGGTGATATCCAGGCAGATTTTTACCCTGCCCCGGCGCAGAAGCATTCTCTTCTTCCGGTATTCAAAAGTCGGTCTCAAACCGAGTTTTTTGAGTATTTTTCTTATATTCCTGTAATTTTTAACCTCGCTTTCGTATTCCTCCCGGACTTTAAAGGACCTGGACTTTTGCGGTTGTCCCTTGAAGGTAAGAAATGCCTTGCGCTCAATCCTCCTCAAGCGCAGGGCCTGCCGGCTTTTCTCCAGCCTTCCGTCAGCAAAGTCATAAAATATGTTGTGTTCTCGATAGAACTCACGATCCACCTGGCAGCCGACGGCCAGAAGCTTCTCTTTGGTTTCTTTTATGTCAGAAATTTTTATCTTAACCTCGGTTTCAATCATTGCCGATAAATTCTCCCTAATTATTTCTCCAGAGGACAAAATCAATTAATCTGGCCAGAGATTCTCTATGTGCTGTCGGATTCAGGATTTTGAGAGAGGCTCTGGCTTTTTCAGCCTGGATAAAAGCCTGGTTTAAGGTGTCCTCGAGAGCTCCGCTTTTTTTGAGCCAGTCCAGTATCAGACCGGGAATTTCCGGTTCCGGGTTGTTTTTGAAATGTTCCAGACGCCTTTTTAATTCTTCTTTGCCCCGGTCATCTGATTTTTTCAGGGCGATGATCAGGGGCAGGGTTATTCTTCCTTCTTTAAGGTCGGAAAAAACGGGCTTACCTGTTTTTTTCGGGTCGCCTGTGATATCGAGCAAATCATCTATGATTTGAAAGGTCAGGCCCAGGTTAAAACCGTAATTTTCCAGAGCTCTCGTTTCCCTTAAAGAAGCTTTCCCCAGCCGGCAGGCTAACCTGCAGGTGGTGCGGAAAAGAGTGGCCGTCTTTTTCGCGATTATTTTCATGTATTTTTTCTGGCTGAGGTTGAAGTTGTAACTGCTGGCCAGTTCTTCCGTTTCTCCCTCGATCATCTCCCTCGCGGCTTCAGCCAGGAGAGCCGTGATAGCGGGGTCTTTCACAGAAAATGAGGTTGCCAGAGAATGGACAAACAGAAAATCTCCAAGAAGAAGGCTGAAATCAGGCCCGAATTTTTCCAGGGCTGTCTTCACCCCGCGGCGGAAAGCCGAACGATCGATGATATCGTCATGAATTAAGCTGGCTAAATGCATGGTTTCGACGGCTGCGGCCAGAACTGCCGCTCTTTTTCTCTGGCTGATTCCAAGATGGCCGGCGATGAGCAGTAGAATGCCCGGGCGGATCAGCTTGCCCTGTCGGCGGATGGCTCCAGCGGTCAGGCGACGCAAAACCACCGGAGTGGCTTTAGGCCAGCTCCGGAGAATCCTTTCTACCGAGGCCAGGTCTTTTTTTACCGGGAGAAAAATTTCTTCAAGTTCAGGTATTTTTTCTGGCGGTTGTGGCAGCAAAAAACTTCCTGTCATAATTAGAGCTATTATCTTGAGTTATTACATCTTAACATCAGGAGTCTGTTTTTTCAATTTCAGGAGGAGGGAAAAATTGGCTCCGGTTATTTCTGCCAGTTCTTCTAAGGTTATTTTATGCAGTTCAGCCAGCAGGCGAGCGGTGGACAAGATGAAAGCGGGTTCATTTCTTCTGTATTTCTTCTTTTCCGGGAGAGGAGTCAGGTAAGGCGAATCGGTTTCCACCAGCAAGCGGTCGAGAGGCAGTTTTCTGGCGGTCTCCCTGATCTGTTCAGCCCCCGGATAAGTCAGGATGCCAGAAAAGGAGATAAGAAAACCCCTGTCTATCATCTTTCTGGCGGTTTCGTAGGATTCTGTGAAGCAATGAAGGATCCCACCAGGAGAAAATCCTGGGTCTGGAATCAATTCCAGAAGTTCTTTCTCCGCTTCCCGGCTGTGGATGATCGCTGGAAGTCCGAGCTCGGTGGCCAGCTCAAGCTGGAGCTTAAAGGCTTCCAGCTGTTTATCCCGCGATGAGAAGTTGTAGTGAAAATCGAGGCCGATTTCTCCCACAGCCAGGATCTTATTTTCTTTAGCGAGTTTTTTAAGATTATCAAGATGACACGTTTTCAACTGACTGGCCTGATGAGGATGAATTCCGGCCGCCAGCAAAATGTCAGGATTTTTCTGGCTCAGCTCAAATCCGATTCGCAGGCTTTCTTCAGAGGAGAGGTCGAGCGGGCAGAGTATCCGGTGGATGCCAGACCGTCGCGCGCGTTCAATTACCTGCTGGCGGTCAGGATTAAACTCCTGCATATCAAGATGAGCATGAGAATCCACCAGGGAAACAGAAATATTCATTTCTATTTAACGCCTTTTCGGATTATTTTCTGATATCAGGGCAATTATAAAAAAAGAGGAGGGCTTTTTTCAGTCCCTCCTCTTTTTTTTTCATTTCATCAGTTAAGTATGCGGGATCTCAACTGAATTGGCGGCAGGGCGCCGTTCGAGAGCAGTTTCTTTATGAATTCAACCCGGTTGAAAGCATCTCCTTTGGTTCTCCGGGCGTCTTTTTCCAGGTCGAGGATTTCCTGAAGACCGATGTAGGGAAGAGCGCCGGAACCCGGATTGAGCACCAGATATTCCCATTTCCTTTCAGCTTCGGCCTCAGTCTGGAAGCCGGTAACAGTCAGGTATCTCATGAACTGCTCTTTGGTTATTCCACCCTGGTGTATGTTGAGGTCCATCTGAAAATCCATCACTGTTTTCAGCATAAGTTTCAGCTGGTTTAATCTGAGTCTCAGGTCGTAATATCCGTAACCTGAATAAAGGATCTGCTCCTGGACATAGATGGGCCAGCCCATAAGCAGCGCCGGGTTTGGATATATTCTGGTCACCAGACTGGAAGCTTTTCTGGTTAGAGCCAGGGGAACAAAGCTCCCTGGAAATACGTTCTGAGCAGTCATCACTTCCAGGTAGTAATTGTTATATTCTTCAAGATAATTGTTGATTTTCTGATCGGACCAGTCTTCCGGAACAGGGGCAATTTCCAGGATGTACTGACCACGGGTATCATAGGCACCGGGCCCGGTCAACCTGAAGGTAGACAGCCCGGCAAAATAGCCCGGCATGCTCTTAATTTCCAGAGTTTCTTCGGGAACAGGGAAAAGGTGGGTCTGCTGATTAAATTTCTTGATGTTTTCAGCCGAGGCGCTTATTCTGCTGATCAGTTCTTCTCTGGTTGGATGGAAATCCTTTAGTTTATCAAAGACGTTTTTGATAACTTTGTTCCAGATAACATCAGGATTATCTCCGGGGATCTGTTCTATATCGATCTCCGGGTACATCATTTTATGCAGCGGAATGCAGACCAGAAACATATCGCGCCGGATGTTCTTCACGTCGGTCTGAGCCCGGGCTGCCAGTTCTTCCTGGCTGATGGCTGAACCGGACAGTCTCTGGATCATCCGGCGGTGAACCTCAGGCCCGAGACGGAAATTGCCCGTGGATTTAGGAAGGATTTCAGCCCGGAGAAATCTCTGATAATCTTCGAGCAACGGGATTACCCTGTTGAGCTCAGCTATAAAAGCATCCTTCACCGGAGTGGAAGCGCCTTCAGCCAGAGCGGGTGCTTCATTTTTGTAGAAATTGATAATGTGGGGCATTTGCTTCAGGGCGGTTTCGGTGTATATCTGAGCCGGTGTTTTTAAGTTCTCTCTGGCTCTTTTTAACAGTGTGGGCATCGCTTTGAGCCTGGCCGTAGCGCTGCGCACTCTGGCCTCAACAGGAGCAAAGTCTTTTGTCAGAAGGGAGTGGATGCTGTTAATGATAATGTTGTTATAAAAAAGCGGGTTGTAATCCCAGGGAAGCAGGTTTTCCAGGTTGACAAACTCCAGGTCGATGTAATCAAAGAGGATGTTCAACGCCTGCTGATTTTCGGGGGAAAGTTTTGCCCGGTCGATCTTGATGATGTCGCTGTTTATTTTTTTGAGAATCTCGTCTCTTTTATCGACAGCGGCTTCGCTCGGATCTTCCAGACGGTCATTGTACTTATAGTAGCCGGCAATGGTGGCCTGGGTCGGATAAAATTTCCAGTATTCGTCGAGATAGGTTTCCAGAACCTTCTGGAATTTGGCATCCTCCGAGCTCTGGGCTATGGCCTGCCCGAGTGGCAGAAAAAGAATGAACAACGTGCAGGCCAGGACAAAAAGTCTTGTCTTCTTCATTCCTGATACCTCCTACGATTTATTAACCGGCAAAAGCCTCATTCGTTTTCAAAAAATTAGGATAACATATTTTTATTTTTAATATCAATCACCAAAAATATTTTACCACCTGATAAAGGCTGAACCCCAGGTGAAGCCCGCTCCAAAAGCGGTCAGCGCAATCAGCATGCCTGGTTTTATCCGACCTTCCTGAACTGCCTCCGAAAGAGCTATCGGGATGGAAGCGGCTGTGGTGTTACCGTATCGGCTTATGTTTCTAATCACCTTTTCTTCCGGAATTTTCAATCCTCTGGCCACCATCTGAGAAATCCGGTCGTTGGCCTGATGGGGTATAAGATAATCCACGTCATCAATGGTCAGGCCCAGTTGCTTCAGGCCATAAAGCACTGCCTGGGGCATTTTTTCGCAGGCGTTCTTGAATACCATCCTTCCGTTCATCCTGGGATAAAATCTGCCCTGGGCGAAAAACTCGGGCTGGAAGGTGGGATTGTCCCTGGAGGACGGTTTTTCCATCCACAGCTCGCTGACAAACCGTCCGTCTGAGAAAAGGTGGCAGGAGAGAACGCCGCGGCCGTCGCCCGAAGTGTTAGGTTCGAGAATGACAGCTCCGGCGCCGTCTCCAAAGAGAACAGCCATGTCCCGCCCTTCATCCGAGAAGTCCAGATTGGCCGATTGCACTTCGGCCGCCACCAGCAGAATCTTTTTGCAGGTGCCGGTCCTGATGTATTGATCAGCCACTGAGAGCGCGTAGATGAATCCCGAGCACTGATTTCTTACGTCCAGGGCACCGATTTCTCCCAGACCCAGCTTCGCCTGGACCATCACTCCGATCCCGGGGAAATAATGGTCAGGAGAAAGAGTGGCGGCTATTATGAAATCAATTTCAGATTTGTCTATGCCGGCGTTCTCAATAGCTCTGATCGCCGCTTCTGTTGCCAGGTCCGAGGTGCCGACTCCCGGCTCGACCCAGTGGCGTTCGATAATTCCCGTCCTTTCCCTGATCCACTCATCAGAGGTGTTCATCATCTTTTCCAGGTCGAAATTGGTGACCACCCTGGGAGGCACATAATGCCCGATTCCTGTTATAACTGTTCTGATCTCTGCCATTGATGATGACTCCTGTTATTTATTTAAGGAATTAAATTTTTATCAGAAAAAGTGGAAATAATAAAGAGGAATTCTTAAAGCCATCCGTTTTCCCTGTACCATGATATGGTAATTTCCATCGCTCGTTCAAAAGGCCAGGTCGTTTCAAACCCCAGTTCCTTTTTTATTTTGCTGACGTCAGCCACCCAGGCTGATTTTTCCAGCTCCCGATATTTGCTGAGATTAAGCGGACCGGGTTTGCCTGAAATCCTGGCAAAAACTTCGGAAGCTCCGGCTGCCATTTTGACCGTCCAGAGTGGAAATTTAATTATTCTGACTTTCTTTTTGAGAAGGCGGGCAGCTTCCAGACCTATTTCTTCCCAGGTGCGGGGAACCGGGTCAGCCACATTGTATATCCTGCCGCTTTCTACGGATGCCGTGGCACTCACTATCATAGCCCTGACCAGGTCGTCCACATAACAAAGGCTCATAATCAAAGGACGGCTGAAGGTCGGCAGCCAGCCTTTGTTTATCGATTGAAAGTACTGGAGGAAGTCCTGGTCGCGGGGTCCATAGATGGCTGCAGCTCTCAGAATGACCACTTCCATCCGGTCTTTTCTGGCCAGAACTTCTTTTTCTGCCAGAAGTTTGCTGTGACCGTAGGGGGAGGCGGGTGATGGTGGATCGTCTTCTGAAACCGGTTTCCCGTCGATTGAAGGACTGCCTGCGGCCAGACTGCTCAGGTGGACGAAACGCGGTCTCAATCCGCTCTGTTCAAGTTTTTTCAGCAAGCTTGCCGTGCCTTCCTTATTTACTGTATAATAATCGCGTTTTGACAGAGCTTTGGTCAGGCCGGCCAGATGAAAAACCACTTCCAGGTCGGACGGAAGCGGCGGCAGGGAGAAAAGGTCTCCTCTGAGCAATGTTAAATCGGAGGCTGACTGAAGCCAGTTAAGTCGCGCCGGGTTGCGGACAAGGGCATAAACCTGATGCCCCCGGTCAAGAAGGTTTTCGACGAGACGGCTGCCGATAAAGCCGGTAGCTCCGGTGACCAGGGAAATCATGTGGAGATTTTAGAACAGGCGCGACGAACGGTCAATCCGGCTTGAAAAAGGTTTGAAAAAAATTTAAATAATGAGCCTGAGGAAACAATTCAGGTGAGATGTCAGGAGGAAAAGATGGACATTTTTGACAAGTGTTACCAGTTTACTCGCGACGAAGAGGTCATAGCAGCCGGTCTTTATCCTTACTTTACCCCGATTTCTGAAGCCAGGGGTAACAGAGTGAAGGTTAGAGGCCGGGAGATGATTTTAACCGGTTCGAACAATTATCTCGGACTGATTGACCACCCGAAGGTCAAGCAGGCGGCCAAAGAGGCCATCGACAGATATGGAGTGGCTACCTGCGGCTCACGTTTTCTGACCGGGACTATCGACCTTCATGAAATCCTTGAAGAAAGACTGGCCAGGTTTATGAAAAAAGAAGCGGCGGTGACTTTTTCCACCGGCTATCAGACCAATCTGGGAATTATCACCGCGCTGGCCGGAAAGGATGATGTGGTCATAACCGACCGTATGGACCATGCCAGCATCATAGATGCCTGCCGCATGTCCAGGGCAGAAGTGAAAAAATTCAAGCATAATGATATGGAGGATCTGGAAAGAGTTCTAGCGGAAATTCCTGACAATAAAGGCAAAATGATTGTGGTGGATGGTGTGTTCAGCATGGAGGGCGACATCATCAACCTGCCCGGCGTTGTTTCGCTGGCGAAAAAGTATGGAGCCAGGGTAATGGTTGATGATGCCCATGGTCTGGGAGTGCTCGGCAAGAATGGACGGGGGACGGCCGAACATTTTGGCCTTGAAGATGAAGTTGACCTGATCATGGGAACCTTCAGCAAATCTTTCGTCTCGATCGGAGGGTTTGTGGTCGGCGCCAGAAAAGTGGTTAATTACATCAAACACCATGCGCGCTCGCTGATTTTCAGCGCCGCAGCCACCCCCGCCTCTGTGGCCACCGTGCTGGCTGCGCTGGAAGTCATCGAAAATGAGCCGGAAAGAAGAGAAAGGTTGTGGCAGGTAACTAATTTTATGAGAGAAAGCTTCCAGAAACTGGGCTTCAACACCGGTCCAAGCCAGACGCCGATTATTCCGATTGTCATCGGTGACGATGAAAAATGCTTCGCTATGTGGAAGGCCCTGAGGGATGAAGGAATATTCACCACTCCGGTTATCCACCCGGCTGTGCCTCACGGCCAGGCTCTTATCAGGACAAGTTATTCTGCCAATCACACTGATGAAGAACTGCAAATTATTCTGGCTGCTTTTGAAAAATGCGGCCGGGCGCTCGGGATAATACCATGAGCATCATTACCCTTAGGGGTCTGGAATGTCGTTTAGCTCTCAGGTAAAAAGACTGAGGATTTATTTCGCTGTTTCAATTGTTATTTTCCTGTGGGCAGCCCTTTCACCTGCGGTCGAAGCCGGCCCGACCACCATCATGCCGCTGTCACAGGTGAAGCCCGGGATGAAAGGAGAGGGTCGCAGCGTTTTTGCCGGGCAGAAAGTTGAAAAATTTCAGGTGGAAATTCTCGGGATTATGGAAAACGTCCAGCCCCGCCGGAATGTGATTCTGGCCAGGCTGCGGGGGCTTGGCCTGGAAAACACCGGAGTGGTGGCCGGGATGAGCGGCAGCCCGGTCTACATCGACGGTCAGCTCATCGGGGCGGTGGCTTTCAGTTACGCTTTTGCCCGGGAAGCCATAGCCGGCATTACACCGATTGAAGAAATGCTGGCTCTCATCAGATCTGCTGAGAGCGTCAGAAGACCGGGCGGGGGTTTCCCTGAGATAAACCTGAGCGAATACAGCCAGGAACAACTCGGCCGGTTTTATGCGGAAAAGAGCTGGCCGAGGGCAGAGAGTCCGGGTCTGAATGAAGCTTTCATTCCAGTAAAAATTCCTCTTATTTTTTCAGGTTTTTCCGAAAGATCCTTCAAACAATTTCAGACTTTTTTCAGCCAGCATAACTTTCAGCCAGTTCTCGGAATGGTAGCGATTTCGCCTCAAACCCTGAAGCTTAAACCTGAACCGATTTCTTTGAGTGAAGGTCAGGCTGTCGGCATCCAGCTCATTTCAGGCGACCTGGACCTGACGGCTGTCGGCACGGTTACCTATGTGGACGGGCAGAAGATACTCGCTCTCGGACATCCTTTTTATAATCTCGGACCTGTCGATTACGGGCTGACCACGGCAGAGGTAATGACGGTCGTTCCCAGCCTGCAGAGTTCTTTCAAACTGGCTTCAACCGGAAAGTTAATCGGCCGGGTAGTGCAGGATCGCACCAGCGGTCTTCTGGCTGAAGCTGGAACCCTTCCGCGTTATATTCCGCTCAACATTGAGCTTCAGGAAAGTCCGGTCGTTCGGAAACAATTCAAACTGAAGCTGGTGAACGACCAGGTTCTGACTCCGGCTCTGATAAATATGGCTCTGTATACCCTGCTGACCTCCGAAGAGCGTTCATATGGCCAGCTTTCAGCGGATTTTGAAGCCGATATTTTCCTGGAAGGCGCCAGGACGGTTCATCTGGAAGACCTTTTCAGCGGAAACATGGACACGGCCAGCACCGGTCTTTCTGGATTGGTGGCAGCTGTCGTTTATATGCTCAAGAACAACGAGTTTAAAGATCTCACTATAAATCAAATAGAAGTGAAAATCAGGGTGGTGGAGCAGCCCAGGATGGCCAATCTGGAAAAAGTGCTGCTGGACAGGTATGAAGTTCAACCTGGCGAAGTGATCAAAATTAAAACCTACTTCCGGACGTACAACAACGAGCTCAAGAGTGAGGAGGTGGAATTTCTGACGCCTTCGCTTCCTCCAGGAACTGAATTTCAGCTGGTGGTGGCGGAAGCCGGATACATTCAGCAGCTCGAAAGAAGCCTTTACCGGATTCAGGATTTCCGGCCAAGAAGCCTGGACCAGCTGATCAGGTTGCTGGGCAATTTGAGGAAAAACAACCGTATTTATTTCAAGGTGGTCGCTCCGAGGCCAGGGCTCTTTCTTAAAGGTGAGGAGCTTCCTAACCTTCCACCGAGTCTTAAAAATATGTTTCTTTCTCCCCGGGCCTCAACTCCCGGTCTGACGGAGATCAGCCGCTCAACCCTGATTGAATATCAGCTTCCGGTGCCCTATGTCTTTCGCGGGGCGGTGACCGTTCCGGTGAGAATAAAAAAGTAGCGATCTCCGAAAGATAAATTAATATAAACCGGAAAGGATGCGCAGGGAAATGAAAAAAAGACTTTTGTTGTTGGTTAAATTTATCGCAGTGCTTCTGGCGGTCAGCCAGCTGCAGGCGGTGGTTCCCAGGAAATGGGAACTGCGGTCGAGGGAAGATTTTCTTCGGGGAAAATTTTCCGGAACCTCTCTGACCTCAGATGGGGTTTTATCGATTGGACCCGGAGTGGAAAAGATTGATCTTCCGACCGAAGAATTCTACCTCTCGCTGGCCAAAGCACCAGACGGCAGTTTCTTCCTGGGCACCGGTCACGGGGGGAAAATTTATCGAATCAGCCGCGATAAAAAACCAGAATTGTATTTTCAGGCGGCTGAACTTGACGTGACCGCTCTGGCCGTCGATTCTAAAGGAGTGCTTTATGCCGGGACCTCACCGAACGGTAAAATTTATAAAATTACCGGCAGAGGAAAGGGAGAAGAATTTTTCAATCCGCAATCAAAATATATCTGGCAGCTGCTCCTGGTCGAAGGCGGAAATCTGCTGGCAGCGGTCGGGGAAAGCGGCGGGGTGTACGAAATCAACCCGGCCGGAGCCGGCAAGCTTCTTTATCGAGCGAGAGATAATCACATATTGTCTCTGGTGAAAACCCCTGCGGGAGACCTCCTGGCCGGAAGCGGCGGACCCGGACGGCTTTATAAAATTTCTTCCTCCGGCCGGGCCAGCGTTCTCTTTGATTCCGGATACGATGAGATAAGAAATGTGGTCATCGGCGGAGAAGGTTATATTTATGTTTCAGCCAGCGGTGGACCTTCGAGAAAGGCCTCGGCCGTTAGCTCAACGCCAGCTTCACGCCGGGCAAAAACCGAAACTGAAGTAAGTGTGGAGATTTCCGGGGTGAAATTGTTCGATGATTCGGATTCTGACGTGGTCACGCCGGAGAGCAGGTCTGGCGCCAGGGTCCAGGGGGCAGTGTTTCAGATTGCTCCGGACGGTCTTTCTAAAAAACTCTGGAGTTCAACCGAAGAAATGGTTTACGGACTTATCTATGATGCCGGGTCGCAGAAACTGATAATGGGGACGGGAAACCGCGGACGCCTTTATGCCATAGATCGTCAGGGTGGGGTGGAACTCCTCACTCAGGAAAGTTCGGAGCAGATTTTTGCGCTCTATCAGTTCGATAAGCAGATTCACATTCTCGGAAACAATCCCTGCCTGTTCGGTCTGCTCCAGCTCGGGCAGAGCTTTGCCGGGGAATATCTCAGCCCGGTGCTCGATGCAGGAATAATTTCCAGCTGGGGAAGGATCAGCTGGGAGGCTGAGCTCCCGTCGGGAGCCTCGGTTCAGGTGCAGTCAAGAACCGGAAATACGGGTGAGCCTGACGATACCTGGTCTGACTGGTCTCCGCCGTACAGTCGGCCGGATGAAAAAATTCTAAGTCCCCGGGGGCTCTTTCTCCAGCTGAAGGTCAGCCTTAAGAGCCAGAGCGGACAGCAGGCGCCGCGCGTTCAAAGAATCATCGTTTTTTACCTTCAGGCGAACGTGGCTCCGGTTATCGAGAAGCTGGAAGTACTCCCGCCGAATCAGGTTTTCTTAAAACCGTTGGAACATGAAGATATCATTCTCGGCCTGGATGAATCTTCGTTTGAAGCTCTTTCCAGCAAGGGAGAAGAGGAAATTTATCTTTCTCCTAAGAAAGACGAACGTCAGGGATTCAGGACGATAAAGTGGGAAGCTTCGGATGAGAATCAGGATAATCTCATTTTTAATGTTTATATTCAAAGAGAGGGCGATAATGTCTGGCGGCTTTTGCAGCAAAAAACCAGAGGCAAAATCTTTTCTTTTGACACCAGAAATTTTCCGGATGGTACTTACTGGTTGAAGGTGGAGGCTTCCGACCTGCCCTCAAATCCTCCGGGAACTGAAAAGAAAACGGAAAAGGTCAGTCCGCCGCTGGTGATAGATAATGCTCCTCCGCAGGTAAAAAATTTTCAGGCGACCGCGGTGCGCGACGGCCTTGAGGTAAGTTTTATGGCTGAAGATTCTTATTCCTACATCGAAGAGGTTAAATCCCTGATAAAACCCGGAAACTGGCAGGTGGTTTTTCCCGTGGACGGCATCTGCGATTCTCGCAGCGAAAGCTTCCGCTTCACGGTTAAAGTTCCTGCCGGTTCGGATAATCTGCTGGTGATCAGAGTTAAGGACAGCTTTGGCAATGTGGGGATTTACCAGCACCGGTTTTAGCCGGGATTTTGGGCTTTTTCAACAGGAAGCTGTCCGGTTTAAGAGTGGCGGCTGGTTGTTCTGAGCGGGCAAATTTTCCTGTGGAAGAATTATATTTTGCTATAGATAACCAAGCGCTTGAAATCGTCGATGGCGATTGATTGCTGTTTTATCCGGTTTTAACTCTTTCCAGGTATTTTTCCTCGCGGGTATCCACCCGGATGACGTCACCTTCCTTTATGAATTGTGGCACCTGAATGACCAGACCGGTCTCCAGTTTTGCCGGCTTGGTGGTTGCTGTCTGGGTGGCTCCTTTCAACACCGGTTCAGTTTCTATTACCTTGAGGTCAACCGTGTTCGGCAGGTGTATTCCGACCGGCTGGCCTTCGTAAAATTCAATGGTCAGAGTCATGTCCGGAAGCAGGTAATTTACCCCTTCGCCGATGGCCTCCAGGTCGAGCTTGATCTGTTCATAGGTCTGGAGGTTCATAAAATAGAATTCGTCTCCGCTCCGGTACAGATAAACGACTTCGACTTCTTCCAGATAGGCCTGTTCCACTTTTTCTTCCGAACGGAAGCGATATTCTGTCTGGGTACCATCTTTGAGGTTTCTCAGTTTTGTCTGCACCATGGCTTTCCAGCGACCCGGAGTGATGAGCTGATAATCGAGGACCCGGTAGAGCTGGCCTTCATGTTTGATGATCATCCCTTTTCTTATTCTGGTGGCTTCGATCATCTGTCCTCCTTACTTTCTGATAAAAATCTCCGCTGCTAAGAATCAAATTGAGTAAAAACCAGCACTGTCAATAAATATTTTACAAAAAAATAATGATTTGTCTATTTAATGGGCTCAGGAGAATTGTTCTATCTGCAGTCCTGAATCGATCCTGACAAGGTAAGGTCGGCCTCCGCATTCTTCGATGGCCCGGGCGACTTTTTCTGGATTCTCGGGGGCATAGACAAACATGCAGCCGCCGCCGCCCGAACCGTTGATTTTACCGCCGAGCGCGCCTTCCTCCAGAGCTGCCCGGAGCATCCGGTCAATCTTCGGGGTGGAAATCCCCACAAGCTCCCTGAGAACCTTCTGATGTTCGTTCAGCAGCCGGCCGAATTCTTCCGGATCAAAGGTTTCCCTCTGAAAAATTCTCAGCCCCTCTTTTGTCAGGTCACGGTTGAGAATGGCGCCGTGAAGCGGGTTTCTTATTTCCGGAGGCAGGTTCCGGCTGAGTTGCAGGAATTCAGCCTCGGTGATGGTTTTCAGGTCAACCTCCGGGTTTTCCTCGCGGAGTATCCTGATCCCGGCGGTCACCCTTTCCCTCACCGAGCCCAGAGTCCCGGTCGTGTCCTTTTTTTCCAGGGAATCACCGAGGACAAAAGTTCCCGGGGGTGAACTGAGCCTGGTTATCTTGAGTCCACCGGAAAATTGTATCCAGAGGGTGCCGCCGAGGGCTGAAGTGTAATGGTCCATTTTCCCCCCGGGTTCACGAAATTCCAGAACTTCAGCCCGGTGGGCGAGCTCGGCCGCTTTTTCCGGATCAGCCGCGAGTTTCGGCTGCCCGCTTACTTCGAGCAGAAAGGCCGTCCAGGCCACCACCATCGCTGAGGAACTTGAGGTTCCGGCGTTGATGGGTATTTCGCCGTGCATGTTTATCTCCCAGCCGTGGGAAAAACGGCCTCCCAGGCGGAGAATCAGATTCACCGCGCTCCTCAAATAATGTCTCGGCTTTAAGTAGGGGAGTTCGCCTTCCGGAATAAACTCTTCCTTTTCGCCGGTATCAGGCAGGTTCAGGCGAAATTTGCGGTCACCACGGGGTTTGCCTTCCACCTGGAACCTGAGGCTGATGGCCGCGGCGATAACATCCAGGTCAAGGTAATCCTGATGTTCTCCGAAAAGGCAAATTCGTCCGGGGGAAGATACTCGGAGTTTTCTGGTTTCCATTTTTTCCTGGCTTGAAAAATTTATCGAAAAACAAGGCTAAAATTTACCTCAGGCCAATCAGGCTGTCAATTTCCTTCTGTCTGAAAATCATTTGCGGGAACAAATTCCGGGAGACTCGCTGACTGACTTTGCCTCAATTTTTTTACTCTGGATTTCGCCGCCACAGGGTCTTCTTTCGCTCCCGGAAGATAATCAATCGCTGTCTTCCCTTGCCTTGGTTTTTATTAAGGCTCATTTCACCTAAATTTCGTGCCCCGGGTTATTCTGGCCGGTTGATTTATTCGTGAAAATTTTTTATAAAAAGTCTTTCTAAATTTCCTGAGGAAAATTATGAAGATAACTTTTCTTGGAACCGGCGGAGCGGTGCCGACTGCTTCGCGCGACAACACCAGTTTTCTGGTGGAAACGGCCGGGCAGCTTTTCCTTTTTGATTCTCCTGGCTCTCTCAACCGCAAGATATTCAGTGCCGGTTACCGGCCGGAAGAACTTACCGCTGTTTTCATAAGCCATGTACATGCTGACCATGTTTACGGTCTGCCGGCTCTGGTCCACAGCCTGATGCTCGAGGAAAAATCCATTCCACTGGTCGGGTCGGCGGAGACGGTGGAATTCTGCCTGCGGCTTCTGGATTTATTCAGGTTAAGAAAGGAGAAAATCAGGTTCCGGCTGCAGCCTTTTCCGCTGGAATCCGGGAAGACCGTCGAGCTCTTTCCAGAAATCAGAGTTACCGGGATGGTCGTGCCGCATCATTCCTCTTCACTGGCTTTCCGGCTGGAGACACCTGAAGGGAAGATAATTTATTCCGGAGACACGCCGGTCCATCAGCCCCTTCTGGAAATGGCCGCCGGAACAGGTTGTCTGATCCATGATTGCAGCACTCCGTCTCGCTATTTTGAAGTGATGCCGTTTCTGAAAACCATGCACAGCCATTCCCTGGAGCTGGGAGAGGCAGCAGAAAAATCGGGAATTAAATTTCTCATTCCCTGCCATTTTTTCAGCGACCTCGGTTTCAGCCTCTCTGAAATTGAAGCGGAGATCAGAAAGAATTACTCAGGTCGTCTTTTTATTCCGGAAGACCTGTCAGCGGTGGAGCTCAAGGTCCAGCCGGAGGCTGAAGGAAGAGGATGAAAACAACCCGGCTAAGAGATATGATGTTAGTAAGCGAGTAAGATGACACTGTCTGGAAGGGCAGATGATAAACTTAAAGTTGAAGTTAAAGGAGCAGGGCATCTGAAATCAAGGACCATGAAAAAATTCCTTTTCATCGCTTTAATAATAACAGGCGGAATTTTTATTTTCACCGCCTGCAGTCAATCCGGAGGAAAAATGGCAGAATTAATCCTGATAAACGGAAAAATCTGGACGGGTTCGTCTTCGTCTCCTGAAGTGGAGGCTCTGGCCATAGTCCAGAACAGAATAATCAAAGCGGGTCGTAACGATGAGATTAAAAAACTGGCAGGTCCGGGAACAAGGATCATAGATCTTGGAGGAAGAAGAGTGCTGCCGGGATTTATCGACGGGCACACTCATTTTCTGAACGGTGGTCTGGCCCTGCGCTCGGTCAAACTTCGCGATTGCCGGAGCCGGGAAGAGTTTGTCAGCCGGATTGAGGCCAGAGCGAAAGATCTTCCGCCGGGCTCCTGGATTCTTAACGGTGACTGGGATCATGAACAGTTCTCCCCGCCGGTTCTCCCTTCCCGGGACTGGATAGACCCGGTAACTCCGGAACATCCGGTCTGCGTCAACCGCTTTGACGGGCACATGGTGCTGGTAAACAGCCTGGCTCTGAAGCTGGCCGGAATAGACCGCAAGACCCCTTCGCCTCCCGGCGGAGAAATAGTCAGGGATCCGGCCACCGGCGAGCCAACGGGGATTTTGAAAGATGCTGCCGCCGACCTGGTTTACCGGGTAATTCCTGAGCCTTCGCTGGCAGAAAAGAAGGAGGCGGTCAGGGCAGCTCTCCGGGAAGCGGCTGCAAATGGAGTCACCTCCATTCATGATATGTCGGATGCCTCGAGTTTTGAAATTTACCAGGAACTTCTGCGGGCTGGAGAGTTGACAGCCAGGCTCTATGTTTATTTCCCGATTACGGAGATTGAGAATTTTCTGCGTCTTAAAATTAAATCCGGTTTCGGTCATCCTTTTCTGCGGCTGGCCGGGCTGAAAGGTTTTGTCGACGGTTCTCTCGGTTCGAGCACCGCTCTTTTCTTTGATCCGTATTCAGACGATCCGCAGGCTTACGGGTTGCTGGCTTCTCATATGTTTCCGGAAGGCATCATGGAAAAGAGACTGCGTCAGGCTGATCAGGCCGGTCTTCAGGTGGCCATCCACGCCATCGGAGACAGGGCTAACGCCATCATCCTTGACCTTATGGAGAAAATAATTTCAGAAAATCCTTCCCGGGACCGGCGCTGGCGCATCGAACACTGTCAGCACCTGAGAAAGAGCGACATAGAGCGATTCGGGCGGCTGGGGATTCTGGCTTCCGTTCAACCATACCATGCGATAGACGATGGCTGCTGGGCGGAGAAAAAGATAGGTGCGGAAAGAGTCAGGACCACTTACGCCTTCAATTCGCTTCAGAAGGCCGGAGCAATCCTTGTTTTCGGTTCTGACTGGACGGTAGCCCCTCTCAGCCCTCTGGCCGGAATTTATGCCGCCGTCACCAGAGAGACTCTTGACGGCAGAAACCCTGAAGGGTGGATACCGGAAGAAAAAATTTATGTGGAGCAGGCGGTAAAGGCTTATACCATCAATACCACTCTGGCTGAATTTTCCGAGAAGGAAAAGGGCACGCTCGAGCCCGGACGGCTGGCTGACCTGGTGGTGCTCGACCGCGATATTTTCCGGATACCTCCGGCGGAAATAATAAAGACAAAAGTTTTGCTGACGATGGTCGACGGAAAAATTGTCTATAACCATACGGATTTTCTCAGCCATGAAAGATAAGGAAGATGAAAGAGAAAAAGTCAGAGCTCTTCTGAGTGTCCTGCCGCCAGAGAAAAGATACCTGATGATTTTCCTGCATCGGGTGCAGCGGGAATTTGGCTGGGTGACGGAAGAAGCTCAAAGGATGGCGGCCGAGTATTTTGCCGTTCCGGTGTCCGAGATCTATGGTCTGGTGACCTTTTATTCGGCTTTCAGAACAGAGCCGGGCTCTAAAAATGAGATAACAGTCTGTCAGGGCACGGCCTGCCATGTGCGCGGTTCATCCCGGCTGGTGGAGGAATTGACCAGGCTTCTGGGAATGAAGCCAGGTCAGGAAAAGCCGGGAAAAGGGGTGAGCTTGAAGACGGTCAACTGTCTCGGTTGCTGCGCGCTGGCTCCGGTGGTGGTGGTCAAAGGAAAGTATTACGGCCGGGTCAGAGCTGAACAGCTGGCAGAAATTGCAGGAAAACTACAGACCAGAAACGATGAATAAAAGAAGGTTCCGCTCGCTTGCTGATCTTAGAAACTACCGTGAACATCTTCTCTCCTCAAGCCGAAAAAGATATCTGGTGAGCGTTTCTGCCGCCAGCTGCGGTCGGGCGGCCGGCGCGGTGGAAGTGATTGAGGCTTTCAAGCATGAGATCGAAAAGCGCGGGCTTGAAGATTCCGTCGAACTTCGGGTAACCGGCTGCCATGGTTTCTGTCAGTTTGAGCCGGACGCGGTAATTTTCCCCGAGAAAATCTTCTACCCGAATCTCACTCCGGAAAAAGCTTCTCTGGTGGTGGAGAATACCCTCAGCGGCGGGAAAATTGTTCCCGAGCTGGTATATTCCGAAGATGCTGATGGGAAAATATTTCCTTACCTGGAGGATCTTCCTTTTCTTCAGAAGCAGGTCCGACGCCTCCTCGACCGGCATTTTACCCTCGACCCTGAGAGTCTTGACAGTTATGTTCAACATGATGGCTTCCGGGCGCTGGAGAAAGCGCTTTTTGAAATATCTCCTGAAGAAATAGTAAATCTCGTTCTGGCTTCCGGTCTCCGAGGACGCGGAGGAGCCGGGTTCCCCACCGGGTTGAAGTGGCGGCTGGCCAGAGAAGCGCCGGGGGAGGAGAAATATCTTATCTGCAACGGAGACGAAGGTGATCCAGGCGCTTACATGGATCGAGGACTGATGGAAAGCAACCCCTTCAGCATAGTGGAAGGGATGATCATCGGCGGCTACGCCGTCGGCGCCACCAGAGGTTTTGTCTATGTAAGAGAAGAATATCCGCTGGCCATTGAAAGGATGGAAAAAGCGCTGATTTCAGCCAGGGAGGCGGGCTTTCTGGGGGAGAACATTCTCGGCAGCGGTTTTTCTTTTCACCTCGAACTGGTCAGAGGCGCCGGAGCTTTTGTCTGCGGCGAAGAGACCGCCCTGATTGCCTCCATCGAAGGAAGAAGGCCTTTTCCCCGCCAGAGACCTCCATTCCCGGTGGTCAGGGGGTTATGGGGACGGCCGACAGTTATAAACAACGTAGAAACCTGGGCGAACATTCCTCTGATCATCAAAGAAGGCCCGGCCTGGTTTGCCCGTGTGGGAAGTCCGACTGGCCGGGGGACAAAAATTTTTTCGCTCGTCGGTCAGGTTCGACGGACCGGTCTGGTGGAAGTTCCTCTTGGAATCAGGGTGAGCGAGGTGGTGGAGGAAATAGGCGGCGGCCCGGCCAACGGTAAAATAATAAAAGCGGTTCAGACGGGCGGACCTTCCGGCGGTCTTCTGCCGGCTTCCCTTTTCGACCTGCCCATTGACTACGAAAGCCTGCAGGAAGCTGGAACGATAATGGGCTCCGGCGGGTTGATCGTCATCGACGATTCCACCTGCGTTGTTGACCTGGCTCTTTATTATATGAAATTCGCCCGGGATGAGTCCTGCGGTCAGTGCGCTCCCTGCCGGCTGGGGACGGCCAGAATGGTGGACATACTGGAAAAGATGGTGGATGGTCGTGGCCATACAGAAGACCTGAACCTTCTGGAAAGGATCGGTCGGACGATGAAGGAAGCTTCGCTCTGTGGTCTCGGCCGCACCGCACCCAATCCTGTTCTGAGCGCTCTCCGGTATTTCAGGGAAGAACTTGAAAAACATGTGATCGAAAACGAATGTCCGGCCGGGGTATGCCGGGCGCTTGTCTCCTACGAGATAGACAGCTCGAAATGCGCTCTCTGCCGGCTGTGCCTGGAATCCTGCCCGGCGGGGGCCATCGTGGAGCTGGAAGATGGTTACCTTAAGATTGATACGAATATCTGCACCGGTTGCGGAGTCTGTTACTCTGTCTGTCAGGATAGATTTTCAGCGGTGAGGAAGATTCCCCGGAAAAAAGTTAAAGTCCAGGATGAGTGAGGTTGATGAGTTCGGTGGATAAAGTCAGGGTTAAAATTAACAACCGGATGCTGGAAGCGAAGCCCGGGATGACCGTGCTGGAGTGCGCCAGGAAGAATGGAATTTATATCCCGGCGCTATGCTATCTGGAAGGACTTCCGGTCCGGACTGCCTGCCGGTTATGTCTGGTGGAGATTTCCGGTAAACCGCAGCCTTTGCCCGCCTGTCAGGTTAAGGTGGAAGAAGGCCTGGAGATAATCACCAGTTCACCCGAGCTGGAAGAACTCAGAAGAGCTATCCTGGAGCTGATACTGAGCGAACATCCTTATTTCTGTCTGGTCTGCCACGAAAAGAATGTCTGCAAGGAACTTAAGGTCACCATGGCCAGAGCCCTGGAGACGGGCGGCTGCGTTTTCTGCCCGCGCGACGGAGACTGCGAGCTGCAGAAAGTGATTGAGTATTTGAAGATAAAAAAATTCCCTATGATTATAAAAACAGAAACCGGCAGCTGTGGTTATCCGACCCCTTTATAATCCACAACCCGAATCTCTGCATTACCTGCGGAAGATGCCTTAGAGCCTGCGCCGAGCTCCGGGGAGAAAACGTTCTGACCTTTTCCGGACGGGGAGAAAATATCGCTGTTGACACCTTCTTCCACCGCAGTTTGCGGGAATCCGGATGCAGCTTCTGCGGCGCCTGCCTTGATGTCTGTCCGGTGGCGGCCTTCAGCGAAAGGGGAGTTTACGCCGCTGCCGCAGACTCAATATATGAACAATCATTCATATGTCAGCTCTGCAGCTCGGCCTGCGAGCTTCGAGCAGAATTCCGCGAAGATGTCTCGATAAGAAGGATAAAGCCAGCCTCTCCCGGGATGGCCTGTGCCCGTGGACGTTTTGGCTTTAAGGAATTGTTCAACCGGCGGATTTCACCATCCAGCCCTCTTCTCCAGCAGAACGGCCGGCAGAGCGACTCTTCCCGGGATCGGGCGCTGGCGGCGGTGGTTGAGGCAATCAGAAAGTATAAGCCAGAAGAGATAGCTTTTGTTTCTGCCGGCCTGGCCGCGGCTCAAAGCCTTCTGGCTTTTTATTCCCTGGCGGAAGCTCTCGGAGTGAAAAATCTTTTTTACCTGGCTCCCGGAGATTTTTATGGAAAGCTGTCTGATTTAGAAGAGCGTCTGGGAATAAGCATCGAACGCCGGCTCGACCTGGAAGAGTTGCCGAAGTTTAAGAGCTTCTTCCTGGTTGATCTGGATATTCTTTCGGAAGGTCTGACCCTCTGGCTGGAGATTAAGAAATCCCTGAACAGTGGAGCCGGATTGCTGGTGCTGGATTCCGGACTCAACCGATCAGCCCGGACGGCCGACGTTTTTCTTAGATGCCACCCGGAGAAAAAAGCCATGGCGCTTCTGGCCATAACCAGGACGGTGCTGAAGGCGGCGCCCGGGCTGAGTTTTTATCGCGGTTATCATGAATTTTTAGAAAGGCTTAAAGAAATTTCTGTTGACCGGTCGGTCAGGGAAGCCGGTCTTGAGCCGGGGAAAGTAAAAAAGGCCGTCGACCTGCTTCTCTCTTCCAGTCCATCGCTTTTTCTTTTTGGAGAAAGGTTCCTTCGTCAGCCGGCCGCGGAAGAAAATTTAACCGCTCTCTGGAATCTCGCCTTGAAACTTGAAGCCAGGCTTTTACCGGTTCAGGCAGCAGCCGGTGGTCTTCTGGCCGAAAGGCTTAAAAAGAAATTTAAGTTAAGGGTGCTGGAAAGCCAGGAAGAAATTGACGGGATGATAGAGGCGGGAAAAATTAAATTCCTCTATATTCTGGGAGACCTTCCGCTGAGGAGAAAGCCGGAATTTCTGGTGGTGCAGAAACCATTTCAGACGGCAGAGGCCGGGCTGGCTGACGTCTATTTACCTTCAGCCACTTTTATCGAAGAAAATACCCTGGTTGTGGAGGCAATAGGAAGGTTTAAGAAATTTGATTCCGGCAAACAGGAATTAAGGCAGAGGAATATGACGGATGAGGAAATATTAAACAATCTGGCAGAGAGAATCCCGCTCAGGTTGAGCGAGGCCGCAGACCATCCGGAATTTTACTTAAAAGAAGAGATGAAGCGAAAAGAATTTACCGCTTCCTACCTGCCGTTTCGGCCGGCGGGGGAAGAGCCGGAAAAAGGTGTTTTCCCGGCTGCCGATTCCGGCAGTATTAAGATTATCGTCGGTCGCAACCTCGACGTTTATTCCGGGGTGAGTTTTGCCCGTGAGATGGAGAGTTTCCGGGCAATCAGCGACCCTGACTGGCTCTGGCTGAACGAAGCCAAGGCTCGTTCTCTCGGGTTGGAGGAAGGGCAGAAGGTTTTTCTCGAAACTGAGGACTGCAGGCTCGAGCTGGAAGTCAGGTTAAGTCCGGAGCTCTTTCCCGGATGCGGGGTGATTTTCCCGATTCTGGATGATTCTGTTAAGTTGAAACTTTATAATCAGGGAATTATCAGTGCTACGATTAAGGTTAAACAATGAACAGAGTGCTGGTTTCCGAAAGGCTTGTCCCGAATGTTTACCGGCTGGTGCTGGAAGCCCCGGAGGTGGCCGCTTCGGCCAGAGCCGGACAGTTTTTGATGGTCATTCCTGACAGCCGGGGAGAAAGAATTCCGTTGAATATCGCAGACTGGGACCAGGAAAGAGGAACGGTTGAGGTAGTTTTTCTTAATCTGGGCGCAAGCACCAGAAAGCTGGCCAGCCTGCGAGAAGGCGATCTGGTGGAGGGTGTGGCCGGTCCGCTCGGCCGTTCGCCGGATTTGCCGGTTTCTGAAACCGTCCTTCTGGTCGGAGGTTGTTATGGAATCGGCGGACTTTATCCCCTGGCCAGAGAACTTAAAGAAAGAGGCAACCGGGTAATTTTTTTAGCTGAAGCCAGGAGCCAGGCTTTTCTTTATTGGGTGGAAAGAATCAAGAGATATTCCGATAGATTTTTGAAGTTTTTCCGGCAGGACTGCCTGGAGGCGGGAGAAGAACTTATCGGGTTGATGGCGCGGATAAAACGTGAGCAGGCAGAGATTTCCGCCATTCTGGTTATCGGCTGCAGCTATCTTCTTTTCAGGATCTCCGAGGCCGGCGCCCGCCTCGGGCTGAAGACCCTGGTGAACCTTAACCCGATCATGGTGGACGGAACCGGAATGTGCGGTGCCTGCCGTGTTTCTGTCGGCGGCCGGACGCTTTTTGCCTGTGTCGACGGACCCTGGTTTGACGGAAGAGAACTCGACTGGGTTGAGTATTTCCACCGCCGGAAAGCTTTTCTGCGCGAGGAAGAAAAAGCGCTGGCCAGACTGGAGAGCGAATTCTGGATAAATCGGGGTGAGCGGAAATGAATAAGGGCGAGAAAATCGAACCGGGGCTGGTGGCCAGGTGGCAGGAGGAAAGAGAGAAGGAGTGGAGAAAAGCCCTCCGGCGCCAGCTTTCAGTGCAGAAGAGGCTTTCCATTGAGAGGCAGCCGATGCCCGAGCAGCCGTCAGAAGAAAGAATAAAGAATTTCCGGGAAGTAAATCTCGGTTATTCTTTCGAGCTGGCCGTGACTGAAGCCAGACGCTGCCTCGATTGCGGTAACCCCGGTTGCGTCTCCGGATGCCCGGTCGCCATCGATATTCCAACCTTCATAAAATATATTGAAGTCGGAGAGCTGGAGAAAGCGCTGGAAAAAATAAGGGAGACCAACAGCCTTCCGGCCATCTGCGGGCGAGTCTGTCCGCAGGAGGTCCAGTGCGAGAAAAACTGCAACCTGGTCCGGGCCGGCAAACCGCCGGTGGCCATCGGAAATCTCGAAAGGTTTGCCGCGGATTATCTCTGCCTGCGTGAAGGCCGCATTTTCCGGGAAGGGAGGGGAAATGAAGTTTGCGCTGGCAGCGAGAAAATAGCAGTGATAGGTTCGGGACCTGCAGGGTTGACCGCGGCTTCAGACCTTGCCCGGCTGGGATACCGGGTAACAATTTTTGAAGCTCTCCATCTTCCGGGTGGAGTTCTGGCTTACGGCATTCCGGAGTTTCGCCTGCCAGGGCAAATTCTTCAGGCTGAGATAAACTATGTCAGGTCGCTCGGGGTAGAAATCAGGGCAAATTTCATCGTCGGGAAGACTGCCTCACTGGATGATCTAAGGAGAGCTGGCTACAGAGCTTTTTTCCTGGGTACCGGAGCCGGGCTGCCCTCGTTTATGAATATTCCCGGAGAAAATCTCACCGGAGTTTATTCTGCCAACGAATATCTGACACGGGTAAACCTGATGAAGGGTTATGACTTCCCTGATTATGACACACCGGTTCCCCGCGGACGCCGGGTGGCGGTGATCGGAGGAGGTAATGTGGCCATGGACGCCGTCAGAACTGCCCTCAGGCTTGGCGCCGAAATGGCCGGGATTTTTTACCGCCGGACGAGGGCAGAAATGCCGGCCCGGGCGGAAGAAATCAAACACGCGGAGGAAGAGGGAGTAAAATTCAATTTTCTGGTGGTGCCGGTAAGGTTCATAGACGACGGGCGGGGAAGACTGGCCGGGATGGTTCTCCAGAGGCTGGCTCTGGGAGAACTTGACTCGTCAGGAAGGCCGAGACCGGTTCCCATCCCTGGCTCTGAGTTTGAAGTGGAGGTTGACCTGGCGGTGGTGGCCATCGGTCAGAGTCCGAATCCCCTGCTGATAAAACAGCTTTCCGGTTTGAAGCTCGGCCGCTGGGGCAATGTCGAGGTGGATTACCGGACGATGGCTACTTCTCTGGAAGGCGTTTATGCCGGCGGCGACGCTGTCAGGGGAGGAGCGACGGTCATCCTGGCGATGGGAGATGGTCGGAGAGCGGCCCTGGCCATACATAATTATCTGAAGAATCTCCGGTGTTGAGAAATTACCGGAATTACAGGTTTTTTGATAAAAATTGATCCGGTAATTTTTTTTCTGCTGGCAGTTCAGCCTCCCTCCCGATTAAAGTAAAATAGAAAAGCTGTGAATGATTTGTCAGGAAAGAAGCGGAGAACATGATTCAGCAGGAATTGATACCGCCAGAAAAGGGTCATATCGGCACCGACGAATCCGGGAAGGGGGATTTTTTTGGTCCACTGGTGGTGGCCGGATTTTTTCTGCCGGCCGGCCAGGAGCCTGTTCTTCAGGAACTCGGTGTCCGCGATTCTAAGAAGCTTTCCGACAACCGGGTGCTGGAAATAGCCCGGAGTCTGAGACAGGGATATGTGTATTCTGTAGTCTCCATAGGTCCTGAACGTTACAACGCGATTTACAGGAATCTGCGCAACCTCAACCGGCTTTTAGCCTGGGGGCACGCGCGGGCCGTTGAAAATATCTTAGAGAAGGTTAACTGTGCCGAAGCCCTGACCGATAAGTTTGGAGACGAACGTTTCGTGCGTGAAGCCCTGATGAAAAAGGGCAAAAAAATCAGTCTGGTTCAGAAAACGAAAGCCGAAGAGGACCTGGCGGTGGCTGCGGCTTCCATCCTGGCCCGGGCTCACTTTCTGTACGAATTAAAAGACCTTTCTGAGAAATACGGAATCCAGCTTCCCAAAGGGGCTTCGCCGCTGGTGGAGGAAGCCGGGGTGAAACTTGTCCGGCAATACGGACCGGAGGTCCTGGAAAAAGTGGCCAAGCTCCATTTCAAGACCGCTGAGAGAGTTTTGCGGATAGCCGGGGTTAAAACCTGAAGTGTCCCGCCTGCAGTGTATTCCTGTGGTATATTAAAGAAGAATATTCTGAACGGAGAGGAAAAATGACGATAAATAATTCAGGAGGCGAAACCCGGCGGCTTTATTTTGAAGATGCCTGCCTTCAGGAATTTAAGGCCAGGGTGGTTGAGCGGAAAATGAGGGAAGGTTTCCCGGTGGTGGTTTTAGACCAGACAGCTTTTTATCCTGAGTCCGGCGGTCAGCCGCATGACCTCGGCTGGTTGAATGAAGTCAGGGTGATAAGGGTGGAAGAGGAGAATGGACGTATCCTCCATTTTCTGGAAAGGGAACTCCCGGATGACGAGGTATACGGAAAGATTGACTGGGAAAGACGGTTTGACCATATGCAGCAGCATACGGGGCAGCACATTCTTTCTCAGGCCTTTTATGAACTGGTCAGGGGAGAGACCCTTTCTTTCCATCTCGGTCAGGCAGAATCAACGGTGGAAATAGGGATTCCCTCGATAAAAGATGAGGTTCTGCAGGAGGTGGAAGAGCTGGCCAACCGCATCGTTTTTTCCGACCTTGAAGTGAAAAGTTATTTCCTGTCAGAGGAGGAAACCGGCTCGATTCCTCTGCGGAAACCGCCGAAAAAATCAGGACTGATCCGGGTGGTCGAGGTGGACGGTTTTGACTATTCAGCCTGCGGCGGCACCCACTGCCGGAGAACCGGCGAGGTCGGGCTGATTAAAATTCTCAGACAGGAAAAAATTCGCGGGAACGTTCGTTTTTCCTTTGTCTGCGGCATCCGGGCGCTCAGGGAGTTTGAAAACCGCCGGCGCTGGCTCCAGGCGACCGCGCGCCTGTTTTCAGCGGAAGAATCAGAGACGTTCGCCTGTGCTGAGAAAAACCTGAACGAGCTCAGGAATCTGAAAAAAAGAGTCAGAAAGCTGGAGGAAAAACTCTCTTTTTACGAAGCCAGAGAGATTCTCGCTCAAAATCGCTCCCGTATTATCTCTGGCTATTTCAGGGATAAATCGCCGGAAGAAATAAAGTTTCTGGCGTTGAATCTTGTTCACCAGGCGGATGTTCTGGCCGCCCTGGCGGCTGACCGGGAAGAAGGTTTTCATCTGGTGGTGGCTTCGGCTGATGCTCTGAAAGTTGATGTCAGAGAGGTAATGCCTGTTCT
Organism: Candidatus Saccharicenans sp.; assembly: GCA_049659625.1. Taxonomy (GTDB): domain Bacteria; phylum Acidobacteriota; class Aminicenantia; order Aminicenantales; family Saccharicenantaceae; genus Saccharicenans. The sequence continues at coordinate 113,189 of JBASPX010000050.1, read as the reverse complement.
TCAGGCGAAAATGCCGCTTAAGGGCGGGGGAAGTCCGACGCTGGTTGAGCTGGTGAGCCCGGAAAAAGAAAGAGCTCAGGAAGCGGTTAAAACCGCGGTCGAATTTTTTGAAAGAAAAGTGTCCGGCAGCTGAATCACTCGTAGCGAAGACACACTACCGGGTCCATCCGGGCAGCTTTTTGCGCTGGAAAGATACCGAAAAACAGGCCTACCGCCGTGGAGACAGAAATTCCCAGAAAAACCGACCACCAGGAAATAGCTGCGGGCAGAGGCGTGGCCGCTCTGATGACCAGCGCTGCGGAAAACCCGCCGAGTATTCCGATCAACCCGCCAAAACCGGTCAACACCACCGCTTCCAGCAGGAACTGCTTGATGATGTCCGCCGGCCTGGCTCCTATCGCTTTGCGAATTCCGATCTCTCTGGTTCTTTCCCTGACGGCCACCAGCATGATATTCATCACCCCGATGCCACCGACCAGAAGTCCGATGGAAGAGATAACAATCATCACGATGTAAGCCGCGCCGGTGATCTGGTTGTAAAGGTTGAGCAGGGTTTCCTGGGTATAAATCGAAAAATCGTCAGGTCTGGTCGGGGGGACCTTTCTCCTGACTCGCAGCAGATTGGTTACCTGTTCCATGGTTTCATCCACCTTCGTCGGGTCTTTCGGAATGAGCGTGAACTGTAGCGAGCTCATATCGTAAGGAAAATATTTCATAAGGCTGGTGTAGGGAATGATGACGATGTTGTCCTGGCTCTGGCCGAACAGCTGTCCCCGCCGGCTCAGAAGTCCGATGACGGTGAAAGTTTCTCCTCCGATGCGTATTTCTTTGCCGACCGCTCTGGAGTGCGGGAAGAGAGCCTCCACCACTTCTGCCCCGAGCAGGCAGACGCGGGCTTTATGTCTGATGTCGGCCGGGGTGAAACCGCGGCCTTCCTTTGGCAGGTAAATGGAGTAAACGCGGAAGAAATTTTCATCCGTGCCGAAGATCACCGCGTTTTCGCTTTTCTGATTCTGGTATTTAACTTCAGGAAGTTTTAGCAGATCCGGTGTCAGCTGAATGGTTAAAGCTCCGACCAGCGGACATTCGTTGATGATGGCTTCGGCGTCTTCGATTGAGAGATTTTTTCTCTGTCGCTCCTCTTCTGACAGAGTGCCCATTCTCACCGGTTCGAACTTCTGAACGATGATCAGGCTGCTTCCTATTTTTTCTATCTCTCCGGCGATACTTCTGTTAAGCCCCTGTATCACCGAGACCATGGCGATGACGGTCATAACCCCGATGACTATTCCCAGCGTGGTCAGAAACGAGCGCATCTTGTGAGTGCGGATGGATTCCATGGCCATCCTGAAGGTTTCCAGAAAAAGACCGGTTCTGGCTTTCATTGTTCTGACCTCAGCGCTTCGACCGGGTTCAGCCTGGCTGCCCGGTTTGCGGGATATATGCCGAAGAAAAGCCCGACCATGGTCGACATGATCAGAGCCACCAGTATTGATACCGGGTCCACCCTGGAGGGCAGGGAGGTGGTGGCGGTGATGATGGCCGCGATGAGGTAACCTGAGATTATGCCTATGAATCCTCCGACTCCAGAAATGATGGCGGATTCGATCAGAAATTGAAACAGAACATCACGACGTCTGGCGCCGACAGCCATTTTGATTCCGATTTCCTTTGTCCTTTCGGTCACCGACACCAGCATTATGTTCATGATCACTATTCCTCCGACCAGCAGGGCGATGGCCGAAATGGCAATCATGGCGAAATAAATTCCGGAAGTCACCGATTTGTAAAACTGAATGAAAGTGTCAGAAGTAACGAAGGCAAAATCGTCAGGCTGGTTGAAGGTTCTCTTGCGGATGGACCTTAAAATGGTTCTTACCTCTTCCATTGCCCGGGACATGGCTTCCTGGGATGAGGTATGCACGTTGATGTTTATCGTCTGCCGGCTTCCGTAAATCTTCAGGAAGGTGGTGATCGGAATCCAGGTGTAGTTGTCCTGGCTGAAGCCCAGAAGTTTCCCCTTTTTTTTGCCCAGCCCGATGACTTCGAAATTCTGGTTGCCGATTTTTATCCAGCGACCGAGGGGGTCAAGACCGGGAAAAAGGTTTTCGGCCACGTCTGCCCCGATGATGCAGACAAAGCGCGAGCGGTCCTCATCATCCTGGGTAAAATAGCGTCCTCTTTCCAGTTCCAGCACCGAGCCGATCAGATGGTCGACGGCCGTGACCCCGTGGATGGAAACATCCTTGATGGTGCGACTGCCGTACTTTACTGTTCTGGAGGTGTTGACCGAGGCCCCGACAAGCTCGCAGGAACGGCAGAGCTGCCGCAGGATTCTCATGTCTTCCAGGGTTAAATCTTTCCGTTTCATCTGCTCCTGGTATTCTTTCAGGGTGGTGATGAAGGGCGAGAATTTCGAAACGGAAAAATCGTTGGCGCCGTAAAAGGACATTTTTGTGTAAACATAGTTGTTAAGTCCCTGAATTACGGAAACTACAGCGATGATGGTCAGCACGCCGATGATCACGCCGAGCAGGGTGAGAAAGGTGCGAAGTTTATTATGCCAGAGAGAATCCAGGGCCATATCGAGCGATTCGCGGAAGTAAAGAACGCTTCTTTTCATTTTCTTCAACGATTAAGTTTACATTATTTTATACGAAATGATAAAGGCCAGGTTCATCCGGGTGAAAGGTCGAGGTTTGCGGGCATTGAATCTGGATGGTCAAAAATTATCTGTCTTATTTTTCACGGCTGGCGAAAATAAATTCCGGTCCATCTGTCCTTGACCCCGAAGAAAGCCCGGCAGATAATTAAAAAAAAATCAGTTCCGTCGGAGGTACATCTGATGTGCGATTTTGACCTTAAAGCTGAAGGACAGAGTGTTCCCTGCCTTTACTTTGACCGGCCGGGAGCCGAAAATACCGAAGCCACCCTGAAAAGGGCTGCGCTGAGGGCGGAAGAGCTTAAAATCAAACAGGTGGTGGTGGCCTCAGCTTCTGGCGAAACCGCCCTGAAGGCGGCTTCGATTTTCCGTGACTGCCGGCTGGTGGCGGTGACCCACTCCACCGGGTTTTATCGTCCGAACTATCAGGAGATGTCTGAGGAGGTCAGAGCCAGACTCGAACAGCTGGGAGTGAAGGTCCTCACCTGTCAGCACGCTTTAGGGGGTGTAAATCGGGCGGTACGGAAAAAGCTCGGCAGCTATCAACTGGATGAAATCATAGCTTATGCTTTGAGAACTTTCGGCGAAGGGGTGAAGGTGGCGATTGAGGTCAGCCTGATGGCCGCCGACGCCGGTCTCATCAGAACCGGAGAACCATGCATAGCCATAGGTGGAACGGAAAAAGGAGCGGATACAGCCGTTCTGCTGAGGCCTGTTAACGCCCAGAATTTCTTTGACCTGAGAATCATGGAGATTCTGGCCAAGCCAGGGTTCTATCAGCAGGAAGATTCCAGCGATTAAGTCTGAGGCACTGGTCGGACAGCGTGACGCTCAGATATTTTTTAATTAAAAAGAAATTTTCTCGGTTCTCTAATCTCTGGCTTCAAAATCTGGTAAAATTATAAAAAACCATCCTTTCGGAAGGAGAAAAAGCCATTATAAGACTTAACAAATTTTTATCGATGTGCGGCGTGGCCTCCCGCCGCGAAGCTGATCGTCTGATCGAGCAGGGGAGGGTTAAGGTCAACGGCCAGGTGGTTACCCGTCTCGGAGTAAAGGTTGACGAAAATAAAGACAGGGTGGAGGTGGATGACCGTCCGGTAAGGCTGTCTCAGGAGAAAGTTTACCTCATTCTTAATAAGCCTGAAGGTTACCGGGTGGCTCAAAAGAGCGCGGGTAAATACAGAACCGTGTTCGAGCTGTTGCCGCGTCTTCCGGTCAGAGTTTATCCGGTTGGCCATATGGATTCTGAAACCGAGGGGTTGCTTCTTTTCACCAACGATGGCGAGCTGGCTCATCGTCTTACCCATCCCCGTTATGAGGTAAAAAAAGTTTACGAAATCAGGGTTAAAGGTTATCTGGAGGATGAGGAGCTACAGAAGCTGGAAAAAGGCGCCTTTGTCGATGGACGCCGGATTGTCCCGGAGGAAGTACGGCTGGTTTACCGGAACAGGGAGCGCTCTCTTTTTACCCTGAAACTTCATGAGTGGCGGAAATATGATGTTCGCAGAATGATGTTATCTCTGGGTTTGAAGGTGAAAAAAGTCCGCCGCGTCTGTTATGCCGGTCTGACCGTAAAGGGACTCCGCCGCGGATTCTGGCGATATCTCACACCGGAAGAAATTGAAGATCTAAGGGAGCTTACAGGTCTCTCAAAATAAAAAGTTCTGTTCAGCAGATAACCGCTGGCAGTTCGTTCCTGAATCTAACTTACTTAAGCCAGTGTCATCCGGTTTCCTGGCCTTTTTCATGCGGTTCTTTTTCCCCGCCTCTGGTTTCAGTTTCGGCTTCAAATTTCTGCCAGGCGACGGCCAATCTTCTTATTCCGGCATCGACCAGATAATTAATCGTTCCTTCTTCGTAAGAACCGTCCTCAAGCCTTTCTCCAGCCTTCACTCCGGTCAGTATTTCCATTCCTTCGTCCACGGTTTTTATCGGGTAGATGTGAAATTTCCCCTCAGCCACCGCCCTGACCACGTCTTCGTGAAGCATTAGGTTCTTAACGTTCTGGTGGGGTATGATCACTCCCTGTGTTCCCGTGAGCCCGCGAGCCCGGCAAACCCGGAAGAAGCCCTCGATCTTTTCGTTGACCGCTCCGATCGGCTGAATTTCTCCCCGCTGGTTGATCGAGCCGGTCACGGCGATGTCTTGCCTGAGGGGCAGACCGGAAAGGCTCGATAGAATGGCGTAAACTTCAGCGGCCGAGGCGCTGTCGCCGTCGACCCAGGAATACGATTGTTCAAAAGCCAGGCTGGCTGACAGGGCAAAAGGTTTGTCCTGAGCGTATTTGCCCCTCAGGTATCCAGCCAGGATAAGGACGGCTTTGTTGTGAGTGCGGCCGCTGAGCTCGGCTTCTCGTTCGATGTTTATCACTCCGGCTCGGCCGGTGGAAGTTCTGGCGGTTATCCTGGTTGGTTTGCCGAAAGTCAGCTCGCCGGTGTCGTAAACGGCCAGACCGTTAACCTGCCCGACTTCCCGGCCATCGGTGGAAATGAGAATCGTTCCTTCTTCTATCATTTCCTGAATTTTTCTTTCTATCAGATTGACTCTTTCCGCCCTTTCTTCGATGGCTTTTCTTACGTCTTCTCTCGAAATGAACTCACGGCCGCCGGTTTTTGCCCAGTAATCGGCTTCGCGAATGATGTCGGCGATCAGGTGAAAACGGGTGGAGAGTTTTTTCTGCCTGCCAGCCTGTCTTACTCCGAACTCGACGATGGCCGCGATGCCTTCCCGGTCAACCGGACGCAGACCGTCCTCATCGCAGATTTTCCGGGTGAAACGCACATAATCTTTGATGGTGCTGGAATTTTTTTCCATCTCGGAGTCAAATTCGACTTTGATTTTGAAGATCTTCTTGAAATCCTCGTCGAAGAAATACAGCAGGTTGTAGAGATAGTCGTCTCCGATCATTATCACCTTCACCTGACATTTTATCGGTTCCGGTTTCAGGCGTGCGGTGGAGAAAATGAAAAGAGAAATGGGGTTCTGAATTTCAAAAATCTGGTAGCGGAGGGTGCGCAGCAGGGTGGTCCAGACTCCGGGTTCTCTGAGAACGTCAAGGGCGTTAAGCACCAGGTAACCGCCGTTGGCTTTGATGAATGAACCGGCCTTTATCTTGGTGAAGTCAGTCTGGGCCACGCCGAATCTGCTGTAGGAATATTCTATGGTGCCGAAGAGGTTCGGATAGGTGGGGGAGATTTCCATGATCACCGGAGCGCCCTTGGTTTCCGAATTGTCGACCAGAAGATTCACCCGGTAAGGAAGATAAGGGTCCAGTCCGTCCCTTTCTGCTTCTTCACCTGACGCCGCCTTGAACAATTCCAGGTTATCGATAAGACTCTTTTCCACCTGGTCCAGATAGCGTCCGACGGAAGGATGCGGCAGCTTCTGCCTCAGGTCGTTCAGTGCCCCCTTGATCAGCGGGGTGCAGGCTTCAGTCTCGATATTTTTCAGAAGTCCTCTGGTTTCTTCGTCTATTTCTTTAAGGGTGGATATCAGTTTTTCCAGCTTTTCCGTGAGCTTTTCGTATTTCTTTTTCAGTTCTTCCAGCCGGGCTCTGGGCATTTTTTCCTCTCTCACCAGGGCCTCCAGCTTCTGGAACGGAGTGGGCTGACCGTCAATCACCGGGATCAGGTCCGGTCTGGTGAATATTCCCATCGGAACCTGGATGACGGTAAAACCTTCTGCGGCCACCAGCTCTTCAAACTTCTGCAGGATTTCCCTCTGTTTGCGCTGCTGGGCTTCGAGAATCTCCTGTTTTCGCTCCTGGAAGTACTGGCTTTTCAGAAGCTCGGTAATGCTGGTTCTGAGCATTTCGATCAGCTTATCCATACCTTCGGCCAGAATCCGGCCATTTCCAGCAGGAAGACTCAGGAGCAGCGGTTCGTCAGGTTTGCTGAAATTGTTGACATACAGCAGGTCGTCCGGTGTTTCCGCGGTGGTCCGTATTTTTTCCAGAAATTTTTTGATGGTGGTGGTGCGACCTGTTCCGACCATACCGGTGATGAAAATGTTATAGCCGCGGCTCTTGATTTCCAGACCGGTTTTAAGCGATTTCAGCGCACGGTCCTGACCGATGATGTCCTCACAGGCCGGACATTCCTCTGTGGAATTATAAGGGATGGCTTCGAGGGGACAGCGCCAGTAAAGTTCTTCTGGTTTAAGTTCCCTGAATGTCTTTGCTTCTTTCATTTTATTTCTCCTTACTTATAATCTTGTACCACGTATCAGACCTGACTGGCAAATGAAGGTTGATTAAAAAATATTGCTGAAAGAAGAGATGACTTCTGTTAAAATTTACAAAAAATAAAGAAGGGAACAAAAATGGCGCAAATTGAGGTCTTTCCGGTAAGGAATAATAAGGATTTTAAGGCTTTTTTGCGTTTTCCCTGGAAAATTTACAAAGATGACCCGAACTGGGTTCCGCCCCTTTTGATCGAGATGAAAGAAAAGCTCAACCGCCGGAAAAACCCTTTTTTTGAGCACGCTGAAATGGAACTGTTTCTCGCGAGGGAAGGAGAGGAAACTGTCGGCCGGATTGCCGCCATCATTGACCACCGTCACAACGAGTATCACCGGGAAAAGGTGGTGTTCTTCGGACTTTACGAGAGCGTTAACGACCCCGAAGTGGCCCGTGTTCTTCTGGAGACGGTAGCGGCCTGGGGAAAAGAGCGTGGTATGGATATCCTGCGTGGACCGATGAATCTCTCGATGAACGACGAATGCGCCTTCCTGCTGGAAGGTTTTGACCGACCGCCGGTCATCATGATGCCCTACAACCCGCCTTACTACAACGAACTGATGGAGAAATCCGGACTCACCAAAGCGAAGGATCTTTATGCTTTCCTGATGACCAGGGATCATGAGACGATGGAAAAAGTCCGGGCGGTAATAGAAAAAATAAGGAAGTCAACCAATTTCAGTCTGCGCACGGTTAACATGAAAAAAGTTTATGAAGAAACCAGGAAGATTGCCGACATCTACAATCAGGCCTGGTCAAAAAACTGGGGTTTTGTTCCCTGGACGGAAAAAGAAATGGATTTTATGGCCCGCAGGTTGAAGGCTTTTGCCGACCCCGAGCTGGTGATTTTTGCGCTGCATGAAGGACGGGAAATGGGCTTTGCCTTCGGGCTGCCCAATTATAATGAAATAATCAAAGGTTTAAACGGGCGACTTTTTCCCTTCGGGATATTAAAGCTTCTTTTTAACAGGAAGAAAATAAAGGGGATGAGGGCTATAGTTTTCGGGGTTCTGCCGCAGGTTCAGCACGCCGGGCTCGCCTATCTGCTGTATGATGAGCTGGAGAGAAGGGCGAAAGCTAAAGGCTATCAGTGGGCCGAGACCTCCTGGCAGCTTGAAGACAATGAAGCCATCAATAGATTTACGACTTCGATCGGTGGTAGAATATACAAAAAATACCGGATTTATGAAAAGCGACCGATTTGATCGGCCAAAGGAGTGAAGGATGAACGTTTATGAAGGCAAACTTCAGGCGAAGGGTTTAAGAATAGGCATCGTCCTCAGCCGTTTTAACCAGTTTATTTCCAGTCATCTGCTCGACGGGGCTCTTGAGGCTCTGAAAAAGCTGGGAGCCGATGAAGCCAGCATTTCCGTGTACAAGGTGCCCGGAGCTTTTGAAATTCCTCAGGTGGCCAGAAAAATTGCCCGGAAAAAACAGGTGGACGGTATTCTTTGCCTGGGAGTCCTCATTCGCGGAGATACTCCCCACTTTGACTATCTCAGCGCCGAGGTGACCAAAGGACTGGCCCAGGTGGCTCTGGAAGACGGAGTTCCGGTGGCTTACGGCATTCTCACCGTGGACACGATGGAGCAGGGTATCGAAAGAGCCGGGACCAAAGCAGGAAACAAAGGCTATGACGCGGCGATGGCCCTGGTGGAAACGCTGAACCTTCTGCGGGACTCTGAGCTCTGACCGGTACGATAAGAGATTTCAGATAATGGGAAAAAGAAGAAAAGCGAGAGAGTGCGCCCTGCAGATCCTTTTCCAGCAGGAAATCACCGGCGATGAACTATCGGTAATTTTGCAGGATTACTGGTCCAGGCAGACTGTGCCGGCAGAGACCAGGGAATATTCAGAATGGCTGGTAAAGGGTATTCAGGAGAACCAGGCTGAGATCGACAGGTTAATACAGCAGGTCTCCAGAAACTGGAAGCTGGAAAGGATGGCCATAGTTGACCGCAACATTCTGCGGCTGGCGGTTTTTGAGATGCTTTTTGAGAAGAATCTTGATCCGCCAATCATCATAGATGAAGCTATTGAGATTGCTAAAAAGTACTCCGGTGAGGAGGCGGCCCATTTCGTCAACGGTGTTCTTGACGGCGTTCGCCGCCGCCTGCAGGGAGAGAATCCTCCGGGTTGAAACCGGACTCGCCCTTATAGCTCTTTATTTTTGCGAGGTGATACCATGAGCGAACAGCAAAACAGAAATGATCGTGAATTTAAGCTCGTTCAGGAAGAATTGAGCGACCAGGAGCTGGTAAGGCTCGAAAAGTGGAAAAAGCTTCAGGAAAAAGGAATCGAAGTTTTCCCGCATCGGGCTGACATCACTCATTCGGTTTATGAGGTGGTCAGGGATTTTTCCGGCTTCAGCCGGGAAGAACTCGAGGCGAAGGAATACCGGGTTAAAGTTCCCGGACGGATAATGACCATCAGAAAAATGGGACGGGCCACCTTTTTCCATATCGCCAACTGCCGCTCGCGCCTTCAGGTTTACCTCAGGCAGGATGTGGTTGGCCCTGAAAATTATGATCTTTTTGACCTGTTCGACATCGGGGATGTCATTCTGGTTGAAGGCCGGCTTTTCCGGACGAAAACTGATGAACTGACGGTGCTGGCGGAAAAGTTCAGTCTGCTGGCCAAATCTTTCCATCCGCTTCCTGAGAAATGGCATGGACTCCAGGATGTTGAGCTTCGCTATCGGAAACGTTATCTTGACCTGATGATGAACCCTGAAACTTCCGAAACGTTCAGGATAAGGAGCCAGATCATCGGCCTTATCAGGAAGTTTTTTGACGAACGCGGTTTTATGGAAGTGGAGACCCCGATGATGCAGGTAATTCCGGGAGGAGCTCTGGCCAGACCCTTCAAAACTTTTCACAATGCTCTCGGAATAGATCTCTATCTCCGGATTGCTCCCGAGCTTTACCTGAAAAGGCTGGTGGTTGGCGGAATGGAAAAGGTTTATGAGATCAACCGCAACTTCCGCAACGAGGGGGTGGATTCCCAGCATAATCCCGAATTTACCATGCTTGAGTTCTATCAGGCATACATAGACTACCATCAGCTGATGGACCTGACAGAGGAGCTGTTTTTATATCTGGTGCGAGAAATTCACGGGAAAGAGGAGTGCCCGTACGGCGAACATATAATTTCTTTTAAGAGGCCGTGGAAGAGGCTGAGGTTTATAGACGCCGTAAAAGAATTCAGCGGTCTGGCCCCTTCGCGCTTTGACGACCCGAAAGGTCTGATTGAGTTTGCCGGGACGCTCACCCCTGATAAAAAACCCACCACCTACGCTAAAGCGCTTGACGTTATCTTTGATAAACTGGTGAAGGACAGGATTGTTCAACCGACATTTATCATAAATCCGCCGCGGGAAATCTCTCCGCTGGCCAAAGCCGACCCGAGCAACCGGGATGAAGCCTGCCGGTTTGAACTGGTGATTGCCGGCATGGAAATAGCCAACGCTTTTTCCGAGCTGACCGATCCTTTCGAACAGCGCCAGCGTTTTGAAGAACAGGCGGCGATGAGGAAAACCGGCGATGAGGAATCGCATCTGGTGGACCTTGATTATGTGGAAGCTCTGGAGTACGGGCTTCCTCCGACCGGTGGCGAAGGTATCGGAATTGACCGGTTGACGATGATTTTAGCCAACAGGCAATCGATCGGGGAGGTCATCCTCTTTCCTCTTCTCAAGCCCCGGTGATGAGAGAGATGGAGCTACTGGCAGAGTGAAAGCGCGATGAAGTTTGAACTTTTTCTGGCCCGGCGATATCTGACTGCCCGCAGAAAACAGGCCTTTATTTCGGTTATTACCTTTGTCTCGATTCTCGGAGTCACCATCGGAGTGATGGCCCTGGTAATTGCGCTGTCCTTGATAACCGGCTTTCAGGAAGACGTTCAGGATAAAATTCTCGGCGCCACCTCCCATCTGATGGTTTCCAGCCTCGGGGGAGAAGGGCTGAGAGATTTCGAAAAACTCGCGGCCAACATCCGTCAGTTGCCAGAGGTGGAATCTGTCACACCGGTGGTTTACAACACAGTGCTGGTTCTGAGTCCGGGCAGAAGTTCCGGTGCGATTCTGAAGGGTTTGAATTTCCAGGAAGAAGTCCAGGTTTCGCCCTGGTTGAAAAACCTTGAAGCCGGGCGTCTGCCGGCTGAAGACGGTCGCGAAGAAATAATGCTCGGAAGGGACCTGGCGGCCAGCCTCGGAGTGGGCGCAGGGGACCAGGTTGAAGTCATAATCCCGGTCGCCCGTCTGACGCCGCTCGGTCTCCTGCCACGGACGAAAACCTTCAGGGTAAGCGGAGTTTTCCGCTCGGGGCTCTATGAGTTTGACTCTTCCACCGCGCTTATTTCTATGCCGGTGGCTCAGAGGCTGTTCAACCTTCCCGGAATGGTTTCTTACCTTCAGGTCAGGATAAAAGACATTTTTGAGGCTGAACGGGTGGCCGAAAAAATTTACCGGACAGACGGCCCCGGTATTTATGTGACCACCTGGATGGAACTCAACCGTTCTCTTTTTTCCGCGCTCAAACTGGAAAAGACGCTGCTTTTCCTGACAATCTCGCTCATCGTACTGGTGGCGGCTCTGAACATTGTGGCCAGTCTGGTGCTGATGGTCATGGAAAAAACCCGGGATATCGGCGTGCTCATGGCTCTCGGAGCGACGGCGGCCAGCGTCAGAAAGATTTTCTTTCTGCAGGGAGCGCTGATCGGGGTAATCGGCACCGCTCTGGGGATGGCGCTCGGTCTCCTCTGGTGCTGGCTGGCAAATGTTTTTAAGCTGATCAAAGTTCCCGTGGATATTTATCAAATTTCCTACGTTCCTTTTCATCCGAAGCCGCTGGATATGGCTTTGATTGTGGCCGTGACCCTGGCCATAACTTTCGTTTCCACCATTTTTCCATCGCGCCGGGCAGCTAAAATTGACCCGGTTCAGGCTCTAAAATACGAATGAGGCAGGCAATGAACGATTCATTAAAAATGGAAGGCCCGGCTGAGGGGCTTGTACTGAAAGCCGAAAAGCTCAGCAAAGCTTATCCACTGCCGGACGGCGGACGACTGAAAGTCTTTGAGGGAATCGATTTCCAGCTGAAACCAGGCGAGCTGGTGGCCATCATGGGGGTTTCCGGAGTGGGCAAAACCACCTTCCTGAATATTGTCGGTGGCCTTGACCGACCGAGCGAGGGCCGGGTTTTTCTTTTCGGCCAGGACCTGGCGGTGAAAACCCCTGAGGAAGTTGCTCTTCTCAGAAACAGACATATAGGTTTTGTTTTTCAATTTTACCATCTGCTTCCCGAATTTTCGGCGCTGGAGAATGTGGCCATTCCGCTGCTTATCGGTGGCAAAAATCGAGAGGAGGCCCTGGAACTGGCTTACAGGGCTCTGGAAGAGGTTGGGATGAATCATCGGTCCGGAGCTCGCCCGGCCGAACTCTCTGGTGGCGAACAGCAACGGGTGGCTGTGGCCCGGGCGCTGGTAACCCGGCCGTTCCTGCTTCTGGCTGATGAACCCACCGGCAATCTCGACTGGAAAACGGGCGAGATGATCATCAACCTGATCGTGGAAATACACCGGAAGCGGGGACTCTCCTCGATCATCGCTACCCATAACGAGAAAATCGCTCGGTTCTGCCATAAAGTTTATCTTCTGGAGGCCGGGCAGATGAAACTTTTTGAAGTTCTCACAGGTTAATTAAAATATGAAGCCCGGCCTGGGCCGGAAAATAACATCATGTTCCCGGACTCTTTGAAAACAGACGGCATATATGATATAAAGTTATGTCCATGAGAAAAGAAAGAAGATTAGCACCTGTACTTTTTTCAATTTGTTTCATCCTGAGCCTGGCCGGTACCCTTGTCGCTCAGGAAATTATCGAGAGGATTGAAGTATACGGCAACGAGCGCATCTCCCGCGAAACCATAATCTATTACCTGTCTTCCCGGGAGGGTGATTACTATAACGAAGCCCTCCTGAAAAGAGATTTTAAGGTTCTCTGGTCAACCGGATTTTTTGCCAACCTCAGGATTGAAGAAGAGAATGGGGTCCGCGGCAAAATCGTCAAAATCTATGTCGAAGAAAATCCGGTAATTAAGAGTGTTATCTTCAGGACCGGTAAGAAAGTAAAAGAAAGCGATATCGTAAACAAGCTCAAGGAAAAAGACGAATACATTGCTCCTCACTCCTATTACAATCCTTACCGCGTTCAGAAAGCCAGGAGGATTATCAAGGAACTTCTGGAAGATAAGGGACTGCAGGCCGAGCGCATAGAAGCCCAGCTGGTGAGCAGACCCAACAACGAGGTTGACCTGGTTTTCAGGATCGAAGAAGGATCCAGGTTAAGGGTGGGTGAGGTGGTGTTTGTCGGTCGGACGAAGATCCCGGATAGCTTTCTTATAGAAGCGATGAAAGAGAACCGTCAGCACAGCCTGTTCAATATGATTGCCAATAAAGATGTTTTCAAGAAGAATAAGATAGAAGAGAATCTAGCTCAGATCAAAAAGAGGCTTCAGGAATATGGTTATATGGAAGCTACAGTCGGCGAACCCCGGTTTGAGGAGATAACCCGGAGGAACGCTCTTTTCAGCAAGCAAAAGATGATGAGGATAATAATTCCGGTCGAGCCGGGCCATGTTTACCGCACCGGGGAGATAAAGATAGAGGGCAATAAATTCTTTACCACCAGATACCTGCAGAGCCTGGTAAAGCTGCAACCGGGAGAAATTTACAGCTCAAAGAAGCGGGAAAAAACAGTCGAATCGATGGGGGAGAATTACCGGAATTTTGCTTTTCTTTATGCCCAGATAATTCCGGTGGAAAACCTTGACCCAAAAAATAAAGTGGTTAACGTCACCTTCAATATAAATGAAGGCGAGGTTGCCTATCTGCGGAGGCTTGAGTTTAAGGGGAATACTTTCACCAAGGACAGAGTTTTAAGGAGAGAATTTCTGCTGCGCGAGGGAGACCGGTTCAGCCTGGCCGTCTTCAAGGACAGCGTTCTGCGGCTGAAACAGCTCGGTCTGGTCGACGTGGAAAAAGAGCCTGATATCAAACCCGACCCGGAGAATCCCAGTCAGATAGATGTCAACCTGACGGTGAGAGAATTGCAGCGGAACAACATCCAGTTTACCGCCGGATACAGCGGATATGAGGGAACCTTTGTCGCTTTCACCTATTCGACGGTGAATTTTCTCGGTGGCGGAGAAACTCTCGACCTGACGCTTCAGCACGGCAAGAGGGTTAAGAATTACAGTTTCGGGATGAGTCAGCCCTACGTTTTTGACAAACCGATGACTCTGGGTTTCAACGTGTTCGATCGTAAGGTCAATATTCCTTATCTGTACAACCAGCAGGCTAAAGGTATAAGGCTGATGTATGGGACCAGAGTTTACGGTTACCTCAGGTTCAACCTGAATTATACTTTCCAGAGGCAGATTCTTGAAGTTCCCACCTATGAAGATGAGCAGGGAAATCAATATTTCTACAATCCCTATTTTTATCCAGGAAAGTATTTTGTTAGTGCAGTGGAGCCAGTTCTTTACAGTTCAACCATCGACAGTCCTTTAACCCCCAGCCGGGGGACGATGTATAGCATTTCTTTCAGGTATGCCGGGACTTTTCTCGGCGGAGATGTCCATCTTTATCGACCGGCTTTTGAATTTGCCCGCTACCAGCCTTTATTTTCCAACCATGTTTTAGGTTTTCACGTGGAATATCAGTTTATAAAACCTCTAAGAAATCAGGAGGTTCCTTACTGGGAAAGGTTCTTCTTAGGGGGTGAGCAATCTATCCGCGGTTATGAATATTTCACCATTGGCCCACGTGACGAAAAAAATTACCTTATTGGAGGAGTGAAATCTCTGGTGATCAATGCTGAATACATCATCCCGCTGGGAGGCCCTCTCTACGGAATTTTCTTCTATGATGTGGGAAATGCGCTGCTCAAAGGAGATAAGTTCTCTCCAAAGAATATGTACAGCTCAGCCGGACTGGAGGTCAGAGTGTTCGTTCCGGCCCTGAGAGTGCCGTTCCGTCTGATATTCGCCTACAATAACAGAAAGATATATGCTGATGATTCCAACTTCGCCTTCCGCTTCGCGGTCGGCACCACTTTCTGAGGTCTCAAGTCTTTATATTTTGCGCGGAAAAGTGTAAAATTAGCACTCAATAATTTAAAGGAGGAATTGAGATATGAACAGAAGATGGACCATCGTTATTCTTCTGGTCACCGTGATGCTTGGCTTCAGTCTGGTGGCTCGCGCTCAGCAAACTATCAAGATCGGGGTAATTAATTCCCAGGAAATTCTGGAAAAATCGGCTGAGGGCAAAAAGGCTATTGCTCAGCTGGAGGAAAAGAATCGCAAGATCCAGCAGGACCTGGCGAAGCTCGATGAGCAAATCCGACAGCTGGAAAGCCGGCTCAGCACCCAGCAGCTTACCATGACTCAGGAAGCCATCCTTTCTCTCAGCGCTGACCTTGATCGAAAAAGAACGGAGAGACAGAGAATGGCTGAAGATGCCCAGAGAGATATGCAGGAGCTAACCCAGAGGCTTTATATGAGAATTCAGAGCGAGGTCATGCCGATCATCAATAAACTCGGACAGGAGAAAGGCCTCGACCTTATACTGGACCTGAGGGAAGCTGGAGTGCTTTATTTTTCGTCTGCGGTAGACCTGACCCAGGAAGTTATCAAGAGGTACGACGCCAGCAAGGCTCCAGCCAAATAAATAAAAAGCCATGAGAAGCGAACAGATTGAAAAGTGGCTGCCTCACAGGTACCCTTTTCTTCTGGTGGACAGAGTTCTGGAACTGAAACCGGGCGAGAGCATTCTTGCCCTTAAAAATGTCACCTATAACGAGCCTTTTTTTACCGGCCATTTTCCCCGGGTAAAGTTGATGCCCGGAGTGTTGATCATTGAAGCTCTGGCTCAGGCCGGAGGAATTCTTCTTTATCATTCGCTACCGGATCCAGAAAGGGTCTTCCTGGTTTTGAGCAAGGTGGAAGAGGCCAAGTTTAAAAAACCGGTGGTGCCAGGTGATCAATTGAAACTTGCGGTTCAACTTCTGAAGCAGAAAGCCGGTTTTTATTATTTTAACGGAGAGGCTTTAGTGGAAGATAAAGTGGTGGCTGAAGCTCGCCTGGTGGCAGGTCTGATGAAAAGTAACGAACTGGATGAGGGGAAATAACCCTCATCCAGTTTTTCCTTTCCTTCCTTAAAGGTTTTTCAGGGTTATTTCAGGACAAAGAGAGAATCATCCAGTCCGGTGTTGTAAACCACTTCATTCAAAGTAAATCTGGCGTATTCTGCACCGCCCTGAAACATCGTCCAGGAAAAAGCGGTCATCACACCATTAATTTTTCTGTAATCTGAGAAGACCATCTCTATTTCTAATTCTCCGCCGGTCGGGCTGGTGGCTGTAGTTCGTGTTTTGTAGATGAGATAATTGCTGGAATCCAGGTAGTAAAGGATCCAGTCGCCATCAGGGAATTTCTGTTCAAGAACATGGCAGGGTTTTCCGTTTACCTCTTCTTTGCCTTTGTAGGCGTAGGTCACGCCGTATTTATCAGGGTTGAGAAAAATGTCATTTCCCCAGGACTGTTTGGCTATCTGTCTGGCCTGATCAGGCGGAAGTTCACTTATCTCTCCTGTCTGGGGATTTATCCACATCCCTTTTTCTCCATCATAGGTCTGAACCACACTCATGCCCATCACTTCAAATTCCATCCGGTATTTGTTGGGTTCTTTCTGGTAATAGGTGAAAGGGGCGGTCATCCCGAATTGAATTATTTCGATGGTGCCGGTGCCCCTCATGTCTTTTATGGCGGCTACCGCCTCTCTTCCACCCATAGCTTTTATCATGTTATCTAAGATTTCTTTTTCCGTCTGAGCACTTGCCGACAGAGTAAGAATTACCATTAAAAATAGAGTCAGGGCAGCCACGAGTAACTTTTTGTTTTTCATACCAGCCTCCTTTTTAACAATTATATAAGTTATACGGAGGAAGAAACAAATGGTTTGGTTACCGACTCCGGGGGGTGAGTTTTGACCTTAAAATTCACCCCCGAAGGTGATTGTCAGCATGGCAGTCTTTTCTTATTTTAGTAGCAACCAAGGCGTAAGATTATGTATCGGGATAACGACGGGGGAAGATTTAAAAGCATTTATAGCCAGCCCTCCGGGTCTGCCAGCAAGACCGGCTCGAAAACCCCGGATTGGGTGAGAGAAGAAGATAAGTTCAAGATTATATTCAATTCAGTTCCCGCGCCCGCCCTTTTGCTTGACCTCGATAACAACATAGAAGACTTTAATGATGCCTGTCTTGAATATTTTCCCCATCCTGGCTTTGGTGATATGCTGTACGGAATGAAGGTGCCGGTCTCCAGAGTGTTTGACTGGCTGACTGAACCTGTTCAGGAGCTTGTTTCAGGGTCAGCTCCTGAAACCATTTTCACGAGTGAAATTGAATCCGCCAGAGGACGGGTGGTGCTTCAGGTCCGGATCAAAAAAATCCTGGATCCTTTTGAAAACCACCGCCGCACTCTGGTCATTATGAATGACATCACCACCATAGTCGAAGCGGAGAAGACCATCAAAAAAGCTCATGACTTTTATCTCACCCTGTTCGAAGAGTTCCCGGCGATGATCTGGAGAGCCCGTACAGACGGTCAGTTTGACTATTTTAATCGCGCCTGGCTGAATTTTACCGGAAGGTCGCTGCACGAAGAAAAAGGAAGGGGCTGGGTTGAGCTTCTTCCGGAAGAGGACCGGGAAAGATTCACAGGAATTTTTGAAAGAGCTCTGAAAAGGATGGAACCGTTTGAAGTTGAATTCCGCCTCAGACATCGTAATGGCCAGTATCGCTGGATGCTGTGTGTGGGAAGACCGTTTCAGGATATGGACGGCCGGTTCGGCGGACTCATCGGTTCCTGCTATGATATCACTGAACGTAAAAATTATGAGGAGCAGCTGGCTTTTCAGGCGCTTCACGACCCGCTGACCGGACTGCCCAACCGAAGAATGTTGGAGGTCATCCTCCCCAGGCTGATTCAGGAAAGCCGGGAAGGCAAATCCAGCGCTCTGTTTTTTATCGACCTGGACAATTTCAAGCTGGTTAACGATAATTTTGGCCATCAAATCGGAGACAACCTGTTAATCAGCCTGGGCAAGATCATTCAAAAGCAGCTTCGTTCGAGCGATCGCCTGATACGTCTGGGAGGGGATGAGTTTGCGGTGATCCTGGATGGAGTTGGTAGAAGAGAAGCAGAAATCATCGCCAGCAGACTCCTGGAGGCGGTCTCACAGTGCAGTTTTGTCATTCCGGATTCGCCCGACAAATCATTCAACCTGTACCTGAGCATTGGCATCGCCATGATCAATGGGCAGGAAGATATGGAAATCATTATGTCGAGGGCTGACACAGCGATGTACCGGGCAAAAGAGCAGGGGGGAAATCGCTATGTTATTTACGAATGAAAAACCGGGCGAATCCCGGGTGAATCCTACTCCTGATATCAGCTGATTTTATTCCGTTAGTTGCTTTTTGTATAATCATCCAAGAGGTTTCCCTGAGATGAAATTTACGAGGTTTCATCTGAGAATTTCAGTTTTTCTGCTGCTGCTTCCGGTGATTAGCCTCAGCCTGCAGGCAGCCAGGCCTTTTATCCCGGGTGTGAAACTCGGGTTCGGGCAGGCCACAGTTTTCGGGCAGGACACTTTTGAACAGAAATGGCAGACAGGCTGGGGAGTCGGGATCTCCCTGGAATATTTTATCATCGGCCCTCTGTCTCTTCAGGCAGAGCTCAATTTTTCAAGGAAGGGTTCCACCTACCGTCTTAATTCCGATGGTCTGGAATACAGCGAGAAGTACATTCTCGATTATCTGGAAATACCAGTCCTGGCCAGATTTTATCTCAGGCGTAACCTTATGCCAGAAATATATTTTTATGCCGGTCCTTCAGCAGCTTTTAATCTTAAAGCCAGACTCAAAGTGAGTCTGGACGACCTGGAAGAGACAGTCGAGGTTGATAATCTCAGGGGGATGGACTTTTTGCTGAATGCTGGCGCCGGCCTCTCTTTCCCGGTGAAACCCGTAGCCATTATTCTCGAAGCCCGCTACAGTCACGGCCTTAAATCTGTGGTCACCGAGCCCGAAGCCGATCTGAGAAACAAAAGTTTTCTGGCACTGGTCGGGTTTAAGTTCTGAAGGCGGCTTTACTGTCTGAAACTCCCGGGGCGTCTTCTGTGGAATTCAATCCTTATCCTGTTCTGAACTTCCTCCTCAATCACATCGCGCTCAAAGGTTAATCCGGATAGGTAACGGGCGTGAGCCCGGAGGTAGGTAAGTCCCTGCCGGCAGAGAAATTCCAGCCACGGTCCGACAGCCGTTTCGTCCATCACTTCAGGCGTCTGTTCCACCAGCGTCATCTGGCTCCTCTGGTTCAGGCGATTTTCGCTGGAAGACTGTCTCCTGGCGAAAATATTCAATCCGTCATAAATTTCCAGCGGTGCCACGAAGGGGGACCAGCGTCTGTACCACCGGTCGTATCTCGAATAAAACCGGGAGTTAGACTCCTTTATTTCCGGAGAAGCGTTCATTTCTTCGATCAGAATCTTTTTCAGCTCTTCGGCCGCTTCCCGGTAAGGACGGTAAATATTCAGACTGAGCTGGCGATAATAAGTGAACCAGCCTTTTGGTATCCAGTAATCGCGGAAAAGATACGGCGTGTATCCCGAGAACATCTGGACCCACTCGTGCGAAGGGTAACCATGGAGGTTAAGATAGAGGTCCGGGACCCATTCGCGGTTAATTCTGCCCCTTACCCGGGCTTCAGGAAGAAGCGGTCGGGGCAGACCAACCTGATAGCCTATATCCACTCCAGGAGAACTATACCTTCCAGCATGGAGACAGTGAAACGGTTCGTTCTTCCATAGTTCCAGGGCCAGGGCGGCGCCGTCAGGATTTTCCATCGGTTGAATCACCACCGAGAACTTTTTCAGCCATTCCCGGGCGCGGCTGTCTGAAACCAGAAGTTCAGCGAAGAGGAGCGAATAGTTGGTGGAAGACACCTCGTTGGCGTGCTGCCTGGCTGTAAGATGAAGTACCGGTTTGTGGGTGATCAGCCTGGGAATCGAGACATAGCGGCCCCGCGGGAGGTAAATTTCCAGCACGGGCACCGGCCGGCCTTCGTATGAATGACCGGCAATGTAGCTCCTGATTTCAGGATAGCGGCTGAGGCTTTCGGTTATAAGGAGACATTCTTCCGGGCCTATTATCCTGTCATCAGGGATTTTAAGAGGGGCTTTCTGATTTTTCGGCCGGGGAGGTGTTTTTTCTTCTGGAGTTATGCTTATGTTTTTCTCCAGCCACAGATCCTGACACTGAATTTTTATTTTCAGATTCTCCACTCCTGGAAAGGAGAAATACTGGCGGTTTATGTTTTTCTGCCGGAGTTGCTGATAGACTTCGAGCAGCGAAGCCAGCTGCCTGCAGTCTGCCTCTTTTTCCAGCTGAATCCAGATTCCGACCGAATTCAGTCTGTCTTTGATGGAATCGAAAAGAAGTTCATCCAGCCGAAGTCTTTTAGGTTTAATGCCGGTGAATTCCCAGGATTTCTGAGCTGGCGGCTGTCCGGGTATTTTCCAGCGCAGCGTCATCACCGGTTTCCTGGCCGGAAAATCTTCGAGAGAGAAACTGACTCTCGGGGCTTTTCCTTCGCTGGAAGGATGAATGATGGGAGTGACGTTCCCGGGAGCGGAAGAGCGGGAAGCGTCAGCCGGGAGGTTCAGGTCTTCCTCCGACCAGCCGGTTATAGCCCTGAGGAAATCGAGCGTGTCAAAATAGATTTCATCATGAAGCGATTCGAGCGAACTGATTATTTCCTCGTCCAGACCGAGACGATAATCAGGTTCACTCAGCCACAGCTCTACCGACAGCCTCTTAAAATATGGCTGCTTCGAGAAGGTCGGTTCGGAAGAGGTCTTTTTGAGGACGAACTCGTAAAGCGGCTGGAGAATCTCCTCCTGGTAACAGTCCCAGAATTTTTCCAGGTCGGTCTTAAGGTCGGTATCAAGAAGAACCTTATTTCCCTGACTGATACGGCACCAGCCGGTGGTTACCGTCACCTGTCCCCAGCCCGGGAGAAATTTGATGAATGGAATCTCTCGAGTGCGGGGAGAAAAATGGCTTTTAAGAATAGATCCGCCCGAACTATTAAAAGCTTCCACTTCGTAGATTTCGCCTCCGGCCGGCTTCTTTTCAAACATGATGTGTTCCACAGGCAGGTTCAGATTGGCGGCTAAAATTTCATCCACCGGATAGAGCTCCTGCAGCCAGCGGTGCGGGTCGCTGTAAAATCTTTTTGCCTGTTTTTCCGGAGAATCCTCAACCTCGGAGAATTTGATCAGAAGTCGGCTGACCGGTTTATTCTTAAGTTGCGGAAGAATGTTTTCAGTCAGCCAGAAGAAGCCGGGTTTGTAGGCTGAGAGAACCTCAATTCGGGCTCTGATTTTTTTATCCTCAACCAGTCCTTCAATCTGCTGTTTTATTTTTTCACGGACGGATGGAGATTCGCTGACACCCACGCTTATGGTGACAGGCTCTTCAGAGTCTATGTTGTCCAGTTTCTGGCTGATAAGACTCACTGCATCATCTCCTTCCCAGGACCATTCGCGCTTTCCGCTCAGAACCGGGACCGGCTGAAGCAGCGAGCTGGCGGAAATTTTGATTTCGGTCGAGGGCAGTTCTTTTTTCAGAGTTGACTCGACCACGGCGGCAAAAGACGGATTGTCAACAGGCAGCAACAGGTTTATTTCCAGACTTTCCGGTTGCCGCCGGTTGATTTTTTTCAACTCTTCCATCAGCCTGTCAAAAAAGAAGGCTTCTGCCGCACCGTTTCGGCCGTCAAGAAATTTTTCTATCTCTTCCTTCACGCTGGAAATTTCCGGTTCGCCCTTTTTGAACTCCGTGAGGTAGGGAAATTGCTGGCTGAAATATTTAATGGTGGCAGCCAGCGCCTCCGGGGAAGGGGCTGTAAGAAAAAGAGAATCAGAACGACCTCCCGGCGATGGGATGGTCCTGATCAACCCCTGACCTGGTTTCAGTTCAGGAATTTTCAGCCTGCCGCTTTTTATCAGGCTCTGGACGGCAGAGTTCTCTCCGATAAAGATAGGAGTCAGCAGGGTCTCAGCCTTTTCGATTTCTCTATCGATGTAAACCAGAGGAAAAGAGCTGCCAGCGGTGTCGAGTACAAGCCTGGTTGTCAGTAAGGAGAGGGCCGGATGCCTGAAATTCTCAGGAATGATGATGGAAGTTTCAAGGCCATCAACAATACCGTCGCTGTTGCGGTCGACATAAAGGCCGCGGACGGTGAATATTTCTGTCAGGTCGAATTCTACCGGCTTCTCCGGCATCCGCGGAGTTTCCTTAAAGCCTGGAGTTAAAAGCCTCCGGCTGGAACCGGCTCTCGGGATAAGCGCTCGCTTCAATTTCAAAGGCGTCCTGAGTATGAATTCAAGCTGTCCGCATCCGGGGTAGGCCAGGGTCTCAGTATTTTGGCCTGATTTTCTTTCTGAAGCCAGCTGCTCAAAAGCCCTTCCGGCGATTTCTAAATCTTTATCTTCCCTGAAATTCAATTCGAGGGTCATGAGCGAAATTTCTCCCATAGATTCGAAGTTGAGAGAATCCAGACCCGGCTGACTCGAAGGTTCTGGAGGGAAGGTGTAAAGCAATTTCCTGACCTCAACCATTTCCGGATGAAGATTCCTTTCTGTCAGGAAAGCCATCAGATCCTTTTCGAGTTTTTCGAAGGTGTGGCCGAACTGACGTCCCCAGATTTCCCAGAAATAGGGCCAGCGCAGGAAAAAAGCCCGACCGGTTCGGAGGAGGGTTTCTGGAGTGCCGCCGAGACAGATTATTCCCGTCTGTGACCCGAGCCGAAAAACAGCGATCAATCCCTGGTTTGCCTTG
Source organism: Candidatus Saccharicenans sp. (assembly GCA_049659625.1). Lineage (GTDB taxonomy): Bacteria > Acidobacteriota > Aminicenantia > Aminicenantales > Saccharicenantaceae > Saccharicenans. Next base: position 90,317 of record JBASPX010000050.1, on the reverse strand, counting down.
AGACTGACGGAATTCAGATTTTCCGCCTGAATGATTTTCCTGACGATTCCGGTTCTCGACCCGATGAGAATCGGGTTTTTAAGCTGCTGAAAATTTCTTATTTCTGATTCTCTGACCACCAGGTCAAAGTTCAGCCCGAGACTTTCCAGGTTGACCCGGGCAGCTATGTCAGCGGCCAGGGCAATTTCTTCGGGCAGGGGTTCATCAGGCAGGATGATGGTCAGCTCGACTCTCTCCGGGAATCCATCTTCGTCCTCATCCAGCAGGATTGTCCTGGGCTGGTACAGCCGGAATAGACTGAAATTCTGGCTTAAACCTTCAACCGGGAAGAAAGTTAAGGAAATAAAAACAATTAATAAAGAAAATATTTTTTTCGCCATTTTGACCCTCTTGAGGATGATTTTAGCATTTTAATCAGCAGGCGGTTAAGAAATTTTTCCTTCCCGGCCGACAAAAAAGGTGTAAAGCGAGGAATTTCCGGAGGCCAGGAAAATTTGCTTGTAAAAGAAGTGCAGGGTGTGGATAATATTTCATGGGAAACTGGAACTGGAAACAGGAAGGGACGTCAGGGGCAGGAAGAGACAGAAACTTTTCAAATTGTTTCCGGAGAGTTTGTTTTTTGCATGATGTAAAGGAGGGCTTATGAATTTGAAAAAGCTCATATTACCTGCAATTTTGTTTTCGCTCATTGTTATTCCGGCCGCGATTCAACTCGGGTCTCGGGGCCGGCCGGTGACCGCAGTTTCGTTGAATTCTCCTGATAACCGGATAGAAGTTAAAATAGAATTTCGAGACCAGATTGTTTATTCCGTGTTTTTTGGCGGAAAACAAATTCTGGCCCCCTCGCCGGTTTCGATGACCATCAACGACAACGTGATTCTCGGAAGAAGACCGGTGGTGGAAAATGTCAGCCGGACAAAAGGAGACAGCATTATCAAACCGCCGGTTCAGGAAAAAAGAGCGTTGATAGTTGACAGGTATAATGAAGTAAATATCAAGCTGAGGGGTAATTTTGGTCTGATATTCCGCGCCTACAACGACGGTGTGGCCTATCGTTTTTACACGGGGTATCGAGTGCCGATCAAGGTCAGGTCCGAGCAGGCCAGCTTCAATTTCCCGGAAAATTATTCCGTCTATTTTCCGTTTACCAGAAGCTTCCATACTTCTTTTGAAAGCACTTACAGCTACCTTCCGCTTAAAGAAATCGGTACAGAAAGGTTTGGCTTCACGCCGGTGGTGGTTGATATCCCCGGCGGACCAAAAGTGGCCATTACTGATGTTGACGTCGACGATTATCCGGGAATGTTTCTCACCGGAAACCCGCAGGGACTGCCGGGTCTGGTCGGAAAATTTGCTCCTTATCCTCTGGAAGAAAAGCTGCGTCCGAATAGCGACCGGGAACTGGAGGTGGTAAAGGAAGCCGATTACATAGCTGAAACCAGGGGAGGGCGGCAGTATCCCTGGCGGCTTATCGTGGTGGCGGAGAAAGATGCCGACCTCATCAACACGGATATAGTTTACAGACTTTCTCCTCCACTCGAGCTCAAGGACACTTCCTGGATAAAGCCGGGAAAGGTGGCCTGGGACTGGTGGAATGCCAGCAACGTTTATGGCGTGAACTTCAGAGCCGGCATCAACACTGAAACATACAAATATTACATCGACTTTGCCTCCCGTTATGGCATTGAATATGTGATTCTGGATGAAGGCTGGTCTGATCCCGCAGATTTGTTCAGGGTAAATCCGGAAATTAATCTGGAAGAAATCGTGCGCTACGGGCAGCAGAAAAATGTCGGGATAATTCTCTGGTGCGTCTGGTTAACGCTTGACCGGCAGATGGACAGGGCTCTGGATTATTTTCAGAAAATCGGGGTGAAAGGAATCAAGGTGGATTTTATGGATCGCGATGATCAGAAAATGGTCAATTTTTACCGCCGCTGCGCGGCCGCGGCCGCCAGACGCCGCCTGCTGGTTGACTTCCACGGAGCTCATAAACCGGTCGGGCTCAGGCGTGCCTTTCCCAACATTCTGACGAAAGAAGGCGTGCTCGGGCTCGAATACAGCAAATGGAGTAACCTGGTGACGCCGGAGCATGACCTGATGCTGCCGTTTTTGAGGATGCTGGCCGGGCCGATGGACTTCACTCCTGGAGCCATGCGCAACGCTCAGGAGAAACAGTTCCGGGCGGTGTTTGACCTGCCGATGAGTCAGGGGACCAGGTGCCACCAGCTGGCCATGTATGTGGTCTACGAATCTCCGCTGCAGATGCTCTGTGACTCTCCATCCGCTTATCTCAAGGAACCGGAGGTTATGGAATTTCTGTCGAGTGTGCCCACGGTCTGGGAGGAGACGGTGGCTCTGGAGGCTAAAATTGGAGATTATGCAGTGGTGGCCAGGAAGAATGGAGAACGCTGGTATCTGGGAGCCATGACCGACTGGAGCCCGAGGGAGTTTGAGCTGAAGCTTGATTTTCTTGAAGCCGGGAAATCATGGGTGGTGGAACTCTGGGAAGATGGGGTGAACGCTGACCGTTTTGCTTCCGATTTTGTCCGGAAGAGTTTCCGGGCGGTTTCGGGAGAAACCATAAAGCTCAGACTGGCTCCGGGCGGCGGGGCGGTGGCCAGGTTCACGCCCGCCAGGTAATTGACTTCGAAATTCAGGTATCGCCATTCCTCGATATATGAAAATTCATTCATATTTAGACAGCATGGCGGTAATTCTAAGACAAAATTTTTGAGTTAAATTTCCACAGGCGATTGAAACGACGGTATCGCAGGGGATTCAGAAACAGGTGCTTTTCTGGTATAATGCAATTCAAGCCTGACATAAATTTTTGCTGTATATCTTGACAGATAAAAATTTTGAAATAAATTAATCAGAGGGAACACAATATGTTGTATGTCTTAAAAAAGAGTAGATTATATTGTTATGGCGGAGGAATTTTTTGACCTGCCAGTTTAGCCCTTCGGTTTTTTCCCATCCATTTTTCCTTTAGTTTCTGAAAGAAAAAATAGCAGGCGGTTAATAAGTATGAAACGAATAAAAATGAGGAAATGGCATCGCCTTAAATATTTTGTCGGTTTTTTTCTGGCGCTTTTTTTTATAGCCGGTCAGCCGGCTGAATTTGGCCGGGAAAACAATTTCTTTCAGGGATACCTGATTCCCCGCCCGGTGATAAGAGTGGGACTGCTGGTAGGTGTAAAACAGGCCACCATCAGGGCTTCTTCCGGGATGAAAGTTTATGAGATCAACCGCGAGTACAGGCTCCTGGCTGAAGATGTTGAAGAAGTGGTCATCAGGGTGGAAAAGGAAAATCTTACCGAAAAATTTATGCTCCTCATCGCTCAGACGAACGACCAGCAGGAAGCCGAACTGATGGCTGCAGACCTCAGCCAGAAACTTCCCGGTCAGGTGACGGTGGAAGAAAAGGTGGAAGCCGGAAGCAAAGTTTATCAGTTGAAATACGGCGAATTTTTTACCAGAAGCCAGGCGCTGGAATCGATAAGAACTCTGGAGAAGCTCGGTTGCCGTGATGTCTGGATCATACGCGATTTTGTGACGTTGCCTGATCCAGGTCATATCTGGCTGCTGATAGACCATAAAATGGTATCGTTTAACAAAGAATCTGAACTCTATTTTATACCGAGCTTTCCGGAAAGTTTCCTCAGTCTGAACGACCGGAGTTATCGCGGAATTTTTCAATTAAAAAATACCGGCAAAGGACTGGCTCTGATTAACATTCTTAACCTGGAAGATTATCTGAAGGGCGTGGTGCCGCTGGAGATGTCACCGCAGACTTTCAACGCTCTTGAAGCCTTAAAAGCACAGGCAGTGGCCGCCAGGACCTATGCTCTGAAAAACCTTGGCCGGCACCGGAACCTCGGGTTTGACCTTACCGACACCCAGAGCTCCCAGGTGTACGGAGGACTTTCCGCTGAGCTGCCGCTCAGCAACCGCGCAGTGGAAGAGACCGCCGGCGAGGTAATCATGTACAAAAACGAGCTGATCAACGCCCTGTACACCAGCACCTGTGGCGGTCAGACTGAAGACGCAGAAAAAGTTTTTTCCGGTCTGCCGGTTCCTTATCTCCAGAGCGTCAGCTGCAGTTATGAGAAGCAACCGGAATGGCGGGTCGAAACAAATCGCTCTTATCTGGGTGTTAAGATTCGCCAGGCTGACGTCAGGGCACAGGTTTTTCCGCTGCTGGCTTTTAACATTGTTGAATGGAACAGTCCGGAAGATTATTTTTACCTCCCGGCGAGTGGGAGGGAAATTTTCAGCTGGCTGAAGAATGTGGAAAATTTCAGAAAGATGGATGGAGGGAAACCTCCGGTTGAATTGCCAGAGCTGAGCACAGTTAATTTTATTGAGCTGGCCCGGGCGCTGGTTGATTTTTTTGGCTGGGTGGACCGAACACGGCTGTTGCTTTTTCGTGAGGAAATTGATTTCCTGCTGAAAGGCCAGCCGGATAACAGAGAGTTGCAAGAGGCTGACCGGCGGGCTCTGGCTTATCTTCTGCAGTCAGGCATCTTTCCCGCTTATCTGCGTGAGGATAATTTTTTCCGTCCGGTGACCAGGGCGGAAGCAGCTTTTATCCTTAAAAAATCTCTTGGCTGGCTGGAAGATTTCTATCATCAGGGGACGTTTCTCGCAAAAAAGGGCGAGGCTCTTGAGGTTCTGGAGAATGGCAAAACCCGGCTTATAGAGTTATCTTCAGAACCTTATCTTCTGAGGACGATGGTGGACGGGACCTATCCGGCGAAACGCCTGACCTTGCTCGGCGGGGAGAAAATTCGCTGGCTGGAAAAAGACGGCCGGGCGGTGTTGCTTGAAGTTATTTATCCTCCGGACACCAACGTTCTTGACCGGAATTCACGCTATAACCGCTGGAATGTCCGGGTCTCGCGAGAAGAACTGGAAAAGAACATTCGCAGATATTATCCGCAGGTCGGTCGTCTGGTTGACCTGAAGGTTCTCCAGAGAGGAAAATCAGGCCGGGTAATTTCTCTTCAGATTATAGGTGATAAAGATAGCGTTGTGGTTCAGGGATTGAAGGTCCGCTGGGTTCTGAATCTCAAAGACACTCTTTTTTCCATCGACCGTGAGTTCGATTCGTCCGGACAGCTTTCGTATTTTATTTTCAGCGGCCGCGGCTGGGGGCATGGCGTCGGGCTCTGTCAGGTGGGCGCTTACGGCATGGCCGTGGCCGGTGCCACTTACAGAGAAATTCTCACCCATTATTAACGCCACATTAAAATAGAAAAAATTTATTAAATTTATTTTTCTTTCCGTCCGGAGGTTGACAGCAGTATCCAGACCATTGTAGAAGAAAGTTCTAATCGATGAGGCAAAAAACTCAGGAAAAAAACAGATGAACTATTTTCAGGCGCTCCTGCTGGGATTTCTTCAGGGAGTGGGAGAATTTCTACCCATCTCCAGTTCGGCTCACCTGGCGATCGTTCCTTACCTGGCTGGCTGGAAGTATCAGGGCCTCCAGTATGATGTTATGCTGCATCTTGGTACCCTCCTGGCGGTGGTAGCCTATTTCTGGAAAGACTGGCTCCGCATCATCCAGGATGGAATATTAAAGCCTGAGGAAAAAGAGGGGAGATTTCTCTGGTATATTCTGGCGGCCACGGTTCCGGGAGCTCTGGCTGGATATTTTCTGGAGGAAAAAGCTGAAACCGTTTTTCGCGAGCCCTGGGTGATCGCCGGCAGCCTGATTTTCTTTTCTTTTTTCATCTATCTGGCTGACCGGCTGGCGGCCAGCCGAAAAAACCTGGATTCTTTAACACTTCCCCAGGCCATTTTCATCGGTCTTCTGCAGAGTCTGGCTATTATTCCCGGGGCTTCCCGATCCGGCGTAACCATCATGGCTGCCCTTTTTCTCGGTTACAGAAGGGAGGCGGCGGCCCGATTTTCTTTTCTCCTGGCCACGCCTTTGATCGTAGGTGCCGGGCTTCTGGAAATTCCAAAAATTTCGCTTTCAGCGGTGGACGGACCTTTTCTCGTCGGGCTAATCTCCTCGACCGTGTCTGGTTTTCTTTCGATAAAATTTCTCCTGGCCTTCCTCAGGACCAGAAATCTTATTCCTTTCGTTGTCTACCGGCTGGGACTGGCGGCTGTTGTTCTGCTGAAATATTTTCTGTGAAATTGAAGCCGCTGAGAAAAATCCGGCCCTTGACTGAATTGACTTGGCGGGAAACCTTCCTTAAAATACACTTTAATTTTCACTTATTTAACTGGAGGACAAATTGAAGAAGACTTCGCTATCGACTGACCGCAGAGAAGCCCGGGAATATCAGACACCTTCTTCAGGGGTATTTTTCAGGGTGAAAAAGGTTCTTTACGAAAAAAAATCTCCCTACCAGAAGATAGAGATTGTGGAAAACGAATTTTACGGTCGGGTACTTTTTCTTGACGGACTGGTTCAGACCACCGAGCGGGATGAATTCTTCTACCATGAAATGCTCGTCCATCCGGCTCTGGCCTGTCTTCCCCGTCCGGATAAGGTGCTGATCATCGGCGGCGGGGACGGAGGAGCCCTGAGAGAGGCTTTAAAGCATCCGGTAAAAAAGGCCTGGCTGGTGGAAATTGATCAGGAGGTCATCAGAGCCTGCCAGAAATATTTTCCCTGGCTGAACGAAGCCATGTCAGACCCCAGAGCCGAGCTGGCCATTGCTGACGGTTTTGATTTCATCCAGCAGACGACCGAGAGGTTTTCCGCCATAATCGTCGATTCTTCTGACCCGGTCGGGCCGTCGACAGTTTTGCATGAGCGCGATTTTTATTTGAAATTGAAAAAAATACTGGCGCCGGGAGGCGTAATCGTGGCTCAGGCCGGCTCGCAGTGGCTGCATCTTGAGGAGCATCGGAAAAAGGCTAAGTTCCTCAAAAAGATGTTTAAAATTTGCCGCTTCTACTCGGCTCCAGTGCCCTCCTATCCGGTTGGCACCTGGTGTTACACCTTCCTGTCAGATAAAATTGACCCGCTGAAAATTAAAAAATTCAGGATTCCGGCAGGACTGAAGTATTTCAACCGGGAGGTTTTCCTGGCCAGTTTTGCCCTTCCGAATTTTATGAAGCAGGCGCTCCGGGAAAAATAGGGTTTGCCTAATGTTGTAGTTTCAGACGAAGTATCTCACGGCTATTTTTTCGGTTTCTGCTGGAGTATTTTTCTCAGAAGACTCCGGTCGTTTGGAAACTGGCCGACCCTGGGCAGTCGCTCCAGGAGTAAAGCCCAGTTAGGGTCCGCTTCGAAAACTTTTTTGAAAAGAGGCAGGCTCTCTTCCACCTGACCGCTGGCGGCCATCGTTACCGCCGGCCAGAAAATCATCTCCGGGTTGCCGCTGTAAAGTTCCATCGCCCGCCTGTATTCTTCCAGCGCTTCCCGTACTTTATTTTCTGTCATAAATTCATCTCCGCGGTTCATGTGGTTGTAAGCTTTAGCGATCCGCACCAGCCTTTTAAGTTCCTCCACCGGCTCGGGATGGTCTTCCACCCGGAGATCGTATATCCTGTCTTTCCACCAGATGCCTGAACTTTTACCGCTGACCACCAGGATTGCGGCTGATTGTTTTCCCCGGATGTCGCCGCCTTCTTTCTCCGCCGCTTCCAGGGCGGCCAGCAGACGGTCGACCAGTTCTCCACGGGTTAACTGATAGGCTCTGGCCATCGCTTCCCAGACCGTGTTCCTGAGCATCATATTGGCCTGACAGGAGAATCCGTCTCCCTGGAAATGTCCGGCTTCGGCGATACACTTTTTCCCGGTATGGACGGCCACTCTTCCGGCGGCATCAACCATGGCCACCTGCCTGACTTCCGGTGTCCGGTCACTCCTGAGAAGGCCGGCCAGGGCTTCCTCGGCGGTTTTGCCGGCCTTCATCATGGCCAGTCCGAGCGGTCCGTAGGATGGATCGACAAACGACTGGGTGGCCACCGCTCCCACTCCAGATTCGGCCCAGCTGACAATGCTGCCGACAGAAAACCAGTGGGACTGAACGGCCACTCCCAGCTGGCCGGTTTCTCTGTCGTAGGCCACGATGGAGTAAGTGGCAACAGGCCGGAGCAGGTGGCCTGAAGCCTGACCCGCGCTGCTCAGAGCGGTCTTGAGGGATTGGCCGGGAATTAAAACGGCAAGTAAAAATATCAGAAGCAGCGGGATAATTAACGAATGACGCGCCGGATACATTTTTTTGCTCGTTTTCATAATCTCCTCCCGGAGCCGTTTTTCTTCTGACATTATTTTTTTCATTTTGCTTATTTTTTTCAAATCAAAAAATGTTCCTGAATCGTTTTCGACAGCAATGAGGAACCTGTTAAAAGGATTCCATCAGTCGAATTAAAAGACGCAGCAAGAGAACTGACAACCTTTATGGTAAAGATCCGTAGAAAATGGCTGATATTGAGTTGATGGGTGATTATTAATTTCTTAGTGGAAACTTTTCTGTTTAAAGGAAAAAAAGGGGAAATATCTTGAGATATTTCCCCTTCCGTCGATTGAATTGGCTGAAAGCTTAAAAACTTAACCGGTCTTTCTGACGGCTTTCCAGGTGGCCGTGCCGAAGTTTCCCATTTCTACTTCGCCCGTGATAGTGTTCGCATCTTCTATCTTTCCTCTGTAGGTCATGGTAAATGTGCCCTGGGGAGTCTCCCTGGTGACCGACCATTCGATCTGATTGCCTTTTACGGTGCCTTCGGCGGTGATTTCACCACCACGCATTCCCTGCATGGTGACGGTCAATTTTTCGCCTTCCTGAACGAACTTGATATCGCTCGTTCTTTCTCCACGCGGGGTGGTGATGGTGAAGGACCATTCACCGGTAACGTTAACCTGGGCCATGACTGCCAGCAATCCGCTGGTAGCCAGAATCAGCAGAAAAGCAAAAAGCTTTTTCATTTTTTTACCTCCTTTTTATTATGACGCTCCCTTCCTTCTTTTCTTCCATCCTGACTCGGGTTTTCACGGGTAGACGAGTTTCCCCTGGCGGTGTTTTTCTCCGAGAATCTGCAGCATCTCGGCGGTCATCCGGGCCAGGTCATAGTCCGGCTGCCAGTCCCATTCCTCCCGGGCTGCCCGGTCATCTATCGATTCCGGCCAGCTATCGGCGATAGCCTGACGGAAGTCCGGCCGGTATTCGACTTCAAAATCGGGGAGATGTTTTTTTATTTCTGCGGCCAGTTCAGCCGCCGAGAAGGACATGGCCGTCACGTTGAAATTGGTGTGATGCTTCAGGCGGTTGAAGTCGGCCGCCATCAGCATCAGAATGGATTTAAGACAGTCCGGCATGTACATCATCGGCAGGCGGGTTTCCGGTTTGAGAAAACAGGTATAACGGCGGTGAATGACAGCTTCATAAAAAATAGCCACGGCATAATCGGTCGTGCCGCCACCCGGAAGCGTTTCGCTGCTGATGATTCCGGGGAAGCGGCAGCCTCGGACATCAAGGTTGTATTTCCGGACGTAATATTCACCCAGGTGCTCACCGGCCACCTTGGTGACTCCGTAGATGGTGGTCGGGCTGAGAATGGTGTCCTGGGGAGTGTTGACGCGGGGAGTAGCCGGTCCGAAAACCGCTATGGAGCTCGGGCAGAACACCTGTTTCACTCCGAGTTCTCGTGAAGCTTCCAGCACGTTGTACAGGCCGTTCATGTTCACTTCCCAGGCTTTTTGAGGTGATTTTTCTCCGGTGGCTGAAAGGATGGCGGCAAGATGGTAAATAACTTTGATGCGGTGTTTTCTTATTATTTCTCCCAGCTCCTGCCGGCTGGTTACGTCCAGCTTTTCAAAAGGACCTGAAGCGGCCAGCGCTGGCGAGGGTTGAACTATGTCAGTAGCGATAACTCTGCTGTCGCCGTGGACCTTTCTCAGAGCCGGGACCAGTTCAGAGCCGATCTGTCCGGCTGCTCCGGTAACCAGAATGGTGTCGCTGTCAGGGGTCATTTTTACTCCTCAACGGGTTCGATTTTTGAAGAAATTCTTATATCCCGAAGAAAGGTAGAAGTCAATAAAACCCGAAAAATTTCTGCCGGTCTTGCCTTTATGCCTGAGTTCTTATAAATTTTATTCCTGTTATAATTTATCGATAAACAGGAGGTTATGATGAGCGTGGTGGTAGATGGACATTTGACCATCGAGCAGGTGGTCAGAGTGGCCCGTCATAATGAACCGGTGGAAATTCATCCTGAAGCTAAGGCTCGCATAAAAAAGTGCCGGGCGCTGCTGGAGGAAAAAATCAGGCAGAATGAAATAATGTACGGGGTGAATACCGGAATTGGCGAGCTGGCCAACGTGGTTCTCACCCAGGATCAGATTGAAAAATTTCAACGATACATCATATACAGCCATGCGGCCGGCTATGGAAAACCCCTTCCGGTCGAGGCGGTCAGAGCGGCCATGCTCTCGAGAATCAGCTGCCACTGCCATGGCTACTCCGGTTTGCGTCTGGAAGTGGTCGAGCTGCTGGCTGAGATGCTCAACCGGGGGGTCACGCCCGTGGTCTGCGAGAAAGGTTCGGTCGGTGCCTGTGGCGATCTTTCTCCGATGTCCCAGATTGCCCTGGCCATGATGGGTGAAGGAGAAGCGTTTTATAAGGGCGAAAGACTTCCTGCCCGGGAAGCCCTGGAAAGAGCGGGCTTAAAACCGATCGTTTTTCAGGCGAGAGATGGTCTGGCCACCATCAACGGCTCGAACGTGATCACCGGACTCGGAGCTCTTACGGTTCACGATGCGCTGCGCTGGATAAAGAATTCAGAAATTGTGGCGGCCATGACCCTGGAAGCGCTTAACGCCAACATGAAAGCTTATGATGAGAGGGTGCATAAAGTTCGCGGTTATCCTGGAGCCATTGTATCCGCCGAGAACATCAGAAGGATCACCGAAGGCAGCGAGCTTTTGCGGCAGCCGGGCAAGAAGGTCCAGGATGCTTACAGTCTCAGAAGCACTCCTCAGGTGGTCGGTGCCGCCCGCGACGCCTGGCAGTGGGCGAAATACATGACTGAAGTGGAGCTGAACGGAGCGGCTGACAACCCGATTTTCATCCCGGAAGAGGACCTGGTGCTCACCGGAGCTAATTTCCAGGGAGTGCCCCAGGCTTTTGCTCTTGAGCTGCTGGGAACAGCCATAACCACCGTCTGCGTTCTGTCGGAACGGCGGGTTAACAGATTGATGAATCCTCATCTGAATGCCGGCTTGCCGGCGTTTCTCACCCGTGGTGCCGGTATGTTTTCCGGTCTGATGCTTACCCAGTATACGGCCGGAGCGCTGATCTGCGAAAATAGGGTGCTGTCGCATCCGGCAGCCACCGGGTCGATTCCGGCAGCCGCCGACCAGGAAGATTTCGTCAGCATGGGCATGACCACCGCGCTGAAGACCAGACAGATTCTTGACAATGCCCAGGCCATTCTGGCCATCGAATACATCGCCGCCGCCCAGGCGCTCGATTTTCGCCGGCCTCTGAAACCGAGTCCGGGAGTTCAGGTGGCTTATGAAGTGATAAGAAAATACGTGGCTTTCCTGGACGAAGACCGTCCGCTCTTCCCGGACATCAACCGGCTGAAGGAAGTGGTCGAAAGCGGGGAAATTGTGGAAGCGGTGGAGAAAGTGGTCGGACCGCTGAAGTGAGAACAAAAATGCCCGATAGAGTGGTGCTGGTAACTGGAAGCACCGGTCATCTGGGGCTTTTCATCGCCCGCCGGCTCGCCCGGGATTTCAACCGGCTGGCGCTTCATTTTTTTCAGAATCTGGAAAAAGCCAGCGCGCTGAAGCAGGAATTGGCGAAACCAGGCGGTCGAGTGGAAATTTTTCAGGCAGACCTGCGTCGGGAAGAGGGGGCAGCCGGGCTGATGGCCCGCGTTCGTGAGCATTTTGGCCGTCTTGATGTGCTGGTGAATGTTCCCGGTGCCATCAGGACAAAGAACTGGGATAGCCTCGATCAGAACGACTGGGAAGAAATCTTCCGTTCCAACCTGGAAACCGCTTATTTTTGCCTCAAACATGCTCTGCCGATCATGAGAGAGTCAGGGTGGGGAAGGATCATCAACATCGGATTTCATCTTGTTGAGCGACTGGGTTCGTTTCCCGGCGTTCTACCTTACGCTGTGGCCAAGACCGGTCTGCTGATCCTCACCAGGACTGCGGCTGTGTCGGAAGCAGAAAATAACATTACGGTAAATATGGTTTCTCCCGGTCTGATAGAAGGCGGAGAACTTCCTCCAGCAGCCAGAATAAAGGAATGGCAGCTCGGACGGCCGGAAGATGTGGCTGAGGCCGTGGCTTTTTTAGCATCTGAAGAAGCCGGGAAGATCACCGGAGTTAATCTGCTCGTGGCCGGAACCTGGAAAATGTAGAGCAGCATTGTTTTCTGGCAGAGAGAGTGTATTTTTTCGTGTGAGGGGAAAAATGGGCCTCTGGGTAAAAATTTTTAACCGGAAAATTTTCCGGGCAGCTCTCGTTCTGGCCGTCAGCTTCCTGCTGTGGCCTTCATGTCAGACGCCGGAGTCGTTGACGAAAAGCCGCATCAAATCGCTGGAAAAAGGATTGCTCCGACCGATTTATTTTAAAGGCCAGAGACCGGAGAAGCTCAGACTTTCGGACCGGATGACCTTTTACCGTGTCCCGGGCGTCAGTCTGGCCGTAATGGACAATTACCGGATAGAGTGGTCGAAAACTTACGGCTACAGGGACGTAATCAATTATAAACCGCTCTCCGTAAACACTGCTTTTCAGGCTGGAGAACTCAGCCAGCCGGTTTCAGCGGCGGTTGCTCTGCGTCTGGTGGAAGAAGGGGTGATAAAACTTGAGGATGAACTTGGCGGCTATTATCTAAGGATTATCGGGCTCAGGCCTCAGATAAAGATTCATTTTACCCTTCATAACCTTTTGAGCCACAGCGCTGGTTTCTATCCATGGGTTTCGGAAGGTTATCCACATTCAGTTACTCCGCCTGATCTTAGCTCAATTCTCAGGGGAGAACCGCCGGCCAGGAATTATCAGAGTTACCTCGGGTTTGATCCGGATATTCCTGTCCGTTTTTCCGATTTTAATTTTGTTCTGATGGAGAAATATATAAGCGAGAAGACCCGAAAATCCTGGCCTGAACTGGCGGCGGAAAAAATTATCGTTCCGCTCGGATTGAAAAATACTTTTTTCGGACGTCCGGCCGCGGAAGACCTGGCCAGCGGACATCTCCGGGAAGGAACCGAAATTCCCGGCAACTGGTATTTTTATCCGGAGCAGGCTGCCCGCGGCTTGTGGACCACACCCGAAGAATACCTCCGGCTGTTTATCGAACTGATTGACTGTGCTCGCGGCAAGACACCGGGGCTGCTCAATCCCTCGCTGGCCAGGAGAATGCTTTCTGCTCAGGAGCCGGGCGCCGGTTACGGAGTGAGAGTTGAAGGTGAACACGAGAAATATAAAATTTTTCTTAAGGGGAAAACCAAAGGATACAGAGTAGCTGTGCTGATATATCCTGCCGTCGGTCGGGGAGCGGTGGTGATGACCAACAGCGAGAACGGCTGGCAGCTGATCGAAGAGATTTTGCGGGGGCTTTCGATCATTTATGACTGGCCCGATTATCGTCCTGAAGAAAAGACTCTGTTCCGGTTGCCGCCCGAAGTTTACCAGAAATACGTCGGTCGGTATGAAGTAAATGAAAATTATTACTTGGATGTCAATTATGAGGATTATTATCTTCTGATTCGTCCCACCGGCCAGGCGATGACAAAGTTTTATGTGGAGACACAGACAATTTTCTTCTCGGTCGACCCTTTCATCAGGATAAAGTTTAACCTCGACGAACAGGGAAAAGTTACCGGCCTGGTTCTCTGGCAGGAAGATTTTGAGCTGCGGGCGCGCCGGATAGATTGAGCTTTGAGCTTTTTCTCAGGAGCTTAATCAACCCTCACCAGGGTTAGTTCGACCTTTCTGGTTTTACCGTCTCTCTCCACGGTCAGAGTCACCCGGTCGCCTACTTTGTAATCGTCTAAGATGTTGTACAGATCATCGTACGAACGAACTCTTTTCCCGTCTATTCCGACGATTATGTCCTGGATGCTCAGCCGGCCGAAGCGATCGCGGGTAAGCCCGCGCAGTCCTTTCTGGTAAGCTTCTGAATCTCTCGGGACTTCATAGATGATGGCACCTTCGACTCCCAGACGGCGGGCATAGCGGTCGGCTAAAAGCGTTACTCCGAGCCCTGGCCTTATAACCCTCCCGTATTTGATTATCTGCGGGACTATTTTCTTTATCGTGTCTACCGGTATGGCAAACCCGATGCCGGATGAGGCGCCGGAAGGCGAGGCAATCATGGTGTTCATGCCTATGAGTTCACCGGCTGAGTTAAGGAGCGGTCCACCTGAGTTTCCGGGATTGATAGCGGCGTCTGTCTGGATCATGTCCCTTATGGTGACTCCGCCGATTCCGGGCATGCTTCTCCCTAAAGCGCTGACTATCCCGGTGGTAACGGTGTGGTCAAAGCCAAAAGGGTTTCCTATGGCGATGACTTTTTGCCCGACCTGAAGCTGGCTGGAGCTTCCGATTTTTATCGGCTGGAGTCCTTTGAGACTGCCTTCAATTTTGAGAACGGCGATATCTTTTTTAGGTTCTATTCCCACCAGCCTGGCCTGCCTTTCTTCCTGATTCGGCAGGGTTACGTTGAAAAGATCTCCGTCGAGGATGACGTGATAGTTGGTGATGATGTGTCCCTGATCATCCCAGATAAATCCGGAACCGCTGCCCTGCGGGACAGCCTCTTCGGTCCAGCTGAAAAAATCGCGAACAAATTTAATGTTGGTGATGAAGACGACCGAATTCTGAGCTTTTCTGACCACTTCGATGGTGTTTTTTTCGTCTTCTGTCAACTGACCTGGCGCGGGCCGGTTGAGGGTAAAGATAATAAGTAAAGATAACAAAATAATTCCCGGTTTTTTAACAAGCTGTTTTTTTTCCATGGGTGCCCCTCTCTTAAATACTGATTCAATTTACTCCATTATTCCTCTTTTTTCAATTAACTTTTTGAACCTGTCTGAAGTTTCACCGATCGGGATAGGAAGTCAGGGATTTCGACCGGCCGTGTTTGACTGCAGGGTGATGGTATGCTTTAAGTTTTTACTTAAAAGCTGGCTACGAATCCAGTGGTCAGTTTTGGATGCTCATCCGACCTGAGAGGATTTCTGCTTTAACAGGATCCGGGACGAAATTTTGAGAGCGAAGGGCACGACAGCAGACTTTTTATCAAGGTAATCAACTGCTTATCTTCCCTGTCGAAAGCTGTTGGCGTTAAAGCTCAAACAGCCGGTTCCTGACCACCCGGAAGGGGAGAGCTTTCCCTGGCGCCAAAATAACCTTCTCCCTTCGGGAAATAGAAGAGAAAAATAACGAATGAAATGAATCCGGCCAGAATGAAGGGAAAGCGAATCCCGAGCCAGTCAGAAAGAAAACCGGCGACCAGGCTGATGACAGCTCCGGAGATTAACTGAATGTTGGAGATCCAGCTGAAAGCCTGGGTCTGGTCCGCCTGGCTGACCGTCGAACCGACAAAAGTATGGAGAGAGGGATAGGTCATCAGCAGAAAACCGCCAAAAAGCAAAAGCGCTGCAACCGAAAGAGATCGAATGGCGGAGAAGCCGAGAACTAAAAGGCAGAAAGTGGCGCCGGCCAGGCTGGTCAGAAAAACCTTTTTTCGGCCAAATCTTCTGCTCCACACGCCATAAAGATATCCGGTGATGGTTCCGAGCCCGATCCACAGAGCCAGGTAGACTCCGGTTTTTCCCATCGGGATCTGAAAATTATTGTGGAGAAGAGATGGAGCATAATAAACTGTCACCGACCAGCCCATCCCGCCGAAGAAAAACCCGGGAACGAGATGGCTGACCTTTTTAAGCACTTTCCACCAGTTTCCGGGGCTGAGGTCAGGGCGGACCGGCTGTTGAGAGGAAATTCCCTTGATGGCAGCCACACCGGCTGCGGTGATCAGCAAACCCAGTGCTGCCCAGACATACAGCGGAGTCTTCCAGCCCCAGTGTTGTGATAAATATCCAGTGGACAGGAAGGCCACCAGCACCCCGAGATTTCCAGAGCCGCTCTGAATGCCCATGGCGTCGTCCAGCTCCTGACCCGCACCAGCCCGGGAGCGGGAAATCCAGGCTATGACCACCGGATGGTAAACGGAAGTAAAAGCCCTGAGCAGTATGAAAAGAAGAAGCAGGATCCCGAACGAGGGCGAAAAAGGAATCAGAAAATTAGCCAGACAGATGCCAAGACCGCTGACTAACATCAACCGGCGGTATTCATACCTGAAAGAAAGAGCCACCACCCAGAACTGCACCAGGATTGTGGTGATCAGTCCGAGGTTGGAAAGAAGACCGATCTGCGAATATTTTCTGATGAGAAAAGCCTGGCTGTAAAGAAGCGGAAAGACGGTCGGGGTGACGATGGTGGCGGCGTCGGTGAGAGCGTGGAAGAGTGAAGCTGACAGCAATATTTTCCTTTTCATCTTTCCGTCTTTTTGCTTGAATTTTAAGCAGATAATTTACCACTCTTGTTTAGAGCTGACAACGTCTTCAAAAAAATTCGTGCGAATAAAAAAGTTGTCTGGAAACCTGATAAATATATAAAATTACCTTTCTGAATGAAGTGTGCGGAGGTGGCCATGAAAATTTTAAGGCTTAAAACTGCTGGTTTCAGATTTATCCTTCTGTCGCTGGCTTTGCTCATTTCAGCCGGCTCGATTCTGGCACAGACTCCTCCAGAAAAAAGGCTGGCTTCCTGGGAACAGCACCGGAAAATGGCCAGCGAATCATGGTTCAGAAATCTTAAATGGCAGAATCTCGGTCCATATTTTATGGGCGGAAGAATCTGTGAAATAAAAGGGTATGCTTCTGACCCGCACCGTCTGCTGGTGGCGGCAGCCAGCGGAGGCCTGTGGCTGACGGAAAACAGCGGAACCACCTGGACTCCTCTCTTCGATGATCAATCCTGGATAGGTTTCGGGAGCGTGGCTGTCTGGGAAAAGGATAAAAATCTACTCTGGGCCGGGACGGGCGAGGAAAATTCCTCCCGTTCCTCCTACGCCGGCACCGGCGTGTTCAAATCAACCGATGGCGGGAAGACCTGGCAGCATATGGGCCTGGCGGATACCCACCATATAGCTGATATTATCATCCATCCTGATAATCCGGAGATAGTTTACGTGGCAGCCATCGGGCATCTCTACACAGAAAACGAGGAGCGTGGAGTTTTTAAGACGACCGACGGCGGTCGGACGTGGGAAAAAGTTCTCTACATCTCGCCGAGAACCGGAGTGATCAGCCTGGTGATGGACCCGACAAACCCGGATGTTCTGTATGCGGCTGCCTGGCAGAGAATAAGAAAGGCCTGGCATTTTTACGGTTCAGGAAAGGAAAGCGCCATCTATAAGACAGAAGATGGCGGCCGGACCTGGAGAAAAATAGTCAACGGATTTCCCCAGAATGAATACGTTGGCCGGATAGGACTGGCCGTCAGCCATTCGAACCCGAAGGTGGTCTATGCCTTTCTGGACAATCAGGAACCGAGAACGCCAGTCTCACCCAGGGAAGTTTCAAAGGGAGGGCTCACCGTTGAGTCTTTGAAGAAAATGAGCCTGCAGGAATTTCTGAAGATCGAAGACGGAAAGCTCGAGTCTCTGCTGCGACAAAACCGGGCGCCGCAGGTTTTTACGGCCAGCTCGGTTAAAGAAGCCGTGCGGCAGAAGAAACTTACGCTGGCTGAACTTGCGGACATACTTCAGGGAGGCGCCAACGCCGCCCTGTTCAACGTTCAGGTCAGGGGAGCGGAGCTTTATCGCAGCGACGATGGCGGAGAGACCTGGAGGAAAACCCATGAAGGGTTGTTGCCTGCTAACATCGTCAGCACCTACGGATATTACTTTGGAAAGCTTTTCGTTTCGCCGGAGAATGAGAATGTTGTTTATCTCCTTGGAGTTCCCTTGATGAAAACCACCGATGGCGGGAAAACTTTCAAGGAAATTCCGGAGTCAGGAGGCTCTTACGGTTATGGGTATTACGACGTTCATCCCGACCATCACGCCCTGTGGATCAACCCGGCGTACCCCCGGGTAGTCTGGCTGGGAAATGATGGCGGGTTGAATGTTTCCTACGATGCTGGCCGGACTTTCCAGAGAATAGCCAATCTGCCGCTGGCTCAGTGTTATACCGTAAGCTTCGACCTGGAGACTCCTTACAACATCTATGTCGGGCTGCAGGATAACGGAGTAAACGTCGGTCCGAGAGATTTTGTTTTCGGCCGGCGCGATAAAGACTGGAAAATGATACTCGGCGGCGACGGGGCTTTTGTGGAACCCAGCCTGCATGAAAAAGGAATTGTTTATGCTGAATATCAGTTCGGCAGCATTTTCCGGCTGAACCTGAACAACCCGTCCGAGAATAAGTCGATCAAGCCCCAGCTGAAGACAGTGCAGGCTCCGTATCGTTTTAACTGGCTCACACCATTTGTTATTTCCAGACATAATCCGTTCACACTGCTGCTCGGTGCCAATAAGGTGTTGAAATCTGTAGACCGGGGCGACAGCTGGATAGAAATTTCGCCGGACCTGACCGACCGCGGCCACACCGACGGCAACGTGCCTTTTGCCACCATCACCGCTCTGGCCGAATCGCCCTTTACTCCGGAAGTGATCTATGCCGGCACTGATGACGGCAACGTCTGGGTGACCAGAAACGGCGGCTGCACGTGGGAAAAAATAACTGCCGGACTTCCCAAAAAATGGGTCACCCGGATAGAACCCAGCCGTTTCCAGCCGGGTCGGGTGTATCTGACCATGATCGGCTACAGGGAAGATGATTTCAACACCTATGTGTTTGCCTCCGAAGATTACGGAAAAACCTGGGTTTCCATCAAAGGCAATCTACCGGAGGAAGGCTGCAACGTAATCAGAGAAGATACCGTGAACGAAAACATAATCTATCTAGGCACTGATTTAACAGCCTACGTGAGCCTCGACCGCGGCAGAACCTGGCATTCGCTGAGGGCAAATCTTCCGACCCAGCCTGTTTACGACATGAAAATCCATCCGAGAGAAAAAGAGCTGATCATCGGAACCCACGGACGGGGTGTTTTTGTCCTGTCGTTGAAGAAGATTCAGGAACTGACACCTGAAGTTCTGAACAGCCCGCTCCATCTTCTGGAAATAGACGATGTCCAGCTGCCTTTGGTCAGAAGGGGAGAAGCGCAGCCGGCTGAAGTTCAGGCGAGAATATTTGTGTACACCAGAGATGGAGGCGAAGGTCAGCTGGTGATAAAGAATTCTTCCGGAAAGGTCATAAAGCAGATGCCTCTCAGTTTAAAACCGGGACTTAACGATTTCCCCTGGGATCTCAGAGCCGATGGGCAGAAGGAGAGGGTGGCGGCTGGAGAATATCAGGTGGAAGTGACCCTCGGAGAGGAAAGCAGAAGCAGAAAACTGAAACTGGTGCCAGCAAGAACAGGATATATGGAGTTTCCGGTTGATGATTGAAAAGGTAATAAGTTATCGGGGTTGTTTCGTCTGCGGCCAGGACAATGCCTGCGGATTAAAGCTGGACTTTTACTTTGACCATCGGACGCAGAAAGCCCTGGCCGAATTTACGCCAGCCAGTCAGCATGAAGGCTACCGCCATATCGTTCATGGCGGGATAATCTCCTCACTTCTGGATGAGGTGATGGCCAAAGCCATCTTAGCTTCCGGAGTTCCGGTGGTCACCTCAAAACTTACGGTAGAATTTAAGAAGCCAGCCTTTGTCGGCCAGAAATTGCAGGCTGAAGGCTGGATAACCCGCCAGAAAGGGAAAGCATATTTTACCGCCGGAAGGGTTCTCCGGAGCGACGGTCAGGTGCTGGCTGAAGGCAGCGGCGTTTACATCCGGGCTGAAGGAGAACTGGCAGAAATCCTGGGTGAAAGCCGCGAAGCCGGCTAGAACTTCAGATTTTTTCCAGCGCCTGCTCCAGGTCGGCGATAAGGTCTTCGACCGCCTCGCATCCGACTGACAGCCGGATGAGGTCATCAGTAATCCCGGCTTTTTCTTTTTCTTCTGCCGGAACCGAAGCGTGTGTCATGCTGGCCGGGTGCTGAATCAGGGTTTCTATTCCTCCCAGGGAAACGGCCAGGGTGCAGAGTTTAACGTTGTTGATAAGTCTTAAACCTGCTTCATAACCGCCCCTCAAGCCGAAGGAGATCATCGCCCCCGGCCCTCTCATCTGTTTTTCCATCAACCGGTGCTGGGGATGACTGCTGAGACCTGGATAATTTACCCAGGCCACTTCCGGCCGGCTTTCGAGCCAGGCGGCGATTTTTATGGCGTTTTCCTGAGCTTTTTCCACCCGGAGATGAAGAGTTCTCAGTCCGCGCAGAACCAGCCAGGCCTGATGAGGGTCCATCGTTCCGCCGTGCATTCTCAAAACTTTCTGCAGCCGATTGTGCAGCTGTTCCGAGCGGCTGATGATGGCTCCGCCCACCACGTCGCTGTGTCCGTTGATAAACTTGGTCAGGCTGTGTACTACCACATCGGCTCCAAGCTCCAGAGGATTCTGCAGAACGGGGGAAGCGAAGGTGTTGTCCACGACCAGAATCAGATCGTGCCGGCGGGCCAGGTCGGCGCAGGCTTTGATGTCGGTTAAGGCCATCGTCGGGTTCGCCGGGGTTTCTATGAACAACAGCCGGGTATTTTCCTTTATCCTTTTTTTTATCTCTTCGATTCTGGAAGTGTCGATGAAATCCGCGCTTACTCCATATCGCACAAATTCAGTCTCAATAATCGTGCGCGACGGACCGTAAAGGGCGGCTGTTCCGATCATATGAGCGTCTTTTTCCAGGAAGGCAAGATACACGGTGGAAACCGCAGCCATGCCGCTGGCAGTGGCTAAGGCGGCATAGCCATTTTCCAGTGTGGCTAATGCCTGTTCCAGAGCCAGAATCGTCGGATTCCCGAGCCTGGTGTAAATAAAACCGTTTTCCCTCCCGGCGAAAAGAGCAGCACCCTGTTCGGCGCTTTCAAAGGCAAAGGTTGAGGTCTGGTAGATGGGAGGGGAGACGCTGCGAGCGAAAGGATCAGGATGATAGCCTGAGTGGATGATTTCGGTCTCCGGTCTTCTTTTTGTCCTGTTTTCCATCTATCTCTCCTTTTGCTTTTTCCCGGTTTTTCAGATAATAATCATAAAAGCCTGGAAGTTTTCTTGCGTTTTGAAATTCAATTTGATCTGTTCCCGGTTCGTTTATGGCTTTATTTTCCCCTGGCCAGCTCTATCATCAATTTCACTTCCTGGATCATCTTATCGGTGTCGCCTTCAAAACCGATGCTCACAAATCTTATTTTTCCCGCCGGATCGATGACAAATTTTGTCGGGATTCCACTGACTCCATAATCAGCCACCACTCTGTTTTCCGTGTCCATGAGCACGTAGAACGGATACTCGTTTTTCTCCAGAAACTCCCTGACCACCTGTTCTTTGTTTGGCTCATCCTGCCAGGTGTTAACGAAAACGAAGGTTACCGAGGGGTCATTTTTGAATTCTTCCACCAGGCTTTTCATTCCCGGGAATGAAGCCAGACAGGGACCGCACCAGGTGGCCCAGAAATCAAGAACCACCACTTTTCCCTTATAATCAGCCAGTTTAACTGCCCTGCCTGAAAGGTCTTTCAGCTCAAAAGGCGGAGCCGGGCGTTCAACCATCTTTTTCTTTAATTCCGAACGCAGCGATTCCACCGAGATGTTCAATATTTTGTTTTTGTATTCTTCCCACCCGCTGTCAGATCCGGTGGTGGCCACATAAGCCTGTTTCAGGAGATCCATGAGCTCCTGACCGGTAAAACCCTTTCCGGCGGTAGCTTCGAGAATTTCTCTGGCCAGCTGGCCGTTTTTATTTTCCAGCAGGAAGCGGGCGTAGTCGATAGCAATACCCGATTGATTGCCCTTGCTCACTTCATAAGCCTGACGGAGCGAGTCCACAGCCTCACTGAGTTTTCCCTGCTTGTAAAGCAAATTGCCCTTAAGGCTGAGCATCATGGCGGCAAAATTTTCTTCCATTTCCTCCCGCCATTCTTCATCTGTGTAATAAGCGGGTCTGAATTTTTCCGGGTTTGACAGCTGTTCATCAAGCAGAGAAAGGCCGTTGTTCAAAGTGGTCAGAGCCAGTTCAGTCTGTCCCTGCTGGCTGGCCTGATTGGCGATAACGTAGAAATAATAGGGTCGGGTTTGCAGACGGTTTTCCTGCAAAAACTCGCTCGCCTCCTTCAACTTTCCTTCCTGGAAAAGAGACTGGGTAACCATTCCGACGATCGATTCGGTAAATTTTGAATCAGGAAACTCAGCCTGGAATTTCTTCACAAATTCCATGCGGTCTTTCGCTTCCTGCAACGTTTGCAACTGCATCAAAGCCTGAAGCTGGAAAAACTCACCCTTCGGATTTTTCTGCGCCTGCCCGGCTATGGCCATGGCTTTTTCCCGATCCCCGGTCTGCGCATAGAAGCGGTAGAGGGTGGTAAGGGTGGAATCGTCAAGGTCTGATTCGGTGGAGATTTCATCCAGAAAATCTTTTGCCTTCCTGTCCCAGCCTTCCTTCCTGGTGGCCTGCAGCAGACGGAGATAGCTGTTGACGAAGCGTTTTTTGATTTCAGGGTTTGTCTGGAAATCCTCTTCGGTCAGCCGGAGAGCTTCGTTAACGTCCTGACTGATGCCTGCCAGCTGCCCCCAGGAAACGTAGGCCAGGGCGAGTCCGGCTTTATGTCCGGGTATAATTTTGCCATCGGGAGTAAAAAGGGCAAAAATATATCCCTTTCCCTGATTGGTGTCTTCATTTTCCCGGTCGATCTTCACTTTGGCCACAAGTCCGAGAGCGTCTTTATCTATTTCATAGGTTCCAGTCCACTTTTTGCCGCTTTTTTTGAGTTCGACGGCTTTAACCCTGGGGAGCTCAGTCGAATATGAGTAAACCAGGAGTTTCAGAGTTTCGGGCAAACCCGCTCCCCGGTTGGCCGGAAGGTAAGAAAAAATAACCACCTCGCCTGGTTTAGCTTTTTGGGGCGATATCGTCAGCTGGGAGGAAGAACTCTTCCCGCTACACACTATAAGACTCAGAGAAATAATGATAATCGTTAAGGCTTTTGAAAAGGCTTTTTTCTTCATATGAAATCCTTTCATTGATTTTAACCATTATGGCAGAAATCTGACGGTTTGACAAATATATCCTGAAGTCTGACCGGTAAGGCATTTGCTGCAGGTTCATACAGTTTCGGAAATCCCTTTTTGTCTGGGGGAGGGCCCTGTCACGGCGTGCCCCCTCCCGTCCTCGATCACCGATTTAACGCAAGGAGGTTTTCGGGCTGTGTCGCCAGACGGTTCAGACACCTGCTGTTAAGTAATGCGCGCTTGAGGCGGTTGATTTTTCAGGAAGACATCCTGATGTTCGCGGTGAAAGGGATGGTAGCAGGCCGCAGGCAGGTATTTTCATCGCAGGCCTGGTAGCGGAGCGTTCCTTCTATTTCCAGGAAAGTGCCGCAGATGTTTTCCGCCAGCTCCAGCTTAATTTTTATTGTGACCTGCCCTTCATAAACAGAGATTGGTTTATCCGAAAATTTGAATTTTTTCTTTTTACCTTCCGGAAAGATTATTTCCTTGATTTCATAAGCCGGGTCTTTTTTCAACTCCACCGAGGTGGGGACGAGCATTTCATCTCCGGGCTGGCTGGAGTTGATGTGGAATCCCGGGGCGATGGTCAGCTCGAGTTTAAGTTCGAACAGAGTACCGGGGCTGACCGGTTTTTCTGGCGGAATCGCCTTTATTTTGACTATCTGCTGCTGGTCGCTTCCCGATTGCCGGGTAATCGAGGCGAAGCGCGTTTCAGCTATGGCTGCGCTGCTGATAATGATAAAAGAGATAAGTGAGATAACAAGAACAGTGGGTAGGCTTTTTTTCATGAGTATTTTCCTCTTCATCATTTTTTTAATTTTTTACTCGTTTTTCAACATCAACAGATAATTTTACCATATTAGCATGTGTTAAAACTTCTCGGGCAGAAAACACTGGCGGCAAAGAAAGCGGAATCTTTCACAGCCCGTGGTATAAGAGAAATTCGGCTTCTGGTTTTTTATAATTTTTAAGGCAAAGGAGAACCTTTTGATAATTGCTGATTGACTGGAGGGAGATCAGGATATATGTATCCGGGATAAGATGAAAGCTCGAGTCTTCCTTGAGTTCTAAAGGGCGCAGCGGCTGAAATTTCTGGTAGGCCTGCTGATTTTTGACCGCCCGAACTGAAATGAGGCAATCATTTCAGTAAAATCTATCATGCCTGGTGCTGGAGGGCTGAAGGAGCCTGATAGCCAGCAGAATTTATGGAGAAGGCAATCATAGAATTTGGCGGCGACAGGGCGAGAGTCGGCAGGGGAGGTTAGCAGAAGGTGAAAACCGGCACTGTTAAAAAATTAAAAATTTTTCTGGCAGCGGTTATCTATTTTTTGATCTTGCCGTTCGTATTCAGCCAGCAAATAATTCAACCCGGAAAAACCGGCAGGTCGAAAGGCTGGACGGGTGATTAAAACGCGCCGGATATGGCAGATAGATGACAGCCAGGGCGTTTTTTAAGTATCCCGGACAGCTCCGGGTTGCCTCCGACGGCAGCATTTCCGTGGCCCACCGTGAGGAATTACTTAAATTTTCTTCTGACGGCCGATTCCTTGGCAATTTTTACAGGAAAGGCAGGGGATCTGGGGAAATAAGCGAATCTTTCTTTTTTGACCTTTACCGGGATTGAAGGCTCGATTCTGGCCGTTAAGGATGGATTTTTATACGTGGAGGAGTAAGATGAACAGGGCAACCCGCTCATTTCAAAATACAAAATATATGATTATGGATGAAATCCGGTTATGATTTTGTCTCAATTCCTGATGAGTATTTCGGTTGGGTTGAATTTGCTGGAATTTCGGGCTCCAGGGAGGTGAATTTTAAATTTACAGGCAAAAGACTTTCTCACCAGGTTTGGGGCATTTCAGAAAAAGTTCGCCTGGATCTTTGTCTGAAAAAAAACAGGCATAAATATGGCGGAGAAATAAGGGAATCTCATCCGGTCGGGTAAGGACAATTTCCAGGAATTCCGGAGAGAGTATACTGGATTTTTTTTGCAGAATCCTCTTGACAGATACTCCGGCGGAGATTATTTTATAGATGGTGAACAAAATGGTTAACAGAATAAAAAGGGCTCTGACCGGAAGACAGAGGGAAATTCTCGAGAAAATCCGGGAATTTATCCTGGAACACGGTTATTCTCCGACTGTCAGGGAAATCGGACAGATGGTCGGCCTGGACAACCCCTCGGCGGTTTTCAAGCATCTGCGGAGCCTGGAAAAGAAAGGTTATCTCAGGCGTGAAGGCGGGGAAATCCGCCTGGCCGGAATGCCCGAAGTTTCTGAGGCCATCCGCCTTCCTCTGGTCGGTCTGGTTCCGGCCGGTGCTCCGCGGGAAGTTTTTGACAGTCTGGGCGAGACGGTGGAAGTCCCCTCCTGGTTTTCCGGCCGGAAGGGCGGCAACCTTTTCTGCCTCAGAGTTACCGGAAAGAGCATGATCGACGCTTACATAGATGACGGCGACCTGGTGGTCATCGAAAGGACCGATACCGCCAGCTCGGGCCAGATGGTGGTGGCGCTCCTCGAAGATGGTTCGGTGACGCTGAAGCGCCTGCGCCGGGAGCGCGACCGTGTGCTGTTAGTGCCCGAGAATCCGGCCTTCAAGCCGATTGAGGTGCGGGAACTCAGAATCATCGGTCGGGTGGTCGGCGTCATCCGCAAGTACTGATTTTAATTCTGATTGCCGGGGAACAGAGGATGCTGAAAAGAGAAGAAATCTTTCCCGTTTTCAGGAAAAGGCGGTATATCGTTCACATCGACCTCGACGCCTTTTTTGCTTCGGTTGAGGTGCTGCTAAACCCGGAGCTTAAGGGAAAACCGGTGGTGGTCGGCGGATTGCCGCACGAGCGCGGGGTGGCTGCCACCTGTTCCTATGAGGCGCGGAAGTACGGAGTGCATTCCGGGATGCCGCTGCGGCAGTGTTATAAACTCTGTCCCCGGGCTGTCTTCGTCCGGGGGAATTATCACCTCTACCAGGCCTTTTCCGAAAAGTTTTTCCGTATCCTGCGCGAATACACCCCGGACGTGGAAGAAGCGTCGCTTGACGAAGCCTACTTAGAGTTTACCCGCTGCCGGCATCTGTATCCCTCTTTCAGCGAAACAGCCAGAGAGATAAAGCGCCGGGTGGAGAAGGAGCTGGGCTTGAGCGTTTCCGTCGGCGCGGCTTCCAACAAGATCCTGGCCAAGTTGGCCACGAAAAAAGCCAAGCCCGGCGGTTTTTTTGAGCTTCAGCCTGGAGAGGAGGAAGAATTTCTGCGGGAGCTGGACATCTCGGAAATTCCGGGCATCGGACCGAAAGCCCAGGTGATGCTACGGCTGCTCAACGTCCATAAGATCGCCGACCTCTGGAAACTTCCGCTCGGGACGCTGCGTTCGCTGTTCGGCGCTCTTGGCGATGAACTTTACCTCCTCTCGCGTGGAATTGACTGCCGGCTTCTGGAAGTGGAGGGAAAATCTGAATCCTTCTCCCGCGAGACTACGTTCCTTCAGGACATCTGGGACCGGGAGCTGTTGCTGGCGCATCTGGCTTATCTCTGCGACCGTCTGGCTTCTGCCCTGCGCCGGGAAAAACTCTACGCCCGGGTGGTGGAGGTGAAGCTTCGGTATTCGGATTTTAAGACGGTGAGCAGACGCCGGCGGCTTTCGCTTCCAGTGCAGGAAACCTCCCGGATATACCGCGTGGCCAGGGAGTTGTTTCTTGAGCTGTGGGAAGGCTCGCGACTTGCCCTGCGGCTGGTCGGAGTTAAAGGGAGTGAGCTGGCGGAAGCCCGGCATCTTTCGCTTTTTGAAATCTATTCCGAACGGGAAGAGCGGCTGTCGCAGGCGCTCGACCGCGTGCGGGAAAAGTACGGTTTCGGCTCGGTCCTCACCGTACGGGAAAAAATGCTCGGCGAGGTCTATCCGGAAGACCGCAGCCGGGGTTTTATTCTGAAAACAGCTTCTCTCACCAGGTGAAGTGATGTTTCTGCCGCTCAGGGTCCATTCGGTTTTCAGCCGGGGACAGGGCAGCCTCACGCTGGAAGAACTCGCCGCGTTTGCCGCCCGCCACCGGCTGCCGGCGGTGGCCCTTACCGACCGGGGAGTTTTCTACGGCTGGGGCAAATGGAAAGCTCTGGCTGAGGCGCACGGTTTTAAGCCGATCTTTGGCTGCGATCTCGAGCTCGATTTTCCGGCGAAGGGCAGCCGCTATGTCTTCCTGGTGAGGGAGAAGAAGGGATATCACCGGCTGCTCGAGATTTTTAACCGCCGGCAGTTCCTCGAGCCAGAAGGTCTGATCACCGTTTTTATTCTTCCGCCCGCGCCGGCCGTTTACGGAAGCGCTCTTGAGGAGCAGGCGGGAGAGGTGCGAAAAGTTCAGGAGGCGCTCCGGGAAGATTTTTACCTCGGCTGCCGCCTGGAAAATTTTCAGCCGGCGCTCTGGCTTTCTGAGAGGACGGCAGTTCCTCTTCTCTGGATGGGTCCCCTGAAGTATCTCACCAGCCCGCAGCGCCTGGTGCTGCTGCGCTCGATCGAGCAGAAAATTCCCTATCCAGCCGAATGGAAGAAAATTGCGCCGGTGGTCGAAAACTTCGGTCCTGAGCAGGAACGCACAGCTCTGAAAAAATACGGCCAGCGGGTGAAGGAAATTTTCCGGCGGCACCTGGAGGTGGCGGAGAAAATAGATTTTTCCTTCGAAAATGTCGTCCCGCCACTTCCGGAAGACCTTTTTCCTTTCACCCTGCGCCAGGTGATCGGCGAGAAGCTGGCCAGCCTCAGGAAACTCAACTGGAAGGAAAGGGAACGGGCGGTGAAGGAGCTTCAGGCGGTGGAAGAGAGTGGATTCGCTCCTTATTTTCTGGCGGTGCACGAGGTGGTGGAATTTGCCCGAAGCCGCGGGATCTATCACAACCTGCGGGGCTCGGGTGCCTCTTCCTATCTTGCCTATCTCCTGGGCATTTCCCGCCTGAATCCGGTGAAGTATGACCTGTACTTCGAGCGATTTCTCAACCGCGGCCGGCCCGAGCCGCCGGACTTCGACCTGGATTTTGAATCCGCCCGGCGGGATGAAGTTCTGGAGTACGTGCTCAAACGCTACGGTTCGGGAAAAACCGGAGCGGCTTACGTCTGCAGCCTGAAGAATTACCGGGCGCGTTCGGCCCTCTACGAAACGGCCAGGGCTTTCGGTCTCCCGCCGGAAGAAGCCCGGGCGATGAGCAAAAAGGTGCCGATGTTTGCCGACCCGGCTTTCCTTCAGGAGATGCCGCCGGCTGCCGGCTGCCTGGAAATCTGGAAGTTAGCGGCCGGGCTGTCCGGAGTGTTTGCCGAAGTTTCGCTCCACGTCGGCGGGGTGATCCTCACCCCGGCGCCGGTCGAGCGTTTCCTGCCGCTGGAAGAATCGGCAAAAGGATTGCTCATGTGCCATTACGACCGTGACACGGTGGAGGAACTCCGGCTGATCAAGCTTGACCTTCTTTCCACCCGCGGACTGACGGCGATTTCTGAAACCAGAAAGGCGCTGGGTCATCGGACGATACCGCCGGACGACCCGAAAACCTACGCCCTCCTGAGAGAAGCCCGGACGATCGGCTGCTTCCAGGTGGAAAGTCCGGCCATGATGAACCTGCTGCGCCGGATGAAACCGGAAAAATTTGAGGATTTAATCCATGCCCTGGCGCTCATCCGACCCGGACCGACAGAAAGCGGGATGAAGGAAGCCTATCTCCGGCGCCGGGAAGGACGGCCGGTTCCGGAAGACCCACTTCTCTCCCGGGTGCTCCCGGAAACCGGCGGTCTGATGTTTTACGAGGAGCAGGTGATGCAGGTGGCCGAAAGGGTGGCCGGTTTTCCGCCGGAAGAGGGAGAGTGCCTCCGTCGCCAGCTTAAAAAACGCCGGGTGGAAGAGTCGCTGCGGCAAAAATTTTTCGAGCAGGCCCGGAGCCGCGGTTATTCCGAAGCCGAGGTAAAAAGCCTCTGGGAGAAGATGGAGAAATTTTCCTCCTACTCTTTCAACCGGGCTCACAGCGCCTCCTACGCGCTGATGGCTTACGAGGCGGTTTATCTCAAAGCCCACTATCCGCTGGTTTACATGACGGCCGTGCTGAACGCCGGCGGCGGCTATTACCAGCTTCCGGAGTATGTGGAGGAAGCCAGACGTCTGGGGATAATCATCCTCGGCCCTGATGTCAACCGCAGCGGTTACAGATTTCAGGTGGAAGGGAAAGCCATCAGGGTAGGTCTGGGCCTGATCAAAAACCTCACCTTGAAGACCATCGAGAAGATAATAGAGGAGCGGGAAAAGAACGGGCCATATCTCTCGATGGAGGATTTTCTCGGCCGGGTCAGGCCCGGGCAGAGCGATCTGCTGGCGCTGATCCAGGCTGGCGCGCTCGACTCGCTCGAACCCAACCGCAGCCAGCAGGTGCTGTCGTATTTTCACGGAGTGTCCGAGGTGAAAGTGGCGGACATGGCTGATGAGGAGAAGAGGAAGCTTCAGCTGGAAAGACTCGGTTTCCTGCCTTCGGGCGACCCGCTGGAGTTCCTCAACGGGCGGCGGCCGCCTCTGCGGATAGCGCAGCTTAAGGAGCTGGGCGGGCAGGTGGTCGAACTGGCCGCAAGAATCATCGATGCCAGGGAGATAAGAACGGCCAAGGGAGTGACTTATTTTTATCTCTTTGAAGATGAGACCGGGCTGGTCGAAGGGGTGGGGCAGAGAAAGGCTGTAGCCTTCGGCACACCGCCGGTGTGCTTCCTCCGGGCTGAAGTGCGCCTTCAGGGAAATTTGCCGCGCCTGGTAAACTGCACCTTCCTCCGCACCTTCTGACCTGACTGCAGCCCTGGAGTAAATTTTATTTTTCGGCTGAGAGCTAAATTGCGGATGTCCGGTGCTCATTTCCAGAGGACCAATTTTTCTTCAGGCTGGTAACCGATTATCCGGATTAAAGTCAGATTAACTGCTCTGGCCTGAAAATTTACGGAGCAGCCTTTCTCCAGAAAAATTTCTGGCAGAAGATAAATTTGCCGGAAGAGTTTCTTATTTATTGCGGGTTAAATTATTCAGACTACAGTATAAGCTCTCCGGGGATCGGGCGCAGGTTAAAGTTTGAGGCCATGCTGCGGCAGTAGGCTCCAGCCATAAGCACCGCTAAGATATCTCCGCCGCGCGGCGCCGGCATCGAGCGCTCGGAGCCGAAGACATCCCCGGTTTCGCACAGATGCCCGGCCACTGTCAGTCTGACCTTGTTTCCGCTATCGACTCGTCCGGCGTTGACGATTTCATGGTAGGCTTCTTCGTAGATGGCCGGTCGAGGAACGGTGTTATATGTTCCAGCATTGACGCAGGCAAACAGATTTCCGTAGCTTTTTTTCAGATATTCCACCCTGACCAGGAGAACTCCGGCGCTGGCCAGAAGATATTTCCCGGGCTCGACCACTATTGCCTTGAGCCCCAGCCCCGAGCCTTCTACCTTATCAAGGATGCAGGCGGCATACTCGGCTAACGGGAAAAGCCGCTGGTCCTCTCTGTACTTCGGTCCGAAGCCCCCGCCGAAGTCAAGAAATTCCAGCCTGAAGCCGGCCTGTTTCAGTTCTTTAGCTTTTTTGACCATTCTGTCGACCGCCTTCACCGCCACCGGGAAATCTTCTTCCGTCCAGCCCGAGCCAAGATGCTGATGGAGTCCGACCGGAACGAATCCCAGGCGTTTGAGTTTCCTGAAGGCCGGAAGAACCTGACCGTCCTCCACTCCAAATTTAATCGGCGTGCCGTCGGGACTACGGCTGCCGGCGGTCACAGTTTTACTGCAGAAGCCTCTGCCCAGTCCGGGGTTCCAGCGTACTGAAACGCGGACGGGCTTTTTTCTCCTGAGCTTTTTACAGGCGGCTGCCAGAAGGTCTATCTGCTCAAAAGCATCGATGTTAACCGTGACTTCAGTATGCATCAACACCCGCTCAAAATCTTCCCGGCTGATCGAGGTCCCGGTAAATATTATTTTATTTTCCGGAAAACCGGCTTTGAGAGCCGTTTCCACCTCGCCCGGCGAGACGGCGTCAATCCAGCAACCAGACTTCAATAAAGTTTTAAGAATACGAGGGTGCGGGTTGGCTTTCATCGCGTAGGCGATCCGCACTTCGAGCCCGGCTGGCGCCGGACCGAATGCTTCCTGGAGCGCGCGCAGGTTCCTCAACACCTGTTTCCGGCTGTAAACATAGAGCGGTGTTCCGTGTTTTCTGGCTATTTCCTCTGCCGGCTGTTCTTCAAGATATAGCCTGTTGTTTTTCACCTTGAGAAATTCGTTTTCCCACCAGTTCATAAGATTATTCCTTATAAGAATTTTATAAAAGCTTAAACCGGCTCATCGCCGGTTTTTTCAGGTTCAGCGCTGGTTTCCGATTTTTCAGCCTCCGGACTCTCTGACTCCGCAGATTCTTCGAACAGGTCAAACTGGCCTTTTTCCAGTTTTTTAGCGATTTCTTTAAGCACCGGATATTTTTCCAGCAGGGTGGCCGGCACCAGCACTTTCTCTCCGGTGAGCATGTTTTTTATCTGCAGGGCATTGGCCAGGGCCTGCCCGCGGTAATGGTTGTTGGTAACCACAAAAACCCGGTCGCTGCCTTCAGCCAGTTTTTTGATCCGTCCAATCCATTCTTCAAGTTCATCCTTTGAATAAAAATAATTATAACGGTCGTCCCGCCCGGCATCTTCCCGGAACCAATCTTTGTAATTCCGACCGTGAAGGCGTACGTAGGAAAAATGCGGATTGGTGACGATGGCCGAGGGTTTGATCGAATTATGAAAGACCGGCTGGTCAATGTTGCAAAAACAGACCTTGTGTTCTTTCAGGAACTCGTGAAAATCAGGCCGATCCCAGGAGCCGTGCCGCACCTCCAGGGCCAGGGGAAATTCAGAAAAAAGGGCGAAAATTTTTTCCAGATATTCAAGATTCTCTGCGTTCCAGGCGAAAGACCAGGGAAACTGGATCAGGATGGCCGCCAGGCGCTGCTTTATGGCCAGCGGCTCTATGCCCCTTTTGAAATCGCTGACGTCCTTATGGGTGAAATCCTTTCTCTGATGGGTAAATATCTGAAGCAGCTTGGCGGTGAAAAGAAATTTAGAGAAGGCCTGAACCCTTCTGAGCCAGGAATATGCCATGCCCGGCGTGGCCGGACGGTAAAAGGTGGAATTTATTTCCACCATATCCACAAAATGGGCCAGGTATTCGAGCGGATGAAAACCACGGCCGCGGAGCGGCGGATATACAATTCCTTCCCAGTCCTCGTAGCTCCAGCCGGCAGTGCCCACAAAATATTTTTTCATTCTAATTATTTTATTCTTATTCAGGCAGTGCATCAACCCGGGGAGATGGCCATCGGAAGCGCACCT
This sequence comes from Candidatus Saccharicenans sp., assembly GCA_049659625.1. Lineage (GTDB taxonomy): Bacteria > Acidobacteriota > Aminicenantia > Aminicenantales > Saccharicenantaceae > Saccharicenans. The sequence continues at coordinate 57,806 of JBASPX010000050.1, read as the reverse complement.
TTCCAGCCCAAAAACTCCTGAACGAAGGCCCTGCGGATATGCTATAATCTAACCATGCTGGACTTAAAATACATTCAGGAAAATTATGAAGAAGTAAGGAAACGCCTTTCCGCCAGGCATCAGCCACAGATTCTGGATGACCTGGATGAAGTCTACCATCTATCGGAAGAATTGAAGAGTGAGATTCAGCAGATCCAGGCGCTCCGGGAGAAGCGTAATCGCCTGTCAGATGAGGTCAAAAAACTCAAACCGCAGGGAGTGGATGTTTCCGCTCTTATAGAGGAATCGCGAAAGGTCGGTCAGGAAATAGCCACTCTGGAGAAAGAATCCAGAGAACTTGAAGCCCGGCTCAACGCGCTGCTGCTGCGCCTTCCCAACCTGCCGCATGAATCGGTTCCGGTCGGAAGCAGCTCTGACGATAATGTCGTGGTCAGGGTGGTGGGCCAGCCGCCTTCTTTTGATTTTCAGCCGCTGCCTCACTGGGATATCGGCAGAAACCTGGGGATTTTAGATTTCGAACGAGCAGCAAAAATCACCGGTTCGCGCTTTGCCCTCTATTTTGGAGCCGGAGCCAGACTGGAGAGGGCGCTGATTAACTTCATGCTTGACCTGCACACGAAAGAGCACGGGTTCCAGGAAGTGCTGCCGCCGTTCATCGCCAACGAAGCCAGTCTGACCGGCACCGGAAATCTGCCGAAGTTTGCCGAAGACCTTTTCAAACTCGAAGGTTACGACTGGTATCTTATTCCGACGGCCGAGGTGCCGCTGACCAACATCTACCGCAACGAGATGCTGGAGGCGGAAAATCTTCCCTGCCGATTTGTCGCCTACACTCCCTGTTTTCGCAGCGAGGCCGGCTCTTACGGTAAGGACATACGCGGACTTATCCGGCAGCATCAGTTCAATAAGGTGGAAATGATGATCTTCTCACTTCCAGAGAAGTCTCTCGAAGAGCTGGAATACATGACCCGCTGCGCCGGCCGGGTGCTGGAAAAACTGGGTCTGGCTTATCGGGTGGTGGCACTCTGCACCGGCGATATGGGCTTTGCCAGCGGTAAAACCTATGACCTGGAAGTCTGGATGCCTTCGAGGAACGGCTACATGGAGATTTCTTCCTGTTCCGACTGCTTCGATTTTCAGGCGCGCCGGGCGCAGATCAGGTTCAAACGCGACCAGAAAGCAAAACCTGAATTCGTCCACACGCTCAATGGTTCCGGTCTGGCTGTCGGGCGAACGGTCAGCGCCATCCTGGAGAATTACCAGCAGAAGGACGGCTCGGTGATTATTCCAGAGGCACTGAGGCCCTACATGGACGGGCTGGAAGTAATCCGGCCCTGACCCGGCCATTTTTCTCCGCCGTTTCTAAGCTGAAATCCTTTTGTTTTTTTATGCCCCGGACAAAATTATCCCTGAAGCTTTCAGCCGGGTTTGCGGCCAGTCTTTCGGTCACAGATTTTAAGATTCTGGCTGAAATTTAGAAACCTCGATTTTCTTTCCGGACAGAATTTGTGGTCGGCCGGAGGCCACCGGTTTTGATTCCCTGAACCGGCGCTAAAAATCGATAATATATGAATGGCTATTCATATATCCAGAGAGGCAGGCGAAGTTAATTTGCCGTTCAGTCCGGTTCGGGGTGGGAAGTCTCTTGTCAGGATGTCTCCTTCAGGTTAAAATAATTCATCCCCGGAGGGATGGCCGAGTGGTTGAAGGCGGCGGTCTTGAAAACCGCTTTCCGGTAAACCCGGAACGGGGGTTCGAATCCCTCTCCCTCCGCCAGCCATTTTTGTTTTTTTTGCTCAAAAAATCGCCCGGGCAAATTAATTTCCTCCAGGATTACTGTTAAAAATCCGCACCGGTTAAATCCCTTCATCGGCTGCCTGCGGGTCTGGCGGCGAACTAGAATGGTCTGTGGCCAGAATGTTAAATCCTGGCTGAAACCGGGGAGAGATTAACGCGCCTCGTTTATACCGGACCGATGGATATTGCGGATTCCACGCAGATCTGGCGTTTGAGCCCAGGTGCATGTTTTTTCGAGGAGAAATTTTCAGGATATGAGGCCATAAAATTCGGTTTGACTGATGGATGGGCAGAAAAATAAAATGGAGCTGTCGTCATTTTATTAATATGAGGAGGTCAGATGAAATCAGCGAAACTCAGCCGCAGGGAATTTTTGCGAACAGCCGGAGCTGCCGGAGCCGTCGCTTTCAGCTGGAACATCTCCAACCTGGAAAGGGTTGAAGCGGCCACCAGAGCGGTGGAAAATAAATCACCGGAAGAAGTGGCCCGGGACGAATTTTACTGGAGGGAAGTCCAGCTGGGCTTCAAGCTCGACCGCTCGCTCATCAACCTGAACAACGGGTTCACCTGTCCCTGTCCCCGGGTGGTCCTGGAGTCGGCTTTTCGCTATACCGAGATGATAAATATGTTGCCGGTGCATTATCAGGCGATGGTAGCCGGAAACATCGAGACGATCCGCCGCCGGATGGCTAAGGAATTCGGCTGTGACCCGGAAGAACTCGCTTTAACCCGCGGCGCCAGCGAGGCTCTGCAGATTGTCCAGAACGGGATCGACCTGAAACCCGGCGATGAAGTCATCACCACCGAACAGGATTATCCGCGCATGCTGACCACCTGGGATCAACGCATGAGAAGGGAAGGAATAAAGGTTACCCGGCTGCAATTTCCGGTGCCGGCTTCCCAGGATTATCTCTATAAGATGTTCGAGCAGGCCATCACTCCCAGGACCAAAGTCATCCATTTCTGCCACATCACCAACCTGACCGGACAGCTCTTCCCGGTGCAGAGAATCTGCCGCATGGCACGGGAGAGAGGCGTAGTGACCATCGTTGATGGCGCCCATGCCCTGGGGCATTTCCCGTTCAAGCTGCGCGACCTAGAATGCGACGCCTACGGGGTGAGCCTGCACAAATGGCTGCTGGCGCCGATCGGTAACGGCTGCCTGTATGTCAGGAAGGAAATGATTCCCAGATTCTGGCCGCTGCAGGCTGCTCCTGAACAGCAGAATAATGACATACGCAAGTTTGAAGCCATCGGTACGCATCCCTGGGGCATCAGAGCCGCTCTGGGCGAAGCCCTGGCTTACCATCAGGCGATAGGCGCTGAACGCAAGGCGGCCCGCATGCGTTACCTCACTCTTCGTTATTACAACGCTCTTAAAAAATATCCCCGTTTCAAAATGCTGACCGACATGTCCGAACCGGCCCAGGCCTGGGGTGTGGCCGCCTGTTATATAGAGGGAATAGACGTCAGGGCTCTGGCTAATTTCCTCAGGCGCAAATACCGGATAATCGTCGTCCCGCTGGTCGGGGGCGCTCCGCCGAATCAGGTTTTCGACTATCAGGCGATCAGGGTGTCTCCGAACATCTACACCACGCTGGAAGAGATAGACACTTTCATCGAAGCGATGGAAGACGCCATCAAAAACGGTGTTGAGGAAGACGTGTTCGGCCCGGTGGCTGGCGGCGGAGCGGGCTACCGCGCGGGAGAAGTTCTGGTTTAGAAAAAATTAAGATTTAACCGGCTTTTCTGTCAGGTTTAATTGCCGGGGAGGTGGTCATGAAGAAAATATCATCTGTGAAGAAAATCGCCTGGTTTCTTTCGCTTTTTCTGGCGGTTGATCTGGTCGCGCTCCCGTCAGTCATCCCGGCCCTTCAGGCTGGCGAAAAATCCGCAGCCGTTTTTAAGGTGCCGTTTGAATTCCAGGCTGCCGGCAAGAAAATTCCAGCCGGCGAATACTGGTTCGGTTTTAACCAGTCCGAGAAACTGGTGCTGCGGCAGGTTTCTACCGGGAAGGAGCTCGAGTTAACCATACAGGAAAAAATGACTCCGCCCGAGCAGCCGGCGGCTGAACCGCGTCTGGTGTTTGACGAGGTCGGGGATTTTGCTCCTTCCTACACGGAATATTTTACGGTTTATGTGCTTTCGCAGATCTGGCTTTCAGGAGAGGAAGGCTATCGGATTCACACCACCAAAGGCGCTCATAAAGAAAAGGTGATAACGGGCAGCCCGGCCAGGTGATCGCGCCTGAGAGGTGCGTTTTTCAGGTCAGTCAGGATGAAGGACAATCCTGCGGGAAAGAGGTGAGTTTATATTTTCTGTGAGCGGGTGCTATTTTTATAAAAAGATTGAAAAAAGATTGAGGCGAGATGGTGGCGCGCTCCCTTAACCGTACAGAATCCATCTCCGGCAGGAAGGCTCTTTTTTTCACCACAGGGAGGCGTTTCTTCTACGGAAAAGGGGTTTTTTTTCGGCCGGAATCATGTTAAAATAACAACACCTGCAGGCGCGGAGAGGTGCTGGAGTGGTCGATCAGGGTCGCCTGCTAAGCGATTGTACCAGTGAAAGCTGGTACCGCGGGTTCGAATCCCGCCCTCTCCGCCATTTATTTTTTTATCTGCCTTAATTACTGCTCAATGAATCCTCTTTTCCTGAGCAGAGGTTCCTTTCTGGGCTCACGACCGCGGAATTTGATGTATTGCGTCAGAAAATCGGCCGAACCATATTTCTCCAGGATTTCTTTTCTGAATTTGAGAGCGGTCACCTGATCGAACAGTCCCCTCTCCTTAAAAGCTTCAAAGGCATCGCTGTCAAGAACTTCGGCCCAGATGTAAACATAATAGCCAGCCGCATATCCACCGGAGAATATATGCTGGAAATAGGTGCTGCGGTATCGGGGGGCGATGGCTTCAATCAGGCCAAGCTTGTTGAGAACCTGGCGTTCAAAATCGTTGACTTCATAATCTTCTTCAAAGATCGTTTTGTGCCAGTATAAATCAAGGAGTGCTGCCGCCAGGTATTCAGTTGAAGCAAAACCCTGATTGAAGAGCGAGCTATTTCTGATCTTGTTGATCAATGCGTCAGGAATTACCTCCCCGGTGGCATAATGTCTGGCGTACATTTTCAGAAATTCTGGCTCGGTGACCCAGTTTTCCATAATCTGGGAGGGTAACTCCACCCCGTCGCGAGGAACAAAGCGGTTGTTGTATTTGCCGTTTGAGAGCAGGGTGGCCAGGGCGTGTCCGAATTCATGGAAGGCAGTCTCCACTTCAGTCAAAGAGAGCAGGGCTGGAAGTTTTTCGGTCGGACGGGTGAAGTTGCAGTTGATGGTGGCCAGCGGAGAAATTCTTTTTCCCTTTTCATCATAACTCTGGCGTCGCATGGCCCCGGACCAGGCTCCACTTCTTTTGGAGGTTCTGGGGAAAAAGTCGAGGTAAAGGAGCCCCACGTGCTGCCCGTTTTTCTCCTTGACCTCATAAACTTCGACTTCCGGATGGTAAACCGGAATATTATTCACTTTTTCGAATTTAAGTCCGTAAAGTAGTCCGGCCAGGGTGAACATGCCATTCCTGACGTTATCAATGGAAAAATAGGGCCGGACCTCTTCATCTTTCAGGTCATATTTTTTCTGCCGCAGCTTTTCTGCATAGTACCACCAGTCCCATGGGGCTATTTTGATACCTGCTCCTTCTTCATCGGCAATCTGCTGCATCTCGGCCAGTTCGGCTTTCGCCCGTCTGAGAGCGTAAGGCCACAGCTCCATAAGGAATTCTTCAACTTTTTCAGGTGTCCGGGCCATGTTGACCTCAATGGTGTAATGGGCAAAGGTTGGGTAACCTAACAATCTGGCTCTTTCCGTTCTCAGGGCGATGATTTTTTTGATAATTTCTTTGTTATCATATTCGTTATAGCGATCGCCTCGGTTAAGGTAGGCTTCATAAAGTCTCTGACGCAGTTCGCGGTTTCTGGCGTAGGTCAGGAAAGGAATCATACTGGGGATCTGGGTGGTGAAAACCCATTTGCCTTCGAGTCCAATTTTTCTGGCGGTCTCAGCTGCGCTGTCGATGACATTCTGGGGAAGGCCGGCCAGATGTTTGGGATTTTCGATCACCAGCTTGAAGTTATTGGTTTCCTGGAGAACGTTATTACCGAATTTAAGAGTGAGCATGGAAAGTTCGCTGTTGATGCGGCGAAGCTTGTCTTTATCCTCCGGTCCGAGCAGCGCTCCAGCGCGGACAAAGTCCTGATAAATTTTTTCAAGCAGGAATTTCTCTTCCGGACCGAGCTTCAGGCGGGCTCTCCGGTCATAAACCGCTTTAATCCTGGCAAACAGCTTCTCATTCAGGTAAATGTTTGAACGATGCTGACTGATCAGAGGGGTGGTCTGTTCGGCAATTTTCTGAAGTTCAGGCGAAGTGTGCGAACTCTGAAGGACGCCAAAAACAGCCTGCACCCTTTCGAGAAATTTTCCGCTTCGGTCAAAGGCCAGGATGGTGTTTTCAAAGGTGGGTGGTTTCGAATTATTGACGATCGCCTCAATCTCTGCCTGGTGCAGCTCTATACCCTTCTTTATCGCCGGCAGGAAATGCTCATTCTTAATCCGGTCGAAGGGTGGAACTTCAAACGGTGTGTTAAAAGAAGAAAAGAACGGGTTGTCCTTTTCTTCGGATATCAGCAGTCTGACCGGCAGGAAGAGGGTGGTAGTAAATAAAAGCAGGAAAATAAAAAATTTTGACCGTACCTTCTGGTTCGGAATGGAAATCATCTTTTGCACCTCCTTGAATTAAAAATTAATCTGGCCCTAAGATTATATTCTTTCAAGCTGCTGACAAGTCAAGAGCTTATTGTATCTGATCATGGCTTCCATGAATATCAGCGATAATGGTAACCTATTCTGGCCTTTATTCCCGGGTTTCCAGCGAATCATCTTTATTTCTCTTAATAAAATTGGCGCAGCCAGTAGAAAGCCAGAAATAATCCGAAAGAGCCTGATTGACACTCAGGTTGAGGTTTTATAAATTGAGCTTAAAGATCAAAATGAGGTATCCGGATGAAATTTAATTTTTTTTCAGATAACCGGCTTTTTTTATCTTATACGGCTATATATCTTTTATTTTCAATTTTTCTTCTGTCGGGGTGCCAGCAGCCGGCTGCGTTAAAAGATAACCTGGGAGAAACTTTCAAGTTATTTTCAGACCCTCCGGCAGAATTCCGCCCGGCTCCACTCTGGGTCTGGAACGAAGAGATGACTCCGGAGAAAATAAAAACCCAGCTCGAGGATCTGAAGGAAAGGGGTTTCGGCGGAGTTTTTGTCCATCCAAGGCCCGGACTGATCACACCCTATCTTTCGGAAGAGTGGCTCGGACTTTTCAAATATGCAGTCACCCTCGGAGGCCAGCTCGGGCTCAAGGTCTGGATTTATGACGAAAATTCCTATCCTTCAGGTTTTGCCGGTGGTCTGGTGCCGGCAGCCAGACCGGAGTTCGTGCGCTCCGGTCTTAAAGCGACGATTCAGAAAATTCCATCACTGGCTGGAGTAAAGGAGCCGATCTGTCTTCTCCAGCAGCTGGGGGAAAAATTTGTGAACATAACAGAGAGGGTAAAGGCCGGGGAAAAAGGATGGCCGGAGGGCCGCTACTGGCTTTTTGAGGTGGTCCGGCAGGAACCTTCACCCTGGTATGGAGGTTTCACTTACGTTGACCTGATGCGGCCGGGGGTGACTGAAGCTTTTCTGCATCTCACGCTCGACGCTTATAAGAGAGTGGCCGGCGAGGAATTCGGGCGAACGATTCCGGGAAGTTTTCAGGACGAAGCGGAAATCGCTCCGGCTGGCGGGTCTATGGCTGTCAATTACACGCCGGCGATTTTCTCCGAGTTCAGCCGGCGGCGCGGTTATGAGCTTCTTCCGGAACTTCCGGCGCTTCTGGAAGAAACAGGCGATTTTCAACAGGTGAGGCATGATTTTTACCTTACCTGCCTGGAGCTTTTTGTCGAAAACTGGGCCAGGCCGTATTATGATTATTGCGCCCGTAACAACCTCTGGCTTACCGGCCATTACTGGGAGCACGACTGGCCGGTGCCCAGAGTTAATCCCGACAACATGGCTCTCAGCGGCTATGCCCAGATTCCCGGCATCGATATACTGATGAACGAGTGGAGTTTTGACGTTCACGCTCAATTCGGAAATGCCCGGTCTGTGCGGGAACTCAGGAGCGTCGCCAATCAACTCGGCCGGAAACGCACTCTTTCGGAAACCTACGGAGCCAGCGGCTGGAATTTGAGTTTCTTCGACCAGAAAAGAATCGGCGACTGGGAATATGCCCTCGGGGTTAATTTCTTAAACCAGCATCTCAGTTTTTCCACCATAGCCGGCGCTCGCAAAAGAGACCATCCGCTTTCCTTCTCTTACCATGAGCCCTGGTGGGCAGCCTATCGGTTGATGAACGATTATTTCGGACGACTTTCAGTGGCTATGAGTTGCGGCCAGCAGCTGAACAGAATCCTGGTGATCGAGCCAACTACTTCCGCCTGGATGTATTATTCGCCGGCGGTCAGGAACGAAAATTTCGCCAGAATTGGCCAGACTTTCCAGGATTTCATTCACCGGCTCGAAAGTCTTCAGGTGGAATATGACCTGGGAAGCGAGTTTATCATAAGAGAACACGGAGGCGTGGAAGACAAAAAGTTCAGAGTGGGGGAAAGAGCCTACGAGCTGGTGATACTTCCTCCCGGAACGGAAAACCTGGAGGAGTGGACCGCAAGCCTCCTTTATGATTTTCTGAAAAATGGCGGGCAGGTTCTTTCCTGGGCCGCTGACTCGCTGCGTCTGGGAGGCCGGCCCTCATCTCTGGCCGGAGAACTTGCATCCTGGCGCGGATACAGGAAAATGGCCGGAGAGCAGCTTACGGCCGAGCAGATAAAAAAGCACTCTGGTGCCGCTAAAGAAATAGAATTCAGGAATCTTTCCGGGGAGAGAATGCTCTTTCATCATCGCCGTCAGTTAAAGGACGGACAGCTTCTTTTTCTGGCCAACGTCAGCGCTGAGCAGACGGCCTCCGGTCAGGTCATTCTCCGGGGAAGGTCGGTGGAAAGGTGGGATGCTTTTTCCGGCAAAGCCTTTCCTTACCCGGCTGAAATAAAAAGGGGAAAAGCTGTGGTCAGATTTTCGCTCAAACCCGGAGAAAGCCTGCTTCTGGCTTTATATCAGGACGGAAAAAATCGCCTGAAGCTGTCATCCGGGGCAAGGGTTCAGGCCGGTGAAATTCTGAAGATTTCCCCGACCGAAGTGGAAAGACTTGACCCGAATGTGTTGACTCTAGATTACTGCGACTTCCTGATCGGTTCCCGCCGGGAGAAGGATCTTTATTTTTACCGGGCGCAGCAGAAAACCTACCAGGCTCACGGATGGGAACGGAATCCATGGGATTCGGCTGTTCAGTTTCAGGACACGATAATTTCAAAGAATCGTTTCCCCGCTGGCAGCGGTTTTTCGGCTGAATACCATTTTCAGGTGATGCCGGGAGTGAACTTAAACTCGTTGCGGCTGGTGGTGGAAAAACCCGAAATTTTCCGGGTTTCGGTCAACGGCCGCCAGCTCGAACCGATCCCCGGTGAATACTGGCTTGACCGAAATTTTGGTCTCTACCGGCTGGATGGAATTGCTAAGTATGGTTTGAATGTGGTCAGGCTCACAGTCAATCCGTTTAACCTTCTGGCGGAACTTGAACCGGTCTATGTGCTCGGAGATTTTTCGCTCAGACCTGAAAGAAAAGGTTTTCTGGTCGTTCCGTCCGCCAGGCTTAAAACCGGTTCCTGGAAGGATCAGGGGCTTATCTTCTACGGACACCGTGTGGCTTATGATGCGGAATTCACAGTGGACGAACAGGAGATCGGAAAATACAATTTTATCTTCGGGGCGGGACGCTGGCAGGGAGCGCTGGCTGAAATTCTGGTTAACGGCAGGGCTGCCGGTTTTCTTCTCAGCCCGGAGGATAGAGTAGATATCACTCAGAGCCTGTTACCCGGAAATAACAAACTCCGGTTTGTCATTTACGGGACTTTGAAAAACACTCTCGGTCCCCATCATTTGAACCCGCCTCCCGGAAGAGCCTGGCCTGACGCTTTCCGCCGGGCTCCTGAGGGTGGACAACCGGCCGGAAGCGAGTATAATGTTCGGGATTACGGGCTTTTTGATTTTTTGATCATAGAAAAAAACCCTGAGAAATAGCTCATATACAGACATGAATAAAAAAATAGGTTTTGACAGCCAGGTTTACTTAAAGGAACAGAAAGAAGCGATCTACCGCCGGCTCCAGCTCTTTCCAGAAAAACTCTATCTGGAATTCGGCGGCAAAATCATCAACGATTTTCACGCGGCCAGAGTGCTGCCGGGCTATGACCCGAACATCAAAATTAAACTGCTGCAGGAACTACGCGACAGTATCGACATCATTCTCTGCATTTACGCCGGTGACATCGAAAGAAGAAAAATGCGGGCTGATTTTGGCATTACTTACGATGCTGATACGCTGAAGCTGATTGACGAACTCGGGGAGTACGGACTGAAGGTGACGGCGGTTGTAATTACCAGATATCAGGAACAGGCTTCCGCCCGGGTTTTCAAGAACAAGCTCGAACGCCAGGGGATAAGAGTGTACACCCACAGTTATACCCGGGGTTATCCGACCGATGTCGAGGTGATCGTCAGCGATGAAGGCTACGGAGCGAATTCCTTCATCGAAACCACCCGGCCTCTGGTGATCGTCAGCGGTCCGGGCCCGGGGAGCGGCAAGCTGGCCACCTGTCTTTCGCAGCTTTATCATGAACACAAAAGAGGAATAAAAGCTGGCTACGCCAAGTTTGAAACTTTTCCCATCTGGGATCTACCGCTCAAGCATCCGGTAAACGTGGCTTATGAAGCGGCCACGGCCGACCTGGGCGATTTCAACATGGTGGACCCCTTTCACCTTGAAGCCTATAACCAGCGGGCCATAAATTACAACCGGGATGTCGAAGCCTTCCCGCTGTTAAAAAGGATTCTCAGCCGGATTGCCGGAGACGGTTTCATCTACAAATCTCCCACCGACATGGGAGTTAACGTCGTCAGCCGGGGAATAGTCGACGATGAAGTGGTTCAGGAAGCTGCCCGTCAGGAGATCATCAGACGTTATTTTCGTTATCAATGTGAATACGTGCTCGGGTTCACCGAGCTGAGCACGCTGGAAAGAGCTGAGCTGTTGATGAAAGAACTCAACCTGAAGCCTGAAGACAGGGCTGTGGTGCCGCTGGCCAGGCAGGCGGCAGTTGAGGCTAAGGAAAAGGGAAAAGGACACAACGGAATTTATGTCGGCGCGGCTCTGGAACTGAGGGATGGCCGGATGGTCAAAGGCTACAACTCGCCGTTGCTTCATGCGGCTTCGAGCGCTGTGCTGAACGCTCTAAAATTGCTGGCGGGAATTCCCGAACACATTCATCTGCTTTCTCCAGCCACCCTCTCTCAGGCAGCTTACCTCAAACAGAACATCTTTGGCGGAAAAGCCCTGAGCCTGGACCTGACTGAAGTGCTTACCTGTCTGGCGCTCACCGCTCCGGCCAGCCCGGCCACTCAGCTGGCCATGGATAAATTGAAGGAACTCAGGGGCTGCGAGATGCATCTCACTCATATGCCCACTCCCGGAGATGAAACCGGACTGCGGCGACTGGGCATCAATCTCACCAGCGACCCGGCTTTTGCTTCAAGAAATCTGTTTCCGGGATGATCTCTGAGAGGAAGGGAAATGTCTGAGACTGGCAGGTTTTTTGCGCGGGCTCTTTTAAAACCCTGGCGGCAGCGAGAATTATTTCTTGAATTTAAAGAAAGGAAACCGCTAAGGAAGACTCTTTTACTTCTGGTTTTTATTGGTCTGGCTTTGAGCCTTACCTCATTAATTCAGGCTGCCTGCGGTCATTTTCCGGCTGTGCCGATTATCCTCCCTTTCGACCTTGAAAACTATTTTGTCTGGCAGGCAGCGCTGGCCATACCGTGGATAATCTTTTGCTGGCTGACAGTTTCAGTTTTAACCGGCTTGATGCTCGGTGTAATCGCCGGTCGTTCCAGCCGGGTCAGATGGAAAGAAATGCTGATTCTTTCCGGGCTGGCCCTGGCCGATTTTCTTTTTGTAATCTGGCTTATGCATCTCCTGACAGCAGTTTTTTATCTCCTCGGGATGTCCCAGAAGGAATGGGTGGACCTCCTTTCTGAACCCGGGTGGTTTCAGACGTTGTATCTGACGCTGCTCATGGTCGCTTTTTTCACCGGCTGGCTGGCTATGAATTTTAATCTTGTTAAATCAAAATATGCGGGGAAAGCGGTCAGCTTCCTGGCGGCCAATTTCGGTTATTCGGTCGCTCTGGTTCTGCTGGCGGCCTTTCTCCGATGAGTGATTTCCATGGAAATTAATTTCAGAAAATTCAGAATCGATGATTATGATCGGGTGATCGAACTCTGGATGCAATGCGGGTTGCCGCTGAAACCCCGGGGACGGGACAGCCGTGAGGAAATCAGCCGGCAGCTGGAGCTGCCGCAGGTGATTTTTCTGGTGGCGGAAGCTGAGGGCCGCGTCGTCGGCACAGTGCTGGCAACTCACGATGGCCGCAAGGGCTGGATTAATAGGCTGGCGGTGGACCCGGCGTTCCGTCGTCAGGGGCTGGGACAGAAGCTTGTCCGCCTGGCTGAAGAAGAGCTGGAGAAGGCCGGGCTGAAGATGTTTGCCGCTCTTATTGAAGAAGACAATCTGGCTTCCATCCAGCTTTTCCAGAAGCTGGGTTATGAATTCCATCCGGATATAAAATATTTTACCCGCAAAAAATCATCCGAAATTTGAAAGAAAAATTATTTCTGGCAGCCACAACCTGTCCGGAAAACCCGGGGGATGATTCTTTTTCAGCTCTGATTTTTAACCCGCCGGTTGAATTCAAAAAGCGCTTCCCGCACCTCGCGGTGACTGAGAACCGGTCCGTCCTGGGGAGAGTCGATGATGCGGTAATCGAAGAAGGGACAATTTCCTTCGTACCAGCGCTCTGAAACCGGCCGTCCAAGTTTTTCTCTCTTTTCTTTCTCCAGCTGGTTGAGCAGGCTGCCGAGACCGCGGAGGTTTACTCCGGCCTCCGGATCCACTCCGATGATGAACCGTCGGTTTCCAAAATTACTGAGAAAGAAGGTGAAGCCCCGTCCGAGTGGAGAATTAAAAACATCCCTCCGGGCCCATTCCTTCAGAAGAAAACTCTTCGGATTTATCACAATCAGTCCGTCCACCAGACGACTTCCGTTCTCCTGGCTGAGCGGCAGGTTTAGCTGAATTTTTTCAGCTTTTTCCAGGTCCTCCAGGTAGCTGAAATAATCATCCTCCACCCGGTGCATGGCTTTCTCGTAGCGGTCGATGCCTTCAAAAAGCAGACGGCAGTCGACCAGATCCCGGCCTATCATGGCCTGCTCGTAAAGCAGCTTGAGCATTCTGAGTCCTTCCTGAACTCTTTCCTGGCTGGCTTCTTCTTCCGGCTTCTGGATGTTTACGAATAAAGCCCGGAGCACGGCGTAGGGAGTGGAGCTCAGGTCGACGGTCTTCGGTATGGTGGCCGAATCCACCAGCTTGGCGTAATCGGCGACCTTTTTCATGGCCGGGTCCACTTTTCTTTGCTCCAGAAGCTTGAGGCTGAGAAAGATAGAGCTGATGGCGTCGAAGTCAGGCAGGCGGTGGGTGATGATGGTAAGTCTTCCGGTGGATTCCGGAATATGTTCGAGCACCAGCTCCGGATGTTTCACCACCAGTGAAGCCGCGCACTCAGCCTCAGCTTCAGGCTGATGATGGTCAATGACGCCGGGCACAGTTTTCAGCCCGACGTCGAGAACGAGAGTTTCAGGTTGAGGGTTGAATTCCTGTCCGTAAGGCGCAAACTGAAAAATGACTTCCATCTTTCCTCATGCCCCCAGAACAACTTTGATTCTGATTGAAAAAAAATTTTAAACCAAAAAAGATGAGGACTCAAGATGTTTGCGCTATCTACCTGGAACCTGAGTAAAGTGAGCTCAGGATGTTTTCTTCCAGCTCTTCTCCCGCCGTTGGATATTTTTTCTTCAGATGTTTTCGGCTGACCTGTTCCAGACAGGCATTGATTTCCGATATTTTTGAAAGGGAAGAGACGGCCTGCCCGCTTTCTGAATAAATATCTATGCTCACAGTGTAGGGTATTCCGGTGGCCCTGAGGTTCTGATTTTCCAGGATTTTCATTATGCGTTCTCGCAGTTTTTCGGCTCCGGACCGGGCTGTGTTGGGCAGCATGATAATGAATTCCGATTCTCCGATTCTGGCCACCAGGTCAACCTTGCGTGTGATTTTTCTCAGTATAAAGGAAAGATTGCTGACCACGCGTTCTCCTGCGTCCTGGCCGAAGGTTTGAATTATTTTTTCATAATAATCTATGACCACTCTTAAAAGCGAAAGGTCTATGCCGTAACGCTCGCAGCGGGCCACCTCCCGCTGAAAATAATTGACGAAAGCCCGCGTGTTGTAGGCTTCGGTCTGGGGGTCGAATTCTTCCAGTTCGCTGAGGTGTTTTTGCAAAATCGTTCGTTCAAGCAGAACTTCAGCCAGATTCACCAGAATGAGCAACAGCTTGAACTCATCCAGGGTAAACGGCTTCCCGTTTTTTTTGTTAAACAGACAGATGAGGCCAAAAACTTTTTTCTGAACTCTCAACGGCACAGCCATGATGGTGTAGACTTCAAGGTTCGGCAGGTGGTCTACCTTCGGGTTGAACCTGGGGTCTCTCCGGCAGTCAGCAATAATGATATTCTGGCTGGTTTCGGCGGCCAGCCCGCAGACGCCTTCACCTCGCCTGATGATGCGGTCTTTCAGCTGTTCGGACTTTGCCCCGGCGACCAGGGAGAATTTGAGGTCGTGAGAAGCCATATCCCTGATCAGGAAAGCGGCCACTTCTGGAAGGAGAAGTTCGCTTGTTTTTTTGAGCAGACGTTCCAGCAGGTCATCAGTGTTCCGGGCAGAGGATATTTCCCGGCTGGCTTCAAAAAAACGAGATATGGTTAATTCCTCATTATGGGCTGTTACGTTCCCACCTTTTATTTCTTCCATTAGTTAAATTATTATCAAAAAAATTTTTTTATTTCAACTTTAAGTTTATCATCAGGCCAGTCTTAATCCTTTTTCCGGGGATGGGAAAGAATGGTCGCGCCTCGCCTTCTTAAAATCCCCCTGTGCCGGGTCCGAGGCAATATTTTTACCTTAAGGTAATTCCTGTCTTTAATGTTAAAATAATTCTTAAAGAGACAGAGATATTAACCGCTCCTCTTTTTAAAATCTTAGGTAAAGAGCTCCTGAGTGGATTGCTATAAGTCTGGTTTTATTTTCCGGTCTTTGTCTCAGCGGCCTTCCAGTCCTCCAGTTTTGCAGGTAGCTCCTTGAGAAAATCTGTTCCTGTTCTGAAAAGATAGGATAGATCCTGATTCTTGATAACCACCTGTTGCTTTTCTGTATCTTCTTTTCCTACAAGCAGGATGATTCCTTTTTCCTGTTTATCGGCCGGCTTGATCTTGATAGCGATTTCCACCTCCGGTTTATCCAGTCCATATTCACTGAGATTCCCCGGACTATCTATAAATTCGCTGGCCTCCAGGTATTCGAGTTTTCTCAGGAAAGATTCAATCCGGGATTCATCCGCCTGTTCCTTTTTTCCTTCGGACATGATTAAAAACCATTTTTCCTGTTCACGTCCTTTTTCCTTAATCTTCTCTTTGACCGCTTCCAGACTGAGGTCAGCCTTTTTTATGCTGACCGCCACCGCTTCCCAGGAATTGAACAGAGCCACCTTCTTTTCCCTGAGTTCATCAATCTTCCTGTTCAGGTCAGTTATGATCTGGCTTTCGACTTCTATTATCTTGCTGGACAGAGAACTGGTGGCGGCGACTTTACCGTCTTTCTGGTTGATGGAGAAAATCAGTTCCTGGCTTTCCGGAAGTCCCAGGATAACCGTAAATTCAGGGCGGTCGAGTCCGTAAACCTTCAGTTTTTCCGGGTCCTTCTGCTCCGCCAGAAATTCTTTTGCCCGCAGTCCGGAGAGACTGTCGAGCAGATTGTCAATCCGGTATCTCGAAGCCAGTGCTTTTAGCGGCTGGCTGAGTTCCCATCCATCCTCGGTTCTGCGTGCCTTCCAGCTAACCTCTTTCGCCCGCAGCTCGATGGACTGAACCTTCGCCGTGTCGAATTTCAGGATATCTTTCTTTCTCAGGTCAAAAAGTTTTTTGTCCAGTGAGTATTTGAGATAAGAGGGGAGCAGCACCACCTGCGGGCGGTCAGCTCTTCTGGCGTAGAGGCTGCCGTCGAGCGGGTTTTCCATGCCGATCTGAATGATCACCGGTTCATTCTTGCCTTTGATCCACAGGCTGACTTCTTTTTTCGGAATTTCGTAAACCCCGGGGTCTGAGATGTTTTCTTCCACCACCCGGTCGAACCGCAGGCTGGCAAAATTTTCAGCCAGACTGCCGGCTTCGTAGTTGTCAGCTTCCGCCTCGAGCGGTTCGATTATCTGCCATTGTCCCTGTTCATCCCGGCGGATGGTAATCAGTCCGTTTTCGTTTTTCAAACTTATTTTTTCCACCTCAGCCGCTTTGAAGTCGGTGAGTTTTTCAGCCGTTTCCTTCTTTTCCTTTGCTTTTTCCGAGCGATGTTCCACCAGGATGACCGTGGCCAGCAGAAGGATGAAAATGGCCAGAAGCACCAGGGTGGTTTTGGGTTTCATAGCGACCTCCTCCTGAGCCAGATGACCAGGCCGGTAAGCAACACGGCCAGCGGCAGGAAAATGATCGACAGGAACATCAGAAAGCGTCCCTGACTGGGTGTCAGGTTGATCGTTCTTGGAGCGCTGGTTCTTGGCTGAATGGAAATCAGGTCGGCTTCTTCTGTCAGCCAGTTGACCACGTTCAGGAAGAAATTGCCGTTACCAGAAAGATTGTAATATCTGTTGGTTATAAAATCGGAATCTCCGAAAACGGCCAGACGCATCTCGCCCGTGGGGCCGACATCAGCGTTAGAATCGCTTTCTTTTTTGTCTTTTTCCGGTTTTTTCTCTGCAGTTTTTTCGTTTTCTTCATTTTTTTCTTCATGCGGTTCAGTGGATTTTTCTTTCTTATCCACTTTTTTGCTTCCCACCACCACCAGCGAAATCGGTCCCTGACGGTCAACCTTAGGGTTAAAGGTTACCTCATTTTTATCCAGTTCTTTTTCCGCCCAGGAATTCGGGCTGGTTCTGGCCAAGCTGGTGAGCGTTATCCCTTCCGGTCTGGTGTCAGAAATTTCCGCTGACCTGGCCAGCGGGAAGAAAGTGGCGTAACGGAAATTTCTGGTGATTTCATGGCTCTGATATTCTGTGATGACTGGCATAAAGTAATCGCCGCCGAGAAGACGCGACACCGGGTCAACCACCAGGTCGTTTTCAAGCTTAACTCCATATTCGGCCAGGAATGTTTCCAGTCCGGAAGAGGTTTCCGGGTCCACCATGAACAGCACCCGTCCGCCGTTCTCAAGATATTTTTTAACGGTCTCCAGTTCGTTCGGAAGAAGAGCTTTCCTGGGACCGGGAATGATCAGAAGAGCGCAATCACGCGGAAAATTTTCAGAGAGAGCCAGGCTTAATTTTTTCACTTCGTAGCCGATCTTTTCCAGTTCATTTTTAGCCGTGCTGTAACCGGGGTCGCCGGTCTCTTCTACGGAATTTTCTCCATGACCTTCTAAGAAGTAAATGACCTTCTTCGAGGCTCTGGTCACCTTGATCAGAGCGTTGGTCACATCTTCTTCCGAAGTGGTGGTGATGCGATTTTCCTTGTCACCGCATTCGAAGACAGTCGTCCCATCCTGGGTGATATCGTATTTCTTCACCAGGCCGGGATTTTTATCGGGGTCTATGAATTCGTATTTGATTTTTGAAGAATGGTAGGCGTAGTTCTTCAGCAGGTTTTCCATAATCTGACGGCTGACGTTGCTGTCGCGGAAGAAAGCTTTGATGTGCACTTCCTGCTTGAGATTTCTGGCCACGCTGATCGACTGGTCGGAGAGGCTGTGAATTCTGGCCACGGTAAGGTCCACCCGGTAATGATGTCTGGCCAGGAAGAAATTCAACACGGCCAGGATGGCCAGAACAAGAACGATGATCAGAATCAGGTTGCTGGAATAGATGAATGAGCGTCGCTTCAACCCCTGCTTCAGTTCCCGAAGATTAAGCACCAGGTAGATGATGATAGAGGCCACTCCGACCGCTCCGATGACTAAGGCTGCTGTTCGGTGCTGCGGCCAGATGCTGACCATGACCACGGCCACGGCCAGCAGAAACAGGCTGAGGTAATTCAATTTATTTTTAAGCCAGTTCATGTTTTCACCTCCAGCGCCGGAATTGGATGACCGAATGAGTGAGAAACAGGCCAAAAAAGGCAAAGCTCAGATAATAAACCAGGTCGGTGGTGTCCAGAATGCCCCTGGTCATTCCGTCGAAATGTTCAAAGAATGACAGATAGTTGAGAACATCATGCCAGAAACCCCGAACTGAATAGGCTGCCCAGCTTATCACCCAGAAAAGGAGCAACGTGCCGAAGGTCAGAACGGCAGAGACAATCTGGTTTTCAGTCAGGGCTGACCAGAAAACGCCAAGTCCGAGGAAGGCTGCCCCCAGAAGGAAAAGCCCGAGGTATCCCAGAAGATAGGGAGCGAGCTCGGGGTTGCCGTAGACGAAAGCGAAGAAGGTGGGCACAGCGCTGAGAAAAAGCATGGTAAAAAGGACTATCAGCGAAGCTAAGTATTTGCCCAGGATAATCTGGGTCACAGAAACGGGTGAGGTGAACAGCAGTTCTTCCGTGCCCAGCTTTTTTTCCTCTGAGAACAGCCTCATCGAGACCAGCGGCAGCATTAACAGCAGCACAATGCTCAGGTTGTGGAAAAGCGGCGCAAAAACCATCTGATTTATGTTTATCTGCTGAAAATAATATGGATTTCTGGCCATCTGCATTGCCTGGGTGTTGAACCACCAGACAAGGCTGTAATAGAAGAATCCGGAAAGGAGGACGAAGATGGCTATAACAGTGTAAGCGATGGGGGAGGTGAAGTAAGTCATCAGTTCTTTTTTGGCAATCGACCAGACGGCTTTCATTGTTCCATACCTCCAGAGACGATTCTCAGATAAAGCTCTTCAATATTCATGGCCAGGGAGCGCATTTCTTTTATCTCCAGGTTTTTCTCCAGACAGAGTTTCAGAACACGGGTTCTTAAATCCTGTCCCCACGGCCATTCCAGCTTTATTTCAGGGCCCTCTACAGAAGCTGATTTCAGACCCGGAAGCTGCTGGAAAACTCCGAGTACTTCCCGGTCAACCCGGTCCAGCTTCAGGTAGACACCGTCATTCTCGCTGAAGCTTCTGGCCAGTTCTTCCAGAGAACCGGAAGCCATCAACCGCCCCTCGTTGATGATCACCACCCCGTCGCAGACTTCTTTGACCTCAGCCAGTATGTGAGTCGAGAGCATTACCGTATGTTCGCCCTTCAGGGATTTAATGAGGTCTCTGATTTCCTTTATCTGGGCCGGGTCCAGCCCGATGGTGGGTTCATCCAGTATGATCACTTTCGGGTTGTGAATCAGAGCCTGGGCTATTCCGGTCCTCTGTTTGTAACCGCGGGAGATATTCTTGATCAGCCTTTTTCTTACTGATTGCAGACCGGCAATCTCGATCGCCCTGTCCACGGCGGCTTTCTTCCTGTGACGAGGCACTTTTTTCAGCTCGGCCACAAATCCCAGATAGGATTCGACGGTCATTTCCGTGTAGAGCGGAACGTTTTCCGGAAGATAGCCGATGGACTTCTTCACCTGGTCGGTCTGTTCAAACACGTCATACCCGGCGACAAAAGCTCTTCCGGCGGTGGCCGGCAGGTATCCGGTAAGGATTCTCATGGTAGTGGTCTTGCCGGCGGCGTTGGGACCGAGCAGCCCCCAGATCCGTCCTTCGTCCACTTTGAAGCTCAGGTCCCTGATGGCCACCAGCTCTCCGTATTTCTTGGTAAGCTGTTCAGTCTCGATCATCGGCCCACCTCCTTCCTGAACTTAATCCAAATTATTAAATAATTTTAATCGCGCTAAAATTAAAATGGTTACATTTTTTCAGGAACCTGTATGCCCATCAGGTCCAGCGCCTGACAGAGAACTTCATGCACGAAAAAGATGGTCATCAACCTGAGTGTCTGAAGTTCTGCATCTTTTTCAGCCAGGATAGGGTAATGGTGATAATAACTGTTGAATTTCTGGCATAGATTAAAGGTGAATTTGGCCAGGCCGGCGAATTCGAGAGTGTTGATGGCCCGGGCCACTTCTTCATCCAGAGAACTGGCCAGAACCACCAGGTCCCAGAAATCCCGTGCCTCTTCTTCCGTCAGTCGGGTCAGGTCGATTTTTTCCGGTTGCGCCTGCCTGATGAATTCAGCGCAGGATATGCCAGAACGCTCCTGGAATTTCCGGAAAATGCTGCGCAGCCGGACAGCGGTATACTGGAGATAAGGTCCGGTTTCCCCTTCAAAATTGAGGGCTTCTTTGAAATCAAAAACGATCAGAGAATTGCGAGCGTATTTAAGCATAAAATAGCGAACGGCGGCAGCAGCAATCTGGCGAGCGATTTTCTCCCTGATCTCCAGCGAGAGGTCCGGGTTTCTTCTGTTGACCTCTTCCAGCGCCTTTTCTTCCAGCCGGTCCAGAAGGTCATCCGCTTTGATGCCGACTCCTTTCCGGCCGGAGACTTCGAGGAAGCTCTTTTCTCTGTCTTCCTCCGGCAGGTCAACGTTGATTTCAGCCACGCTTTCCGGAGAGAGGGCTACCATTTCGTAGGAAAAGTGAATCGACCTTTCTGCCTGTTCCAGATAGCCGAGCGATTTTAGAGCCTGAACCACCACCTTCTGCAGATAGGATTGCCGCACGTCTATGACGTTGTAAACTTTGCTTCCGGACCCGAAATGAACGTCATAAGGGGTCGGAGTGAAGGTGGAAATCCATACCGGACGACCGTCTTCCTCGATAAAAGGTTCATAGTAAAAATCCTGGCCGAGGAGACCGAACTTCCACATCTGATAGGCTATATCTTTACCCACATAGGTGACGGTGCCGTCCGAGCGGACGATTATTTTTTCCCTTTCTCCTGCTTCTTCCTCCAGTTTCATCACCCAGCAGCCGGCATTCTCGCCCTCGGTCTGGAAGTAAATAGCTCCGCTTTCTTTCAGCCGGCTAAAGGCTTTTTCCCAGAATTTTAAGCGCAGAATGCTGCTTTCGCAGGGAAGAACATCATAGCTGATGTTCAGCCTTTTCATCGTGGCCAGATGGGCTCGAAGTATACGCCGGGAGACATAGTAGGCATAATCAGCTTCGGGCGATTCTCCGTGCTCTATTTTTTTCAGGATGATGGCTTTCCGATTTCTGGCTTCCTCATTTTCCGCCAGATAACGGGATACTCTGGTGTAAAGATCCCAGCAGTAATAATCAAATTTTCCTTCGATTTTTTCGAGGTCGGCCAGCGTCTTTTTTTCCAGTTCCATCAGTCCGAAGACCACATCGACCACCTGAACTCCGGTATCGTCGATGTAGTTCTGGACCTCGACGTTTTCGCCCCTGTGCTTCAAACATCTAACCAGAGTGTCGCCGAGACAGGCATTTCTCAGGTGACCGACATGGGCCGCTTTGTTCGGGTTGATGTTGGTATGTTCGACGATGATTTTTTTCTCTTCCGGAGCGAGGCCGGTTTTTGTCGGGCTGGCCAGTTTTTCCAGGAAAAATTTTTTCCGGTCAAGATAGAGGTTGATGTAACCGGCGCCGGCTACCTCAACCCGTTCTATGCCCTCGATTCCTGCCAGCAGTTCTGCCGCTCTCGCCGCTATGGCTCTCGGGCTGGTTTTAAGCTTCCTGGCCAGAGGGAAAGCAATCGACAGCGCCAGGTCGCCCAGTTTCTGGTCAGGAGTCGGCGTGAGTTCAATCTCGGATATCGATAAAGGGAACTCCTGGCTCAAGCGGGCAGCGATCTTCTGTCTCAGCTCTTTTTTCGTTTTAAGCATGGTGATAGTAATTATAACAAAAATGACCGGGCTAACAAGACAGGTTGACACTTGAAAGGGGGACGCGGTTTGTGATACAAATTTAAGCTGGTTTTTAATTTAAAAAATTGAAAGGAACTCCTATGAAAAAGACTCGCCTTAATGCCATTCATATGGAATCAGGAGCCAGGATGGTTGAGTTTGCCGGTTTTGAAATGCCGCTGGAGTATAGAGGAATTGTGGAAGAACATCTGGCAGTCAGAACCAGAGCCGGATTGTTCGATGTCAGCCATATGGGCGAAATAATCGTGGAAGGGCCAGAAGCTCTCGATTGCGTGCAGTATTTAACCCCGAACGATGCCGGCAGGCTGGCTCCCGGTCAGGTGCAGTATACCGCCCTGACCACTCCGGAAGGGACATTTGTCGATGACATGCTGGTTTACTGCCTGTCAAAGCCTGACAGGTACCTGCTGGTGGTCAATGCCGCCAACACGGAGAAAGATTATGCCTGGGTAAAGGAGCAGTCGGCTCGTTTTAGAGTGTTCGTGACTAACCTCAGCGATCAATATTCGCAGCTGGCTCTACAGGGCCCGCTGGCTGAAGAAATTCTCCAGCCGCTCACCGATATCGACCTTAAACAGATGAAGTCTTTTAACTTTGCTTACGGAAAGGTGGCCGGGATAGATTGCCTGGTATCGAGGACCGGTTACACCGGAGAGGATGGTTTTGAAATTTATACCCTGTCCGAGAATCCTGAAGTCGTCTGGAAGGCGATAATAGAAGAAGGAACTCCCCGGGGGCTTCTTCCGGTCGGTCTGGGCGCACGTGACACTCTTCGTCTTGAGGCCAAGCTGATGCTGTACGGAAACGACATCAGCGAAAAGACCACCGTGCTCGAAGCCGACCTTAAATGGATCGTCAAGTTCCAGAAGGGTGATTTTCTGGGCAAAGCGGCTCTCGAAAAACAGCTTCAGGAAGGATTGAAGAGAAAACTCGTCGGGTTTGAGATGGTGGACAGGGGCATCGCCAGACCGCACTATCCGGTTTTCGTTGACGGCCGTCAGGTGTCGGAAGTGTGCTCGGGCACGTTCGGTCCTTACGTTAAAAAAGCCATAGGGCTGGTCTATCTGCCGGTTGAATATACGGAGATCGGCACAGAATTTGAAGTTGGCATCAGAGACCGGAGGCTCAAAGCTAAGGTCGTTCCGACGCCTTTCTACAAAAGAGAGAAGAAGTAATGGCCATTTTATAAATTTTCAGAAAGGAGGAACTTATGTATCCTGAAAATCTTTTTTATACGAAAGATCATGAATGGCTGCGTCTGGAAGGGGAAGAGGCGGTGGTTGGAATTACAGATTTCGCTCAGAAACAGCTGGGGGATATCATTTACGTCGACCTGCCGCAGGTGGGGAAGACTCTGGAGGCTCATCAGACGCTGGGCAGCGTGGAATCGGTGAAATCTGTTTCCGACGTTTATTCGCCGGTGTCCGGAGAAGTTATCGAGATAAATTCCGAGCTGTCGCAAACGCCGGACCTTATCAACAGGGATCCCTACGGCCAGGGATGGCTGGTCCGGTTAAAAATCAAAGATAAAAATGAACTGAACAACCTGATGAAAGCCGCAGAATATGAAAAATATCTCGAAGGTCTCGAGCACTGAATTTCGCCTCCGGCCACCGGAGATTTTTTAATCAAGCGCGGGGGTAAAGAAAAATGAGTTATATTTCGATCAGCGAAAAAGACAGAAAAGAGATGCTCGAGCGGATAGGTGTCGGGTCGATCGAGGAACTTTTCTGCTGCATCCCGGAAAATATCAGGTTGAAAGAATTGTTGAACCTTCCCGGTCCTCTCTCCGAACCTGAGGTGCTTCAGTATTTCCAGGAAAGAGGAGAGAAGAACCTTTACGGTCAGTATCTGTCTTTTCTGGGCGGCGGAGCTTACGACCATTTTATTCCGGCGGTGGTGGATTATCTCAGTTCCCGGGGTGAGTTTGTAACCCCGTACACACCCTATCAGCCGGAAGTGAGCCAGGGAACGCTTCAGGTGATTTTTGAATTTCAGACGCTTATCTGCCAGCTTACCGGACTGGACATAGCCAACGCTTCTCTATACGACGGAGCCACTGGAGCCGCTGAGGCCGTGTTGATGGCCAGCAGGGTGAAGGGTGGAAGAAGGTTGCTGGTGGCCTCTAACCTTAACCCGGAATATCGTCAGGTTATTTATACTTACACCAGGAATCTTGAGCTGGAAGTGGTGGAAATTCCCTATGACCGGAGTGGCCGAATTGATCGGGCCGGACTGGAAGCGGCTCTCAACTCGCAGACTTCGGTGCTTCTCTGTCAGTCACCGAATTATTTTGGCGTGGTGGAGGACCTGAAATCTCTGGGTGAAATAGCTCATGCTCATCAGGCGATGCTGGCGGTGGTCATATCCGAGCCTCTTTCTCTCGGGCTGCTGGAGGCTCCCGGGAAGCTCGGGGCTGATATTGTCACCGGAGAAGCTCAGTCTTTCGGTCTGCCGCTGAGCTTCGGCGGGCCATATCTTGGCTTCATGGCCTGCAGAAAGGAATTTGTCAGACAGATGCCGGGAAGAATAGCCGGTCAGACCGTGGATGCTGAGGGGCGCCGGGGTTTTGTTCTGACTTTATCGACCAGGGAACAGCACATCCGCCGGGAAAAAGCCACTTCCAACATCTGCACCAACCAGGCTCACTGCGCGCTCAGAGCCACCATATATCTGGAGACTCTTGGACGCCAGGGGTTGAAAAAACTTGCCTGGATCAATCTTCAAAAAGCAGCCTACGCTCTGGAAAAACTGACCGCTATTCCCGGGGTCAAACGAAAATTTACCGGGCCGGTGTTCAATGAGTTTGTCCTTGAATTCCCGGCTGAGTGGGAAATCATCAGCCGAAAACTGGAAGAAAGGGGAATACTCGGCGGTCTGTCTCTCGGAAAGTTTTATCCGGGACTTGATAACTGCGCTCTGATAACCGTCACCGAAAAGCACAGCCGGGAAAAGATTGACCATTTTGCCCGGGTGCTGGAGGAGGTGCTCAGATGATCAACGTGATTCGCGAGCCGCTCATATTTGAAATAAGTTCGCCCGGGAAAACGGCTTTTCGTCTTCCACCGCTCGATGTTCCGGAAAATCCGCGGGCTCTCGAGGGGTTGCCTCTGAGGGAAGACATCGAGGGTTTTCCTGAAGTTTCCGAGACGGAAGTCACCCGTCATTTCACCAGATTGTCTCAGATGAATTACTGCGTTGACTTTGGTTTTTATCCGCTCGGTTCCTGCACGATGAAGTACAACCCGAAAATTAATGAGAAGGTGGCCTCGCTCGGTAGCCTGATCGACATCCATCCGCTGGCGCCGGAGAGTCTGGTTCAGGGAAATCTGGAGCTGATGAAGACACTTGAAAAATTGCTGTGCGAGATTACCGGGATGGATGCGGTGACCCTGCAGCCGGCGGCCGGAGCTCATGGAGAGCTGACCGGAATGATGCTCATCAGAGCCTATCATCAGGCGCATGGCAACCCGAGAAAATACGTTCTGATACCCGATTCGGCCCACGGGACCAATCCCTCCTCGGCTCATATTTGCGGGTATGTGGTGAAGGAGATCAAGTCGAACGAACGCGGGACGATTTCTCTGGAAGAGCTGGAGAAGGAGATGACCGAAGAAGTGGCCGCGCTGATGGTCACTAACCCGAACACCCTGGGAGTTTTTGAATCCGACATCTGCCGGATTGCCGATATCGTCCATGCGAAGGGCGGGTTTGTTTACATGGACGGAGCTAACCTTAACGCTCTGGCTGGAATAACCAGGCCCGGAGATATGAAGGTTGATGTGCTCCACCTGAACCTGCACAAAACTTTTTCCACTCCGCACGGGGGAGGAGGCCCCGGCTCGGGACCGGTGGCCGTGAAAAAAATACTCGAGCCTTATCTTCCGGTTCCGGTGATAGAGGAGAAGGATGGCAGATATCATCTCAGCTATAACCGTCCGCAGTCGATAGGCCGGGTAAAGAGCTTTTATGGCCATTTTCAGGTAATGCTCAAAGCGCTCGCCTACATACTGACCCTCGGACCGGCCGGTTTGAGGGAAATGACTGAAATTGCCGTCCTCAACTCCAACTACATCCGGAAGAGTCTGGAAGGAATCTATCATCTGAAGTATGACGCTCCCACCCTCCATGAGTGCGTGTTTTCAGATAAATACCAGAAGGAGTTCGGCGTGACCAACCTGGACATCTGCAAGAGGTTGCTGGATTACGGACTGCATCCGCCGACGATGTCCTTCCCGTTGATTGTTCATGGAGCTCTGATGATAGAACCGACCGAGACCGAAAGTCGCCGGGACCTCGACCTGTTCATAGAAGCCATGAAAGCCATCGACCGCGAAGCGCGGGAGAATCCCGAGCTGTTGCGGACGGCGCCTCATATTACCTACGTCAGACGGCTGGATGAAGTTCAGGCGGCCAGGAATCCGGTGCTGAGGTGGGAGAAAAAATAAGCGCGGATTTAAGTTACATCTGAATTAAACCGACTGAAGCGGCAGAGGAAGGATAGATTGAGATGACCATGCAGGATCTTTTTTTGAGGCTGTACGATTTCTGGGCCCGGCAGGGCTGCTATCTGGCTCCAACCTATGACCTGGAGGTGGGAGCCGGGACGATGACGCCGGACACCTTTTTCCGGGTTCTGGGCCGGCGTCCCTGGAGAGTGGCTTACGTTCAACCCTCGCGACGTCCGACAGACGGGCGTTATGGAGAAAATCCTCACCGGGTGCAGAAACATTTTCAGTTTCAGGTGATCATCAAGCCTTCTCCCGACGATATCCAGAAAATTTATCTGGAAAGCCTGAGCTCGCTCGGGATTAACCTCCGGGAACATGACCTGAGGTTCGATGAGGATGACTGGGAATCTCCAACCATCGGAGCCTGGGGAGTGGGCTGGCAGGTAATGCTCGACGGACTGGAAATAACCCAGTTCACTTATTTTCAGCAGGCTGGAGGGATGGAGCTTTCTCCGGTGTCGGTGGAGATCACCTACGGACTGGAAAGGCTGGAGATGTTTCTCGAGCAAAAGGACAACATCTACGACCTGAAATGGTCGCCTGAGGTGACTTACCGGGACCTGCGTTATCAGGATGAAAAAGAATTCTCTATATACAATTTTGAACAGGCAGACGTGGAAATGCTTTTCCAGGCGTTTGGCGCCAGCGAAAGGGAAGCCAGGCGTCTGATCGAGCTCGACCTGCTGCTCCCGGCCTACGACCAGTGTTTGAAATGTTCTCATTATTTCAATCTTCTTGATGCCCGGGGAGCGATCAGCGTGACCGAAAGAGTGAAAATGATCGGACAGATCAGGGCCCTGGTGAATCAGGTGGCCAGGAAATTCGTAGCCAGAGAAGGAGAGAGCTGATGGAGTTCCTGCTGGAAATCATGACGGAAGAGCTGCCTTCTTCTCATGTCCGGAGCGCGCTGGAGCAGCTCCGGGAAAAGTTCTCCGAAGAACTGGAGGCAGCCAGGATTCGCCTTCATCACCTGAGAACCCTGGGCACCTGCCGCCGGCTGGTGGTGGTGGCTGAGGTGGAGCCCAGCCAGCCTGATGAGGAGGAGCTGGTGGTCGGACCGCCGAAGCAGGTGGCCATAAAGCCCGACGCCAGTTACAGTCCGGCGGCTCTGGGTTTTGCCCGTTCCCAGGGAGTTCCGGTGGAGAAACTCGAGGTGGTTCAGACTCCTCGCGGGGAGTATCTCGGGTTCAAGCGCTTGAAGAAGGGACGTCCGGCGGAAGAAATAATTGCTGAAGTTTTTCCCGGGATAATCAGTTCGCTGAGTTTCCCCAAGAGCATGCGCTGGGGAGAGAAGAGTTTTCGCTTTTCCCGGCCGATCAAGAATATTCTCTGTCTTTGCGACGGGCGGGTGGTTCCTCTGGAGTTGGTCGGCATCAGGTCGGGAAATCGTACCCGCGGTCATTTCATCCATGATCCGGTGGAGTTTGAGGTAAGAAGCTTTGAGGAATATAAAGCTCTACTCCGCGAACATCTGGTGGTCGTCGATCCGGAAGAAAGAAAGCAGTTGATTATAAAGCAATTCCAGGAAAAGTTGCAGGGACTTAAAGCTGAAGTTTATCCGGATGAAGCGCTGATGGAAAGATTATTGTGGAACGTTGAATGTCCGCTGGTGGTGATGGGAAGCTTTCCTGAAAGTTACCTTGAACTTCCGCTGGAGGTTCTGGCCACAGCCATGAGGGAAGGACAGAAACTCTTCTCTGTGGTCAGGGAGCATAAACAGCTGCCGTATTTTCTCGGTATCGCCGATGCTCCCTCAGACCCAAAAAATTACATAGCCGCAGGGAATGAGAGAGTTTTGAAGGCCAGGCTGGAAGATGCTAAATTCTTCTGGAATAATGACCTGAAGATTAGCCTGAATGAACGCGCGGCCGGGCTGAAAAAGGTTATTTTTCAGGAGAAGCTCGGCAGTTACAGCGATAAAACGGCCAGACTGCAGAAGCTGGTGGCCTACCTGGCTGACCGCCTGGAAATGAAAAAGGAAAAAAAGGAGCTGGTGGAAGCGGCCAGACTCTGCAAGGCGGACCTGCTGACCGAGATGGTCAGAGAATTTCCCGAACTTCAGGGGAAAATGGGAGGTCTTTATGCCCGGGCCCAGGGCTGGTCAGAGACAGTCTCCAGAGCGATTTATGAGCATTATCTCCCGGCCGGAGCTGATGATCAAGTCCCGACCTCAATGGCAGGAGCGGTCCTCTCGCTGGCTGACAAAATGGATACGGTGGTCGGGGTGATGGGGGTCGGAATCAGCATCAGCGGCTCCAGCGATCCTTTCGGTCTACGTCGCCAGGCGCTCGGTGTCTGCCGGATTATTCTGGAGAAAAAGCTACAGCTCTCACTGCCGCGACTTATGGATAAAGCCATATCTCTTCTTTCTGACCGGCTGACGGTTCCGGAAGATGAGTTGAAAAACAGTCTTATGGAATTTTTTGAAGGTCGGCTCCGGTTTATGTTTGAAAAGCAAGGTTATCGGTATGACCTGATCAACGCCGCTCTGGCTCCAGGGATTGAATACCTGACCCGGACAGAAGCCCGGCTGAAAGCTCTGAACGAACTGAAAGAGAGTCCGGATTTCGAACCGTTTATCCTCATGGTCAAAAGAGTGAGAAATATTCTGAAAGAGCCGGTCAGAGCCAGACTGAACCCGGCGCTTTTCCGGGAAAAAGAGGAAAAGGAGCTCTACTCGGCAGTTAAAATCATAAGCAATAATCTGCAAAAGATGCTGGCACATAACGATTTTTCTTCGGCTCAGAAAATGATTTTCCGTCTGCAGACACCGCTCAACAATTTCTTTGAGAAGGTTCTGGTGATGGCAGAAGACAGGAAAATCAGGAATAACCGGCTGGCTCTTTTAGCCCAGATTTTGCATCTGACTTCGATGGTGGCAGATTACACTCAGGTGGTCGCGGAAAGCGAAAAACGCTGACCGCGATATTCGAGATAATCTCCAGGACTCTTCAGTCCTTTATTTCGTAGGCGTCTGTCTGGTCTTCTCCCGCCGGTTCGCCGGTCTTAATTTCGGCAAATTTATATTCCAGGGAGATGATCTTTACCAGATTGCCGGGATAATTCTGTCCTTTGCCAGTTCCGTAAGGATGGAATTGCACGCCCACTCTGTAAGGATAGTTTTCATTCTCGCTGGGGGCAGACCAGCGGACTTCGCCCAGCTGGTTTAAGGGCGAGCGGTCTCCCGGAATGGCAATCTGCATGGTCAGCTCGGTGCCGGGCTTCAGATTGATGCGGCACAGGAAGCAGACGCCTCCACGGCTTATGTTCTGAAGGGGGCAGAATTCTTCGTCAAACTCTTTCTTCTGGCCCAGCCATCTTTCCCGGCGGTAGGAGACGGTGGCTCCCGGGATGGCAAACCTGAGGCAGAGGCGTTTTTCCTCCGGGTAGATCTCTGGCATTCCCTTTTCCTTATCAGCTGACATTTTTATTTTATTCTCAATAAAATACGAAAAGATGTCAACTGTTTTGTTCTGTCCTGGAATTCAGTAGGGAAGGGGTTCGGCTCTTTTCTCTCTTATTTTTATGGTCACCTCGGTCCTCGTTTCCTGTTTTTCCAGGCCGGAGAAGGTAAAATTCAGTTCGGGCTTCCTGAGGAAGGTTGAGGGCGTTTTTTCAGGCGGTTTTTTCCTCAAGTCCTTGATGGCACCGATGATGGCGGGAATGGCATCCAGCAGGGAAACGCCTCTGAAATACGGTTGATCTTTATCCGGTCTCATGTAAGGTTTTGTTCCGGGAGGGCTGGGAGGAGGAATAACCACTTTAACCGGAATCTGTTTTTGCAAATACTTGGTTGACCTGTAGATCAGTGTCTCTCCGATGTAAAAGGCGAGCTCACCTTCGATGTTTTTTATCGGAGGAGATTCCTGTCTCTGTACCAGAAGTTCCTGCGCCATGATGTTCTTTTTGTCTATCTGAAACTCGAGTACGATTCTCTTTTTTATGGTGATGCTACTGGTTTTTAGAAATATGTCAAGGTTAAGGGAATAAGGCTGGTCAAAATAGAAGGGAAGAGGCAATGCCAGCTGGTGCTCACCTTTTGTCCAGAGTCCACCTTCAAGCGGGTTGCCTTCGAGCTGAATCTTGTAATAAGCGTCGGCTGTCAGCTGAAAACCCAGACGCAGAACTTCAGGAATGGTGCGCTCTTCAGCCGAGGCGGGCACGAGAAAATTGATGTTCTTGAGCAGCGGAAATTCGTTTCGCCAGCGTCCCCAGTAGGCGAGTACCTGGTCGAAAACACTGAGGTCGAGGAAAGAGAGAAGCGGGGTGGAATCGCCATTTTCTTCGAAATAATCGATCAGAGCTTTTTTCTCTTCCTCGGGAAGATTATTTTTGAAATACAGAAAAGGTAAAAGAGCCATGGCTTCCTGGCGTTCAGTTTGTTCCAGAGCCGGAAAAGTCTTTTCTAACCGATCCAGAGCGGAGATGAAATCTTTCTGTTTCAGGAGATCGTTTATTTCTGACTTCCAGTCGGCCTGAAGGGGGGCGGCGAGACTCAGTCCGAGCAAAAATAACAGAAGAATTTTCGATATTTTTTCAGTCATGGTAGGTAAACACCAGATAGAACTCCAGGCTCTTTCCAGGAAAATCTTCCGGCAGGGGCGGGAAAGGCAAGCACTGACGAACTGCGTTGACTGCGGCCTGGTCAAGAATTTCGCTGGTGGTAGAACTGGCAATTTCCAGCGACTGCAGCTGGCCATCGCGGTCGACCACGAGAATTAGGGTGAGGCTTTTGTTTTTCGGCATGGATGAAAGCTGGGGGAGTATCCATCGGGCCTGGATGAGATTAACCACTTTTTCTGCCCAGGGTTTAATCGTGTAGCGATAGCCGGCGGTGGTTTCCGGGCTCACCGTGCCGGGAATTCCCGGGCGGGGTTTACCGGTTTCAGTAAATCGCAGCCCTCGTCCAGGTTGCAGATAGCCGCGGGGCGAAGCGTATTCATAAACTTCACTCTTCAGAGATGGAGCGGCTTGAACGGTTTCTCCAGCTTCAGGTTCAGTTCTTACCGGCAGCTTCAGGCTGAAATGGTATTTGCTCGGGACCTGTTTTATCCGGGAAAGATTTATTCTTACGCCGGATGAGGTCGAGACTTCTTTCCCCCTCAGGTAGGCTTCGAGGTCAAAAGGAACTGCCGGAACTCCGGTTACCGTGGCGCTCCCGGTTTCAGTCTGACCGCCGCCAGCTCCCGGTCTTCCAGGTCTCCCGGTGGTGCCCGCGCCGGCCGTGATTCTCGCCTTTTCCGGTTCAACAGCCTCTTTCTGCGCTGGAGGCTCTTTTATAACCTCTGGAGTTGCAGGCGGCAGCTTCAATTCCGGATAGGTGGCGATGATTGCTTCTGGTTCTTTAAAGAAAGGCAGGATTTTTATGTAAATGCTTGCCTGTTTTAAGTAGAGAATTAGAGCCAGGTGCAGCAGAACGGCCAGGCTCAAGCTTATTATCTTAAACACAAGTTGAGCCCGGTCGGTCTGCCTCCATTTCGACCGGAGGTGCTCCAGTCTGAGGATTGCTCTAATGTTTTTCATCGACAGATTATTTTCTCCTCAAAAAAAGACTATTTATTATATAGAAAACTGTAGAGGAAGAGAAAGTTGCACTGACATTTATTTCATACAGCTGACTCTCATAAAGATAAAAATAAGGCACATCGAATTCAGAAGGAGCAGGAAAGTATAGAGCATGTTCAAACCCAGATGCGGTATGAACAGCGTCGCTGCCAGCAGCGCGCCAGAGAATGAACCGAACAGGTCGAGAGCATATCCCAGGCCGTAACGTTTTTTGTGCAGAAGGTACAGATAATTGCCGATTACAAACAGCATCCCTCCCAGACAGCCGAGGACCAGGAGGAAAACGAAGTAGAACAGACTGCTGGCTGAAGCCTGGAAAAGCAGCGGGGCGGCCAGGAGTACGATAAAACCGGCCTGAACTGCCAGCAGCTGTTTCAGGCGGGAGAAAGAAGGCAGCCTTCGGGCGAGAGTGGAGCCGATAAAAAGACCGGCCATAAACATGGCAAAAAGAAGAGATAGCTGGCTGTAAATGAGTCCCTGCTGGCTCTGAAAGTCCAGTATCAGAGCTATTTCTGCCACTATCGTGGTGAAACCCATCAGCATCACCGGCAGCAGAAATACACCCGGAGATTTTCTTCTGCGCAGAAACATGATGGCGAGAACTGTCAGAAAAATGATAAGTGGCAGGTCAAAAAGCCACCGGCGATCAAGACGGGTGAAAGATGCCAGCCACCTGGCAGGATTTTCCTGAAATTGCTGGCTCCAGAGCAGAATCTGATAGAAATAACTGATGGGATGCCGGTCTGAATTTACCGGCGGAGCGGGCGTAATCTCCAGACTTGATTTTAAGTATTCCCGTTTCAGGGGATGCAGCCGGCTCTTGAGCAATTCCGGTCTGAAAAAAATGGTTTCCAGCCGGTAGCGATTTATCATTTCAGTCAAACTTTCGACCGAAATGTCCACCGGTCCGTCAGAGGCTAAGAAAACGTTGTTTTCTCCAGGAACAACTTCAACCCGGGGAAATACTGATTTTAGAGAACTGTAAATGGAAGCCAGCAGCAGACTTCTTTGCGGCGAAAGGTAATTCTCGGATGAAGGAAGCAAAAAAGAGAAAACTCCTCCTGGAGAAAGTTTTTTCCGCACAAGCTCAAAGAATTCAAAAGTGTAGAAACGGTTCGCCCTGGCGGTGGCCGGCTCTCCCGGGTTGCAAATGATAACCTCGTAGGTTTTTCCAGCCTGTTTGAGGAAGCGACGCCCATCGGTCAGGTGAACAGTCACCCTGGGGTCGTTTATTCTTATAAGCTCCAGCGGGAGAGTGCTTCTGGCCAGGCGAACCAGCACCGGGTCCAGCTCGACATAATCCACCCTGAGATTAGCATATTTTAAGGCCTGAGCTATAGATCCGTTGAGTCCCCCTCCAATTATCAATACTTCTCTGGCTTCCGGTCTCTGCAGCAGGGCAAAGTGAACAGCTTCTTCAGCTGCGGCCGGGTCCGGGAAGTTGAACAAAATCGAGCTGTTCGCATAGAAAGAAATATGCTCCTGCTGACGAATTATCTGGATTCTGGAGTAAGGAGAATCCCTGAATTCCGCCAGAGAGTAGGGCTTCCAGTAAATTTTTTCCGCTGGCTCATCCCCGAACCAGAAGACGGCCGAGAGGGCCAGAAACAATCCGAGATAAATCATTTTTTTCTTCAGGCTCAGACTTATGCCAGCTCCCACCAGCAGCATTATCAATGCCGCTGCCTGCCAGCTGGAAAAATTTGGAGCCAGAATCAGATAAACACTGAGGCAGCCAGCAGCTGAGCCGAGAGATTCCAGCTGGTAAACCGTCAGAAGATCTCCCTCTTTCCAGAAAACGTTGAAAACAAAAAGTGCACCCAGAGGAAGGCTCAACAGGAGCGCTATCAGCAGCGCCGCCAGCAAGAGCGGTCCGGGTCCTGTAGTTTCAGCGGGAAGTGTGGCCTGAAGAAACCTGGAAAACCTGAGGTAGAGCAGAACAACAGCCGCAATCAGTATGACCATCGTGTAGCTGGTAGCCGGGGTGAGATTCTTTATATGTTTTTTTTCTCCCAGCCAGCTGCCGATTCCTCCTCCCAGCAACCAGAAAGAAAGCACCAGGCCGTAGACCAGTTCATTGCTGTGAAAGCGAACTTCAAATTCTCTCAGGATGACGATTTGAAAGGCGGTGGCCAGAAAGCCGAGAAGAAAAGGCCAGAAGTATTTTCTCAGCTCCAGACCCCGGCAATTTCCCGACCGCAGAATCGACATTTGTTTCCGTTCATCTCTTTTTTTCTGATGACGTAGCCATATCTTTCTACAATCACCCTGCCGCATCCCGGACAGTAGGTGTTTTCTCCTGGATGCCCGGGAACATTTCCGATGTATACATAGCGCAAACCTTCATTCAGAGCTATCTCCCTCAGCTTTTCCAGGGTGGTGACAGGAGTAGGGGGGAGGTTCTTCAGAAGATACATCGGGTGGAAGCGGGAAAAATGAATCGGGTAATCAGGACCGACTTCATTCTTGAGGTAACGACACATCTCTTTTATTTCTTCAGGTCGGTCGTTGAGGGTAGGTATTACCAGATATACTATTTCCAGCCAGATTTTTGAGCGGGCGATCTGCTTGATTGCCTCGAGCACCGGCTGAAGCTGGCCGCGCACGTATTCGTGATAAAACTTCTGGTTGAAGGCTTTAAGGTCCACCTTGATAGCATCCACCACCCGGCAGAGGTCTGAAAGCGGCTGCGGGTTTATGTAGCCGGCGGTTACCACCACGTTTCTGATGCCCTTTTTTCTCGCCAGCAGACTGCAATCGTACATGTATTCAAAGAAAATAACCGGTTCGGTGTAGGTGTAGGCGATTACAGGACAGTTGTACCTTTCGCAGGTGGCCACCACTGATTCAGGCGGGAGATAGATGTTTTTTACCTGTTCCGGACGCATCTGGGAAATTTCCCAGTTCTGGCAGAATTTACAATTGAGGTTGCAGCCGGCAGTAGCCATAGAAAAAGCATCAGAACCCGGGAGGAAGTGAAAGAAGGGCTTTTTTTCTATCGGGTCGACGTTTAAGCTGGCCACCTGGCCGTAAACCAGGGTGTAATATTTACCGCCCTGATTCTCTCTCACCCCGCAAAAACCTCTTTCCCGGTCACCCAGCTGGCAGAACCTGGGGCACAGATCGCATCTTATTTCCCGGTCGGGGAGCTTTTGGTAATATCTGGCTTCTACACGGGAAAGACCGGCTGGCGCAAGAGGCGAGCGCGGATATCCGGGGAAACCGGGATACCCTGAAAGCAGACCGAGAGCGCAGCCGGAAATAGAAAGTTTGAGAAAATCCCGCCTGTCCATTATTTCCCTTCCATAAATAATTATATCTCTTCTTCAATCACTTCGATATCCTGCATACTGGACTTCCCAAGCCCGAGTTTTTCAGCCGTTCGCAGGTACAACGGCTCTCTGTTCTCTTCTTGCAGTGAGGGGAGCCCTTTACGCGCTCTGAGTTCTTCGATCAACTGCCAGCCGACGGTGTCAGCTGCCACCGGGTCGCTGCTGAAGATAAGTTTCTGGCACACCGCCAGCCATTGAGGATGGTAGGAAGGGCCCCGGTGATATTGAACACGGATGGCGTCAAGGATGGTCAGACGATGTTTATTTCTGATGGCTTCTGTTTCGAACAGTTCAGCCACGTAGGGGTCGCAACCCGAGTCGTGATATTTGTTCGGGTTGTGAATGGCTCCAAAATAATTCTTCAGGCCGGCAGTTATGCCGGCCAGCCCGTGATCTTTGAGAATGGCCAGGCTGATGCTGGCTTCAATCAGCTCTGCCTGTATTCTGGAAAAGAGACTTCCTATATGGCGGTGGGACACCGGCTGGTTCTGGTAACCTGCCCGGCGGTTGT
The DNA here is from genome assembly GCA_049659625.1 of Candidatus Saccharicenans sp. Taxonomy (GTDB): domain Bacteria; phylum Acidobacteriota; class Aminicenantia; order Aminicenantales; family Saccharicenantaceae; genus Saccharicenans. The sequence goes on along the minus strand of JBASPX010000050.1, from coordinate 21,929 downwards.
CGGTACCGAAAATTTTGAGACTACCGCCGGAAGTTGATATTCTGTATCCGGCCTGTCTGAGCTCTTCGTCGCTTCTGTCCCAGATGATGATTTTCTCTTCAGAGGTGATGGTGCTGCCCAGCCAGAGGCCAAGCGTCCGGGAGACTTCAGGAGCGGTGCTGAGAGCCTTTCCTGCGATAGTGTTGATTTTTATCCCGATGGCTTCACCGTGTCTGAACCAGTGAGAAAGAGCCTCCCCGGCGGAAGAAACACCGGCCAGAAGAGATAGTCCTTTTTTTAACATGGCCAGGATGATTTCGGGGTCCGGCCTGACGGGATCTGGAAGAATTCTTCGGCAATTGATGATTACCACTCTTGATTTATTCATGGTCATCTGATTTATGATTACCCCTGGCCCCGGAGATGTCAAGCGATGGTCTTCAAGTTGTTGAAATAAAAACCAGGAACGGGTATATTGATTTAAGTATGGAGGATTATATGGATAGAAAAGCATTCTATATTTTAGTGATATATCTCCTGCTGGTATTGCTGCCAGCAAGCATGATGGCCGCGGATTCAGGCCAGGCGCTGTCGTTGAAATCGCTTCTGCCGAAAATCGAGGGCTGGGAATTTCAGGAAGAACCGGCACTGTATTCGCCGGGAACTCTTTTTGAGTACATAAACGGGGCTTCGGAAGCCTATCTCAGTTATGACTTCCGGGAACTCATCGTCGCCCACTATCAGAAGAAAGGAAGCGAAACTACTGTCACCCTGGAGATATACGATATGGGTGAAGCGCTCAACGCCTTCGGCATTTTTAGCTCCGAAAGGTATCCGGAAAGTCCGGAAGTTAACATCGGTTATGCCGGTTATCTTGAGGAAGAGGTACTTAATTTTGTTTCCGGGCGGTACTATGTGAAGCTGATCTGTTATGAAGGCGGGGAACAGACGCCGGAATATTTGCAGATGTTTGCTCGCGAAGTTCAGGCGAAAATAGGCGATAAGGGCGGCCTGTCGGCATTGTTCAGTGCCTTTCCGCCCGAAGGTCGGGTTAAGAATTCGGAAAAATTCATCAAGAAGAATTTTATGGGTTTTGATTTCCTCAGCCGCGGATACGTGGTCTATTACCGGAATGATGGCGTTGAGTATGAAGGGTTCATCATAGAGTGCAATTCTCCGGCGGAAGCCGATTCTAGTTTGAAAAAACTTGTTGAGTTTTATTCGCGTGAAAAATATCCCTTTGTCAGGGAAGGGAATCGCTATTACCAGAAAAACGCTTACGGTCAGCATGTCCTGCTATCTCAGAGCGGCAGGTACCTGTTTGGTTTTAGCCGGGTTCCGGAGAATCTGCTTCCGCTTGTTCTCAAAAATCTGGAAAAGATCGGGCAGGCGCTCTCTGCTCAGAGAAGTAGGTAAAACATAAAAGATGTCAGAATCCAGGATTACCAGAATTTCTCTCATCATAATTGTCCTTTTTGTTACGGGCATAATCCTGAAAATCGCCCGCCCGGTTCTTCTCCCTTTTCTGGTGGCTCTTTTCATTTCCTACGCGGTCTCTCCTGTTATCGACTGGATGATCAGAAATAAGGTACCCAAAATACTGGCCAACGTGTTGATTCTGGTGCTGACCTTTTCTGTGATCTATCTTCTGGGATTGCTGATTTACTCCAGCGGTAAATATTTTGCTGCCGAACTCCCGAGGTACAGTCAGCAATTGAATTCTCTGATATCAGAATTTTCCGGGTGGCTGGCACATCTTCCTTTCCGGGTAGATGTTCCGACGATCATCTCCCAGCTTAATCTGGAAAAAATAACGGGCCTGCTGCTTGGCACCCTGGGTTCATTTCTGACCTTCCTGGGAAACCTCTTTCTGGTTTTTGTTTTTGTGCTGTTCATACTGGCCGGTCGGGAAAAGTTTGAGAGAAAGCTGGCTCTGGCTTTTTCTGGAGAAAAGGCGGTTTATGTGAACAGACTGGTGGCTTCGATCAACCGTCAGATTCAGAAATATCTGGCGGTCAAAACAGTGACCAGTCTGCTGACAGGAGCACTGGCCGCTATAATCCTGGCTCTGTTCGGTGTGGATTTTGCTCTTCTGCTCGGGGTTATCACTTTTATTTTGAATTACATCCCTTCCATTGGCTCGATTCTGGCCACCATTCTGGCGGTGCTGGTGGCTTTTGTACAGTTCGGGAATTCACTGGTGCCGGTTTGGATATTGATTCTTCTGGCACTGGTTCAAACAGCAATCGGTAATTTTCTCGACCCGAAGCTTATGGGAAGAACTCTGGACCTGAGCCCTCTTCTGGTAATTTTTTCCCTTATTTTCTGGGGCTGGCTGTGGGGGATAGCCGGAATGTTTCTTTCGGTGCCCCTGATGGCTGTAATCAAAATCATCTTTGAAAACGTGCCCTCGCTCAAATTTCTGGCGATTCTGATGAGCAAATAGCCTTCAGGAAGGTTTAACTGATTTCAGGTTCATCCGTCTCCAGGATAAAGGCTTCCTCGCTGAAATCCCGCAGCTTCTTTTTCAAAAGCTTTTTTAGAGCTTTTCGGGCAGCCTTCTGCTCGGCGCTCTTTTTTGACAGTCCCTGTCCGCGCGCCAGCACTTTTTCTCCGCTTAAAACCTCGACGGTGAAAACCTTTTGATGAGCCGGACCGCTTTCAGTAATCGTCCGGTAAACAGGCCCCGGCAGCTCGTACTGACTGCAATATTCCTGAAGCGCCGATTTAAAATTGTTGATCAGAAAATTATCTTTGGGCAACTTTTTGAAATGTTTTTTTATCAATCTTTGTAATACCTGCCGGGCGGTTTCAAATCCGGATTCCAGGTAGATGGCGCCGATGACCGCTTCCATCGTCCCGGCCAGAATGCTTTTCTTCTGACGTCCCCGGTTTTTTTCTTCGCCCTTTCCCAGCCGGATTGCCCGGTCAAGCCCCAGTTTTCTGGCGAGAAGGGAAAGGGAGCTGGTTGAGGCCAGAGTGGACTTGAGCTTGGAAAGCTGTCCTTCACCAAGGGACGGATAAGTTTGATGCAGATAATCGGCCAGAGCCAGTCCGACCACTGAATCGCCCAGAAATTCCAGCACTTCGTTGTCTTTAATTTTTTCATCAAGATGTTCGTAGGCGTAGGAGCTGTGGGTTAAGGCCTGCTGCAGAAGCTCGGTATTCTGAAATTGATATCCGAGTTTTTTTTCAATGTTGCTCAGAGCGTTCATCTTCCGTTATCGACCATGCTCAGCGTATGGTTGTTTCTCAAAAGGGTAAACTATCATCCCCTTCACTATAGTCATAACCACCGCTCCCTGAAATTCTGTGTTGAGAAATGGCGTGTTATGACTTTTTGATTGCATGTTCTCACGGCTGATGAATGTTCTCCGCTCGAGCGATAACAGTGTCAGGTCAGCGTCAGCCCCTGGTTTGATACGTCCTTTATTCTCCAGCCCGAGCAACCTGGCCGGGGCTGTCGATAACGCCTCGATCAACCTGGCGAGAGGAAGTTCCCCGCGTATTACCAGTCTGTCCAGGAGCGAGGGGACGGCAGTTTCCAGCCCGTTAATTCCGAAAGGAGCCTTTTCCAGTCCCTGGTTTTTTTCTTCGTCCGCATGCGGGGCATGGTCTGTGGCGATGGCTTCTATCAACCCGTCTCTTAATGCCCTGATCAATGCCTGCCGGTCTGCCTCGGTCCTCAGCGGCGGGTTCACCTTGCATACCGGACCGTGTTGCAGAAGGTCTTCTTCGGTTAGAAGCAGGTGATGGGGCGTTACCTCGGCTGAAACGGGGGCTCCGACCGATTTAGCCCAGGCCAGAAGTTCAACCGAACCGGCAGTGCTCAGATGCGCCAGATGCACCGGGTGGCCGGTATTCCGGGCAAGTATTATATCCCGGGCCACCATTATTTCTTCCGCGGCTGCGGGTATTCCGGGAAGATTAAGTTCACGGGAGATGCGACCTTCGTTGATAACTCCACCGGCAGACAGAGATTTTTCCTCGCAGTGGTCTATCAGGAGTTTTCCCAGAGAGACCGCTCCGGCCATCGCCCTTTTCATCAGGAAGCTGTTCCATACGGGCTGACCGTCGTCGGAAAAGGCGGCTGCGCCAGCTTCCGCCAGCTGTTCCAGAGGAGCCAGCTCCTGCCCCTTCTGCCCGATGCTGACGGCTGCCACAGGCAGAACGTTGACAACAGCCTCCTGGTGGATCTTATTTTTTATCAGGTTGAGCGTTTCGACGGAGTCGACTGGCGGGTTGGTGTTCGGCATGCAGCAGATGGTGGTAAAACCGCCTCTGGCCGCTGCCCGGCTTCCGCTGGCAATTGTTTCCTTGTGCTCGAACCCGGGCTGTCGAAGGTGAACATGGAGGTCGATAAAACCGGGGGCGATGATCAACCCGGCAGCTTCTATTACCCGGTCTGCTTCCATGCTGATATCCGGGTGGATGGCCGCAATCTGACCATCAACCAGGAGAAGGTCAAAAATTCCGTCAATCTTTCCCCCGGGGTCCAGAACCCTTCCTTTTTTAAGAAGCAGTTTCAAGTTATTCTCCTGCTTCTGAAGATCTTATTCCTGCTGAAAATTTATGATTTCAGGTTAACCTGCGGTTCGGTTATCAGCACCTCATCCAGGCCGTCGATTTCCTTCAGACGAACCTCGACCCGCTCCCTTCTGGCGGTGGGAAGCACCCGGCCAGCGTAATCAGGGTGGATGGGAAGCTCCCGATGGCCCCGGTCTATAAGCACTGCCAGCTGTATCGTTCTTGGACGTCCAAGGTCAAATATGGCTTCCATGGCTGCCCGGATGGTGCGGCCGGTGAACAGAACGTCGTCTATGATGATAACGTCACGGTCATCCAGGTTAGCCTTAAATGAATTTGCAGCGCTCTTTTTTCTTTCCGCAGCCTTCAGGTCATCCCGGTAAGGGGTGATGTCCAGGGAGTAAACTGGCAGCTCAACTCCTTCGGTCTGCTTGAGAATTTCTGCGATTCTCTGGCCGAGGTAAATTCCTCTGGTCTTGATGCCAATCAGAACCACGTTGTTCAGGTCTCGGTTTCTTTCGGCAATCTCGGTGGCCATTCTCAGCAGCGTCCGGCGGATTTTTCCGTTGTCCATGACTCGGGCTTTGATTTTGTCCGTCATCGGCTACCTCACAGGATATTTTTTGAAAAAACTATATTTGGACAAAACAGGAAAAAAGTCAAGCTGTCGTCTCTTGGCATCGGGCCTGAAAAAATACTTTCGAACCTCTTCCACATCGGCGGCAATCTGGTTCTTCAGGGCTTCCGTGTCGGAAAATTTCTTCTCGTCACGCAGCCGGTGATAGAGCTTTAAGATTACCTTACGCCCGTAAAGACTGCCCTGGAAGTGAAGCAGATGAGCTTCAACAGAGGGACCCTTTCCTCCGAAGGTGGGACGGAAGCCGATGTTGATGGCTGCCGGGTAAACCCTGTTTCCGACTGTGGCCAGACCGGCATAAACTCCGGAGGGCAGAATTTCATTTGCGGTTTTCAGGTTGATTGTGGGAAAACCCAGACGACGACCGAAGCCTTTTCCTCTGACCACCTGTCCGGCGATTTCATAGGGCCGGCCGAGCAGTCTGGCTGCCTGGCCTATCTGGCCCTTTTCCAGAAGACGGCGGATTAAACTTGAGCTGACGGGCTGTCGGCGCCAGATGACCGATTTTACAGCGGTTACCTTTATGCCGTGCTGCCGGCCTGATCTGCGCAGCTCTTTTATTCCGCAACTCTGGTTATGGCCGAAGCGGAAATTTTCTCCGACCACCACTTCGCCGACGCCGAGTTTTTCCTTAAGGTATTTCCGGACGAATTCTTCTCCGCTCAGCCCGGCCAGCTTTTTATTCATCGGCAGGATAAGGCAGTAGTCGAGACCCGCCTGTTTCATGTATTCGAGTTTCTGCTGCATCGTCTGGATCAGTTTAATTTCTCTATGGTTGAGAATCCGTTCAGGATGAGGATGAAAGGTCATCAAGCCGGCGGGCACCCCGAGCTGGCGACTTCTGCGGATGAGTTTCTGCAGGATTTTTTGATGGCCGAGATGACAGCCGTCAAAGATGCCTATGGTCAGGACCGAATTCTTGCTGATAGTTTTCACCCGGGAAGATAGACGGCGGAAAATTTTCATCTGTTTCAGAGTTTGATGGCGTCGATTTTCTTCAGGTAATGAAGTTTAAGCTGAGAGAGGACGGCTTCCAGGAATTTCTCCTCTTCTTCCTCCAGGTTTCCTTTAGTCCGGTCACGGAGAAGGTCGAGGATATCGATCAATCTTTTGGCGTATTCGAGATTGGTTTCCACTTTTCCGGACTGGGGATCTTCCAGCAAGCCCAGCTTCACCAGTGCCTGGGTGTAAATAGGGAATACGATCGAACTGAAATCGAGAGGTGGCAAAAATTCTCCGGAGCCGCTGTCCGGCCGGTTTTTGCTCTGATCATTCATCATTTTATCCTGTCACTGAAATTAGCTGGCGGCAGTTGAAATAATTTTGACTTTGAGTTAATTTTCCAGCTTAATTCGATTTTTAATAATATCCCGTCTGCTGCTAAAATTCAAGCGGAGGAGGAAAAGTGAGAAGTTCAGGCGAAGCCGGCAGAAGATTTCAGCAACTGGTGGAAATCATCGCCAGGCTGCGTTCTCCCGACGGTTGTCCCTGGGATCGGGCCAGAACCAGGCAGGAAATAATGAATTATTTTCTGGAAGAGGTTTATGAAGCGGTTGAGGCTTTGAGCTCAGTGGATGATCGAGCAGCCTGTGAGGAACTGGGCGATGTGCTCATGGAAGTGGTTTTCCTCAGCAGGTTTTTTGAGGAAGAGGGCAAATTTTCAATTTCTGATGTTCTTGAGGGAATCAACCGGAAGATGGTTGACCGGCATCCTCATGTCTTTGGACTGAGGAAAAGGATTAGCGCTGAAGAAGTTAAAGATAACTGGCAGAGAAATAAACTCAGGGAAAAAGGCCGGGAGTCAGCCCTGGATGGTCTTCCTGCTTCAGCCCCGGCGCTCCTTTACGCCTTTTTGCTGGGGCAGAGGGCAGCGGATCACGGCTTCGACTGGCCGGATGCTTCTTCCTGTCTGGAAAAAGTCAGGGAGGAGCTGGGCGAGCTGGAGAATTCTCTGAAAAGAGGAAAAAGCGATGAGGTGGAGGAAGAGCTGGGTGACCTGTTTTTCTCCCTGGTTAATTTCTCGCGTCTTCTCGGCCTCAATCCTGAAATCATCCTCAGGAAAGCCTGCAGGAAATTTCACCAGCGTTTCCGGGAACTTGAAAAGGAACTGAAGAAACAGGGGCGCTCGCTCGATGAATCCACCCTGGAAGAGCTTGACCGTCTCTGGGAGATGGTGAAGAAGAATAAAAAGAAAGGGAAAAAGAAGGCAGGAAAAAAAGAAAAAAGAAATTAGCAGAATGAAGAGAATTCCGTCGAAGCTCTATTGCCTTTAACCCCGGGGCTTATGATTCTTCTCGCGAATTACGGGCGGCTTCCAGAGCCTGCTTTTTCCTGAGCAGCAGAGAAGCTCTGATGAAATCGTCCAGGTCTCCGTCGAGAACCCGGTCAACATCTCCGGTTTCCATCCTGGTTCTCAGGTCTTTAACCATCTTGTAAGGATGGAGAACGTAAGAACGTATCTGGTTTCCCCAGGCAATCTCCGATTTCATATCTTCCAGTTTCTCGATCTTTTCCAGCTTCTTTTTTTTCTCCAGTTCATAAAGTCGCGCTTTCAGCAATTTCATCGCCCGGGCTTTGTTCTGATGTTGCGAACGTTCGTTCTGACACTGAACCACAATTCCGGTGGGGATGTGGGTGATGCGCACGGCGGAATCTGTCCGGTTCACATGTTGACCGCCCTTTCCTGAAGCCCGGTAGGTATCTATTCTCAGGTCTTCCGGGTTGATTTCTATTTCGATGTCTTCGTCAATTTCCGGATAGACAAAAACAGCGGCAAAGGAAGTGTGACGGCGTTTGTTGGCGTCGAAAGGAGAAATTCTTACCAGCCGGTGAACGCCCGATTCCTGGCTCAGCAGTCCGAAGGCGTAGTCTCCTTCAATCCTGATGGTAGCGCTTTTCAAGCCGGCTTCTTCACCAGGCTGGAAGTCTATCACTTCAGTCTTAAATCCCTTTCGCTCGGCGAACCTGAGGTACATGCGGAAGAGCATCTGGGCCCAATCCTGGGATTCGGTTCCGCCGGCGCCCGGATGGATGGTCAGTATGGCGTTTCTCGGATCGTCTTCCTCGAAAAACAGCGCCCTGAGTTCAGCTTCGAGAAGCTCCTGCTCAAAGGATTTCAGGGCCCCGCTCAGGTCAGCCAGCACATTTTCCCCTTCCTCTGCCAGTTCCAGAAGGACTTCTATTTCTTCCCGATAATTGTTCAGATTCCGGTAAAACTGCAGATCCTTCTCTAACTGTTTTTTCCTCGTCTGAAGTGTCTGGAACTTTTTCTGGTCGTTCCAGACTTCAGGACTCTCAAGTTGAGAATTTATCTTTTGAAGTTCAGCTTTTTTTGCTTCCAGGTCAAAGAAAACCTCTTACTTCTTCCAGTTTCTGGAAAAGACTGTTAGCTTTTTCCCGGCTTTCTGCCAGCTGTTCCAACCAACCGATTTCTTTCACTTTTCATCCTCCTGACAGAAGGAAGATAGAGGAGAAAACCAGAACTGTCAAGATTTCCGGCTCAAAAATTCTAGGTTTTCTTCAATTTCGCCCGGTGAGAATCTTTATCCGGATCTGTCCGGCTTATTCATGAACGATGAAAAAGCCCGGATTTCGCGGCATCTTCTTCACCAGGTCAGCGAGAGCCTTCTGGGCTTCCTCCCTTGTTCTGTAACCGCCCACCCATACCCGGTAAAGCGGCCTCTTATCGCTTTCAAATGGATCCTTCACCACCGCATTGTAGCCCTGTTTGCGGTATTTTTCGGCTTCAAGCCTGGCTGTGGGGCGGTCGTTGAAGGCGCCGACCTGAATGTAATAATTCCCGGAAGTTCTGGTAGCCTCGGATGGTTTCGGGGGCGAAGAAGTTACAGGCGGGGTGGTGGTAGTTGCCCGGGAGGTTCTGGCCGGCGCAGAGATTACCGGCGCCCCGGATTCCGCTGAAGGTTTAGGATAGATGCTCCGGTCGACCATCTGAATTTTTTTCTCTTCAGCGGAACTGCCTGATGGATGGCTGACCGTGCCCGATGCCGACTCAGCGGTTTGAGTGGCTTCAGCCGATGACGTCGCTTTTTCCTCGACCACCGGAACCGGGGGAGTGGCTTTGACCTCTTCTTCGATTTTCTGAGCGATCAGGTTTTTCATCATCAGGTCCGCTTCTTTTTTCCCGACCTGGACTCCGAGGAAAAAAATCACCGCTCCCAGGCCAATTATGGCCAGGATGATCACCACCAGAATGGTTGAGGAAACGGTTATTTCTCTATAGCTCTTTACCATTGAAGTTTTCACTTTTCCTTCGGTTTATCGGGCGAAAAAGCCCGGAGGATTTCCAGCGGCAACGGGAAGACGATGGTTGAATTCTTCTCTGTGGCGATTTCGGTCAAAGTTCCCAGGAAACGAAGCATGATGGTCTGAGGATTCTGGGAGATGATTTCGGCCGCCTGGGCCAGTTTTGTGGCAGATTGAAATTCTCCGTCAGCATGAATGATCTTGGCTCTTCTTTCTCTTTCAGCTTCAGCCTGACGGGCGATGGCCCGGATCATGGTTTCGGGGAGGTCGATATGCTTTATCTCCACCAGCTGAACTTTAACTCCCCAGGGATCTGTATGCTGGTCTATAATCTCCTGAAGCTGGGTGTTCAGTTTTTCTCTTTCTGAAAGCAATTCGTCAAGTTCCACCTGGCCGAGAACGCTTCTCAGGGTGGTCTGGGAAAGCTGGGAAGTGGCATAAAGATAATCCTGAACCTCCAGGACAACTTTGAGAGGATCCATAACCCTGAAATAAAGAACGGCATTCACCTTCACCGACACATTGTCCTTGGTGATAACATCCTGGGGAGGAATGTCCATAACAATCAGCCTCAGGCTGATGCGCACCATGCGGTCGATCGGGGCAAAAACGAAAATCAGGCCCGGTCCCTTTGGTTTGGGTAAAACACGACCTAGACGGAAGATAACTCCTCTTTCATATTCTTTCAGTATCTTTATGCAGTTCAGCAAATACAGAATTACTATCGCAACCACGATAACTGGAAAAGTAATCATTTTCATGCCTCCTTTCTGGACAGGTTGTCCTGCCCCCTATATTTTTTTAACCTTAACAGTCAGATTATCTTTGATTTCTATGACCTCGACCTGGTCGCCGCGTTCCAGGGGTTGGTCGGAAACTGCCCGCCATATTTCGCCATGGACGAAAACTTTACCTTCCTGGCCGGACCAGAGTAAAACTTTTCCTCTTTCTCCCAGCATGCCCTCTTTTCCGGTTACCGCTTTTCTGGTATGCGCTCTGACCACCAGATAAACCAGGAAGATGAAAATAAGCGACACTCCCAGAGCCACCGGGATGATAAACCTGAGGCTCGGTCTGAGCTCCGGAATCGGTGATTTAATCAGCATTATCGAGCCCAGAAGCAGAGAAGCAATTCCTCCCATGGTTAAAGCTCCATAGCTGTGTACTTTGACTTCCAGGATAAACATCACCGTGCCGAGAATTATAAGAAGCAGTCCAACATAATTCACCGGGAGAATCTGAAACGAAAAAAGAGCCAGAAGCAGACTGATGCCTCCGATCACCCCGGGAAGAATGGCGCCGGGGTTGGCGAACTCGAAATAGAGTCCGAGCAGGCCGATCATCAGAAGAATGTAAGCCAGGTTCGGGTCGGCGATGGTCATGAGTAATTTCTGTCTGAAGGTAAGCGGAATTTCTATTATTTCCTGGCCGGAGAGTTTAAGTTGCTCCTGTCGGCCGTCGAATCTTTTGATTGTCCACCCGTCCAGGGCCTGAATCAGCTCCGCTTCAGAATTAGCCACCAGGTCGATGATTTTCCCGCGAAGAGCTTCCTGTTCGGTGTAACTCAGGCTCAGCCTGACGGCATCCTCAGCCATCTTCAGGTTGCGCCCTCTTTTCTCGGCCAGAGTGCGGATGTAGGCGGCCGCGTCATGGGTGACTTTTTCTTCCATGGTCTTGTTCGGCTGGTTTTCACCGCCGGTTCCTATGCTTACGGGATGGGCAGCGCCGGTGCTGGTGCCCGGGGCCATGGCGAAGATGTCGCAGGCAATACCGATAAAAAAGCCGGCTGAAGCCGCCCGGGCTCCTGATGGACTGACATAAGCGGCCACCGGAACGGGTGAGTTGACGATGCCTTCGATTATCGCCCGCATCGAGGAATCAAGTCCGCCCGGGGTGTTAAGTTTGATAATTACCAGCGATGCCTGTTCGATTCTGGCTTTTTCCAGAGCTTTAAGGATGATTTCTGCGCTTACCGGATGAATGGCGGAGTTGATGGTTACCGTCAGAATATGAGCGTGCAGAGTGATGCCTGCGGTCAGAAAGAAAAACAGGCATAATAAAACAGCTGCAATTTTCTTCACGGTAAAATCATTATATGAACTTGCCTTTGATTAGTCAATTTATTAAAAGAGTTTCCCGAGCTTGACAATTTCTCTTTTATAAACTAATTTTAATCAAAATTATTTTTTTCCGGCAGACGAGAAGCAGGAGATGAGCGATGATCAAGAATGACCTTGCTGAGTTGCTTGAGAAAAAAGCAAATTTCAATCGAACCAAAGCGGTTCTGATGGTGGAAACCATCCTGGATGCCATAAAAAAAGCCCTGCTGGCTGGAGAAAAAGTTGAAATCAGAGGTTTTGGCAGTTTCCGGGTTGTTCCGAAGAAATCCGGATTCGGACGGGATATAAGGCGCAACCGGCAGATTCCAATTTCCGGCGGCTGGCGGGTAAAATTTCGCCCGGGTCAGGATTTCAAAAAACAGTTGAAGCAGCAGTCGATAGAGTAGGCATAGTCTGTTTTTAGCCTGGCGTTTTTTTATTTTCCAGATTAAAGCGCAAATCTGTCGTATAAAAGCCTTACAGCCATCAGCGCAGAAGCCCCGCTTTTTTCAAGCAGGCATCCTGCCAGAGGTTGAAATAAACGCTTTCCGTCCGGTCTATCGTCTCCTTGAGTGTGCCTGAGGTATCTATCAAATAATGGGCAAAGCGCATCTTCTCTTCATTTGATCCCTGCGCTCTTATCCTGGCCAGTGCCTGTTCCCGTGAGATTCTGTCTCTCTCCATAAGCCGGGCGATCTGCACTTCCGGTTTACAGTAAGTAAGGATGATTCGATCATAAAAGCTGTAATAACCCGACTCGATGACCAGCGCTGCTTCTGTGATGTATATCTCGAATTTTCCAGCTTTTTCCAGCTCTTCCACCGTCTGCTTGATTTTTTCCATGATCAGGGGATGGGTCAGACGGTTCAGATAATCACGCTCTAACTTATCCCGGAAGATGATTTCTCCGAGCTTCTTCCGGTCTATTTCTTCATTTTCCTTGAGAATTTCTTTCCCGTAGTGTCTTATGAGTTCTTCCCAGATTTTTCCTCCGGGTGCCATCAGCTGATGGGCCAGCAGGTCGGCGTTCTGAACATAACATCCCTTCTGGCTGAGAATCTGAGCAACGACCGATTTTCCGGTGGCGATGCCCCCGGTGAGAGCTGCGACCAGCAATTTACTCCCTGCAGAAAGTAATCAATCTTCAACCTGGAAGTGAAAATTCCTGTTAAATTTAACGGCCACTCCAGTTTTTTTCTTCTTCCCGTCTTTTTTTTCCAGCCGGACGATCACTCCATCCAGGCAGAGCTTGATTTTTTTCCCTTCGGTCAATTCTTTCGGCAGGTCGATTCCGAGATGCACTTTTGAGCCGACCACCAGGTTGCTGTCTATTGTGAAGTAGGCTCCCGTAGAAGAAATGTTCTCCAGAATGGTCTTTTTCCTGAATAGTTTTCCCTGCGGAAGTTGCCCTTCTATTTCTGCCGGAAGAGGCAGCTCAAACCTCCATTCCCGGCGCCTGTTGACGGCCACAGGTGTGGCTGTTTTTCTGGCTGAAACCGATCTTTTCTTCCTGGTTTTGGTCTTGTTTTTTTCAGTCATGGTTACTCTCTTTGCTCCTTAAAATAAAGCAGAATTGATGGCATAGAGAGCCAGCTGCAACCGGCTGTGGGTGCCGAGTTTCGAATAAATGCTTTTAATGTGAGAGCGAACGGTATTCTTGCTGATAAACATTATTTTGGCTATTTCTTCGTTGCTTTTTCCCTGGCCGATTAACCTCAGCACCTGAAATTCCGTCGGTGTTAGCTGGTCGAGGGTGCTCTCTTTCATGTCCCGGCCGACGACCGAAATGATTCGGTCCATGATGGTCGACATTTTGTCCCTCGGCAGCCAGATTTCTCCTTTGTTGACCACGCTGATGGCTTCCGGGAGCTGCTGGGCCGGGTCGTTAAGGTCAAAATATCCCCGGGCTCCGGCGTTGATCAGGTTGATGATTTCTTCATGAGAAGGGATGTTGCCCAGAAGCAAAAGTTGAGTTTTAATCTGCGGCTTGATCACTTCTTTTATGGCTTTACATATTTCTTTCAGGTGTGGCAGCGGTTCCAGGTTGGCAAAGAGGATTACCTGGGGTTTAAGCTGCTTGATGGCTTCCATAAAATTTTCTATCGTGCCCCTTTCCACCGTGGCCACTTCAATCCTTTTATCAGTTTCCAGCGCCTTCAAGATTCCGGTCAGCAGCAGGTCTGACGGGCAGTATATCAGGACGGAAATTTTTTCGAGGCTGGCAGGTTCCTTTTTGATGACTGCGGTTTTAGCTTGTTTCTTAGGCATGCCCTTTTACCCCTTGCATCATAATCATATAATTCTTAAATTTAATTAATATATTCAACCTGATGTGTCAAGCAAAATAATTCAGACAGAGAGGTTATAAATTTTCCCGCAGTTAAATTTTCTGGCGCTGGAATCAAAAAAGAACCAGACTTTTGGAAAGAAAAAAGTCAATCAGGGAAAAATGAGTCAGCGGCTGGCCGTGGAAAGCGGCTGAAGCCTGTACTTCCTGCTCAGTTCAAGAGTTACCAGATGGCCATTCCGACCCTGACCGTTGAGCTCGACCCTCTTTACTTCCCCGGAAATTTCCAGAAGCAGGGGGTAAACGAGCAGGGGAGTGGCCGGAATCTTCATACTCAGCCGCAGGACACTGCCGATGCTGACGGGGGTTTTCAGATAAAAACGCGCCTCCTGTGCGCTGGCTTCAAGAAGTTCAGTCGTTTCTTTAAATTTTCGGCCGGAGGCATTTTCCCCTTCAACCAAAGCAGGAAGGGAAAGCTCCAGCGGGAGCTCCCCCTTCCTATCTCCGGTTACGCCTTGGATGGAGGTTTTATTTATTAAATTGTCTGAAATACCGCTTCTCATTTCGCTACCATTTTCTATGTATTAACTTAAATGGCAATCACTCCAGAGGATGAAATAAAGGGTGATTTTCTGCTCAAAAAATCTCACCTTTTTTTAACCCTCCATGCTACTCTTCTAATAGATAGACGTTCAGCTGACATTCTTTTCTCAGACCGGGTACAGCGAGTATGATCATAATTCTTCCCCGGCACCGATAAAATAACGGGAATCCAGCTCAAGGGTCACCCGGTGCAGTTCGCGGTTTCCGGCCACCGGCTCCGAATCCGTAACCCTGCCCTTTATAACCAGAGCCAGAGGTTGTCCTTCGGACAGTTTTGGCGGCAGATCGATGACCAGTTTCAGGACAGTTTTACGTTCGACCGGGGTTCTGAGCATAAAGCTTGCCCTTTCGCAGCTTATGGTGGAGAGACTGGAAACTTCCCTGAATTCCCGCCCCCTGGCGTCCAGTCCGGAAACGGTCATGGGAAGCGGGAGGCTGAACTCCCTTGTTTCACCCTTGATCTCTTCCTTTCCTGGTATTCGTGATTTCCGGTTTCTGATGTTCATGGTTTCCGCTTCCTTTTCCTTAAAAACCCTGTTCGCCCGGAATTTAATCAGCTGCCGGAACTCTTTTCAATCATCCTTCAGGATGAAAAAAAGGGTTAAAATATAATCACCCCCGGGTTTTACCCTGCCGCCCGCCGCTCACCCCGTTTCTTGACAAAAAATGACCGGCTGGATATTATTAGCCAGAAAACTGGAGGTAGATTGAAGGTGAGCGAAGAAAGACTCGTAACTCAGATTACTCCGAAAAGCGAAGATTTTTCTCGCTGGTATCTTGACCTCATCCGCCGGGCAGAACTGGCTGATTATGCCCCGATGAAGGGGATGATGGTGATCAGACCCTACGGATATGCCATCTGGGAAAACATTCAGAGGCTTCTGGACAGGCGGATAAAAGCGCTCGGGCATGTGAATGCTTATTTCCCGCTCTTTATACCGGAAAGTTTTCTCAGGAAGGAAATGGAGCATCTTAAAGGCTTTGCCCCTGAAGTTGCCTGGGTGACTCATGGAGGAGACGACGAACTCGAGGAAAGGCTGGCTGTACGGCCCACTTCCGAAGCGATCATAGGTTACATGTATTCAAAATGGATTCAGTCCTGGCGCGACCTGCCGGTGCTGATAAACCAGTGGGCCAATGTGGTTCGCTGGGAAAAAGTTACCAGGCCTTTTCTGCGGACGACCGAATTTCTCTGGCAGGAAGGGCACACCGCACACGAAACCAGGGAAGAAGCTCAGGAAGAGACCCTGCGCATTCTTGAAATGTACCGGGAGTTCGTGGAAAGCGAACTGGCCATTCCGGTAGTTCACGGCCGGAAAACCGATAGAGAAAAATTCGCCGGAGCTGAAGCCACCTATGCTATAGAAGCGTTGATGTCTGACGGTAAAGCCCTGCAGATGGGAACCTCGCACAATCTCGGGCAGCACTTTGCCCGTGTTTTCGACATCAAGTTTGAAGACCGCAATCAAAAACTGCAGTATGTCTGGCAGACCTCCTGGGGAGTTTCTACCAGGTTGATCGGGGCTCTGGTGATGTCTCACGGGGATGATAACGGTCTGGTCTTTCCTCCGCAGGTGGCTCCGATTCAGGTGATAATTGTGCCTATTTCCATAGGCAACTGGAAAGAAACTGTTCTGCCGGTAGCCAATCAGGTTAAGGATGCGCTCTGCCGGGCCGGTTTCCGGGTGCATCTTGACGACCGGACCGAGCATACTCCCGGCTGGAAATTTGCTGAATGGGAGATGAGAGGAGTTCCTCTGCGGCTGGAAATAGGGCCCAGAGACGTGCAGAAAAATCAGGTGATCGCCGCGCGCCGGGACAGCAAGGAGAAAATCAGCCTGGACATATCCGGTCTCGATAAAAAAGTGGAAGAAATGCTGGCGGTGGTGCAGAAGGCGCTTTTCCAGAAGGCGCTTGATTTTCAGAGGGAAAACACAAGGGAAGCCGGGAATTACGAAGAATTCAAAAAAATCATTGAAGACAGGCGAGGCTTCATCAAAGCCTTCTGGTGCGGGAACGAGGAATGCGAGGCCAGAATTAAGGAAGAGACCATGGCCACCATCAGGGTGCTGCCGCTCGAACAACCGGCGCTGAAAGCAGAACGCTGCGTGTGCTGCGGAAAGGAAGCTGCCGCTCTGGCCTATTTTGCACGCTCTTATTGAAGCTTTTATAGAATCAGATAGCGATAGCTTGCGGAAGCCAGGAGGGGGCGTGAACGAGGAGTCGGGTTATCTTAAGGCGAGAAGGGAAATGGTGGAGAACCAGATCCGCCGCCGCGGGATCACCGACGAAAAAGTTCTCCAGGCAATGCTCAAAGTTCCCCGCCATCTTTTTGTTCCCGAAAGCTGGCGCGAGCTGGCTTACAGCGACGAACCGCTGCCCATAGGCGAGGGGCAGACTATTTCGCAGCCTTACATCGTTGCTTACATGACTGCCGCCCTAAATCTGCAGGGCCATGAAAAAGTTCTGGAAATCGGCACGGGCTCCGGTTATCAGACAGCGATCTTAGCCGAAATTGTGGCAGAGGTTTACACAGTGGAACTGATTCCGGAACTTTCCCGCCGGGCGCAGGCTGTGCTACAGGAACTTGGATATACCAACATCCGTTTCAGGATAGGGGACGGGACGCTCGGCTGGCCTGAATACGCTCCCTACGATTCCATTCTGGTGGCGGCCGCGCCGGCTTCAGTGCCGGTCCCGCTGGTGGAGCAGCTGAAAGTTGGGGGAAGAATGATAATTCCAGTTGGAGTTGATTTTCAGGAACTGATGCTGGTTACCAGAAAGAAAAAAGGCTGGGACGAAAAAAGATTGATCGGTGTTCGGTTTGTTCCGCTGATTACTGTCCATTGAAAGTTTTATGGTTTGGAGATAATTTAGTCCCGGGAGGAGAAACTTGAAAATATCCGACCTTTTTGCCAGAACCCTGCTGATAGCCTCTCTCGGGCTGGCCCTGATCACTCAGGTGTTCTGCCAGTCAAGCCGTCCTGACAGGTTTATCAAAGTTTATCTGCCGGGCGGAAAAGAAATTACCGCCGAACTGGCTGTCACTCCGGTCGAACGGGCCAGGGGGCTGATGTTCAGGGAAAAGCTTGAAGCTGATCAGGGTATGCTCTTCGTGTTTGAGGAAGAGGACCTGTATTCCTTCTGGATGAAAAACACTCTCATTCCGCTCGATATTATCTGGCTGGATTCTCACCAGCAGATCGTCCACATCGAAAAAAACGTTCCGCCCTGTCCGCGCGAGCCCTGCCCCAGTTATACTCCCCGTCAACCGGCGCTCTATGTGCTGGAACTTAAAGCCGGAGAGGCGGAAGCCAACAACCTTCAGCTTTATCAACGGGTATCTTTTATTCTGCCTGAATGGGTAAAGAAAAAAATCGGCAGGAGCGGATGATGGGTGGAGGTTAAGCTCCCGGCTTCACTTTCCCGTCAGGTATATCAATTCCGGTTTTTTGCCGGGTGTCTGTCCGTAATAAAAAAGCCAGCGGTGGTAATATTCTTCATCCATGTAAATCTTGATCGATTTCCGCTGTGATGAGCTGACCACCCCGACGATGCGAGGTTCGCGAATTTTTTTAAGACTGTCTTCAGAAACTACCAGAAGTCTATCCATGGTGGCAGCGCCAACCTGTTTTTCCTGCTGTTTTGCCGGTTGCCCGGATTCCGGGAGAAGCAGCAGATGCCATTTTCCGTCTTCAGCCATCGGGTCCCGGTAGAGTTTCCTCAGGCACCGTTCTTTGACCAGCTCTTCGAGGGAAGAAGGATAGCTTCCCGGTTTTTTCTGCTGGTAGAGTCTTATGGCTTCAACATACTGACGGCCGCGAAAAATCAATTCTTCTTCTTTTTCCCGGCGGAGTTCTGTTTCCAGCACCGGAATGGCCACCAGCAGGCCGATCCCCATCACGGCAATCACAATCATAAGCAGGAGCAGGGTGTAACCTTTAGAAGGCCTTCTTTTAGAGAGAAGAGCTGCAGCGCTTCTGATTTCTCTTCGGGAATCAATGAAAGTATGGTTTGAAGGCATCGCCCGTGAGATTTCTACCAGGTGTTGTAGAAGGTTCCGTCCAGAGCCCTGGCTTCCGAGCCGGATTTCACATCAATTATCCCCAGGTTTTCACCCGGAATGTATTCGTCAGCTGGCGGCATCTGTCTGATTTCCACCCATGTTTCGTTAGAGCCGGTTATCGGGTCGACAGGAATGGCTTTCAGATATTTTTCCTCAACCAGCGCCTGCAGGCTTGGAGGATATCTGTGCTTATCCTGATAATACTGGTCGATCATCTTTCTCATGATGAACAGGTTCTCTTTGAGCACGGCTTCTTTTGCCCTCTTTACCGACATTTGATACTGTGGAACGGCCACACCAAGAAGAATTCCGATTATGCTGAGGACGATGAGAATTTCTATAAGAGTAAACCCCCGGATAGATCCCGGCTGGCCCGGGCTGGTCGGATTACCAGTCCCGGTACCTGGTGCCATCGAGCGCTTTTCCCTCGCTTCGAGTATAGACGTCATAAACATTCTGTCCCCCCCAGGTGTCAGAATCGGGTTTATCCTGATATGACCGCAGCCCCCAGTCGTAGGAGTTGGTCATCGGGTCAAGAGGTATCCTTCTCAAAAATCTGACGGTAACCTTTTTCGTGGTTTTTCTGCCTGATTCGTCTGTAAATTCCTGCTCGACCTCCACGCCGTTGACCAGGGTTTCAAGGTCTGGCGGGTAACCGAAGCTTTCCGGAGTGGTCTTAATCTTTTTCTCGTCAGCCAGTCTCTTGTATTCGTCTATGGCCTGGCGGATCATCCTCAAACTCTGCTGGAGCTGTATTTCTTTTTCTCTTTTGACAGCGGTTTCGATTACAGGAATGGCCACCGCGGTCAGGAGCGCCAGAATAGAGAGGGTAACCACCATTTCCAGAATGGTAAACCCGGATGGATTTGTTTTCCGGAATTGGCCGACCGTCACGGTCATTGTATTAAAGCTTAAAACCTGTTGCGATCAGTCCTCGGACGAAGCTGGTTGAAGCCATGGCTTCGCCGGTCTCGGTCATGAAAATGGCCGGGACCACGGCGGTCGCCACCAGCTGAGGGACGGCGAGGAGCTGTTTCTTCCAGAGCTTTCTTGCTCAGGCGGATGCGGTTGTTTTCCTCGTCGATGTCGATGACCTTGACCGTGATCGTCTGCCCCAGCTTGATCTCGTCTTTGATGTTTCTGACGCGGTAGGGTGCCACCTCGGAGATGTGAAGCAAACCGACGATGTTCGGCAGGATTTCCACGAAGGCGCCGTATTCTTCCAGCCGGACAACTTTTCCGGTGTAAACTTTGCCCAGCTCCACTTCCACCGTGATTTCCCGGATCATCTGGCGAGCTTTTTCCGCCGATTCCATGTCGGCTGCAGCGATGGTGATCTTGCCGGTTTCTTCTATGTCAATCTTGGCATTGGTGGCGGCGATGATTTTCTTGATCATTTTTCCGGCCGGACCGATAACATCAGGCACTTTTTCCGGGTTGATGAACAGAATTATTATCCGCGGAGCGTACGGAGAGAGTTCAGGCCTCGGTTCGGGCAGGACGGCCTTCATCTTTTCCAGCACCTGGAGTCTGGCCTGCCTGGATTGCATCAGGGCTTCTCTAAGTATCTGCGGGGTGAGATAAGGAATCTTCAGGTCCAGCTGGATGGCGGTGATGCCCTTTTCCGACCCGGTTACTTTGAAATCCATATCGCCGTAATGGTCTTCAAACCCGGCGATATCCGTCAGGATGGCGTATCGATCGCCTTCCTTGACCAGACCGGTAGCTATGCCGGCGACCACGGTTTTCAGCGGCACTCCCGCATCCATCAGCGCCAGGACTCCGCCGCATACCGTGGCCATTGAAGAGGATCCGTTTGATTCCAGTATGTCAGAAACGATCCGGATGGTGTAGGGGAAAGTTTCTTCGTCGGGGATGGCCGGAAGGATGCCTTTCTCGGCCAGAGCACCGTGTCCGATTTCTCTCCGCCCGGGAGCCCTCATGAAAGAAACTTCACCAACGCAGAAAGGAGGGAAGTTGTAATGCAGCATGAATCTTTTTTCCGACTCTTCGCCCAGGCCGTCGAGAATCTGAACATCTTCAAAAGTGCCAAGTGTCACCGTGGCCAGACACTGGGTTTCTCCTCTGGTGAAGAGGGCGGAACCATGGGTCCTGGGCAGGAGTCCCACTTCGATGCTGATCGGACGGATTTCGTCAAAGGCACGGCCGTCAGCCCGGCGGCCTTCGTTCAGGATTAACTCCCGCACGAGCTTTTTCTGAAGTTCGTAGAAAATCTCCCTGGTCTCGGCGATTTCCTCAGTGTTTTCCTTTGGAATCGCAGACAGCAGGCGATTGAGGATTTCTTCACTGGCTTTCTCGCTGGCCTTTTTCTGTTTCAGCTGGATGGCCTGCAGCAGCTCTTCCCGGATTTGTTCCTCTATCTTTTTTACCTTTTCCGGGTCGGGCGTTTTTGCCTGAACGGGAAGCTTCTGGATGTTCAGCTGGCTGAACAGTTCCTTCTGGGCCTGGATGATCTTCTTGATTTCTTCGTGGGCCAGAATTATTCCTTCCAGGACCTTTTCTTCTTCAACCTCGCTGGCGCCGGCTTCGATCATGCAGATACCGTCTTCGTTACCCGCGACCACCATGTTCAGCGAAGAACGCTCCAGCTGGCTCACTGTCGGGTTGATGATAAACTGATTGTCAACCAGACCTACTTTGACCGCTCCCAGTGGGGTGGTAAAGGGAATCTCCGAGAAATACAGAGCGGCCGAGGCGCCGATAATGCCGAGGGTGTCAGGTTCGTTTTCCAGGTCGGCTGACAGCAGAAGAGCCACCACCTGAGTATCCTGAAAATAACCTTTAGGAAAGAGAGGTCTGATCGGTCTGTCGATCAGCCTGGCCACGAGGATTTCTCGTTCGGAAGGCTTTCCTTCGCGTTTGAAGAAACCGCCAGGAATTTTGCCGGCGGCATAGGTATTCTCCCGGTAATCAACAATCAGCGGGAGGAAATTCTTTTCTCCGGAAACTTCTTTCTTGCAGGTGGCGGTTACCAGCATGATGGTGTCGCCGTAGCGCACCAGGGCTGAACCGTCAGCCTGCCGTCCAACTTTGCCGAGCTCTATGGATAGAGTTCGACCACCGATTTCAATGCTTATAGTATTTGACATGGTTTAAACTCAATTTTACGGCGGATGCCTATTTTCTCAGGTTTAATTTGCTGATCAGAGCGAGATATCTTTCTCTGTCAGTCCTTTTCAGGTACTCCAGAAGCCGTTTCCTCTGCCCGACCAGCTTCATCAGACCGCGGCGGGAATGAAAATCCTTTTTATGGGTCTGGAAATGGGTGATCAGCTGGTTGATCCTCTCGGTGAGCAGAGCAACCTGAACTTCCGGAGAACCGCTGTCTGCCGGATGAAGTTGATTTTCCTGAATGATTTTAGTTTTTAATTCTTTCGTCAACACGCTCTTTACTCCTTTTTAACCTGTAAATAATAGCAGAAATAGAGAAAATAGTAAAATATTGAA
>JBASPX010000049.1:0-116792 GCA_049659625.1 Candidatus Saccharicenans sp. | reverse complement strand
GCTGAGGACACAGATGACGATCTCAAAACAGGTGGCCCTCTTTCCAGTAATCCAGCTGGAAAAACTCACCGGCCTGTATCAAAAACTTTTCCCCCTGCCTGGATACCATGTGTCTGCCTATGACCTTTTTTCAGATAGTTAGCCTTTCTCTTTATAACCCGGGAGAAAGTTAAAAAAAGGATATCCCGGCGTCAATCACCACCCCTGGTTAATCTCCAGGTGAATTTTCGGCTGCGGCTTTCATCGCCGGGGGTGAGGTTCCTGTTGAGTTCTTGAGTTCAGCGGAATAAAATTTTAGTGGTAGACGGAAGCTGAGCGGGAAATGATGGACAATAGATTATTCTGGGCGCTGGCGTTTTTGTTCGCTCTTGTTTTTCCTCTCTCCTCTCAAAGCAAAGAGGAAGCTTATTATGAAAATAAAAGAGAGAGAATGGTCAGATATCAGATTCAGGCCCGGGGTCTCAGAGATGAGCGCCTGCTCCAGGCCTTCAGAACTGTTCCCCGCCATCTCTTTGTTCCGCCTGAATACCGCAAGGAAGCTTATGAAGATTACCCGCTGCCGATAGGGGAAGGTCAAACCATTTCCCAGCCTTACATTGTCGCCCTGATGACGGCTGTGGCCGAAATTAAACCTGGAGATAAAGTCCTGGAAATTGGAACCGGTTCAGGTTATCAGGCTGCCATCCTCTGTCAGCTGACCGATCAGGTCTATTCCATCGAAATAAGGGAAAACCTGGCTTCCAGGTCGGCCGCCTTGCTCAGAGAATTGAATTACCCGGCGAAGGTCCGCTGGGCTGACGGTTATTTTGGCTGGCCAGAAGAAGCGCCCTTCGACGCTATCCTGGTTACCTGTGCCGCCAACCACATTCCTCCGCCGCTATTCCAGCAGCTGAAAGAAGGCGGTCGACTGGTCATCCCGGTGGGGAGCACGGTTTTCTATCAGACGCTGACCCTGGTGAAGAAGGTTGACGGTAAGCCGGTGATAAGGCAGCTACTCGATGTTCGCTTTGTCCCGATGATAGGTGAAATAGAGAAAAAGAAATGAGAATAAATAGAAAATCGCTGCCGACACCAGAACCGATTGATGACCGAAAAGCTGGGCCTGAACCAGAGCCCAGACTGACGCCAGCAGGCTGAAGAAAGAATTGGCAGCAAAAGCAAACGGTGCCAGCATCCTGGATTTGGATTGAAAATAGTTCAGCCCGGCGGGAAAGGGCATCCCGAGAAAAAAACCAAGGGGAAAAACGAGCGCGAAACCCAGCGCCAGTCTTCCAGGCAGGCTCAGGCTTAAGAATAAACTTCCGGCCAGCTTCAGGACTGCAGCTTCAAAAATTATGGCCGCCAGGCAGATAAGCGGCCATAGCAGGGGACCGTATCTTCCTGTTTTCTTCTGAAGAATGTTAAGGCTCAAACTTCCAGCGCCGGAAGAACCGAGCAGGAAGAAAAGCACAGCGCTCAGAGAATAGGTGGGATGCCCGATTAAAAGAAGAAACCTGTTGAACAGGGTGATTTCAACCAGCATGTAGCCGGCACCGAGGGAGGCAAAATAAAAAAATATGATGGTTTTTCGGGGAATTTCCGGAAGCTCCCGGCGGGCAAGAATGGTGAGCGGCAGGATGATGATCAACAGACCTGTGACCAGGGCCTGTCCGAGGAGAAATACAAGAAGATACTTCCCGGTGAAAAGGGGATAGGCGGTCTGCTGGAAAAATTTTTTCACTTCTGGCCAGCGTTCCCATTTCATAAAATCCCGGAAGAAGGGCCGGTTATCGTTTACCGGACTTATGTCAAAAAGATAATTGTCATAAAGCAAATGTCGTTTTTCCGGATGAAAAAGAAAGCTGATGAGTTCTTCCCATAAAGAAATGTTTGGTTGGATGATGAAAGTTTGAGACTCTTCTTTTCTGGAATCGGGGATGTTAAGGTCATAAAGGCGCTCGCCGGCAAACCTTCTCAGCTGCTCGATTTCTGCGTCAGTAAAAGGATTCTTTTTGATTAAAAAAGTGGCTGTCTCCACCGACTTGATGATGATAATATGTTCTTCTGGTCTCAGACCGCGATTTTCCAGGTATTCAATCCACAAGGCCAGATATCTAATTTCCTGGCGGGGAGGAGGCAGGAAATAAAATACTGCAGCCACCAGTCCATCCGGGCTCAAAAGCGTAAAGATGGTATCCAGCGACTCAAGAGTTAGCAGATAATCTTCCCCTGGTCCGTAAAACCCGGTGCTGAAGCTTCCGGGAAGGTCCGGCAGCGGAAATAAAATGAGGTCATATTCAATTCTGTTCTTTTTCTCCTGAATGAGTCCGGCCCGGGGCTCAACCGTAATCAGCTCCACCGGCGGCAAATCCCATCCCTTCTGAGCCAGATTTTTCAGGCGGGATAGGTGTATTTTTCTTAAAAGGTCGCTTTCTTCAAACACCCTGACTTTCGTCGGCGAGGCTTTAAGAGCCAGCAGCAGTTCAAGGTCTCCCGCAGGCTTCAGCAGAAGAATCCTCCCGCCGGCGCTGAACTCAAAGGCGGGCCAGACAGGAAGATAAGTAACAAAGTCCGACTGCTCAGAAGAAATTTCGTCAGCACTTAAGGCGTATATTCTTTCAGCGTCAAGAGCCAGGCCCAGCTGGTCCGGGAGTCGCCCTTCGTAAGAAAGACTGAGTCCGGGGGCATATCGGACCGCCGGCGAGCGAAATATGTCCAGTCTCAACTTTTCGTCCCAGACAGTCCTCATAAGCCCGGCATCCTTTTGCCTTAAATAAAAGGGTAGAGGCTTATACTCGGAAATCTTAAATTCCAGATGGCTGCCGGCAAAAAAAATCAACGCGGTCACGAAAACAGCAGATAGTAAGTGGATGAGCTTCAGGAAGCGGCTGCCTTTACCGGCAAGAGCAAAGACCACGGAGGCAGTCAGAGCCAGCATGACCGGAAGTAAAATTGCCCCTCTGTCGCCGGCCAGCCTGAATCCGGCTCCGGCCAGGATTATTCCGGCGGCTGCGCCGGTCAGGTCAGCAAAGTAGACCTGATGGGTGATTCCAGCCAGCTTTGTCAGCGCAGCCGAAATAATCAGCCCTCCGAGAAGGAAAGAACCGCTGAAGATAAGATAATGGATGCCGAGCATAAATATTTTTTTCTGATTCCACAGCAATTCCACCGGGTTGAACGGCAGCAGATTGACCAGCCAGATGCTCAGAGGGATCATCAGGCCAAGGCCGAAGGCCAGCGCCGCCAGGGTGGATGTTTCTGTCAGGCAATCCTTCAGTTTACGTGAAAAAAGGAAAAGAGAACCCAGCCCGAACCCCAGAAAGGCCAGGCTGACCACCAGGAATGCATAGTGATAACCCTGGGCTATGGAAAAAAACCTGGTCAGGATTATTTCCAGGGCGAGAATGTCGGCAGAAACGAGGGTTACCCCGGCAAGGATTCTTGATCTTTCAGTCATTTTCCCGGTTAAAGATTAAATTATTGCCGGGGCCCGGTCAATCGGAATAATACAATTAAAGTTGTAGGGCAGCAGTCGGGAGGTAGCAGACACGCTTTACAGCTGATTGCAATATGTTTTTTCTTATGATAATTTCAATCTGAAAGTGGGAAGAACCGGCAGATGATCAGATTCGGCACTTCAGGCTGGCGGGCGATTATGGGTGAGGAATTTACCTTCACCAACGTCCGCCGGGTAGTTCAAGCCATCGCTAACTATCTCCGAAGGAATCATTCTGACGGTCAGTGTTCTGTGGTAATAGGCTATGACACACGTTTTCTTTCGGAAAGGTTTGCGGAAGAGGCGGCTGCGCTTCTGTCGAAAAACCGCATTCAGGTTTATCTTGCTGACCGCGATTGCCCTTCTCAGGCACTGGCCTATCAGATAATCAAGGGTAAACATAGCGGAGGGATCAATTTCACCGCTTCCTTTAATCCACCTGAGTTCAACGGGCTCAAATTCAACGTGGACAGCGGAGCGCCGGCTCTGCCTGAAGTCACTCAGGAAATTGAGCGCGAGGTGGAGAAAATCACCCCGGAATCTGTGGCCCCTTATTTTTATCCTGACCGGTCGTACATTCATATAATAGACCTGCAGAAAGATTATCTCGAATTTCTGCAGGGAAAAATCGATTTTGCCGCCATCAGGAAGGCAGGCGTTAAAATCGGCATTGATTTGCTTTTCGGCACCGGTCGAGAATATCTCGACGAAATTCTGGAGGAAAACGGCATTCCGATCGAAGTCATTCACGGCTATGTTGATCCTTATTTTGGCGGGATTTCTCCTTCCTGCACAGAAGCCAATCTGAACGAGCTGAAAAGGCTCGTCAGGGAAAAAGGTTGTGCTCTCGGAATGGCCACCGACGCTGACGGTGACCGCTTCGGCATAGTCGACGAAAAGGGCCGTCTGGTACCGGCAAATTACGTCCTTTCTTTAATCCTTGAATATCTTCTGGCGGTTAAAGGCTGGCGGGGAGGGGTGGCCAGGTCGGTTACCACCACCCACCTGATAGACCGCATCGCGTGTCATTACGACGTTCCGCTTTACCGGACGCCGGTCGGTTTCAAGTACATTGCCGATCTCATCCTTCAGAACAAGATCATTTTTGGCGGCGAGGAGAGCGCCTGCCTGGCGGTGAAGGACCATCTACCGGAAAAGGATGGCATTTTTGCCGGTCTGCTGGTGGCGGAGATGATTTCCGTCTGCGGTCTGAGTCTTTCTCAGTTGCTCCAGCAGCTTTTTAAGAAATACGGCCGGATGGTTTGCGTTCAGGAAAATCTTCCCCTGACTCCGCAAAACGCCAGAAAGCTCGAAGCCCTGATAAAAAATCCACCAGGCCGGCTCGGGAAAAGGGTGGTGCAATCGGTGGAAACGATGGATGGACTTAAACTGGACTTTTCCGGAGACGCCTGGCTGATTCTAAGGTTTTCCGGCACGGAACCCCTGATTCGCTGTTATGCCGAGGCCGGGAGCGAGAAAGAAGCCCGGGCGCTCCTTAGAGCCGGGCGGGAGCTGCTCTGATGGAAGGTGCCAGGTCGCCAGAGAAGGTTTCCACCCGCAAGAAATTCTTCTATCTCCTGCTGGCCATATTTATTCTCGCGACTCTGGTTAGCACTTTTTTCGGAAAGAAAGGCTTTCTTGACATCCAGAGGTCAAAAAAGAGATTGCAGGAACTCCAGACTGAAATAGAGCAACTGACGGCACAGAAGGAAAAGCTGGAGTACGAAATAAGAAAACTTGAAACAGACCCGGAAGCACTGGAGAAGGAGGCCAGAGAAAAACTCTGGTTGATCAAACCTGAGGAAAAAGTAATTGTCAGGGAAAAAAAGTAATCCCGGCTCCGGCTGATAGCGGCAACTTCAATAAATCCAGAATGGCATTAAAGCCCAGGTTCCCGGCCGCGAAAATATTTTCATAATCTTCATGCTCGAGTTCAGCAGGCTGGCTGTCCGGCTGGCGGGCGCCAGTTCAGTTTTTCTCCCGAGAATAATATCCAGGAGGCTGCGCCGGGCCGGCCAGACGACCAGTCTGACTTCCTTTTCCGGCGGCAGACCTGCCAGTCTGGCTGCTTCTTCGATGGCCGCGGGCAGTCCGCCGAGTTCATCGACCAGTTTCAGGTTTTTTGCCTGCTGCCCGGTCCAGACCCGCCCCCGGCCGATGCGGTCAACTTCTTCCACACTGAGATTACGGGCAGAAGCCACCCTCTCCAGGAACTGCTGGTAAATGTATCCGATTTCCTTCCTGAGGATTTTCCTTTCTTCAGGAGTGAATCGGCGGTAAAAGGAAAAGGCATCGGCGTTTTTCCCGATGACGATTTTATCTGTGGTGACGCCGATTTTTTCTAAAAATCCATCGAAACTGAATTTGCCGGCTATTACGCCAATCGAACCGGTGAGAGTTTGCGGTTGAGCCACTATCCGGTGCCCGCCTAGCGAAATCCAGTATCCGCCGGAGCCGGCCAGTCCTGACATCGAGATGACCACCGGCTTTTCGCTTCTGGCCTTTATCAGTTCGTGATAGATGATGTCGGAAGCAACGGCCGAGCCGCCCGGGCTGTCGACCCGGACAATTATTGCTTCGATCGTTCTGTCCTTCACGGCCGCGCGCAGCCAGCGGCTGAAGGTTTCACTGCCCAGGACAAATTGCTCACCGCTCCCGGAAATGATCGTTCCACCGGCGAAGATCAGGGCGAATTTTCGCCCCAGGTTAAGGCCAAACCTTTCCGGTCGCACCTTCGAGTACTTTTCGCTGGTAATTCCCTTAAGCTCTCTGTATACTGCCATGGTTTCTGTCTGAAAGATCCGGTCTTCATAGGCGATTTCGTCCACCAGACCGCTGTCCACGGCTTCCTTTGCCTGGAAGTATCCCCGGTCGATGAGATTCTTTATTTCTTCCACCGGACGTTGACGGGCAGCGGCTATCTGCTCCACATAATAGTTGAATATATTTTTATATATTGAGGTAAGCATTTCGCGGTGGGGCGGGGTAAAACCTTTCTCGGTGAACTGGTTGTAGGCTGTCTTGAATTCTTCGATGTGTTCAAATTCGGCGGTTATGCCGAGCCTGTCCAGCGTTCCCTTGAAAAAGGGGACGTAGGCGGCCAGTCCGTTTATTCCCAGCCAGCCAAGCGGATGCATGACAATACGATCACAGGCAGTGGCCAGATAGTATTCTTTATCTCCATCAGGAAGTTCCTCGATGTAGGCAATGATCGGTTTGCCTGATTTTCTGTAGGTCAGGATGGCCTGACGTAGCTCTTCGATCTTTGCCCAGTCGGCGTCGAGCAGCCCGAATTTTACCACTGTGGCCTTAATTCTGGGGTCAACCGCAGCTTTTCTGAGGTTCATCCAGATGTCGAAAAGAGAGAGGGCTCTTTCAGTAAAAAAACCGGGAAGAGCGGAAAAAGGCGTGTAATCTACCAGCCGGCCATCAAGCTTTATTTCCAGGTAAGAATTTTGAGCGACAGAAACTTCACGGGGAGAGATGGTTTCGATGATAAAAGCGAAACCGATAGCCAGGATCAGAACTACAAAAAAAATTACCAGAAGAATCCACAGCGTTTTTCTTTTCATGTTGCCTCCTGCGGAAGTATTTTACTTCAAGATGCCCGCTGAAAAAAGATAAGTCCGGGGCGGATGGGAAAATTGCCCGGCATGAACAATTCAGGAAAAAAATTGTTTCATAGCCGGGAGTCTGTTCCTTCGGTAATTCTGTGAACGAAGACAGAAACAGGTCATGATTTGACAGTTTCGGCTGGTTGAATGAAAATAACCCATCAAGAAGAGAGACCCGAAAGTGAATCTGTGGCTGGTTGTTTTCTCGCTGCTTATATGCGTTCATCAGCCAGCCGGCGCCCTGGTTGATGCCGGTTCGGCCGAACGGATGATTTCCCTGCATTTCTTTCCTGGCGTTGTCCACCCTGGCTCCGAATTCCGGGCGGTGCTGGTTTCTGAGGATAAACTGGATGTTGACGAGCTGAAAGTGGAAGCTCAGGGTCCCGGGGGCAGGAAGATCAGGTTGATTTTAAGAAAAAGCGGTGGAGGTCCCCCTTTCTGGTTCTGGTGGGAAGGTAAGGCTCCAGTGGCGGGGAACTATCGGGTGGATGTTTATTTCCGTAAAAAACTGATTTTTTCAGAAGAATTTAAAACTGGCGAACGGGATTACCTTAAGGGGGAAACCGGGGTTTTCTGGAAAGCTGAAAGCGACTGGAACAGGAAAATGGAAGACCTTTATTCCGCCTGGCTGGAAGCACTTTTTCAGGAAGCCGGCGAGAAAGATTCCTGGCCTGACCTGGATTCCGTCCTGAAGAAAAAAGAATGGAATTTTCTCTACAATCATCTCGGACAGGATGAAGACCAGCAGCTGAAGTTAGAACCGGACTGCGCTGACAACCCCTTTTTTCTCCGGGCTTATTTTGCCTGGAAAATGCGTCTTCCCTTCGGTTTTCATGAATGTTCCAGGGGTTCGCTGGACAGACCTCCGGCTCCCGGACGCTGGTTTCACAATGAGCTACCCACCTCCGCCGGACCTGAAGCCAGCAGATTCGCACGCTTGATGCGCCAGGTTATGAACGTCGTGCATTCAGGTACCGGGCGCACGGCCCTGACTGAAGAGAGTTCGGACTATTATCCTCTGCCGCTTGCCCGGGAATGGCTTCGCCCTGGAACGGTTTATGCCGACCCCTACGGACATACGCTGGTCATCGTTCGCTGGGAACCGCAGAAGAGAAATCGACCGGGAATCTTGCTGGCAGTTGACGCTCAGCCTGATGGAACCATCGGCCTCAAAAGATTCTGGAAGGGCAACTTTCTTTTTGCCACGGAAGAAGTGGTCGGGCATCCTGGATTTAAAGCTTTTCGCCCGGTAGTTAGAGCTTCCGGCAGGCTCAGGCTCATGAGCAACCGGGAGATAATGGAGAGCCAGGATTACGGCAACTATTCTCTTGAACAGCTGAAGCTGAAGCCCGAAGTTTTTTATGAAAAGATGGACAGATTGATCAACCCTCATCCGCTGGATCCGGAGACGGTGTTAAAAGAGCTGTACCAGGCCCTTTATGAGCAGCTGCTGGTGAGAGTGGAAGCAGTGGAGAACGCTGAAAAATATTTCAGGGAACACCCCGGAAAAATCATTCCCATGCCTGAGGGCGCGGCTGTGTTCCTGACCACCGGCCCATGGGAGGATTACTCAACACCCAATCGGGATCTCAGGCTGCTCATTGCCTTTGATACAATCGAGGAATTCCCCGAGCGCGTGGCCCGCGATCCGGAAAAATACGGAATCAGTGTTTCTGAAAGCCCTGAGAAAATTAAAGCCAGACTGGAAAAAATCTCCGTCGGTCTCGGGCGTGGTTTGAGCATAAGCTATCGCCGCTCTGATGGCAGTCTGAAAACGCTTACTCTGGAGGAGGTTCTCAGAAGGAAGGAAGCCTTTGAAATGGCTTACAATCCAAACGACTGTCCGGAAATTCGCTGGGGAGCACCTCCAGGTTCGGAAGAAATGTCAACCTGCAGCCGGCAGGCCCCCTCCTGGCAGCGGGAAAGAATGGAAAAACTGCGCCCGTGGTTCAGGAAAAGGCTTCATCCGCCCACCTGAACAGAGAATGCTTTCCTGGAAGCGATTTCAGCTTGAAATAAAAAATAAATGAAAGCAGAGCCATACGGCGCTCCGGTCAGCTCCGGGAAAAACCGGGTCAGGGGGTCAGGTGGTGGCGGGAGCAGTTTCTTATCTGAGTTTTTGGCCACCGGCTCCAGTCTGGATTGTCTTGAAATTTCTTCTTGATTTTAAATTTTTTTTATGCCATCATTAATTCTACCTTTTCAGTCGAGTTTTTCCTGCCGGTGCGGGGGAATCCGATATGGAGAGGTCAAGGAGGTTTTTTGTATGTCTTTAAAACTTTATGTGGGTAACTTGAATTACAGGACCACCGAGGACAAACTGAAGGATCTGTTCTCTCAGTATGGAGAAGTTACCTCAGTTAACATCCTGCAGGGTCGGGGCTTTGGCTTTGTGGAAATGTCCACGGAAGAAGGAGCCCAGGAAGCCAAAAACAACCTGAACGGCACTGAATTTGACGGCCGCAAAATCATCGTGAACGATGCCAGGCCGAAGGGTGAGAAAAGAAGCGGCGACCGTCGGTTCGGTTCCGGACCGCAGAGAAGAACTTTCCGCAAGTATTGATAGACTTCCGGTCTGCGGCGGTAGAAAGTTCCCCCTTAAAAATTTGAGGGGTGAGTCTGTAATTTTTCCGCTGAAAACGTTCAGCTTGCGGTAAACCTCAGCGGCTTCTCCTCCGTAATAGCTGATGATGGCTGACGGAGGAGAAGATTATGTCCGGCAGGCAAAAAATTGTTCTGATTGTTCTTGCCGTCCTGATCACCCTCTCTTCCTGTATGGTCGTGGCGGTTGAAAAAAGCCAGCAGGAAGCTGATTCGATTAT
This sequence comes from Candidatus Saccharicenans sp., assembly GCA_049659625.1. Taxonomy (GTDB): domain Bacteria; phylum Acidobacteriota; class Aminicenantia; order Aminicenantales; family Saccharicenantaceae; genus Saccharicenans. The sequence goes on along the minus strand of JBASPX010000049.1, from coordinate 106,881 downwards.
CAAGAAGGCAAGGGAGAGAGCGCTTAAAATATCTTCTGGCTCGAGCACCGGCCTTCGTCCCCATCGCTTAAAAGTTCTGATTTACGACCCGGACGATTCCACCCTTTTGAGAATATCTCTGCCCTTCTGGGTGGTGAGAAAGATAGCGGTTGAAGACATGAGAGACGCCGCCAGAAGGAATCCTCAGGGATTTGAATTTGATGTGCAGGGTTTCAGCCGGGCACTGCTGGAAATGCCACGCGGTCTTCTGGTTGAAGTTTCGGGCGAAAAGGAAAGGGTGCTCGTATGGCTCGAATAGGTTTATACTATGAAAGGCGTAATCCATCAAGAGAAAGAGTAAAGGGATGCCGTCGAATTATAACCCGGGCTGTGACGAACAGGTGGAACTCCTGGTGGACAGGGTTAAAGACGGAGACCGGGAGGCTTTTGTGAGAATTGTGGCCGCCTATCAACAGAAGGTTTTTGTCCTGGCCTATTCTCTGCTCAGGGACAGGGAGGATGCCCTTGACCTGGTGCAGGAAGTTTTTATGAGAGTTTACGAAAAAATCGGAAGCTACCGTTCGGGGGAAAACTTCCAGGCCTGGTTGATGAGAATAGCCAGGAATCTCGGCATCGATTTTCTCAGGAGAAGGAAAAAATCTGATAGCCTGTCTGATATCAACCTCGACCGGGCTGACCTGGCAGCGGAAATTTCAGACCCTGTAAGCTATCAAACTAACGAGCTCATCCATAAAGCGCTCCTGTCGATTCCGGAAAAACAGCGTCTGGTTTTTATCCTGCATCATTTTGAAGGTCTCAAATACGAAGAAATAGCCAGGCGGCTCGGAATAGCCGGGGGCACCGTCAAATCGCTTCATTTCAAAGCGGTGCAGAAACTGAAAAAGAGGTTAGGACCGGCACTCGGAGGCGGAAAATGAAAGCCTGCAGAAAATATAAAAAAGACTGGGTGGCCTTCCTCAGCCGGGAGCTTCCGGAAAAGAAAGCGGAAGAAATTTCCAGACACCTCCAGGAATGCTCGCTCTGCCGCCTGAGAATGGCAAAAACAGCTCAGGTGCTGGACATAGCCGGTAATTTCAGGGAAGAACTCGAGCGGGTTATTGAGACTGTAAACTGGGAAAATCTTGCGGAAACCATAGTCTCAAGAGCCGTTGAGAAGAATAAGAAGGAAGTTCAGGCTCCGGCTTTTCCGGCTGGCTGGAAGTGGCGGTGGCAGCCTCTCCTGGCCGGTATGTTTCTCGGTTTGATCCTGGGTGGTCTGCTGACGCTGGGACTGATAAATCAGCGGAAACCGCATCTGGCCGCGCGTCAGGAACCTTCGGTTTCTGTGCCGGAAGACCTGGTCGAACGGGTGGAAGTGGCTATGGCCAGAAAAAGCACCATCGAATATCTTGAGAGAAGCCAGTATCTCCTTTTAGAACTTTTGCAGGACGGACAGAATCCGCTGGCTGAGCCCGAAAAGCAGGCGGTAATCAGGCAGGTGCTGACCGAAAAAAAATATCTTAACTTCCTGCTGGATGACTGGCGGCTGATGAAAGCTAAAAATATCTGCGACCAGATTGAACTTCTGTTTCTGGAACTCAACCAGCTGAGTCCGGAACTGTCTGCGGCAGAACTTGAGAAGCTCAGGAAAATGGTGGAAGAAAATCAACTTCTTCTAAAAATAAACCTGGTAAAAAAGGAACTTCAGCAGAGCGAGGTTTAAGGTGAGAAAAATACCCCTGGCTATTTTTATGATATCTGTTTTAATGATAACAGCTTCAAGCCCGGTGCGCTCTCTCGGACTTCAGAGCCGGAGCTCCGAAGATGCCAGGTTGCTGCAGGAAGCGAAAGTCCTTATTTTTGATAAAAACTGGGCTGAAGCCGAGGAAAAGCTTTCCACTCTGATCAAAAAATATCCCGGAAGCAGCTATTATTCCCAGGCGCTGTTTTATCTTGGGAAATGTCAGGCCGAACAGGAGGGTAAAGAAAAACAGGCCCTGAGAACTTTTGAGGAATTTCTGAAAAGGCCCGACCGGGTGCCCGGACTGGTGGAGGAAGCGGAAATTGCCGTCATCGACCTGGCTTTCAAACTTTTTAACCGCGGGGAAAAGGATTACAGCCGGATTCTTCTTGATAAACTGTCGAGTCCCAGCCGGGTGGTGAAATACTATGCGGCAATGAAAATGAGCTACCTGCAGGACAAAACCCTGGCCTCGAAGGCACTTCCGGTTTTGACCGGATTGATCCAGACAGAAAAGGATCCAGAGCTGGTTGACCGGGCGAAGATTGCTGTTCTGAGAATATCGCCGGATGCTCTGAAGGACCTCCCACCCGGCTCGCGGCAGGGGGTTCGTCTTCTGAAGATCCGGATTTACGAAAAAGGGAAGAAGGTCCCGGCGGTGTCGATAAATTTACCGCTTTCTCTGGCTGACCTGGCCCTTCAGGCCCTGCCCGAAGAAGAAAAAGCTAAGATGAGGGAAAAGGGCTATGACCTCAACCGGATAATCTCCGACCTGGCCCGGGCGAAGGAGAAGCTCGTCCGGATTGAAGAGGACGGAAACATCATCGAAATCTGGATTGAATAAATATAATTAGGAGGAAAATATGAAAAAAGCTCTTTTGATCACGGCCCTGGTCCTGGGGATTTTATTCCTGGCAGTGGAAATTTTTCCGGCGGTGGATAAGGATGATTATCAGGTGATAAAGAAGGCGGTCCAGGAAAGCGGAAAAGCCGAGCAGGTGAAGGAGGTTAAATGGTTCAAGGTCCTGGTGACTGACAGCAGAACGGGAAAAGAAAAGGTCAGGATTACCATGCCCGTTGCCCTGGTGGAAATTTTTGCCCGCTGTGCCGAGAACAAAGAGGTCAGGCTCGGAGGCGATGCCTGCACGCTCAACCTCGAACAATTGCTGGCGGAGTTAAAGAAAGTCGGACCTCTGGCCATAATTGAGGTTAACGAGGAGGATGAAACGGTTAAGGTCTGGCTGGAATAATTTTACAGGGCATTTTGCAGGTAAGAGTCTGCGGGGCCTCGGAAAGAGGCCCTTTTTTTTATTATTAAGTGACGGGGGGGTGATAATCTTCCGGCAGTAGTTATTTTATTTAGAAATGAGTTTCTCGCCCGCTTCAGTAAATTTTTTGACATGTATCAGCCTCAAAGACGTTGATTGACACCCGGCAAATGTTTCGGGCATAATGATTAGCCTGATAATCCCATCAAAAGGAGAACTTAAATGGCAAAGTATCGGCTGGCTATTCTGCCCGGAGATGGCGTAGGAAAAGAGGTCATCGAGGCGGCCATGATTGTTCTCAGGAAGCTGAACCTCGATGCCGAATACATCTACGGAGACATCGGCTGGGAATTCTGGTGTCGTGAAGGCAATGCCCTGCCGGACAGGACGATAAAATTGTTGAAAGAAACAGATGCCTGTCTGTTCGGAGCCATTACTTCCAAGCCGAAAGAAGATGCGGCCAGAGAGCTTGCTCCGGAATTGCAGGGAAAAGGTCTTACTTATGTCAGCCCGATAGTCAGGCTGCGTCAGATTTTTGACCTTTACATAAACCTCAGGCCCTGCAAAGCCTATCCGGGCAATCCTCTTAACTATAAAGAAAACATCGACCTGGTGATTTTTAGAGAAAATACCGAGGGAAGCTATGCGGGTGTGGAATTCTACCCGCTGCCGGATCAGGTCAGAGAAGCGCTTATGCTCCACCCGAAGATGAAAGATTTTAAGGACGTGCCGGCTGATCAGATTGCTGTGTCCACCAGAATAATGACCGCCAGGGGCTGTGAGAGAATAGTCCGGGCCGCCTTTGAATATGCCCGGAAATATAAAAGAAAATCCGTAACCCTGGTGGAAAAACCAAATGTTCTAAGAGAAACAGGCGGGTTGATGCTCAGGGTGGCCAGGCAGGTGGCGGCTGAATATCCGGACATAAAGTTTTACGAAGCCAACGTCGATGCCATGTGCATGTGGTTGCTGAAGAACCCGCACGACTATGACGTTCTGGTGGCGGAGAATCTTTTCGGCGATATCATCTCCGACCTGGCCGCTCAGCTGGTTGGCGGTCTTGGCTTTGCCTGCGCCGGAAACATCGGAGATAAGTATGCGGTTTTTGAACCGACCCATGGTTCCGCTCCGAAGTATACCGGGCTTTATAAAGTGAATCCGATAGCTACCATACTCGCCGCGAAGATGATGCTCGACTGGCTCGGGGAAACTGAAAAGGCCGGCGCACTGGAGCAGGCGGTGGCTGAGGTGATCAGGGAAGGTAAAGTCCGCACCTACGACATGGGCGGCTCAGCCACCACGCTCGATGTGGCCCGGGCCGTGGCCGAGAAACTTTAGCCTCCGGGAAAAGCGGGTTCAGTAAGAAATAAAAATGATTCTACTGGCGCTCGATACCACCAGTCGCTTCGGGTCAGTGGCTGTGACCGGGCGGGGAGAGGTGCTGGCAGAAGTGAATTATGTTTCGCCTTCCTCCCATTCAAGACAGATGTTCAGAGCCCTGGACGAGGTGCTGAAAATTGCCGGCGTCCAATTAGATGATCTTGAAGGGCTGGCCGTGGCTGCCGGTCCCGGTTCTTTCACCGGAATAAGAATCGGTTTGAGTCTGGTGAAAGCTCTCGGTTTGGCTTCCCGGCGACCGATCGCTGCCGTTTCCGCGCTGGAAGCTCTGGCATTGAAGCTGGTGCTTCCAGGGGCTTCGGTGGTGGCGCCGATGGTTGATGCCAGGAAAGGAGAGGTTTTTGCCGGAGCCTATGAGACTGAAGGGGATGAATTAAAGAGCGTGGTCCCGCCGGGCGCTTACCGGCCAGAGGTGTTTCTCTCCATGCTTCCTGCCGGAAGGGAATTCTGGTTTATCGGAACGGGAGCTAACCTTTACCGTCAGCTTATTGTTGAGAAACTCGGTTCAGCAGCGCTATTTCCCCCGCGGAGCTTTCATCTGGCGGCTGAAGTTGGACTGCTGGGCGAGCGGCTTCTGGCCAGAGGTCAGGGGGTGACCCCTGAAAAACTCGAGCCTATCTATTACCGTAAATCTCAGGCTGAGGAGAAAACCACCATTGAACGCCGGTGAATCTCCCGTGCTCATCAGACGCATGAGAGAAGAGGACCTGAGTGAGGTTCTGGCCATAGAAAAGCTGTGCTTTTCCAATCCCTGGAGCCGGGAAGTTTTTCTCGGGGAGATTCAGAATAAAGCCATATCCTTTCCTCTGGTTCTTGTGCATCGTCAGGAAAAAAGAATAGTCGGATACATCATTTACTGGCAGATAGGGGACGAAGCTCAGATCAACAATGTGGCTGTTCACCCTGATTTTCAGGGCCAGGGTTTCGGCGAGCTGGCCATGCGCCACGTTCTGGACAGGTTGAGAGAAAACGGCGTCCATTTTGTTTCCCTGGAGGTTCGAGCCAGCAACTATCGGGCTCAATCACTTTACAAAAAACTCGGGTTTTCTATCCTGGGGGTCAGGAAAGGTTATTACAGCAGTCCGGTGGAAGACGCCTATGTGATGGGATTGATCCTGAGCTGAGCTATCAGTAATTTACCCTGACCAGACACAGCCCGCGGGCGGGAGCGGTCGGGGTGAGAAGATTCCTTTTTTTCTGGAGAAAAAGGTTATCTATATCCTCCGGTCTGAGCCTTCCTCGTCCGACCATCAGCAGGGTGCCAACGATGGTTCTGACCATATATCTCAGAAATCCGTTGGCTTCAACCGTATAAACCAGTTCGTCTCCGGTATTCTCCAGACGCGAGTAAATAACTTTGCGGACGGGGTTGGGATAATCGCCGGTGGAGAAGGTTGAGAAATCATCCTCTCTCTCAAACCGCCTGGCTGCTTCTTCCATGGCCGGGATATCCAGCGGATAGGGAAAATGAAGGACGTAGCGGTAATCAAACGGGCTGACGATCGGGGATATTTTAATCCGGTAACGGTAGATTTTAGACCTGGCCGATTTTCTGGCGTGAAATCGGGAGTTGACCTTTTCCACATTCATAATACGGATGTCGCAGGGGAGGATGGCGTTCAGGGCCCGCAGCAGCTCGGCTTCGCTCAGCCGGCAGTTCGCCCGAAAATTGGCCACCTGACCCAGCGCATGCACACCGGCGTCGGTCCGCCCGGCAGCCTGCAGGTGGATTTTTTCTCCGAGGATTCTCATCAGGGCTTCTTCCAGTGTTTCCTGAATTGTCGGCAGCCCGGGCTGCTTCTGCCATCCGTGGTAATCGGTGCCGTCATAGGAAATGGTAAGTTTAATGTTTTCCAGCAGGGGCAAATCCAGCGGTGGCTGGATCAGATTTTCGTCGATGCTTTCTATCTTTTCCGGTTCTCCGGGTGTTTTAAGTTCATCGGTCATTTTTTCTCTATTCCTTCAAGGGCTAGCTCAACCGCTTCTTCCGCCGACGAGGCGGGAATCACTCCAGGAATTTCCCAGGTGTTGAGCCCGATGACCTTCTTTCCGAATATTCGGGCAAAAGCGATTTCGCTCAGCGTGCCGTATTCGCCGTCAATGGCGATAACAGACTGAGCGTTGAGGACAACCATTGAATTGCGGTTGTAGCCGATTCCGGTGGCCACGGCGATATCGATCCAGGGATTGGCTTCATCGATTTCTTTTCCGGGCAGAATACCGAGGCTGAGGCCACCGGCTTCACGACATCCTCTGGCCGCCGCCTCCATGACACCGCCGAGTCCGCCGCAGACTAAAATGGCACCTCTTTCCGCCAGCAGCCGACCGACGCGGTAGGCCGTCTCGAGAGAGCCGGCGTCGGGTCTGTTGCCACCGATGACGGCCACCCTGAGTCTCCGGCGCAATTCTTCTCCTGAATATTTCATCCGAGCTTTCCTTGAATATCCGGACTTTCCCGTTAACGGGAGAATTGTCGCCCTTATTCCGGGCACTTCAAAAATAGCATACGATGGCCTGCTTTTCAATTTTCCGCTGTATTTTCAACGACCTGAGTTTTAATTTGACTAAATTTCTGTGGTATGCTAACAATAGCCTCGATGGGGAGAGTTAATTAGATGGCATACGTCAATTATGTAACCAAAAATATCGCCATTAAAATCGTTTACTACGGCCCTGGCCTGAGCGGGAAAACGACCAACCTTAGGTATATATATTTTAAGCTGGAGCCCTCCTATCGGGGCGAACTCGTCTGCCTGGAAACCGAAAGCGAAAGAACTTTCTTTTTCGACCTTCTGCCGATTAAGGCCGGACTGATCAAGGATTTCAAGGTACATTTTCAACTGCTGACCGTTCCCGGTCAGGTTTTTCATAATGCGGCGCGAAAGAGCATTCTGAAGGGAGCGGATGGAATCGTGTTTGTGGCTGATTCCCAGCTTCCGCTGCTCGATGCGAACCTCGAAAGCTTTGACAACCTGCGGAAAAACTGCCTCGAGCAGAATATAGACCTCAACCGCGTACCTCTGGTTTTTCAGTACAACAAAAGGGATCTGCCGAACCTGATCCCGGTTGAGACACTGAACCGGCTCCTCAACCATCGTAACGTTCCCTACGTGGAAGCTGAGGCGATTAACGGTCGCGGCGTGCTGGAAACCCTTAAGGAGATCGCCAGGCTGACCGTGCCGGTGGTAAGAGAGCGCGTACTTGGAGAAAAAAGACCTGAAGAAGAACAGGCTGAAGCTACCCGGGAATTTACGCCGGCGGAAATGGTGTCCTCGCCCTCGGAGATTCAGGACCAGCCTCAACCGGCGCGTTCAGGAAGGAAGGGCGGGAAAAAACAGCCTGAGGTAGAGATAGAGTTTGTAAAACCCGGCAATGAAGCTCCTTTCACCAGCACCCGGATAAAAGTCCAGTCGGTTGAAGATATAGAAAAAGAGATTGAGAGACTCACCCGGGAATTCGGCCTCACCGTCAAGAAATAACCGCTGAGAAATTTCCCCCGCAGCCAGCGTCTTTTTTACTGGCAAAATGCTGATCAGAATCAACAGCGCTTCTCTGCACGGAATTGACGCCTATCAGGTGGAAGTGGAAGTCGATATATCTTCGGGTTTGCCGGCTTTCGTCATCGTCGGCCTGCCCGACGCCGCCGTGCGGGAGAGCAAGGAAAGAGTGCGAACAGCCCTGAGGAACTGCGGGTTTGATTTTCCCGCCAAAAAAATAATCATCAACCTGGCTCCGGCCAGCCGGAAAAAGGAAGGTTCAGCTTTTGACCTGCCGATAGCTCTGGGGCTGCTGGCTTATCTGGGCATGGTGCCGGCGGACAGACTTTCAAGCTTCATGTTCGTCGGCGAGCTTACCCTCGAGGGGAGTTTGAAAGCGGTCAGGGGAGCATTGCCGTTTTCCCTTCTGGTCAGCCGGAAGAAACTTTCCGGCCTGGTGCTGCCGGCAAGAAACGCCAGGGAAGCCTCACTGGTGGCCGGGGTCAGGGTTTATCCTGTCAATCATCTGCTTGAAGTGGTGAAGGTTCTGAGCGGCGCGGAAGAGGTAAAACCCTGTTCTTACAGCCTGGAAGAACTGATAGGGGAAACAACCATCGATGTTGATTTTTCTGAAGTGCGCGGACAGCAGCAGGCAAAACGGGCGCTGGAGGTGGCGGCTGCAGGCGGACATAATCTGCTGATGATAGGTCCGCCGGGTTCAGGCAAGACGATGTTAGCCAGAAGGCTGCCGACGATTCTTCCAGAAATGACCTTTGAGGAGATAATCGAAGTCACCCAGATTTACAGCGCGGCCGGTCTGCTGGGCGAGAGGGCTGCGGTCAGCGAGCGTCCTTTCCGTTCGCCTCATCATACGATCACCGACACCGGTTTGATCGGCGGGGGCAATTATCCGCGTCCGGGAGAAGTCAGTCTGGCCCACCGCGGAGTTCTCTTTATGGACGAATTTCCTGAATTCAGCCGGCAGGCTCTTGAAAGTCTGCGTCAGCCGCTCGAAGACGGCCGGGTGACCATCTCGCGCGTGGCCGGAAGTCTGACCTATCCCTGCAGCTTCATGCTGGTGGCGGCGATGAATCCCTGCGCCGACGTTTTTTTGAGTTCAGGCCTGGAAGTAAACTGCAGCGAGCAGGAAAGAAGGAAGTACTATTCGCGCCTTTCAAGACCTCTTCTCGACCGGATTGACATACAGATTGAGGTGCCACAGGTTAAATATCAGGATATAATCAGCAGGCCGGCGGGCGAGCCTTCAGCTGAGGTCAGAAAGAGGGTGTCAGCCGCCCGAAAAAAACAGCTGGAGAGGTTTTCCGGCCGGAAAATATTCTGCAACGCCGGAATGAGCTCCAGAGATCTAAGACAGCACTGCCCACTCGAACCGGAAGCTTCCAGACTGCTGGAGACGGCCATGAAGCGCTTCGGTTTCAGCGCCCGGGCCTATGACCGGATCCTGAAGGTAGCCAGGACCATAGCCGACCTGGCCGGGGAAGAGCGGCTTTCCGCCGCGGCCGTGGCTGAAGCCATTCAGTACCGGATCCTCGATCGGTTCTGAGACCTTTGTCTCCCGTCCCGCTCAGGCGAAAACTTTTTGCTCTTCTGCCCGGCGACTGATAAAATTAGAAAAAATCTGTAGACAGCAGGTGCCTCATGGTTGAAACCGTCGATTATGGGAAAAAAGCTGAAATGAAACTTCCCAGGCTTCTCACCCGGCTGGATGTGGTCTCGATAGTCATCGGCGGAGTCATCGGATCGGGAATATTTCTGGTGCCGGCAAAGATTGCCCTGGAGGTGAAATCGCCTTTGCTGTTGCTGCTGGTCTGGGTGGTGGGGGGATTTCTGAGCTTTCTGGGAGCTCTGACTTTTGCTGAACTGGGAGCGGCCATGCCGGAAGCAGGGGGAATGTACGTATACCTTCGCGAAGCTTACGGTTCGCTTCTGTCTTTTCTTTTCGGCTGGACCCTGTTTCTGGTGATCGATGCCGGTGCCATCGCCACCCTGGCCGTGGCCTTTTCCGCCAATTATCTTCCGTATTTTTTTAAGATGTCGCCGCTGGCCACGAAACTGGTGGCTGTTCTTTTCATAGGATTTCTCGCCGCGGTGAATTATGTCGGCGTCCGCTGGGGGGCGAACCTGCAGAACCTGCTGACGTTGATCAAAACGCTGGCGATAGTCGGAATATGCGGTGCGATTTTTCTCTTCGGCCGGGGCAACCCGGATAATTTTGTCAATCCGCAGCCGGGAAAATTCTCTCTGGATCTTCTGAGCGCTTTCGGGGTGGCCCTGGTGGCTACTTTCTGGGCTTACAAGGGCTGGGAATCAGCCACCTATTCTGCCGGGGAAGTTAAGTCGCCCGAGAGAAATCTCCCGCTGGGAATATTTTTCGGTCTGGCGGCGGTCATTCTGCTTTATCTGCTGGCTAATCTGGCCTATCTTTATGTGCTGCCCGTTTCGGTCATTGCCGGAACCCCCCGGGTGGCGGCCGAAGCCATGAAGGTGGCAGTCGGTCCGGCCGGCGCTTCGATCATTTCGTTCGTGATTCTTTTTTCCATCATGGGCGCAGCCAATCAGAATCTCCTTTGCTCGCCGAGAGTTTATTTTGCCATGGCCAGGGATGGAGTGTTTTTCAGGAAAATTTCCGCAGTTCATCCCCGTTTTCTTACACCCCACGTTTCGATAATCGCCATCAGCCTGTGGAGCATCGTTCTCAGCCTGTCCGGAACCTTCGAACAGCTGTTTACCTATGTTGTTTTCGGTCAGTGGCTGTTTTTCGGTCTGACCGGGGCAGCCGTTTTTGTGTTGAGAAAAAAGAAACCTGAACTGCCGCGTCCCTACAGAACCTGGGGATATCCCGTGACGCCGGCGTTGTTTGTGCTGGCGGCTCTTCTTATTTCCGTCAACTCTCTGATTAAAGAATTCTGGAACTCCCTGGCCGGACTGGCCATAATCGCGCTGGGAATACCAGCCTATTTTTACTGGAAAAAGAAGGAACTTAACGAAAGGCGATAAGGTTGGCCTAAATTTACTTCAGGCGACAGCCGGGTTCGGCGGCCGGAAAGAGAATTCAGTCCGGGGAAAATGAAAAAGGTCCTTCTGATACAACCCCCGCTTGAAGATTTTTACACCACGCCGATTCGTCTTTATCCACTCGGACTTCTTTACGTGGCCCGGGTTTTTCAGAAACTCGGTTTTCAGGTGGAACTGCTTGATTGTCTGAACCCTCTGCGGAAAAGGGCCAGGCCGCTGCCGGAAAAATTTTCCTGGCTCCGGCCCTATCTCGGCCATCCGTTATTTTTCAAACGCTACCAGCATTTCGGCCTGACGCTGGAAGAAGCGGTGCTCAGAGCGGGGGAGAGCCGGCCGGATTTTATCGGCATCAACAGCTCGTTTGCCGCTTATTTCAGCACAGCTTCCGAACTCGCCCGAAAGCTTAAAGAAAAGTATCACATTCCGATCGGAATCGGCGGAAATCAGGCGACGGCGGCGGCCGCGGAAATCAAAGAGAGAGCGCCCTGGGTTGATCAGGTGATCGGCGGACAGGCTGAAACGCAGCTACCGGAATTTCTCAGGCATACAGGCTTCCTTCCGGAAGGTTCCGGAGTCGAGCGGTTTGACTGGAGGGAATTGATCCCGGCGCACGAACTTCTTTCTCCCGGGGCTTATCGCATCGGAAAGAAGAATTACGTTTCTCTCCAGGCCAGCCGGGGATGCCCCCATCGGTGTTCATTCTGCAATGTTCATCTGATTTTCGGGACCAGACTCGAATACCGAACGGTGTCCTCTGTTCTTGAAGAAATGCGCTGGAACCGGAAGCAGCGTCAGGTGGAGATTTTCAATTTTGAGGACGACAACATGTCCGGAAACCGCGACTGGTTCTGTGAGTTTCTCGAAGCCGTGGCCGCGGATGAAGTCCTGAGCGGCAGCGAACTCACCTTCATGAACGGTCTGGGTTACGAAACCCTCGATTCCGAGCTGCTGGCGCTGATGAAGCGGGCGGGTGTGAGGAAACTGGATCTCTCCTGGGTTTCTGGCAGCCCTTCACTCAGACAGCAGTATCGACGTCCGCAGAGAAAGGATGAAGCCGAATTTTTTGACCTTCTTAAGGAAGCCAGGCGGCTGGGATTTTTCGTCACCGTTTATCTGATCCTGGGACTTCCCGGACAGACCAGGGAAGAGATAATCGAAACGACCGAAAAATTGCTGTCTCTCGACGTTCTGGTCGGGCCCTCAGTCTTTTATCTTACGCCCGGAAGCGAACTGCAGCGCGCGCTGAATCTTCCGCCGGAAATCGCCGGCGACTGGGACATGTTCCGGTCAACGGCCTTTGCCGTGGAAACCCGGGAGCTGAAACGCCAGGACCTGGTAGAGCTTTTCCTTTACATCAGAAAAAGGAATCTGGAAAAGAGGGAGAAAATCCCGGCTGAGTTTTAAGCCAGGGATTGGGTTCTGACTATCTTCTTATCTTCCACCACCACCCGGCCGCCCTTGATCACCGTATGGACCGGATTGCGGCCGAGTTCGTAGGCAAGATACAGGTAGGATGGAATGTCGCAGAGAATGAGGTCGAGGTCCTTGCCGGGTTCCAGGGAGCCGCAGCGCTCGTCGCGGTCGATAGCGTAGGCGGCGTTAATGGTGCAGGCGGTGATGGCTTCTTCCACCGTCATTCTGAAGGTGAAAACACCGAGCTGAAGCACGAAGAGCATGGATAAAATATGAGAGCTTCCCGGATTATAATCGGTGGCCAGAGCCACAATGACTCCGCGGTCGATGAGTGTTCTGGCCGGAGCCTTCTTTTCCATCATTAAAAAGAAAGAAACTCCGGGCAGCAGCACCGCAGCTGTCCGGCTGCGGCTGAGTTTTTCAATTCCTGATTCGGTTATGTTAATAAGATGTTCAGCTGAACGCGCTCCGAGTTCCACCGCCAGTTCGGTGCCGCCGATCGGCACGAATTCGTCGGCATGGATTTTGATTTTATAGCCAAGCTGGAGAGCGGCTTCGGCCAGCTCTCTGGTTTCTTCCAGGTTAAAGACTGAGGGTTCGCAGAAAATATCGAAAAACTCTGCCAGCCGGCGCTTCCTCACCTCAGGCATGATTTTATTCTTCAGCAGCTCGATATAGGTTCTTCTTTCCGACCGGTATTCGGGGGGAACTTCGTGGGCTCCCATGAAGGTTGGCACCAGGGAGACGGGATGTTTCGAGCCGAGCGAGCGCACAACTTCAAGTTGCTTGATTTCATCTTCCAGGTTCAGACCGTAGCCGCTTTTGGCTTCAACCGTGGTTGCGCCGTTGAGCAACATGGTGTCCAGTCTTTTCAGGCAGAGTTCTGTCAATTCTTCAGCTGGAGTTTCCCTGGTTGCTCTGACAGTGGTCTGAATGCCCAGGCCCATCGCTGCTAACTGCTGGTAGGTATAGCCCTGAAGACGCAGGGAAAATTCCTGGTCGCGACTTCCAGCAAAGGGCAGGTGAGTGTGGCAGTCGACCAGTCCGGGCAGACCGACCAACCCGTGGCCGTCAATCAACTTAGCTCGATCGGTCAGCTGAAAATTCCTGCGGAAATCTTTCTCCTGCCCGACAAAAACAATCTTTCCCTGATAGCCGGCGACCCAGGCTTTTTCCAGAAGACCGATATCCTGCATCAGGCTGCCGGTTTTAGGCGACGGCCCGGAGCAGGTAACCAGCTGGTTGAGACCGGCAATCACAAGGTCAGCGCAGTTCATGGGGCGTTTTTCCTATCGAACCCTGACGGTTTCTTCGCAGAAAAGCCGGCTTATTATATTCCCTCCAGTCAACTTCCGAGGAAGCCGGTTCAGTAACCTCGGCAGGCTGAGGCTGAGGACCACCCTTCGGGGAGAAAACGTATGGAGGTGTGTCCTGCGGAACAAAAACAGGATCCTGGTTCGTTGCTCCCGTGGATGGCCTTCTTACAAAGTCAGTTGTGGTCGTTTTCGATTTCTTGCGGTCAAACCCTGTGGCTATTACCGTCACCTTGATGGCGTCCTTCATCTGTTCATCGATCACGGTTCCAAAGATTATGTTGGCTTCAGGGTCGGCTAAGCTGGTGATCAGCTGGGAGGCTTTCGTCACTTCGTGCAGGGTCATGTCGAGACCGCCGGTAATGTTGATCAGCAGGCCCCTGGCTCCTTCGATCGAGGTATCTATCAACAGGGGACTGCTGATGGCTTTCTGCGCGGCTTCGACCGCCCGGTTCTCGCCGCTGGAAATTCCGGTGCCCATGAAAGCCATGCCCATGCCTTTCATGATTGACTTCACGTCGGCAAAATCGAGGTTGATGAGGCCCGGACGGGTGATCAGGTCGGAAATCCCCTGGCAGGCCTGTCGCAGAACATCGTCGGCCATCCTGAAAGCTTCGGGAATGGTGGTGTCGAGGTTCACCGTATCGATCAATCTCTGGTTGGGGATGGCGATCACGGTATCAACTACTGATTTCAGCTCCTGAAGTCCGGTTTCTGCCTGTCTGGCTCTGATTTTGCCTTCAAAAGAAAAGGGCATGGTAACGATGGCGATTACCAGGATTCCCATTTCCGAGGCCAGGCTGGCGATAACGGGGGTGGCTCCGGTTCCGGTGCCCCCGCCGAGGCCGGCTGTCAGGAAGACCATATCGGCTCCTTCCAGTATCTCGGCCAGCCGTTCGGTATCCTCTTCAGCCGCCTGGCGGCCGATTTCCGGGTTGCCGCCCGAGCCCAGCCCTCTGGTGAGCTTCCCGCCGATCTGAATTTTCAGATGCGCGCGGTTATTGTCGAGAGCCTGCCGGTCGGTGTTCACTGCAATGAATTCGACCCCGGGAATACCGCTCTCGATCATCCGGTTTACGGCGTTTCCCCCTCCGCCGCCAACGCCTATCACTTTAATTTTGGCCCCGGGATTTTCTTCCACCAGATGAAATTTAATTTTGCTCCCAGAGTCATTGCGCATTTTTGCCTCCTTATTCACTGAACCAGTCTTTAATCCTGGCCCAGAAGCCTTTCTTTTTATCTTTGATAAAACCGCGTTCGAGGACCTGGTTGTATCCATAAAGGATTAGCCCGACAGCGGTAGCGTAGTCGGGCGTGCTCACACGGTCGATCAGACCGCCGACATAGTTGGGGTCGCCCCTTCTTACCGGAAGGTCAAAAATCTCCTCGGCCACCTCTTCCAGACCGTCGAGCAGCGCGGTCCCGCCGGTCAGCACCAGGCCTGAGTTCAGTGCTTTTTCGTAGCCCATTTTTTTGATGTCGGCGTCCACCAGGCGGAAGATTTCCTCAGCCCGCGGCTGGATGATGTCGGCCAGAATCTGTCTGGACATCATCCTGGATTTACGGTTTTTGCCAACGGTCGGCACTTCGATCGTCTCCTGTTCTTCGGAAACGGGAAGAGCCACGCAACCGTATTTTTTCTTGATTTTTTCCGCTTCCGGAATCGGGGTACGGAGACCGACGGCGATGTCGTTGGTGAAGTTATCGCCTCCGAGTGGAATGGTCGAGGTGTACCAGAGGGCTCCGCGCTCGAAGATGGCCACCTCGGTGGTTCCGGCTCCGATGTCGATCAGTCCCACTCCGAGTTCTCGTTCGTCATGGGTGAGCACGGAGTAACTGGTGGCTATCTGGTTGAGCACGATTTCCTGAATGCCGATTCCGGCTCTCTCCACGCAGTTCTTCAGGTTCTGAAGCGAGGTGATGGCGGAAGTTACGATGTGAACGTTGACCTCAAGCTTTATTCCGCTCATTCCCAGCGGATCTTTGATGCCGTCCTGCTCGTCGACGATGAACTCCTGCGGAATGATGTGGATGATTTCGCGGTCGGGAGGGATCGACAGCGCCCGGGCCTGGTCTATTACCCGCCGGATGTCTTCGCGGGATATTTCCCGGTTTTTTCCCGAAACCGCAACCACCCCGCGGCTGTTAAAACTTTTGATGTGAGAACCGGAAATTCCCACGTAGGCCGCCTCTATCTCCACGCCGGCCATCAGCTCAGCTTCTTCCTGAGCTCTTTTTATGGCCGATATCGTCTGTTCGAGGTTAACCACCACTCCTTTTCTCACTCCCTTCGATTCGGCCACCCCGATGCCGATGATTTCCACTTTCTGTTCTTCGGTGATCTCCCCGATGATGGCCACGGTTTTTTTCGTGCCGATGTCGAGACCGACCAGGTAATTATTCTTCGCCATTAACTTACCTCCTTTTTCTCGCCCCCGGTGTTTCCGGCGTTGAGTTCCAGCGGCTTCACGTACACCCGTCCTTCAATCCTCAGGTCGACGTACTCGAGCGGGCCGAGAAGCCGGGCCCAGGAGTCCCTGTTTTCCAGATAATAGAGAAGTTTTTCCCGGAAATTTTGCCCGTCGATGATCAGCCGGACCGGGTCTTCGACCAGTTCAATTTCCATCTTCTGGTTTGACTTAAAAACAATGCGTCTGATGGTCTTCCGCATCTCGGGTTCAAGTTCTGAAAGAAGCTGGCAGGCTGTCCGGACTTTTTCTTCGTAAGCCCGGTTAAAATAATCTTCGTCTTCTACCACCGGAAATTCGCTATTCGTCAGGTCAACCTCGCTTCGCAGAACCCTGCCTTCTTCATCCACCAGAAAATAAAGTCCGCGGTGAACGTAGATTCTCGGGATTCTCGGGGTCACCTCAATCCGCAGAGTTGAGGGCAAAACTTTTTCCAGCCGTGCTTCCTTCACACCAGGAAGCGAAATCAAATTTGCTCTCAGATAATCAAGGTTGCAGAGCAGAATGTTGCCAGGCGGGTGACTCTGGAGAAAGTTTTCAACGAGTTCTTTTATTTCTGGATGGCTTGCGCTTATCTCTATATTTTTGATTTTCAGCGCCTCGCAGGTGATCAAATAATAATATAACCGGGCGACACCCAGAAACAGGAGGATGAAACAGACAGCAAATACAGCCAGATGCTTCCAGCCGATGGCCGCTCTGGAATTCTGCCCTCTGATTCTAACCGGGTGAGCAGAGCGATGAAATACGGCTGTTCCGGCCGGAAGTTTAAATGGATATCTGTTTTCTACAGCCATGGCTATTTGCCCTCCTGCAGTCTCCTGATGATTTCTGGAATAACCCGGTTAACATTTCCCGCTCCCATTACCAGGAGCAGGTCGCCGGGAGAGAGTATTTCCATCAGTCTTGAAGGGATGCTGGCCAGCGTCGGTTCATAGAGGACATTTTTATGTCCGAACTGCTGGATGGCTTCAAACAGAGCTTTTCCGCTAACCCCGGCAATCGGCTCTTCGCCAGCCGGGTAGATTTCAGTCACCAGCAGCACATCAGCCTGGTTGAAGGAGGTGGCAAAATCCGGCAGCAGGCGGGCGAGCCGGGAATAACGGTGTGGTTGAAACACGGCCACAATTCTTCTCTCCCAGCCCGTTCTGGCGGCCTCCAGCGTGGCCCGGATTTCAGTCGGATGGTGAGCGTAATCTTCAATGATCATTATGTCGTTTACGGTGGCTTTCAGTTCAAACCGTCTTCCGGTGCCGGTGTAGGCTTCAAGGGCTTTGAGGATCGTTCTCGCTGGAATGTCGAGGTCGAGTCCGACGGCTGTGGCTGCCAGGGCGTTAAGGATGTTGTGTTTTCCAGGAACGTTAAGCTTCAGCCGGCCGAGTCTGCGGCCAGAGGCGTAGACGGTCGACTGGCTCGAAAATTCTGAGAAGGAGAAATCTTTTGCCTGAAGGTCGGCCTGCGAGCTGAAGCCGTAGGTGATTACTTTTCTCTCAATATCGGGAATTATTGATTGCAGGTTGGGGTCATCCAGACATAAAATCACCGGGCAGTAGAACGGCACCTTGTTGGCAAAACTGACGAAAGTTTTTTTGATTTCCTCCAGAGTTCCGTAGTGGTCGAGATGTTCAGCGTCAATGTTGGTCAGCACGGCTATAAAGGGTGAAAGATAAAGGAACGAGCGGTCGCTTTCGTCGGCCTCGGCCACGATGAAATCCCCCGCGCCCAGCCTGGCGTTCGCTCCGATTGTGTTCAGGCGCCCGCCGACGATGACCGTGGGGTCGAGTCCGGCCACTTCCAGCACCATGGCCGTCATCGAAGTGGTGGTGGTCTTGCCGTGAGCTCCGGCCACGGCAATTCCGTATTTCATCCTCATTAATTCCGCCAGCATTTCCGCCCTGGGGATCACCGGAATCTTTCTGGCTCTGGCTTCCAGCACCTCCACGTTGTCTTCTCTTATGGCCGAAGAAATAACCACCACGTCAGCTTCGTGAACATTCTCGGCCGCATGGCCGATGTGGATCCTCGCTCCGAGCCGGGCCAGCCTCTGGGTGGCTTCGTTTTCCTGAATGTCTGAACCGGAAACCTGATAGCCGAGGTTCAGCAGCACTTCGGCGATGCCGCACATTCCGGTCCCGCCGATGCCCACCATATGGATGCGGTTGAGTTTTCGGTAAACTTTCTTAACCACGATTTTCTCCTTTGTCTCTGTTCATCAGTTCCAGACAGAGACGGGCAATGTTTTCAGCTGTGTTTTCTGTTCGCAGTTTCCTGAGGTTTTCTTCCATCCGGTCAAGCATTTCCCTGTGGGTGAAATAGAATTTGATTCTTTCCGCCAGGAGACCGGGCCGGAAATCTTTTTCCAGGATCACTTCGGCTCCGCCGGCCTTTTCCAGCTCCCTGGCGTTATGTTCCTGATGGTTGTCGGCAGCCGCAGCAAAAGGAATTAAAATAGCCGGTTTGCCCGTGGCTATCAATTCAGCGCAGGTGGTGGCGCCGGCCCGGCAGATGACCAGGTCGGCTCTGGCCAGGTATTCAGCCATCGGTGAAAAATAAGCGCTGACCACAGCCCGGGAAAATCCCTGTTCTCTGTAGGCTTGGCTCACCCTTTCCAGGTCTTTTTCTCCCGTCTGATGGTAAATCATCAGGGAGTCTTTTATTTCACTCAGAAGCGGAAGAGTTTCCACAATACCGTCGTTAAGAAATTTCGACCCCTGACTCCCGCCAAAAATGAGCAGAGTGAGTTCCTTTCCCCTCTGCTTTCTGGGAATTGAGTAAAACTCCGGCCTTACAGGATTGCCCAGGAGAACGGCTTTCTTTCCGAAATAATCCAGAGAGCTGGCGAAGGAAACCACCACCCGGTCGACAAACCGGCCGAGCTGGCGGTTGGTAAAGCCTGGCAGAGCATTCTGCTCAAGAATGACCGTCGGTTTTTTCATCAGCGCAGCCAGGAGAACGATCGGGCCCGAGCTGAACCCGCCGACTCCAATAACCAGTGCCGGTCGGAACCGGAGGAGTATGTAGAAAGATTTGAGGAAAGCCAGAGGCAGAAGAGCCAGTCCGAGGAATTTCTTCCAGCCCCGGTGTTTCAGCCCCTCCACCGGCAGAGTCAGAAAGTGCTGGACTTCTGCCGACATGATTTTCTTTTCCACCGGCCTGGTGCTTCCGACATAGATCACCTTTAAATCCGGCTGCAGGGAGAGCAGGGTTCTCCCGACCACCAGCGCCGGGTAGAGATGGCCGCCGGTGCCGCCACCGCTTATGATCACTGTTTTCCTGCTCATCGAGCTAACTGCACCTCCAGCTTTCTCCGCGAGATGTTCAGAAGAATGCCCACGGCCAGCAAATTGCAGACCAGGGCAGAACGCCCAAAGGAAATAAACGGAAGCGGGATCCCGGTAACCGGACCGAGTCCCAGAACCACGCTGATATTTATAAACGCCTGGATTAATATGCTGAAGGTCAGGCCGTAAGCGACCAGACGATAATTTAACTCAGGCGCCCGGGCGGCGATTTTCATCCCGAGAAGGAGGAAAAACAGAAAACCGGTTATGGTGGCTATCGTTCCCATCAGCCCGAGCTCCTCCCCGATGATGGCGAAAATGAAGTCAGTGTGGGCGCAGGGAAGAAAATAAAGTTTTTGAGTCGAGGCTCCGATATTCACGCCGAACAATCCACCGGCTCCGACAGCCAGTTTTGACTGTCTCACCTGAAAGGCTTTGCCCAGCGGATCCTTATCCTGGGAAAGAAAACCGTGCACCCTGTTTACCCGGTAGTCGGCGGAAAAAAGAAAAATAACAAATAAAATGGCGAAGACAAGAGCCGGCAGGGCGAAGTATTTCAGTTTGACTCCGCCGAGATAAAGCATTATGGAGGAAATCAGAAAGATAAAAGCCGCAGTGCTGTAATCAGGTTCGAACATAATGGCCAGGACAAACATCAGAACCACCCCGACCGGAACCATCAGGGTTTTCCACTGGTTGATGGAGGCCGCCCGGCGCGAACAGTAATCGGCCAGGAACAGCACGATAACCACCTTGGCCAGCTCGGAAGGCTGGAAGCGCACACCCATGAACTGAACCCAGCGGTGTGTTCCGGCCGAAGCCGGCATGAGGTAGCAGAGAAGCAGGAGAGCGAAGGTGAAACCGGTGATCAGCTGGATGAACCTCGTCCGGATGAAAACAGGCTCGCGGAGCGAAGCTACCGCCAGCATCAGTACCAGGCCGGCCACGGCCGCGGCTATCTGGTTGGTCAGAAAGTAGAAACTCTGCCTGTATCTTTCGGCCGCCAGTATGGCGGAAGAGCTGAAAACCATAATGATACCCAGCACCACCAGCCCGAGGGTGAGGAAGAGCAGTAACTTGTTGAAGGCAAATCTCCTCAAAGCTTCCATCAGCCCTTCTTCTCCTTCCTGACCTTCAGCTTTCTGGCCAGGTAATTCACTTCTTTCTTGAAAACACGTCCCCTTTCCTCAAAATCCCTGAACATATCCCAGGAGGTGCAGGCCGGTGCCAGCAGCACGACATCTCCCGGTCGAGCTGCTTGGTAAGCGCGTTCGACCAGCTCCCGGAAGGAAGAGACTTCTTCCATCGGGAAGGCTCCGGCCAGCGCCTTTTTTATTTTTTCCCTGGCTTCTCCAATCAGGAGGATTTTCCTCACGCGGTTTTTTAACGCGCGACGGAGGGGGGAGAAGTCTCCCCCCTTGTCGCGCCCCCCGAGGATTAACACGATCGGTTGCGAGTAACTTTCAACTGCTTTGATGGTGGCAGCGACGGTGGTGGCTTTCGAATCGTTGACGAAAAGAACGCCGTTTATGGTGCGCACTTCTTCCAGCCGGTGTTCTAACCCCCTGAATTTTTTGATGGTCTGTCTGATGGCTGATAATCTGGCGCCTGCCAGATAGGAGGCGAGAGCGGCCGCCATGACATTTTCCAGGTTGTGAACCCCTCGCAGTTTAATGTCGCTCGTTTTTATCACCGGAAGTTCTTCCTCAAGTTTCAACCAGATCGTTGAGTCCTTGAGGTAGCAACCCCGGGGTACCTGATGCTTTCGGCTGAAAGCATAAAGTTCGGTTCTTTTCTCCCGGTGCCAGCTCCAGAGGATCCGGTCGTCGCGGTTCAGGATCGTCCGGTCGCCGGGCTGCTGCTGTTCAAAAAGTTTCTTTTTTGCGTTTATGTAATTCTCAAAGGTTTTATGCCAGTCGAGGTGGTTGGGAGATATGTTCAGGAAGACGGCTATGTCCGTGCGGAATTTTTCGGTGAATTCCAGCTGAAAGCTGGAAATTTCGGTGACGATAATATCACCCGGGCGGCTCTTCCTGACAAACGATATGAGCGGCCGTCCGATGTTGCCGGTGAGATGGACTCGAAGCCCGCTGTTTTTCAGCATCTGGTAAATTAGAGTGGTGGTCGTGGATTTCCCGTTGGATCCGGTGATGCCGATGATCCGTCCCTGCAGGAAATCATAAGCCAGCTCAATTTCTGAAATGACCCTGACTCCTTTTTCCCGGGCTTCGATTATTTCCGGCAGCGGCGGAACTCCCGGGCTCAGCACGACCAGGTCGGCCGAGAGAAAAAGGTCCAGCCGGTGACCGCCACAGTCAAAGAGGACGCCCTTCTTTTTATATTCAGCCACCTTCTCCAGCTGATTTTCCGGTTTTTTGTCGCTTACCGTAAGACTGGCCACGCCCTGCTCCAGCAGAAAATTGCAGAGAGCCTGTCCGGTTCTGGCGAAGCCCACGACCACGACTTTTTTGTTTTTAAGTTCCATCTTTACCTCAACTTCAAGGTGGTTAAGCTGAACAGAGCGAAAATGATTCCGATTATCCAGAAACGGATGACCACTTTTTCTTCCGGCCAGCCGACAAGTTCAAAATGATGATGGAGCGGCGCCATCCTGAAGATTCTGCGCCCTCCGCTGAGCTTGAAGTAGCCCACCTGAAGCAAAACCGAGAGGGCTTCCAGGATAAACACGCCGGCCACGGCGAAAAGCAGAAATTCCTGCTTGATCAGAATGGCAATCAGGCCAAGCGTCCCTCCAAGAGAAAGAGCTCCAACGTCGCCCATGAAGATTTCAGCCGGATGGCAGTTAAACCAGAGGAATCCCAGGCAGGCACCGGTAAGAGCTCCGGCGAAGACCGTCAGCTCGGCGGCCAGCGGCACCCGGATGATGTTCAAGTACTGCGACCAGACGGCATGACCGGAGACATAGGTGAGTGCGGTCAGCGCGGCAGAGGCGATCAGGGTAAGACCGATGGCCAGCCCGTCCAGTCCGTCGGCCAGGTTCACCGCGTTGGAGGACCCCACCAGGATAAAAAGAATCCAGGGCAGATAAAACCATCCGAGATAGGGTGTCCATTCCTTGACGAAAGGAAAGCTCAGGTTCAGGCTGAACTTACCCTTCAGACCGATGAGCACGAGAATCAGGGCCAGAATGGCTGCCACCAGCGATTGCAGAATGAGTTTCTGCCTGGCGGTTAAACCCAGAGAACGGCGGTAACGGAATTTCAGGAAATCGTCGCTGAAACCGATCGCGCCAAAAAACAGCATGCTGCCGATGGCCAGCCAGACATAGATGTTTCCCAGATTACCCCACAGCAGGGTGGAGATGACGGTGGCTCCGATGATGAGTACGCCACCCATTGAGGGGGTGCCTTTTTTGTTCAGGTGGGAGGCAGGTCCTTCCGGCCGGATTTCCTGTCCGACCTGATGTTTCTTCAGAAGGCTGATGAACAGCGGGGTAAAAATGAACATCAGCACGAGCGCGGTGATTCCGCCAAGAGCGGTCCTGACGGTTATGTACCGGAAGACGTTGAAAAAGAAGAAATACTCTCTTAACGGGACGAGCAGCCAGTACAGCACTTCAGTCCTCCATCTCTTTTTTCAATAATTCCACGATCCGTTCGAGAGCCAGACCGTGGGAACCTTTCACCAGCAAGAAATCTCCGGGCTGGAGGAAACGTTTAAGCCATTCGGCTGCGGACAGCGCCTCGTCAAAAGAAAAAACCGCTTCCTCCGGCATCCCCGCTTCACACGCTCCTTCCGCCATCGACCTGGCTCTCTGCCCGACAGTCACCAGAATATTCCATCCGGTTTCTGCCACTGTGCGGCCAGCTTCCCGGTGAAACCTCAATTCCTCCGGACCGAGCTCGAGCATGTCACCGAGAACCGCAATCTTCCGGCCGGTCTGAACCGAACCTAGACTTTCCAGAACTGCTTTCAGAGCAACCGGGTTCGAATTGTAGGAGTCGTCGTAGAGTTTAAGGCCGCCCTTTAATTCCAGAAGTTGACCCCGGTGTTCGACCTGAGGCAGGTCGTGGAGAGCAGGTAATATTTCTTCCAGCTTTAATCCAAACGTCCGGGCTACGGCGCAGGCCGCCAGCAGGTTCCAGACCAGAGCCCGGTTGAGAAAGGGTACCCGCAATTCAGTTTTTTCGCCGTTAAAGATCAGGTTAAAGGAAATGCCGGCCAGCCCGAGGTGCTGAAGGTTTTCAGCCCGGACCTGACAATCAGGACCTGATCCGTAAAAAATCGTCCGACCATCAGTCCAGCCGGCTGCCATGTTTCTGAGGACCAGGTCGTCGCCGTTCATCACGGCCAGGGCTCCGGGCCTGGCTCCTTCCAGTATTTCACGTTTTGCCCGGGCAATGCCTTCGAGCGATCCGAAAAATTCCAGATGAACCGGAGCGACAGCCGTGATCACAGCCACGTCCGGGGGCGCGATCCGGGTCAATTTTCTGATCTCTCCCGGCTGACTCATCCCCATTTCCAGGACAGCCACCTTTTCCGACCCGGTCATCGACAGTATGGCTATCGGAACGCCGATCTGGTTGTTGAAATTTCCGGGAGATTTCAACACGCGGAATTTTTCCCGGAGGAGGCGGGCGGTGAATTCTTTGGTTGAGGTTTTGCCGACGCTTCCGGTAATCCCCACAACCTTCATCTGACTGTGGTCCAGCACTCTGGCCGCCAGGGTTTGCAGGGCCTTCAGAGTGTCATCTACTTTGATCAGACCGAAATCGGGAGTCAGGCCGGAAACTTCTTCGGAGACACAAGCAGCCACAGCTCCCTTTTCCATCGCGTCACGGACAAATTCATGACCGTCCCGCTTATCTTTCAGAGCGAAAAACAGAGCTCCAGGAGCCGCCTGTCTTGAGTCAAAAATATAGGACAGCACCGGAACATCCGGCCGGCCCTGAAGCAGACGTCCGCCGGTCAATCTGGCAATCTGTCCGAGCGTCAGTCCGAGCATCCTATTTTTCCTCCAGGCGGCTGAGAATTTCCCGGGCTGTCTCCACATCGCTGAAGTGGATCGTCCGGTCGGCGAAGATCTGGTAATTTTCGTGACCTTTTCCGGCCAGCACCACCCAGTCGCCCTTTCCGGCCATGGTGATGGCCGTTTCTATGGCTTTCCGGCGGTCGACTATTTTTTCGTAACTGCGATTTCCAGCTTTATGAAAACCATGTTCAATTTCAGCCATGATTTTTTCCGGGTCTTCTGACCTTGGATTGTCCGAAGTGATGATCGTCCAGTCTGCCAGACGAGCGGCCACCTCGCCCATGCGGGGCCGTTTCAGACGGTCGCGGTCACCGCCGCACCCGAACACCAGTATGACTTTTCTGGGATTAAGACTCCGGACAGCCTGCAGGAGATTTTCCAGGGCAGCATCAGTATGAGCATAATCGACGAGCACCTTAAGTCCAAGTTTGTTCGGGACGAGTTCAAAACGACCCGGGACTTTTTTGAGCGAGCTGATGCCTCTGATTATTTCAGGAATCGGAATCGACAGCACCAGTCCGACGGATATGGCGGCTAAGAAGTTGTAAAGATTGTGCCTGCCGATAAGCGAAGTGGTGAAGGTCAGCTGACCGAGCGGAGTGGAAACGGTGGCCGTCATTCCCTGTTCACCGATGCTGAAATCTTCGGCCCTGATCACCGCTTCCTTTTTGAAACCGAAGCTGATGGTATGCATCGGCAATTCGCTGAGAAGTTTCTCGCCCCAGGGGTCGTCGATGTTGACGATTGAAGCCTGTCTTTTATGGTTCAGATAAAACAGTTTTTTCTTTGATTTGAAGTAATTCTCCATCGTCTGATGGAAATCGAGATGCTCTCCGCTGAGGTTGGTGAATACGGCCACGTCAAATCCGATTCCCCAGACCCTTTTTAGTTCGAGCGAATGAGAGGAAACTTCCATCAGACAATGGGTAACGCCGTCTTCTACCATCTGGCGGAGAAACTTCTGAATGTCGGGCGCTTCCGGTGTGGTTCTTTCGGCCGTGAATTGTTTTCCCGCCCAGCGGTACTCCACCGTTCCCACCACTCCGGGATGATAGCCGGCGGTTTTGAGAATTTCTTCCAGAATATAGGTGGTGGTGGTTTTTCCTTTCGTCCCGGTGATGCCCACCATTTTGAGCTGCGATGAAGGATGCCCGTAAAAAGCAGCCGAAAGCAGAGCCATGGCTTCCCGGGCATCGAGCACTTCAACCCAGGGTTTTTCTACTTCCCGAGGAGCCGGTCGCTCGGAGATTATGGCGGCCGCTCCCCGTTCGAATGCTTCTTTCAAAAAATCATGCCCGTCAGCCCGTTCTCCCTTGATGGCCACAAAGATGTTTCCAGGCCGAACCCGGCGGGAATCGTAGGCTATTCCGGTTATTTCCGGGTCTTCCTTCGACTGCAGATTTACCACCCGGATTTCTTTCAACAATTCGGAAAGTCTCATCTCAATCACTCACTCCTTGAAAAGAAGTGTCTTTTCTGGCTATTATCAGCCCTTCTGCCATTTTGCGGGGCGGTTGCTGCAGGTAAAGCAGAACCTTTCTGGCCACCTCTCTGAAGACTGGAGCGGCTACCTGACCGCCGTAATGAAAAGCGCCCCGCGGTTCGTCTATGACCACGATCATCGAAATAAGCGGCCGATCTGCCGGAACGAACCCGACGAAGGAGGCTACGTGTCGCGAACTCGAATAGCTTTTGAGCTCAGGCACATATTTCTGGGCTGTTCCGGTCTTCCCGGCTATGGCATAACCGGGCAGGCCGGCTTCGCGACCTGTCCCGAGCTCAACTACTTTTTCGAAGATCCTGCTGACCAGCTCGGCGGTCGTCTGTGAATTCAGGATCGGTTGACCTTCGGGCAGAGATTCAAAACTCGCGGGGATGACATCCTTCAGGGGAGCTGGCTTCTCCAGTCTCACTCTGGGCTTTATCAGATGGCCGCCGCTGGCGAAAACGTTCATCGCTCTGAGCACCTGGAGAGGAGTCGCAGAAATCTCATAGCCGATGGCTACCCGCAGTGACGATTTCCTCCATCTTTCCAGGGGGTGAAGCACGCCCGCCTCTTCGCCCGGAAGGTCGATACCAGTTTTTTCTCCGAACCTGAATAACTTAAACATCCGGTAGACATTTTCTGCGCCGATCTGCTCGGCGATTTTGATCGCTCCTACGTTGGAAGAATGGATGATGACTTCTGGAAAGCTGAGCACTCCGAGGCGGACATGGTCGCGAACGATGGTCCCGCCAAAAACCAGATACCCCTGACTGCAGTCATAAAAGCTGTTCCAGCTCAACCCGGCCAGCTCCCTGGCCGCGGCGGCGGTTATTATCTTGACCGTTGACCCGGGTTCATAAGTATGCTGGATTGCCCGGTTGAGCATGAGATGTTCAGGTGGCGGAAATTCATTCGGGTCATAGTCCGGATAGGTAGCCATCGCCAGAACCTCTCCGGTGCGGGGCGACAGAATCACAATCGTCCCCCAGTTTGCCTGATGTTTCTCGACAGCCTGCTTCAGTTCTTTTTCCGCTATGTACTGGATGGTTGAGTCGATCGTCAGATAAAGGTCCTGACCCGGCTTTGTTTCCTTGATGGTTTCGATAAAAAATTCGCGGCGACGGGCGTCTTTCATAATCAGCTGCTGCCCTTCTTCTCCGCGGAGCAGCGTGTTGTAGTAGTATTCAACTCCGGCCAGTCCGACATCGTCTATGCTGACTCCGCCCAGCAGGTGAGCGGCGAGAGTTCCCTGGGGATAAAATCTTTTGTTTTCTTCCAGAATATAAATTCCGGGCAGCTTCAAGCTTTTGACTTTTTCCGCCACTTCCAGCGGGATTTTTCTTTTTATCCAGGTAAACCGGCGACGTTTTTCTACCGAATTGATAATTTTTTTCAGCTCGGAGTCGCTCAACTGGAGAATGGCTTTGAGCTGGTAAATCCCTTTAACCTGATGTTCGAATGATTCACCCTGAACCGGGGAAAAGAAAACAGAAGCTGCCGGGAGACTGCGGGCGAGGATCCTTCCGTTTCTGTCAAAAATCGTCCCTCTCGTGGGCAGGACGGTGATGAGGTCCTGACTCTGTTCCTGGACTATCGCTTTCAATTTCTTGTGTTCGATAACCTGAAGGTCGATCAACCTGGCGAAGATTATGATGAACCAGAGCAGAAGGAAGCTGAAGACGATTTTAGCTTTCTGCCTGTGGCCGGAATAAAAGGGGGCACCGGGCTGAATCACCACTTTCATCGGACGACCTGATTTTCAAAAATAATCTGGTCTGACTTTGGTTCTTTCAATCCGAGTTTTTCCCGCGCCAGACGATCGATCCTGTCCAGAGAGAGCAGAGCTTCCTTTCTGGTTTCCAGCCTCTTTATTTCTTCCCTTAGCTTTTCGGCTTTTATCTCCATCTCATGGATGCGATAACCGAGCCTGATCGATTCGCTCTGATACCAGATGTAAAAGGTCAGGTTACCCAGAAGCAGAAGGGCCAGGCCGATGCCCAGCGCCAGCTGTTTCCAGGTGTACTTTTTCCTGACCATGGCTATATCCTCTCGGCCGCCCGCAATCTGGCGGAATGACTTCGCGGGTTGGCCGCTACTTCTTCAGCGGTCGGGCTGACCGGTTTGCGAGTTAGAATTTTCACCACCGGCTGACCGCTTTCTCCCGAAGCCAGTTTCCGGAAGGCATTTTTTACCAGCCGGTCTTCAAGCGAATGAAAAGAAATCACCACAATCCTGGTTCCGGGAAAGCATTTCCGGGCGAGGTTTTCCAGAAAGCGGTCGAGGTCCTTCAGTTCCTGGTTAACTTCGATTCTGAGAGCCTGAAAAACCTTCGCTGCCGGGTGAAGGTGATGCTTCTGCGGAGTCCAGCGGTAAACTTCTTCCACCAGCCGTTTGAGGTCGGAAGTGGTTTTGATGAGCCCGAGCTTTCTTTCAGAAACTATTTTCCTGGCCAGCAGTCTGGTATGGTTCAGTTCTCCGTATTTCTTAAAAATCTCAGCCAGACGGGTTTCCGGATAGGTCATCAGTATTTTCTCGGCGGTGGTTTTCTGTCTGGTGTCCATTCTCATATCAAGCGGCCCTTCCAGGTTGAAACTGAAACCTCGCTCGGGATTGTCCAGCTGAAAAGATGAAATGCCCAGGTCAGCCAGAATCCCTCTGACTTCAGGGAAGGGAATCAGGTTCTCAAAGTTGAGACTTTCCCTGAAGTCCAGTTGAAACAATTTGACCCTGTCCCTGTATTTCGCCAGTCTCTCCGAGGCTGCTCGCAGAGACTGTTCGTCCAGGTCAAATCCGATGATTCTGGCTCCGGGATTTCTTCTTAAAATCTCCAGAGCGTGTCCCCCCAGTCCGATCGTGCAATCTATGTAGACCCCTGGCCTTGAGGCCTGCAGATAGGCCAGCGTTTCTTCAACCAGCACTGGCCTGTGCCCGTATTCTTTCATTCACTCTTTCCTCGGGGGGACAAGACGGGCAATGTTTTCAAAATCCTCCTCGGTCAGAGGTCGTTTTTCGATAGCTGATTCCAGAACTTCCTTGTTCCAGACTTCAAGATGATTGTTTAACCCGATCACCTCCACTTCGGCGTTGAGCCTGGCTTTTTCGCGCAGACTCTGAGTGATCAGAACTCTCCCCTTGGCGTCAATCTGATGATGGCTGCCTTTCAGATTAACCCGCAGAAGAAAACGTCGGATGTCCGGACGGAGAACCACGGTTCCTTCGCTGGCCACTCTGGTCATCTGTTCCCAGACAGCTAGAGGATAAATCTGAACTGATTCGTCGGTGAGCGAAGTGATGAACACATCCTTTCCGTAAGTTTGCTCTATAACATCACGGAACTTTTCCGGTATTTTCAGCCGGCCGCTGCGGTCGAGACGCGCGGAATAACTTCCGATCAGCAGGTTGTTGGCGGCCGTTTTTCCCATTTTATCCCGTTTTATCCCGTTTTGACCTAAATATAGGAAAGAAAAATATAAAAGTCAAGCAAAAAATTCCCGTCAGGTTAAAATATTTTTCGGGGTATCAGAAAGGGAAATTTCAGGCGGAATGACAGGGGGTCAGATGTTCGTCGACCCTCAATCTCCGGTTTTCGAACAGGAATAGTCCTGAAGAAGCTCTTTAGCTTTTTCCAGGTCTTTTTTCATCACCATGATAATAGTCTCACCCAGCCCGTCCATGGTGAACGGGTAAATCGAATGAACAATCTGACCCTTCAGCACACATTCGATGCTGCTGGCTCCGAGAAAGCTCTTGATCACTTCAGCTTCAGCCAGGCTCCACACCCTGGTGAGCTCGACCAGGTCTTCGCCTTCATCGGAAAAGTTACAGGAGCCGGTTCCATTTTCTTCCTGTTCTGCAGCTTCCGGTTCTTCAGGATGTTTTTCGCGCCAGGCAAAATAGTCTTCGATTATCTGGCGATGGTCGAAAGCCAGCGGGAAATTTATTTCTTCCCTGGTGAAAATGCCTGCGTTTCTGGCATCATCGGCTGCCCTTGGCGTTCCGCTGGCTCTGGCTATGAACACGGTGGATATGGTGTGTCCTCTCGGATCGCGCCCCGGGTCAGAATAGGTATGAAACTGGCCGAGCAATTCCACGTCGAGAGAAGTTTCTTCTTTCGCTTCCCTGATGGCCGCCTGTTCCACTGTCTCACCGTAGTCGACAAAACCTCCCGGCAGGGCCCAGCCGTAAGGGGGGTTTTTCCTTTCAATCAGAACTATCCCGGTGCGCCCGTCGGGACGTTTAACCTCAATGATCAAATCCACCGCTGGAATCGGATGTTTTCTTTCTTTCATCTTTAACTCTTTCAGTTACAATACCGCCTAAAGAAAATAATGTCAATCGACAAGGAAAAACTTCTGATCCAGCTGTTTCAGTTTCTCCACGACTCCGCCGTACTCCAGCTCTGAGTAGGGCAGCATCGAAGCTCCACAGAATCCCTGGCGTCGGATTTCTGAAGCTTTCTGAGCTATCTGAGATCTGACGAAGTCCCAGTAAGGATGGTCAAAAACGTCTACCGGTTCAGAAAGTCTGCCTTCCTTCACGGAAAAAGCCGCTCCGGTTACCACCGGAGGTCCATCAAAGTAGGAGACCGTCGTGTTGAGCCTGCAGGGCATCAGGGGTCCGATGTGGCTGCCCCTCATAAAACCCGCGACATAATGACCGATATTAAAGGGAGCCAGCACCTCGCCGGTGGCTGGAAATTCTCCCTGAACTCTAACCACCGCCACCGGGTCGTCCTTACCGGTGTATTTTCCGGCAATGTTGTGCAGACGCTGTGTGGAAATGGCTACAGCCTGGTTGCCGGTGCTGCGCGACCAGATGCTCTCGATGACATATTTCTCGGTGTCGCGAAGGAGAACGGCAATGTCATAGAGCTCTTCGGGCGCCACCAGTTCTATCACTCTGGTTTTTTCTGTGTAACTGACGTCAATGATGCGGAACTTAAAACCCTGACTCATCTTCGGGCTGAGGATCAGACCGGAGCAATACATCGGGTCGGCGAAAGCTAAATAGAAAGGCAGGTTGTAAGCGCCGGGGTCGGTTTTGTCTGCCGCGAAGAAAATGAAAGGCTCATTTTCTCTTTCTTCGATTTCCATTTCGGCCACTGCGGGTCCGAGCCCCCGGACGTTGCCGGAAAAAGCGTCCTTCAGCAGGTCCTGCCCGGCTCCGTAAAGGCCAGTTTTTTTAGCCACAGCGGTTCCGGCCTGAAAGGCTTCCCAGGCTAACTGATGTATCTTCGCGTTGCCTGTGCCCAGGGTGTGGGTGCAGAGAATGGCGATGTCATCACCGGTTGAACTGATATAGTAGTCGATAAGCAATCCCTTGCTTCTGGCCGCCACAAAATTTTTCACTTCTTCAAACACGGCCCGGCTCGGTTTAAGATGGCCTCCGATGCTGCCGATGTCCGCTTTTAAAACACTTATAGTGAGTTTCATGGTTGCCTCCTTGATTTACCCCTCTTGGCTATTTTATTGAAATTAACGGTCTGAAGTCAAAAGAAGCTGTAAAATCGTACCGGGAAAGAAAGAAGCTGGCGGTAAGTTTTTATTTTATTCTGAAAATCCGGCAGATAGGCTGAAGGCACCGGCTCAGCCGGTTGAAATTTCCAGCTGAGCGGATTGACGTATCTGCCTTGATACAGAAGACGGTAGTCCAGGTGCGGTCCGGTGGATTCTCCGCTTGAGCCTACATATCCTATAACCTGACCTCCGGAAACCCTCGCGCCGGTTTTTATCCCTGGAGCCAGAGATTTCAGGTGAAGGTACATGCTCTCGTAACCATTCCGGTGTTTTATTCTTACCATCAGTCCGGCGGCTCCATTCCAGCCGGCCCGTGTGACCACTCCGTCAGCTGTGGCCTGCACTGGAGTGCCAATCGGAGCGGCATAATCGACTCCATAGTGAGGGCGGTAAATTTTTCTTATCGGGTGAAGCCGGCGGCTGCTGAAACGCGAGGTTATCCTGGCGTACTTCAGCGGGGATTTCAGAAATTCTTTTCTTAAAGAACCGCCATTCCGGTCAAAGTAATCAGCCTTTCCGCTGCCGGGGAGTTCATACCTGTAGGCTTCATACACCTGACCCCGGTTGATAAAACAGGCCGCCAGAATAGGACCGTAACTGCTGAATTGTCCGTCGATAAATTTTTTCTCGACCAGCACCCTGAAACTGTCGTTCTGTCTGAGGTCGATGTAAAAATCGATTACCCAGCCGAATATATCGGCGATCATCAGAGCAAGAACATCCTGTTCCCCGGCCTGATTAACGGCAGAAATAAGAGAGTCTTTAATAATGCCTTCCACCAGAACCAGCTGTCTGGTGATCGGTCGAGTTTTGATGCTGGCCTGCGGCGGGCTGGATTTCAGGTCTACCTCAAGGTAGCGTTCAGCATCCAGATCAAGCTCAAAAGAAAGCGGAGTTTCTTCCAGGGTGTAAAGTCTTATTTTCTGACCGGCCGGAATTTTAGCCAGGTCGTAAACCGGCCTGACGGCTTCTCTTATTTCTATGATTTTCGCCGGAGAAATTCCGCAGGGAGCTAGTAAATCGGTGATAGTCCTGCCTGGCGGTATGGCAATTTCTGTAACTGAAGGAATCGGTATGTCTGCTCCGTTCACAACGTTAGAATTTTCGTGGATGTCAGCTGGTTGTTCAGCTTCTCTGTTAACGAAAAGCAGCCAGAAAGTTAAAGCCAGCAGCAGAAGAAAAGCAAACGATAAAACGATCCTTTTCTTTTTGCTTCTCTTTTTGAATATCATCGGTCAGCCAGGTCATTCTCCGGTCTTGGATTCCGGGTTTTCCGTCGGTTTCTGTTTTTCGCTCTGATGAGGCAGCGGCTTTTTTCTCTTCAATTTTTGCACAAGAAAATCGATCGGCCCGTTGATCAGGTTCAGAGTGGTCAGGATCAGAATTGAATACCTCGGCCGAAAGATGATCCCGGTTAAAATTACCGCCAGCAGCAGCCCGGTTTTCATATCGACCGGGCGGTTAATGAGTATCGTCACAAAATTCCGATACCGCAGGGTGCTGACCATCAGCAAGCTTACCATTAAAGTCAGACCGGCCAGATAAACGGCGGTCAGGTGGTCATAGATAGGTTCCGGGTGAAAAATGGCCAGCGAGGCCATGAAGATGGCGGCTGAAGGGACGGTCAGCCCCTGGTAGAATCTGCGGTCGGGCAGGCTTTTGGTTCTGACGTTGTAACGGGCAAGCCGCAGAAGTCCGCCGACCACAAACAGAAAGCTGAAAAACACACCGGCCGGTCCGAGAATCTTGAGTGCCCAGAAATAGGTAAGGATCCCACCGGCAGCGGCAAACGAAATGGCGTCGGCCAGAGAATCCAGCTGAATTCCGAAATCCGAGCTGGTTTTCGTCGCCCGGGCCACCAGACCATCCAGCCCGTCCAGAACGGCTGCCATGATGATCCAGAGGGCTGCCCAGCGGTAACGTCCGTAAAAGGTTGAGGTCAGGCTAAGAAAGCCGAAGAATACGTTGGTCAGGGTGAAAACGCTCGGAAGAAAGAAAAGGCGGGGAGCCGGCTTTTTAATTCTGACTTTCATTTTTCCATGCTCCTATGATCGTCAGCCCGCCTTTAACTTTCTCGTTCGGGGCGATTTTAAGTTCTACATCCGGAGGAAGGTAAAGGTCGACGCGAGAGCCAAAATACATCAGTCCGATTTTCTGACCGGCGGTTACTCTATCTCCGGGCTGAACGTAGCATTTTATCCTTCTGGCCGCCACCCCGACCATCTGTTTCATGAACAGCGGACCTCTGGTCGAGTGCAGCAAAATGCTGTTTGATTCATTTTCGCTGCTGGCCTCGTCTCTGTAAGCCGGGAAGAATTTTCCGGGATGATAATCCACTTTTTTTACCTCGGCCGTTACCGGGGAGCGGGTAAAGTGAACATCGAGCAGCGACAGGAAAATGCTTACGACTTTTCCATTTCCAGGCATATCCGGGTGACTGGAATAATCCTCGATTTTGA
Organism: Candidatus Saccharicenans sp.; assembly: GCA_049659625.1. Classification (GTDB taxonomy): domain Bacteria; phylum Acidobacteriota; class Aminicenantia; order Aminicenantales; family Saccharicenantaceae; genus Saccharicenans. Next base: position 73,054 of record JBASPX010000049.1, on the reverse strand, counting down.
TAACCTTACCGTCAGCTGGCGACAGTACCAGGTGCTCTCCCGGCGGCGGCTGTCTTTCAGGATCGCGGAAGAAAAACAGGAAGGCCAGCGAAAGAAGAAGGAAAAAGAGCGAAGCCAGCCACCATCCCGGTAGCAGGGTTAAAACAAAAAGCGCCAGCGAAGGAAGGTAAAAAATAATTCCTTCTTTTGCTACTTTCATTCTTCTTTGCTTTCTCCTTCCTTAATTATAATTATTTCTGGGCCAGAAAATAAATCGAGAGAAAAGCCACCTTAGCGATACTGCCCATGATTTCCGGGTTGATCCGGTAGATGGTATCTCCAGTTCCGTGGTAGGCGAGATGCGGGCCGTTTGAACCAAAACTGGCACAGGGAATGCCCTTAAGAAAGAAAGGCGCAAAGTCTGACCCCCTGACCCCTACTGATCTGATGACTCCAAATCCCCTGATAATGTTTATTTCCTGATTCGCTCTTTCAATGGCTTCCTTCAGACAGGCTGGTTCCGCGCTTACTCCGCACCAGGCTCCATCCCCTTCACCTTCCATATCGAAATTAAACATAGCGGTCACTTTTTCAAAACCGGCCGGCAGGTGCTCCACAAAGTAGGTTGAACCCTGAAGGCCAAGTTCTTCGCCGCCGAACAGGACAAACATAATCGACCTTTTTGGCTTCGGGTTAAGCGAGGCAAAAGCTCTGGCCAGGACCATAACCACGGCTGAACCGCTGGCGTTGTCGTCCGCCCCGGGGAAAAGCAGACCGAGATGTTGACCGCAGTGGTCGAAATGACCTCCGACCACAATCAATTCTTTTTTTAATATCGGGTCGGATCCCTTAACCCAGCCCGCTATGTTGTAGCCGATGCCATCGGGAAAATGTCTGGAACTGACCGAATAAGAGAGACGTGACTTCAATTCGAAGGATATGGGTCTCCTGTAAGTCTGAAGAGCTTTTTTCAATTCGCCGGTGGTGGAGTTGATTTCTTTGAAGATCAGGTCGGCCGTTTTTTCGGTGATCATGCCCGGCATGAATCCAGGTTGCCAGTCTCCGTTGGGGTTAGCCTGAGCCTCGGGATAAATGTAGATCAGGCCAAGGGCTCCGCGTTCTCTGGCCACTCGCATTCTTGTGCGGTGTTCATCGTGGTGTTGAAATTCCCTTCTGGTCGGGTCCGGAGTCCCCCTGAAACACAGGATAAATTTGCCTTTCACCTCAATCCCGGCATAGTCGTCATAGTTTAGTTCGGGTGCGGAAATTCCCCAGCCGGCAAAAACCAGCCCGGCCGTGTGCTCTCCACTGTCCGCATAAAGAAGAGGAAGAAAATCTTTTTCCGGTTTAAGTTCGACTTTTTCATACTGCAGTTTCCCTTCGCTATCAGGCTTTCCGGGAAGATGCAGGGTCATCGAAGCTTTATCGACTACAGTGTAAGGAGAAGGATAGGGCTGAAGATACCCGTTTTTCGAATCGAGCGGTTTCAGCCCCCACTCTTTGAATTTCGAAGCCGCCCATCTGGCCGCTCTGGTATAACCTTCATGTCCGGTAAGACGACCGGCAAATTCTTCAGAGGCCATCGTTCCGGTCAGCCGGTAGGCCAGCAGCGGGTCGATGCTTTCCACCGCCTTTTTCAGGCGTGGAGGAATTTCCGCAGCCTGAATCCAGGAAGCGATGGACATCAGCAGGATTAAAGAGACTGCCAGCAAAGATAAGTTTTTTTTCATGGCAATAAATCCTTTAATTAAAAATTAAATTTTCAATTTTCGATTATATCAAAAGCCAGAAGCGCAGCCTGATAAATCGTTAAGCTCGTTCATTTCTTAGGTTTTCCCGGTCTGGAACCAGCTGCTGGCGTTTTGTTTTTCCTTCGTTTTATTTCTTTTTTAACAGCCGGATGGAGAACAATAAAGTAGTAGGCGATTATAAAGGACAGCCAGATTAAGCCCCGGAGAAAATTTCCCTTTATGAGGTCATAGATGGAAAAGGCAATGATTCCCAGAAAAAGAGCTAGATGAATAAGGGCAAATACCATCAGAGGCCTTTATTCTGACTGTCAGCTATTTCGCTGGCAGCAAATTGCTTTAGATAATTACTGGATTCTGGTCACCGAGATTATGATAACAGGCTCGACCGGCACATCGCGGTGGATGCCGCGGACCCTGGTGGGCACTTCAGCTATGGCCTCCACCACTTCCATCCCCTGAACCACTTTCCCGAAAACCGCATATCCGAATTTGTTGGGGTCGCCGGGAACATGGTCCAGGAAAGGATTGTCCACCAGGTTTATGAAGAACTGGCAGGTGGCGCTGTCGATTTCTGCCGTTCTGGCCATGGCGATCGTACCCCGCAAATTTTTCAGACCGTTATTAGCTTCATTCTTGATCGGCGGGTGCGTGGGTTTTTTCGTCATCATGTCAGGAGTAAGTCCGCCGCCCTGAATCATGAACCCCTTTATCACCCGATGAAAGATGGTCCCGTCGTAGAATTTCTCGTCCACGTAAGTCAGGAAATTTTTAACTGTTATGGGGGCTCTGTCTGGAAACAACTCGATGACAATGTCGCCCTTGCTGGTTTTCATCAGAACCCGGGGATTGGCAGCTGACATCGTGCCGACGGAAACGATCAGGAGAAAGCTAAGAAAAATCAGTAAATTTTTATTCATAATTAACCTCCAGAACAGACAACTACAATACCAGATGTGGATTTGATAATCAAATAAAATCAGTCAAGGCCCGTGCCCGGTTTATCTATTAATGGCACCGCCGGTCAGGCGGGCGGAGCCGGCTTTTTCAGGCATATAATTTATTTTCTGACCCCCGCCTTAACTGGATTTATTAATGTTTGAGCCGGATGGTGAGATGATACATAAAAGATGCTGCTCCTTTCCGGACCTTTCATCTTGCCGCATGGGAAGAAGGAAAATCTGTCCTGCTGCTGTTCGGAGCTTGACTTGAGCTTATCAATCTGGAATAGAATAAAAAAAAGAAGGAGGCAAACCCATATGATAAAAAACTCAAGAAAAGCCTCAGGATGGTTATTCGGACTGACCCTGTTTCTTTTACTGTCGCCGTTGCTCCGGGCGGATGGCCATATCGAGATAAACGTTCATTATTCGCGCTGGACCCTCAACCTCATTCGCGGACTGGTAGAAAATATGGTCAGCGATGCTCTGGAGAATGATTTAAAAGATCGGTTTGTGGAAAAAATCCAGGAAGAACATCCGGAATTCGTCGAGAGCGGTTACAATCAACAGGTTCGCTTTGACGCACCCGGACACAATGCGGGCATAGAGTTGAGATTTTATCCTGGCGGAAGAGGCGGGGCTTTCAGCCTGGGGCTGGCTATCGAGCAGAGCACCATGAAGGTTTCGTTCCCTGAAGTTTCTGCTCGACTGGAGATGACCGATACATCCACCGGTCTTCCGGCCACCTTTAATGGTCAGGCCAGCGGCGAATTTATCATCAAACCTTTGAGCTTTCACCTGAACATGCGCTGGGAATTTCTCCCTTCAAAATTTATCTCGCCCTATTTTACCATCGGTGCTGGCATATCCACTTCGAAGAGCTTTTTTGATGCCAGTTACCGGTATGAATACCAGGGAACGCTTACCCTGCCCGATAGCTCGACCGAGCAATATTCTGATTCTGAAACTAAAACCCTGAGACAGATCCGGGATGAGCGTCTGGCTGAGGGCAAGGATTTTCCGCTGAAGTTCCTGCCTGTATTCCAGATGAATCTCGGTTTAAGAGCCAGGCTGAGCAGGTCTCTCAATCTCGTGCTTGATGCCGGGTTCTTTGATGGGTTCCTTTTCCGTGGAGGGCTTTCTCTAAGAATTTAAGGTTGTTCCCGTCCATCTGAAAAAATTGAGCTGCTGACATTCAGGAATGAAAATTTTCTTTGATTTGAATTTATCGTGAGTTAAACTTATTAATCTGATTCCGGATAACCAGGAGGATAAGATGAAAATCAGACTGAAAAGACTGGCGGCTGCGCTTTTTTCCGTTATTTTAATCCTGTCAGTCTGTCTTCCGCTTTCAGCACAGACGGCTCAGACGGAAGAAAGCCAGAAGCTCCTTCGTGTTTTCCATAAAATATCCAGCAACACGCTGATTGAATACGTGCGCGAGTTGACCTCAGAAAAATATGCCGGACGCCTGACCGGAACACCCGGATATAACCTGGCCGCAGACTGGGTGATCTCAAGACTGAAAGAATGGGGAGTGGAACCGGCCGGTGACCATGGAAGTTATCTTCAGGCTTTTCCCAATCCATACACTCTGATTCTCGACAGGGGAGAGGTTTCGATGCACCTGACTGTGGGTAAGGCTGGTTCCCGCCTCGCGGCTGTCGTAAAAAAGTATTATCGGTATGAGGATGAATATTTTCCGGGAGGCACTTCTGATTCTGGTGAGGTCACGGCTGAAGTGGTTTACGTCGGTTATGGCATCACCGCTCCCGAGCTCGGGTATGATGATTATAAGGGGGTTGATGTCAGGGGAAAAATTGTCCTGATGGAGAATGAGGTGCCGCTGAGCCCGGAGAAGGATCCGGAGACCTTCAAAAAATGGAGACCGTATTCATTCCACCAGTACAAGTTGCAGAATGCTGCCGCCCACGGGGCTAAAGGAATGCTTTATTATTACGGCCCGATCTGCAATCCGAACAATGATTTCATCAAAGGGTTCGTTTACAGCCATGTGGGTCGGACTGTGGTTGATGATATCTTTGCTGGCACCGGAAGAACTTATCAGGAAACAGTCGAAAAGATAAGAACCGGCCTTAAGCCCCAATCTTTCGCCACCGGGAAAATATTTACCATCAGGAATAAGACCGAGCATCATCCGGAAGGAATTGGTTATAACGTTCTGGGAAAAATCACCGGTTCTAACCCGGACCTGAAAGATGAAATAATCATCGTCGGCGGCCATCTTGACCATCTGGGACTCTTTCCTGATCTGATGCCCGGAGCCAACGATAATGCTTCTGCTGTGGCTGTGATGCTGGGTCTGGCTGAAGCCATTAAGAAATGCGAGGTGAAGCCGAAGAGAACCATACTGCTGGCCTTTTTCGGGGCGGAGGAACAGGGGGTGAAGGGCTCTGAATATTATGTGCGGAACCCGGTTTTCCCTCTTGAGAAAACTGTAGCCTTTATCAATATGGATGGGGTCGGCACGGGAGAAAGGATTTTTGCTCTGGCAGGCAGGAACTTTCCCTGGTTGTATGCTCCCTTTGAGAAGACTAACTCAACTTACATACATCGGGAGATGGGTACAAATTTCTGGGCTAACCTGACCCGCCCCAGGCTTGATGCCGCCCGTTTTATGGACGTGAATGTGCCCACGCTTTCCTTTTCCACTTCCGGGCTGGTTGTTCCTTATCCGACTTACCATAACACTCGCGACAATATTAACCTGATAAATCCGGAAATTCTTGAGGATATGACCCGGCTGATGTTCTTAGCGTTGATGGAGCTGGCGAACCTCCCGGCTGAAAAATTAAAGTGAGGCATGGCTGGTATTTTCGCCAGCAAGCGGTAAGGTGACGCTCTGGAGCTCAGGCCACAGAGTTTTTCAAGAAATTGAGCTTATTAAACGCATCCATCAGCTGTTTCTGATTGCAGGAAACTCCGGCCGGGGTTAGATGTGCAGCTCCACCGTGTCTTCATCCTGGAGCACATAGTCCCGCGTTACCCGCAGACCGGAGATCGTCCCCTGTTTGTTCCAGACACGGGCGTAATTGAGTTTTTCGGCGAAATCCTTGTGAATCACCCGGGCCAGGTCGAGAATGGTGCTGCCTTTTTTCAGGATGAACGGGGATTCCAGGTCGGGTTTCTTGCCGGGCGCCTTGCTGTAAACTCTGACAATCTGGAGAAGATGGAAAATCTTTAGCCTCAGTTCTTCTATTCCGGCTCCGTTCAGGGAGGAAACGGCAATTTTTTCCGGAAGCTGGTTGAAGAGAATCTCCAGTTCTTCCTGTAGTTCAGAAGCTTCTCTCAGGTCGATTTTGTTCAGCACCAGCAGTGACCTTTTCAAAAAAGGAAATCTGTCTGGCGGTATGGAAACGTTTTCCGGCACCAGTTCAACTTTTCTCTCTTTCAGCCGGTTCAATATTACCTCCAGCCCGGATGACGAATCAGGACTGCTGGCGTCCAGAACCAGAAGGACAGCTTCGGCCATCTTGATCATCTCCACCAGCCAGGATTCCAGAAAATCGACGGTGATCGGCGGGGTGTCGATAAGTTGAATTTTAATGTTTTCGAAGGGCATCATGTACGGAGCGGCGATTCTGGTGGTAAAGGGAAAATCAGCCACTTCCACCTCGACCCCGGTCAGTGCCCGGATAAGGGATGATTTTCCTGAATTAGGAGGTCCTATGACGATTACCTGACCGGCTCCTGATTTTTCGATTCTGAAAAGCTGAACCTTCCTGGCGGCCGGTCGCCTTTCGATTTCTTCCTTCAGTTTGGCTATTTTCGAACGGTAGAGGGCTACCAGCTTCTCGGTGCCTTTATGCCGGGGGATGATCGAGAGGAGCTTTTCCATTATGGCGATTTTTTCTTCCGGGCTTCGCGCCTGGCGCAGGGTCTTTTCCACCTCGTAATATTCGGGCGGAAGGTTCGCAGGCATTTTTTCCTCCGGCCAGTCAATATTCTAACCCAGAATAAGTCAAATTTTAAGCTGAAACTGTGACAACCTTCTCTTTTCTGATGGTAAAATAAACGAGGTTTTGTCCGAGAAGGGCAGTCTGTCCCGGGGAAGAATGCGGAATTTTTATATCTTATTGATTATAAACAATTTATAATCAGTGCCGGAGTGCCTTTAAGGCAAATTTTTTCTTTACTTTTAGAGTGAATTAAGCTATAATTAACCCTGAAAATGACATCAGGGTTATGCGGTAAATCTTCATCCTGTAACCCCCTAATTTTCCCTTTCAGGTGAAACCCATGAAGGAACAAAATTATACAGCGGAAAGTATAAAGGTCTTAAAGGGACTGGAAGCCGTCCGGAAGCGGCCGGCGATGTACATCGGCAGCACCGGGCCGGAGGGATTGCATCATCTGGTCTATGAGGTGGTTGACAATTCAGTGGACGAAGCGCTGGCCGGATACTGCACCCGTATTGAAGTTATTATTCATGTTGACAATTCGGTTACGGTAATCGACGATGGCCGGGGTATTCCTGTAGACATCCATCCAAAGGAGAAGAGACCCGCGGCTGAGGTGGTCATGACCGTCCTCCACGCCGGCGGAAAGTTTGATGACAAAACATACAAAGTTTCGGGCGGACTGCACGGAGTGGGAGTGTCAGTGGTCAACGCCCTCTCCAGGCGCCTCGAACTGGAGATCAAGAGAGACGGCGGGATCTGGACACAGGTGTATGAGCGCGGCAATCCGATAACTCCGCTCAAAAAGATCGGCAAAACCAATAAGACTGGCACAAAAATAACCTTCTGGCCGGATGAGGAAATATTTGAAACCACTGAGTTCAACTTTGAAATTCTCACCCAGCGGATGCGGGAGCTGGCTTTTCTCAACTCCGGACTGAAAATCATCATTACCGATGAAAGAATAAACAAGACCCATGAGTTTCAGTACAAGGGCGGTATCGTGGAGTTCGTTCAGTACCTGAACCAGAACAAAACGGTCCTGAATCCCCGGCCGATTTATTTTCAGGCAAAAAAGGATGACATACAGGTTGAAGTGGCGTTTCAGTACAACACCGGTTACACCGAAAATATTTTTACCTTCGTCAATAACATCAACACCATCGAAGGAGGAACCCATCTTATAGGGTTCAAGTCAGCCCTGACCCGCTGTCTGAACAATTACGCGGAAGCCCATAACATGCTGAAGGATCTGGGCTCAGGGGGCATTTCCGGTGACGATGCCCGGGAAGGTCTGACGGCCGTCCTGAGCATCAAAATAAGGGATCCCCAGTTTGAAGGGCAGACGAAAACCAAGCTCGGAAATTCAGAAGTTAAGGGCATCGTCGAATCGCTGGTCAACGAACAGCTGAGTGCCTATCTCGAGGAAAACCCCACTAACGCTAAGAGAATAGTGGCCAAGGCCATTGACGCAGCCCGGGCCAGGGAGGCGGCCAGAAAGGCCAGGGAACTTGCCCGCAGAAAGAGCGTTCTTGAAGCCACCTCGCTTCCGGGCAAACTGGCTGACTGTCAGGAAAGAGACCCGGCTCTGGCCGAGCTGTTTATCGTTGAGGGAGACAGCGCCGGCGGTTCTGCCAAGCAGGGCAGGGACAGACGCTTTCAGGCCATTCTGCCTTTGCGCGGCAAAATCCTGAACGTCTGGAAGGCTCAGCCGGACAAAATTTTCAACAACGAAGAAATTGGCACGATTATTGCCGCCCTGGGCACAACCGGCGGTGAGGAAAATTTCAGCCTGGAAAAGCTTCGCTATCATAAAGTAATAATCATGACAGATGCTGACGTCGATGGTTCCCACATCCGGACGCTGTTGATGACTTTCTTCTACCGGCAGATGAGGCCTCTGATCGAAAACGGCCATCTGTACATTGCCCAGCCTCCTCTTTACAAAATTACCAGAGGGCGTGAAGTTCAGTATTTGAAGGAAGAGCGCGATTACGAAAAGTGGATCGTGAAGAAAATTTCTGAGGAATTCAAGATTAAAGTTAAAAACCAGAAAGAACCGATTGAGGGGGAAAAGCTGCGTCGTTTTGTCCTGAAAGTTATACAGAAGAAAAATTATATCTCCTACCTGCAGAGGAAAAACACTCCTTATGGCTTAATCGAGATGCTCATCAGAGAAAACGTCGAGGATCTGGAATATCTCCAGGATAGAAAGAAGATGAAGAGGCTGGAGACGCTCATCAGCCAGCTTGGTTTTCAGACCGACCTGGTTCATGACGAAGAATATGACGCTTATGAAATCATCGCCAGTTTTCAGGTGAACGGGTTTGCCAGTCGCACCAGGGTGAACCTCGATCTGATCAATTCCATCGAGTATAAAAACCTTTACAAGATAATCAAAGAGCTGGAAGGCTACCAGCCGCCGTATGAAGTACTGAATTCTACCGAGTCGGTCACCATCGATAATGAGAACAAGCTGATAGAATACCTGTTTGAAAAAGGGAAAAAAGGCGTGACCATTCAGAGATACAAAGGTCTGGGCGAGATGACTCCCGAGCAGCTCTGGGAGACCACGATGAACCCGGAGACCAGGTCTCTCCTCAAAGTTTCCATCCAGGACGCCGTCGAAGCGGATAAGGTATTTTCGATTTTGATGGGGGAGGAAGTCGAGCAGAGACGGGAGTTCATCGAAGAGAATGCGCTGCTGGCTCAGAATCTCGATATCTGAGGCAGCTTGATAATATCCAGGAAAGGTTTGCCTGATGGCTGGAAAAGGGAAAAAAGAAAAAAAGGAAAAGAGTCAGGTAAAAAAAGAAAAAGCTAAGGAACAGGAAAAGGAAATTAAAAGGGCGAAAGAAGAAAAACTTGAAAAGAAGCAGGTTGTGCCCGAAAAACCTTCCTCCAGACCTGAAGAAAATCAGGCTGAAACCCGTAAACCCGCCAAGGAAAAAACCACCCAGCTGATGCCTGTGGCTCAGAGCGTTTCTGTGGTCAGCCTGGAAGAGGAGATGAAAAAGTCCTACCTGGATTATGCTCTGAGCGTGATTATCGGGCGGGCCATCCCGGATATCAAGGACGGTCTTAAACCGGTTCAGAGACGTGTGCTGTACGCCATGTGGGAAACCGGTACCACCCACAACAAGCCATATAAGAAATCGGCCAGGATAGTGGGTGACGTCATCGGTAAGTACCATCCGCACGGCGACATGGCCGTTTACGACGCGCTGGTCCGGATGGCTCAGGATTTCAGCCTCCGCTATCCGCTGGTGGACGGCCAGGGTAATTTCGGGTCTATAGATGGCGACCCGCCGGCCGCCATGCGTTATACCGAAGTCCGGATGACCCGGCTGGCGGAAGAGTTGCTGGCGGATATAGAGAAAGATACCGTTGACTTCGTTCCCAATTACGACGAAAGTTTGTTGATGCCGGAGGTGCTGCCGGCGAAATTTCCCAACCTGCTGGTGAACGGAGCTTCCGGCATAGCCGTGGGCATGGCCACCAACATTCCCCCGCACAATCTGGGAGAAGTTTGCGATGGCCTGATTTATCTGATCGACCATCCCCAGGCCTCTCTGGACGAAATTATGAAATTCATTCCAGGTCCGGATTTTCCTACCGGTGGCTATGTCTTTAACCGTCAGGCTATCCGTCAGGCCTATCAGGAAGGCAAGGGCGTTATCCATCTCAGGGCCAAGACGATCATCGAGCGTGGTGATAAGGGAGAAAGGGACAGAATCGTTATAGTGGAGATTCCTTATGGTGTGAACAAAGCCCGGTTGCTGGAAAATATCGCCGATCTGGTGAACAACAAGAAAATAGAAGGTATTGCCGATATCCGAGATGAGTCCAGCCGCGAGGGCATCCGGGTGGTAATAGAGGTCAAAAAAGGCGAGCTTCCGGAAATCATCCTGAACAACCTGTACAAGCATACAGCGCTTCAGACATCATTCGGCATCATCATGCTGGCCATAGTTGACAAGCAACCAAAACTCCTGAACCTGCTGGACATGATGAACCACTTCATCGCCCACCGCCGGGAAGTCATCTTCCGCCGGACGAGGCACGACCTGAAAAAAGCCGAACACCGGGCGCATGTGCTGGAGGGTTTGCTGATAGCTCTTGATTACCTGGATGCGGTAATCGCTCTGATCAGAGCATCCAAAACAGTGGAAGAAGCTAAAAACGGCCTGATGAGCAAGTTCAAGCTTACGGCCATCCAGGCGCAGGCCATTCTGGAAATGCAACTTCAGAGATTGACCGGGCTGGAAAGGCAGAAGATCGTTCAGGAACACCGGGATCTGCTGGCCCTGATCAAGAAACTGAAGCTTATTATGAATAATCCGGAAATGGTCCTTCAGATAATCAAGGAGGAACTGAAACAGATTAAAGAAGAATACCAGGATGAAAGACGTACCGAAATCAGGGACGAGGTCATCACCGAAATCAAAGCCGAAGACTTGATTAAGGAAGAAGATGTGGCCATTGTCTTCACCAGGTCCGGCTATATCAAGCGCACACCGCTCAGCGTTTACCGCTACCAGAGCCGGGGTGGCAAAGGACGCAAGGGCATAGAGATGAAGGCGGAAGATGTGGTCGAGAACCTGTTTATCGGTTCGACCCATTCCTATCTTCTGGTTTTCACCAATAGGGGCCGGATGTACTGGCTGAAGGCTCTGGATGTTCCCGAGGCCGGCCCGTCAGGAAGGGGAAAATCGATCGCCAACCTGCTGGAAATGCAGCCGGATGAGAAAGTACAGTCCATTCTGGCGGTGAAAGAATTCCGTGATGATCAGTATGTGGTCATCATGAGCGACAGCGGCCTGATAAAGAAAACCAGGTTGAGCGAGTTTAAGAATGTGCGGCGGGGCGGAATCATCGCCATGAATCTCAAGCCAAACACCCAGCTGTTTGCCGCCGCTCTGACCAGCGGGAAGAATGACATCATCATCGGCACCAGGATGGGCAAGGCCCTCAGGTTCAGGGAGAATCAGGTCAGGCCGATGGGACGTCAGGCAGCGGGCGTAAAAGCGATTACTCTGAAGCCGAAAGACCGCGTTATCAGCATGATCGTTGTCGGCCCGGAAGACAAATATATCTTTACCGTATCCGAAAAGGGCTACGGGAAGAAAACACCGCTCGAGGATTATCCTGTCCATAGCCGGGGCGGTCAGGGGGTCATTAACCTCAGAATTACTGACAAGATCGGCCCGGCTTTAGCCATGGTCGGTGTTAATGAAGATGACCTGCTGATCATCACGGTGAGCGGAAAGGTCATCCGGATCAGGACGACCGACATCAGACCGCTCAGCCGGGCCACTCAGGGAGTCAGGTTGATTCAGCTTGAGGATAACGACCGGGTCTGCTCCATCGCCAAGGTCAGGGAAGACTGAGTCAGCCCCCCTTTAATTTACTGTTTGATTTTAAGCGGGCTATTTCTTAAAATCTACCTGATTTTTCTGAGGAGGGCAGGAATGGTTGAAACCTTAGCGCAGCTTTTTTTGAACACCGTCAGCTCTTACCGGAAGCCTGACCTGATGCTTTACAAAAAAGAGGGTAAGTATGTGCCGATTTCAACAGAAGAGTTTGAAAAAAAGTGGTTCATCTGGCGCTTGCCCTGCATCAACTTGGCTTCAGGAAAGGGGATAAGTTAATCATCCTTTCGGAGAACCGGCCCGAATGGGTGATGACGGATTTTGCCACCATCTGTCAGGGCGGGTTGACAGTTCCGATTTACACTTCTCTCACGGCTCCTCAGGCGGAGTACATAATCAGAGATTCGGATGCAATGGTGGTGGTCGTCTCCAGTGCGGAACAGCGGGCGAAGATTGAAAGCATAAGGCCTAACCTGACTCAGGTGCGTCACTATATCACTTTCGAGGAAGGGGAGATTCCAGGTTACTTAAATTTTGACCGCCTGCTGGAGACAGGTCGCCAGGTTGAGGCCGAAAGGCCTGGACTTTTCCGGGAGCTGGCTGAAGGGGTAAAACCGGAAGACGAAGCCTCTCTCATTTACACATCGGGGACGACCGGCGAACCCAAAGGCGTCATCCTCACCCATCACAACTTCATTTCGAACGTGAAAACCTGCGTGGCCATGTTTGATATTTCATACCGGGATACGGTCCTGTCATTCCTTCCGCTCTCGCACGTTCTCGAACGCATGGTTATGTTTTCCTATCTGTATGCCGGTGCCACGGTGGCTTTTGCCGAGAGCGTGGATACAGTGGCTCAGAATCTGCTCGAGGTCAGACCGCACATCATGGTCAGCGTTCCCCGGGTTTTTGAAAAGATATATGCCAGGGTGATGGATAACGTTCTGAGCAGCTCGACCCTGAAAAAGAAGATTTTTTTCTGGGCGCTCAAAATTGGAAGAAAATACGCACAGAAAGACCTGGCCGGTGAGAAGATTCCAGCCATTCTAAGATTCAAGCGGAAGATCGCGCACCGGCTGGTTTTCAGCAAAATAATAGAAAGAACCGGTGGCAGGGTGCGATTCTTCATTTCCGGAGGGGCTCCTCTGGCTAAAGACATAGCCGAGTTTTTCTACGCCCTTGGCCTGGTCATCTATGAGGGATATGGCTTAACCGAAACAGCGCCGGTGCTGGCGGTTAATCGTCCCGGCGCCCTTAAGTTCGGAACGGTAGGGCCTCCGATTCCGGAGGTGGAGATTAAAATCGCTCCTGATGGCGAAATTCTGGCCCGCGGTCCGAATGTGATGAAGGGTTATTATAAAAAGGAAGAAGCTACCCGCGAGGCTTTTGAAGGTGGCTGGTTCCATACGGGCGACATCGGCTACCTTGATGAAGACGGTTTCCTAGTTATAAACGATCGAAAGAAAGACCTGATCGTTACCTCCGGAGGTAAAAATGTGGCTCCTCAGCCGATTGAAAACCTCCTGAAAACATCACCTTACATAAGCACGGTAGTGGTTATAGGAGACAGAAGGCGGTTTATTTCCGCTCTGGTGGTGCCTAATTTCGAAAAGCTGGAGGAACTTGCCCGCAGCCGGGGAATCAGTTTCTCCAGCCGGCAGGAGCTTGTTAGGAATCCCGAGATAGTGGCCTTTGTTCAGGCTGAAATCGACCGGCTGACTGGCAACCTGGCTTCCTACGAAAAAATAAAGAAGATAGCTCTGCTTGACCGGGATCTGGAAATTGAGAAAGGAGAAATTACTCCGACCCTGAAAGTAAGAAGAGCTACGGTGGAAAATCGTTACCGGGAACTTATTGAAAGTCTTTACCGTGAGGAGTCTTCCGTTTCGCCGGCTGATTCTTCTGAGTGATCGAAGTACAGAATACGTCCACAGCTTTCGCACAGGTGGATTTTTGAGCGGTCGCGAATTTCGTTCAGCATCTGGGGTCTGATTCTCACCTGACACATCGAACAGAACTCGTCGGTTACCCGGGAAATGGCAATTCCGCCTCTTTTCCTGGCGATGCTGAGATATAGTTGCAATTGCTCGCGGGGGATGGTCGGCAGGAGCTCTTCCTTCTGCTTCAGAAGAAGGCTCTTTTCCTGCTCCAGTCGCAGCTTTCTCTGCTGCAGAGCCTCGATTTCCTGGCGCAGGTGCTGTTCTTCATTTTTCTGATTGAGGGTAGCCTGTCGTATTTCTTCTTCAATCTCGTCAGCGGCCAGAAGTTCTTTGATGATTTCCTCTTCCAGCCGGTCAATTTTATCCTGGGCTTCCTGAATTTCCTTTAGCAGGGCAGTGTATTCTTTGTTGTTCTTTACTTCGTTCAGCTGTTTCTTAAACTTGGAAACCTGGGCTTTTAAATCTTTGACCTCGGCTTCGAGTTCTCTTCTCTTCTTCTGGTTCTGGGTTAGCTTTTCCTTAGCCCGCACCACCTGCTCGGAATCAGCCTGCATCTTCCTTTCCAGTTCCTGTATAAGGCGGGGGATGTCAGATAGTTCGACAGTATTTTGCCTGAGGGCGTTATCCAGCTCCTGGAGCTGGATTAATTTTTCAAATTCAGCATCGACTCCGTCCACTTTAATTCTCTATCGATCAAATTGCTTTTCTGGTGGGCCTACCAGGATTCGAACCTGGGACCTGCCGGTTATGAGCCGGTAGCTCTGCCGCTGAGCTATAGGCCCTTTTTTGTTTTTATACCAGATAATCAGCGGTTAGTCAATCAACCGGAGCCCGGCGCTCCAGGCCGGTCAAAAGCTGTTGGTGAACGACCGCAGTTTCTTTGAACGGGTTGGATGCTTCAGCTTGCGCAGAGCCTTGGCTTCTATCTGGCGAATTCTTTCTCGAGTAACCCGGAACTGCTGGCCGACTTCCTCTAAGGTGTGCTTGTTTCCGTCTCCAAGCCCGAATCGCATTTTCAGCACTCTGGCTTCCCGCTCGGTGAGAGTTTTTAGAGCTTCTTCAATATGTTCTCTCAGGCTTTGATGCATGACCTGATCTGGAGGAGAGGGCATCACCTTGTCTTCGATGAAATCTCCCAGATGGCTGTCTTCTTCCTCTCCGACCGGGGTTTCCAGGGAGATAGGTTCCTGAGCTACTTTTATGATTTTCCTCACTTTGCTCACCGGCATGTCCATCTTCCTGGCTATTTCCTCACAGGTGGGTTCCCGACCGAGCTCCTGTACCAGCTGGCGTGACACCCGGACCAGCTTGTTGATGGTTTCTATCATATGAACCGGTATTCTGATTGTTCGCGCCTGGTCGGCAATGGCTCTGGTGATGGCCTGCCTTATCCACCAGGTGGCATAGGTGGAAAACTTGTAGCCGCGCCGGTATTCAAATTTATCCACGGCCTTCATCAGCCCCATGTTTCCTTCCTGGATGAGGTCCAGGAACTGCAGTCCCCGGTTGCTGTACTTTTTCGCTATCGACACCACCAGCCGCAGGTTGGCTTCGACCAGCTGCTTTTTCGCCTGTTCGCTGATGCTTTTACCCATCATTATGTTACGAACAGCTTTTTTCAGCGACTGTGAGTCGAGACCGATTTCTTTTTCTATCTTCCCGATCTCCCGGTTGATCCTTCTGATTTCTTCCTCGATCGCTTTTCTTTCACGAGGGGAACGCACCGGAGCTTTCTTCCGGGAAGAAGTTTTCTTCTTTTTCTCCGGCTGTCGGCGTTCGAGCAGTTGTTTAAGTTCATCCCGGCGATATTCGAGTTCGTTGATTTCCCGCAGCTTATCCTTCATCTGCTCTATGACCATTTCCCGCATGCCGGGCTGCAGGTTGAGGGAGCGAATAAGCTGGCTTATTTTGATTATCAGCCGGCCGCGCGATATGTTAAATTTTTTTCTGGCGGGAAGGGCTTCCAGTTTTCTGACCAGCTCCTTTATTTCTTTGATCTGCCCCAGAACCTCCTGCTGTTTTTCGAAGATCTTCTCCTCAGCCACCTCTTCATCGTTGAAATCAAAATACTCCTGCAGGCAGTCCGGATTTTCTTTAATCTTTTTCTCTATTTCCAGCAGGTTGTTGATCACCAGTCTGGTCTTGGACAGGGCTTTGATGATAGTTTTTTCTCCCCTTTCAATTTCTCTGGCCAGAGCGATCTCACCTTCACGGGTAAGCAGAGGAATGTTCCCCATTTCCCGGAGATAAAGTTTTACCGGGTCGGTGGTTCTTTCGAGCCCCCGGGTGCAAACCTCAGTTTTCCCGGGCGAAACAGTAATTAAATCGCGCTGGGGGGAATCAAGAATTTTGATCCCGAAACTGCCCATGGAGTTGAGGAAATCGTCTATTTCCTCTCCCGCCCCGAATTCTTCTCCCAGGGTCTGGTCGATTTCTTCCCAGGAGAGAAAACCCTGCCGTTTTCCTTTGGAAATTAGCCTGAGGATTTCGTCGCTGTAGTATTTTTCGTCGTCAGACACTGGAAGCCTCCTTCGGGTTTTTTTCTAGTTTATGATTCATTTCTATATCGTCAAAATCTGTAGTGTGATTTCATGTTTCTGGCGGAGAAGACTCACCAGCCTTTCCTGATCGCCTTTTTTCTCAGCCCGGGCAATTTCCTTCTGAATTTCCTGAAGTTTTTTCTGAAGGCTGCTTTTCTTCAGAGTATTAAGACAGTCAAGAGCTTCCCCGATCGAACCGTCCGGAATGTCTTCCTGAAGAATCCGGCAGAGCTGACCGACCAGCCTGCTCCCGGCTGTTTCCTGGAACTGACTCAGGCTCCAGGCTTCTCCTTTCTTGAAGCATTCTGTTATGTATTTTAAGACCGGCTCACTGGCCAGCCCCTGGAAACAGGCGATATCTATTTCGTTAAGTATCAGGCTGGCTATCTCCGGCTGGTTGAAAAGAAGCTGAAGCAGTCGTTTCTCAGCCGGCAGGAACAATTCCTTTTCTTCCTCACGGCCGGCCGCCGGCGAGCTCTTCTCTTCCACCATCTGCCTCAGGGTGGTCTCATCCACCCGAAAATGCTCTGCGGTTTTTTTCAAATAATCGTTGCGCACAATCGGATCGGGAATACGCAGGACTTCCTGCGCCAGAAGCCGGACCACCCGGCTTTTCTCTTCTGGAAGATTTAGATTGACCCCGCTGGAATACCGGTGGGCAAGAAAGCGGAACCAGTCTGGTGATTTTCTGACCAGGCTGAGATATTTCTCGGGTCCGTACTTTTTCAGGAAGGCATCCGGGTCGAGTTTTTCCGGCAGCACCAGAATTCTTACCTGGAGCCCTTTTTCCAGGCAGATGGGAATCGCTCGCTGAGCGGCATTCAGGCCGGCTTCATCCCCATCATAATTAATGATAACCCTGGGGGCGTAGCGTATTATCTGGGCGGCCTGCTGAGGGGTGAGACTCGTCCCCATCGAGGCGGCCACGTTCTGTATCCCTGCCTGGAAGAGAGCGGCAAAGTCGGCATAGCCTTCGACCAGGATCATCTCGCCAGCTTTTTTGATTTCGTCACGGGTGAAATTAAGCCCGTACAGGATGTTTCCCTTGGTGAAACTCTGGGTTTCCGGAGAATTAAGGTATTTTGGCTGGGCGTCAAAAATCGTTCTGCCGCCGAAAGCCACCGGTCGGCCGGTGAGGGCGAATATCGGAAATATTATCCGGCCGCGGAAGCGGTCCCGATATTCCCCGGTTTTCTGTCCGGGGATTATCAGCCCGGCTTTTTCCAGAAGTCCCGGACTGTAGGTTTGTTTGAATTTCTGGAAAAGGTCGTCCCAGGAATTAAGGGCATACCCGAGCTTTAATTTTTTTATAGTCTCTTCGCTGAACCCGCGAGATTTGAGATATTCGAGAGCTTTCTTTCCTTCGGCAGTCTTGAGCAGGTTATCCCGGAAGTAATTCAGAGCTTTTTCGTTTATTTCGAAAATCTTTTCTTCCAGCCTGGATTCTCTGGCAGAAAGACGGGGTTCCGGCAGGGGAATCCTGTATTTTTCTGCCAGAAATCGCACGGCTTCCGGGAAGGTCAGATTTTCTTTTTCCATCACCAGAGAAAACAGGTCGCCTCCTATGCCGCAGCCAAAACAATGGAAGAGCTGCTTTTCTTCGTCCACAGTAAAGGAAGGGTCTTTTTCAGAATGGAAGGGGCACAGTCCCACCCACTTTCTGCCCCGCTTTTTCAGGGTGGTGTACTGAGAAGCGATTTCGACAATTGAAGCGGCTGCCCTGATTTTTTCGATTATCTCCATCAGGCTATTCAGGATTGGTTTGACTCATATAAAATAGGTTTGCCCCCGCCAGTTGTCAAGCAACCCGCCGGAGAAAATTTGGTTTTTTCCATCAGTAAAGTCATAGATGATTTATCAAACTGGCCAGATATCCCGCGCCGAAACCGTTATCTATGTTCACCACGGCCACACCGCCGGGACATGAATTTAGCATCGCCAGAAGGGCTGATAATCCCTGGAAGTTTGCTCCGTAGCCGACGCTGGTAGGGACGGCGATTACCGGTGCCCGGAAGAGTCCGGCCACGACACTGGGCAACGCCCCTTCCATTCCGGCGACCACCACCAGGACCCTGGCTTCTCTTATTGTTTCGTAATGCCCGAGCAATCGGTGTAAACCGGCGACTCCGACGTCGTAAATGCGATCGACTGAATTGCCAAAAAATTCGGCCGTAAGTGCTGCTTCTTCGGCCACAGGAATGTCGGAGGTTCCGGCTGAGATTACAGCTATCCGTCCCCGTCCTTTTGCCGGTCTGGAATTAATAACAGTCAGACACCTTGCCAGAGGATGGTAGTCGCCTTTTTTCAGCCTGGGTTTTATTTTTTTGTAAACTTCGGGAGAAAGCCGGGTAATCAGTAGATTACTGCCTTTTTTAAGAATGGCTGAAGCGATTTTTAAGATCTGTTCGGGGGTTTTCCCCTTACCGAAGATGACTTCCGGAGCTCCCTTACGCAGTTCGCGGGAATGGTCCACCTTGGCAAAACCCAGGTCCTGGTAGGGGAAGTGAGAGAGCTTTTCCAGCGCTTCCTCAGGAGTGATTTCTTTCTGATAAAGCTTTGCCAGTATTTCCGTAAGAAGCGCCTTCACATACCAATTTTAGCATAAATTCCGGGTTTTGCCACCCTGTGCCGGAAAGTTTGCGGCCTCTTGCGGGGGCGGGTTTATTTTTTGTGGATGAAAGCTAAAAGCAAGCCTCGACGGAGGTTGTCTCCGCATTAAACCTAACCCGGGGAGTGGTTTGAGACGAACGGAGAGGGGATCGGGTGGCAGCTCCTGGTTTTCTCAGGGACAGAGACCCGGGCTTTTCCGGTTTGCTTGATTAACGGCTATCTATGTTGTAAAATAGCAAAAACTTAAGTTAGAATGTGCAGGAGATAGCAGTGAGTGAAGCCAGAAGAAAAGATGATTATCAGAAAGCGCTGGCCCTCTACGGTCAGGCTATAAAAGAATTCCGCAAGGGCAATCATGAGACTGCACTTGCCCGTTTTAAGGAATTGCTGGAAAGCTATCCTCAGGAATATGAACTGGTTGACAGGGCTCGTGTTTATATTACCATATGTGAAAGGGGGCAGAAAAGGGAATCAATCTCACCCAGGACGATAGAAGATTACCTTTTTTATGGTCAGATGAGAATCAACCAGGGTGATTATCAGGGGGCCTTAAAGCTTCTGGAGAAAGCTCTCGAGCTGAAAAAAGAGGAAGCAAAAGTTTATTATTTGATGGCTATAGCTTACGTCCAGAGCGGCCAGGTGGATGAAGCTCTGGAAGCCCTGAAAAAAGCGATTCAAAAAGACAGATCCCTGGCCATCATGGCTCAGAATGAATCCGATTTTGAGCCGATCTGGGGAGATAAAAGGTTTAAGGTTCTGGTAACCTTTTCATGACAAATAAGCTTCTGATTCTGGCTGCAGGCCTGGACGGGTCGGGTTTACAGAACGACAGACTGCCTTCGCTTCTCTCCCCCGCCGCTGTAAATGATTATCTGGTTGGCTTCTGGCTGAATTTCAGACCGGAGTTGATAGTTCTGGCTGCTGTCGGGAAAGCGGAGGGAAAGCGTATTAAAGATAAGAAAATAAAGATAATCCCCGAAGAACTTCTTGGCGCTCCGGTGGCCGTCTTGATGGAAAAAGTCAGCAGGAGGCCGGCGACCAGTGATTTGATCATAATGACGCGAGAATTTTTTCCTCTTCAGCCAGACCTGATCAGGAAGGTTCTTAAATTCCACCGGAAATCGGGAAATGACCTGACGCTCACAGGAGAAAAACTGGCGCCTGAAAACGGTGGGTCCGGAGAAGATTATTTTGTCTATCCGGGTCTGGCCGTGATCAAGGCCAGCGCCGGCCAGAAATGGCTGAGGCGGGCGCGTCCTTTTAAGCCGGGATGGGAGCTCGATGTGGTAGGGCTGGTGGAAGCAGCCTGGTCTGAGGAAAGAAAACTCGGTTTTTACTGGATGGAAGAAACCGACCGCCATAGTTTTCTTCAGATAAGCACTCCGGGAGATTTTGCCAGACTGGCCGCTCATTTTAGAAACCTGAAAATCGCTGAACTTGAGAAAGGCGGAGTTTTTTTCCTGGACCCCGGCGCGGTCTGGATCGATCCTGAAGTCAAAGTGGGCAGGGGCACGGTCATCTATCCCTGGGTGGTGGTTGAAGGTAAAAGTCGAATCGGACGAGACTGTTTAATCTATCCCCACTGCCACATAATTAACAGCAGAATCGGCCACAGGGTTAAGGTTTTCGGAGCGACGGTGATGGAAGAAAGCACAATCGAAGATGAAGTCCAGGTTGGCCCCTTTTCCCGTCTGCGGCCTGAGACCAGATTGCGGCGCGGAAGTCGGGTGGGAAATTTTGTGGAAATGAAAAAGACCCTGTTCGGTCGCCGGTCGAAAGCCATGCATCTGAGTTATCTGGGAGATGCCAGGGTGGAGGATGAGGTTAACGTCGGAGCAGGCACCATAACCTGCAATTATGACGGGATGCGCAAGCATAAAACTTTTATCGGACGAGAGGCTTTCATCGGCTCGGGCACAGAGCTTGTGGCTCCGGTCAGGGTGGGGCGGGGGGCTTACGTAGCTGCCGGTTCCACCATTACCGAGAACGTCAAACCTGGAGCGCTGGCCATCGCCCGTGCCCGGCAGGTTCAGAAGCCGGGATGGGTAAAGAAGAGAAAGGCCGAACTCAAGGCTTCGGGGAAAAAGACCTCCAGGAAATAATCTCCATATAATAATTCAGCTGGAATGGTTCATTCGGTGGAGGTTTGTTTCTTTTTTTCAGTATGGTAGACGTGGAGAATTCTCTGAATGGCTGTCAGGTTGGAAACAGCCGCCAGGAAGATGATGACGACGACCATCACCGCTTCCCTGTGGCCGATAATCAGCGTCAGGAGAGTACCGAGAATAAGAAGCACCATTCTTTCGGCTCGTTGCATGATTCCCAGCTGGCAATTTATTCCGAGACTTTCAGCTCTGGCTTTGGTGTAGCTGACCATGGTGGAGCCGAGGAAAGCCAGAGCCAGCACCCAGAGGATCCAGTGATGGCGGAAATAAAAACCCAGCCCTAAATAGATGGCAAATTCTGAATAACGGTCGAGACTGGAGTCAAGGACCGCTCCAAAAATTGAGCGGCGGTTGCTGTTACTGGCAACCTTGCCGTCGAGAATGTCCAGAATTCCACAGAGCAGCAGAAACACCAGCGCCACACCCCAGTTCCCGAGGGCAAAAAATAGACCAACCATAAGGCCCGCAACCAGTCCCAGAAAACTGAGGAGATTTGGATGGAGCTTAAATTTCACCAGCAGGAGGGAAAAACGGTTGAAAATTTCCAGAACGAAAATGATTAATTTTTTCGGCAGTAAGCGGAATCCTCTGTTTTCATAATTCACCATTGCCCGAAAATTATAATTTTTTCCCTGGAATAAATCAAATAAGGAAACTGGCCTCCTGGAGGCTAAACTGAGTTTACCGCATCCGGCTGGTGGTTACATGGTTGAAACTCTCAATGAACAGGAATGCGTAAATTTTAATTTCTGGAATTATCAGTCAGCAATCTGGAGAGCCTTGAAAAAATGCTTTTCTTGAACCGGAGAAATCAATGTGATAACCTTAAAAACACAATGGCATGAAGATGCTTATAACATTTATTAAAGCGTTTGTTGAAAGGAGTTAAAGATGGAAAAGAAAATTGATATTAAAAAGCCCGAAGGCAAGCTCGGGGTGATGATACCCGGACTGGGGGCAGTGGCTACTACCTTCATTGCCGGTGTTCTTCTGGTGAGGAAAGGTCTCGGTCGCCCCTTCGGTTCTCTTACCCAGATGGGGACGATCAGGCTCGGGAAAAGGACGGAAAAACGCGTTCCCAGGATAAAAGATTTTGTGGAGCTGGCCGAGCTGGATGACCTGGTGTTTACCGGCTGGGATATTTTCCCCGATAACGCCTACGAAGCTGCCCTTAAGGCCGGGGTTCTTAGAAAAGAGCATCTGGAGCCCATCAGGGAAGAGATGGAAAAGATAAAGCCGCTTCCGGCGGTGTTCGATAAAAATTATGTAAAAAAACTCGATGGGCCAAACAAAAAGTCCGGAGCCACGAAATACGACCTGGCCTTTCAGCTGATGGAAGATATCAGAAAATTCAAGGAAGAAAATTCCCTGAAGCGGCTGGTGATGATCTGGTGTGCCAGCACAGAAGTTTATTTAAAGCCTGATCCGGTGCATCAATCAGTCGAGGCTCTGGAAAAGGCTATGAAGGAAAACCATCCGGCTATAGCTCCGAGCATGATCTATGCTTATGCCGCCATAAAATCGGGAGTTCCTTTTGTCAACGGCGCGCCCAACTTAACAGTTGATATCCCGGCGATGGTGGAACTGGCTAAAGCCAATAATGTGCCGATTGCCGGAAAGGACTTCAAAACCGGCCAGACCCTGATGAAAACCATCATCGCTCCCGGTCTGAAAGCCCGGTTGCTTGGTCTGAACGGCTGGTTCTCCACGAATATTCTGGGTAACAGGGATGGCGAGGTGCTGGATGATCCTGAATCTTTTAAGACTAAAGAAGAGAGCAAGCTGAGCGTTCTTGAGTACATCCTCCAACCCGAGCTCTATCCGGAGCTTTACGGAAATTACTATCATAAAGTTCGCATCAATTACTATCCGCCGCGCGGAGACAATAAGGAAAGCTGGGATAACATCGACATTTTCGGCTGGCTCGGTTATCCGATGCAGATCAAGATAAACTTCCTCTGCCGTGACAGCATTCTGGCAGCGCCGGTGGTGCTCGACCTGGTTCTTTTCATCGACCTGGCCCAGCGAGCCGGTTTCCGCGGAATTCAGGAATGGCTGAGCTTTTATTTCAAATCTCCGATGTGCGCTCCCGAGCTCTATCCGGAACATGACCTTTTCATCCAGCTGATGAAGCTTAAAAACACCCTGCGCTACATGAAAGGCGAAGAGCTGATCACGCATCTCGGACTGGAATATTACGACTGAAAAAAATCTGAACTCAAAAAACTTTTTCAGTTTTCAAAGTTTTGTTTCTGTGTAAGACAATGTCTGTAAGACCGTGCCGATTTGTTCGGTCTGGTGGCGCGTTTTTCGTCTGCGGTCGATTGACACTTTTATGGTAAAAAGATTAATTTTTGTTTGTTCATATCGATAATAAAGAGAGGAGCAAAGCCATGATTCAGAGATTCCTTTCAGTTAAAAAGATGATGATTTTTTCGGTTGTTTTAATTTCAGGCTGGTTGATCCTTTTAAACGGAATCGGTTTTTCCCAGAGTAAATACGACATGAGCCGGGAAAAAGTATTGTTCACGGTTGGTTACGCTCATCTCGATACCCAGTGGCGGTGGGATTATCAGAAGACGATAAAAGAATACATCTGGAACACCATGGTGGACAATTTTGCCCTTTTTGAGAAGTATCCGAATTATGTGTTTAACTTCAGCGGCGCCAATCGTTACCTGATGATGAAGGAATATTATCCGGAACAGTATCAATTGGTAAAAAAATACGTGGCAGCCGGACGCTGGTTTCCGTCCGGTTCTTCGATGGAAGAAAACGACGTGATGGCTCCTTCTTTTGAATCTATAATCAGGCAGATACTTTACGGCACGGAGTTTTTTAAGAAGGAATTCGGTTTCAGCAGCAAGGAGTACATGTTACCCGATTGCTTCGGGTTCCCGGCCTCTCTGCCCTCGATCCTGGCTCACTGCGGTTTGAAGGGCTTTTCCACCCAGAAGCTCAGCTGGGGGTCGGCTGTTGGCATTCCCTTCAACATCGGAGTCTGGTACGGTCCTGACGGTCAGTATGTGGCTGCGGCGCTCAACCCGGGGGATTACACCGGAAAGATTACCGGAGACCTTACTCAGAACCAGACCTGGAGGCTCAGAGTAAACGAAAACGGACAGAAATACGGAGTTTTTGCCGATTATATGTACTTTGGAACTGGTGATGTCGGTGGAGCACCTGACGAAAATTCCGTCAGGAATCTCGAGCTGAGCATTCAGAGCAGCCAGCAGGCCGACCTGAAAGTGGTCTCGGCTAAGGCGGATGAATTTTTCAACAGTCTGAATGAAGCTCAGAAAAAGAAGTTGCCTTCTTACACGGGAGAATTTTTGCTGACCAATCATTCGGCCGGGTCCATCACTTCCCAGGCCGCGATGAAGCGCTGGAATCGCAAGAATGAGTTTCTCGGATATTCGGCGGAAGCGGCTGCGGTGCTGGCTGACTGGCTCGGCGGGGCTGTCTACAACCGGGAAAAAATCAATGAGGCCTGGCGCCTGGTTCTCGGCGCTCAGTTTCATGATATTCTCCCCGGTACGAGCATTCCCAGAGCTTACGAATTTTCCTGGAACGATGAGGTGCTGGCAGCCAACCTGTTCAGCAGCGTGCTCAAAGATGTAGCCGGAGCGGTTATCAGAATGCTGGATACGAGGGTAAGCGGCCTCCCGCTGGTTGTCTATAACCCGCTGACCTTTGATCGGGAGGATGCGGTCGAAGCCGAAATTACGCTTCCCGTCTCTGCCGAATTCATAAGGATTTTTGGCCCTGATGGAATGGAAGTTCCCTCTCAGGTTATCGAGAGAAAAGGCCAGAAAATAAAATTTGTTTTTCTGGCGAAAGTTCCTTCGGTGGGTTTTGCCGTTTATGACCTGAGACCGTCGCCTGAGCCCTGCCGTCTTAACACCGGACTTAAAGTCAGTCCGGAAGTGGTGGAAAACAGCCGGTATGTGGTGAAGATTAACAGGGATGGCGATGTCTCCAGCATTTACGATAAAAAAGCTGGCCGGGAGATTCTGGCTTCGGCTGCCCGGCTGTCGTTTCATTACGAAAAGCCGCAGCAGTGGCCGGCCTGGAATATGGACTGGGAAGATCGGATGAAGCCTCCGTCCGGCTATGTATCAGGCCCGGCAAAAATCAGGGTGGTGGAGAACGGGCCAGCCAGAGTGGCGGTGGAGATAGAGAGGGAAACCCGGGGTTCCCGGTTTGTTCAGGTGGTCAGACTGGCGGCCGGGAGTGCCGGAGACCGGGTTGAATTTTACAACCAGATAGACTGGGCGACGAGAGAATCTTCCCTGAAAGCAGCCTTTCCCCTGACCGTTTCCAACCCGCTGGCCACTTACAGCTGGGGTCTCGGGACGGTGCAGCGCGGTAATAACGACCCGAAAAAGTTTGAAGTGCCTTCACACCTCTGGTTCGACCTGACTGATAAGAGCGGCAGCTACGGCGTCTCCATCCTGGAGGATTGCAAGTACGGTTCAGACAAACCGTCCGATAATATGCTGAGACTGACGCTTCTTTACACTCCAGGAGTGCGTTCCTGGCCCGGAGAGCAGGCCACCCAGGATTTTGGACGCCACGAAATTCTGTATGCTGTTTACGGGCATCAGGGAGACTGGCGCCAGGGAAATACCGTTCAGCAGGCGCTGCGTCTGAATCAGCCGCTGCTGGCATTTCAGACGATTCCCCATGAGGGCAGGTTAGGTCGCAGCCTGTCTTTTCTCCGTTTGAGCGAGGAAAATATCAGAATTTCTGCCGTCAAAAAGGCGGAAAACTCGGATGAAGTGATCATCCGGCTGGTGGAAACGACCGGAAAGAGTCTGAAGAAGGTCTCGCTGTCCTTCATCGCTCCAGTGGTTTCAGCAAGGGAAGTCAACGGGGTGGAAGAAGAGATAGGTCCGGTCCAGGTGAAAGATGGCCGCGTTATTTTTGACCTGAATCCGTACGGTATTAAGACTTTTGCTCTGAAACTTCAGGCACCGGCCGCCAGGCTGGAACTTCCTCCGTCTTCTCCGGTAAAGCTTCCTTACAACCTGGACATCTTCAGTTATGATCATAACAGAAAGGACGGTTCTTTTGATGCTGACCGCCGCACTTATCCGGCTGAGTTGATTCCTGATTCCATCGTCGTCGACAGCGTAAAATTTGAACTTGGACCGAAGGAGGACGGGGCTAAAAACGCCGTAGCCTGCCAGGGACAGGCTATTACCCTTCCCGAAGGCGATTACAACCGCCTGTATATCCTGGCAGCGGCATCGGAAGAAAATCAGAAAGGCGAATTCAGGATCGGTCAGACGCCGGTTGAAATTTCGGTGGCTTTCTGGTCAGGTTTTATCGGCCAGTGGGATAACCGGACCTGGGCCGAAGGACCGGCCGCCAGCATCGATTTTGACCGCGAGAAATATACTTACACCGGCGTGGTTCCAGGATACACCAGACAGGATAACGTGGCTTTCTTCACCACCCATCTGCATCATCCAGCAGAAGGAAATGAGCCTTACATATATGGTTACGTGTTCAAGTATGCTTTTGACCTGCCTGCCGGCGTGCGTGAAGTTACGCTTCCTTCAAACCCGAAGATCAAAATTCTCGCCATGAGCGTCGCCAGAAACGAGAACGATGCCAGCCAGGCGGTCAGCCAGCTTTTTGATGTTCTGGAGAGGGACCCGGCTGATTACGAAAGATGGGCGGTGGTTCCGGCTCCGGTGATCAATCCCCCTAAAGCCTATGTCAGTCCGTCAGAACCAGCCAGCGTGACCATTTCGGTGCCGCTGGAGGGAGCGGAAATTCACTACACGCTCGACGGCAGCGAGCCGACGGAGAAATCTCCAGTCTATCAAGGACCGATTACCATCAAAGGAACAGCAGTTCTCAAAGCGATGGCTTTTCATCCGAAACGTCAGCCGAGCCCCGTGGCCGCGGCTTATTACAGCCAGTCCTATCCGGTTAAAGATATTATCTACTTCAGCGCTCCGTCTCCTTCCAGGCCCGGAGCGGCCGCAGAAAAAACCCTTGTTGATCTGGTTAAAGCGCGGGCTGAGGCCAGAGACCCGGCCTGGCAGGGATATGAAGGAAACGATCTGGAGGTCGTTCTGGATCTCGGCCGCAAACTTGACCTCTATGAACTTGAGCTCAGCTGCTTTGAAAATCACAACGCCCGGATTTTCCTGCCGGTTAAGGTGGTGGTGGAGGTGTCGGTTGACGGGCGGAAGTTTGAAAAAGCGGCCGAAAAGGAATTTCCTTTGCCGGAAAAGCCCGGTACGGCCGGGGTTAAATCCCTGTATGTCTCACTCCGGGGGTCGGAGGCCAGGTTTGTTCGCCTCAAAGCTGCCAGCGCCGGCGTTGTTCCTGAAGGTTTCCGCAACGCCGGACAGAAAGTCTGGATGCTTTTTGATGAAATTTATGTGAGATAGAGCGCGAAAAAAAACAATGTAGAAAATCTTTTGCGAAGAAGTAGCGGTTTTCTCTCCGGCTGTTTTATTCCACAACCAGAACTTTTCAGTGTTCGGCCAGAAGGCGGCGGTAAGTTTTTACCGTTCGCTCGAAGGCGCCGCTGACATAACCATGGAGCATATTCGCGGCTTTTTCCGGACTTTTTCGACTCTCGGCAGTGAATTTTTGTTCGAATGCTTTCCAGCTTTTAAGAAATTCTCGCTCGAGCGGATGGAGTTCTTTTCTGATGATTTCAATCATCTCCCCGTAGTTCTCTTCAACTTTTCTTTCTAATTTCAACACCATGGTGTTAAGGAGCTGGTCCCTGACCGGGAGCAGATAGTCAGGTTGAAAGTGCTGTCGATAGAATATCTCGTAATCGTGATCGGTCGGACCGTAGCCGGCACCGGGCGGTAGGGATTCCACTCCGTAATATAAAGGCAGATATATGGTCGTGTCCGGCTTGCCGAAAGCCAGCCAGAGCATGATGGCCAGCGGTTCAGGTTTACGCTTGTTGAGGACAGCCACAAAGGAATTGATGGTCGAACTGGTGCAGATCGTCCGGAATTTTGTACGGTTGGGGCTGCCTGATCGGTAGCCGTCGGTGGCATCGTAGGCAGTTCCCTCGTAATGGTCCCTGAGCAGTTCCATTAACATTTCCACCGTTACCTTTTTTGCCGGCTTGAAGGAAAAGGGATAGTCGCCGCCAATTTCCCATTTTTTGCCACTCAGCTTTTCCAGTCCGCGCCACATTCTCAGGGTGTTTCCGTCAAAAATCGGTTCCCGGCTGGCAGGGCGGGAAAAAACTTTCTTGAAATCAAACGGTCCGTCTTTCTGCCGGTCGTACCAGCCCCTTTTTTCTGCATATTCGATTATATCCCGGCTGCCGAGGAAATTTTCCGGGTCGTCAGGGTTTATTTCTCTTATGGTGTAATAATTGGGGATGACCGCCACCTCATCGTCCGGCACCCTGCGGGCAAACCAGTGGCGGCCGCGGATGACGGCCAGCATCCAGGCTTCGTCTTTATCGGCGATAGAGTAAGTTCTTCCGGAAGCCCGGTAGCCATACTTTTCTATTAGTTCACCGGCGAGCTGGACAGCTTCCCGGGCCGAACGGGCTTTTTCCGCCACGATTCTTCTCAGCATGTAGCCGATACCGCCGTCTGTGTAATCCTCCACTGTTTCTCTGGAGGCGCAGGCGTCGGAGGTGATCAACACACCGTGCTCGTTGACGAAGCTGTCGGCAAATTCCTGAGTGGTGGCCTCTATCCACAGAAAGCCGCTGGTACGGCCGTCAGTTTCATAGTATCCGCCATGTCCCAGGCTGATCCTGACCGGAGCTCCGTAGTTGCGCGGGCGGATTTTTCTGACGTTGACCGTGATGTCTCCATAATCATCTTCGTTGTGAGCTACCATCACCGAGCCGTCAGCGCTGGCCTTTTTGCCAACGAGAACCGTATAGCAGGTGAGTTTCTGGTTTTCCGCTGGCAGGAGAAGTGGGCTTGAACTCAAAATAAGGAAAATCAGAGCGATGATAAAAGTCTGGCGGCGGCGCATGTTGACCTCCAGAATTCTGATGTTCTTCTGAACATTCCGGCAGATTAATATAACTTAATAAGAATGATGAGGCAACCCCGGTTTTACTGCTGGGTTAAGACAGCGTATCCACTTAATGGTGGGGTTTTGAAAAGTTTCATCAGCAGGGCAGTAATTTAATCGATGTCGCAATGTGTTTTTAAGTTATTATTCTGACGACAGATTCGTTTCCCCTGTGTTTTTAAAGTGTTTCAGTTTTCTCGGGGCGGGAGTAAAATCTATTTAAAAGAAACTGGCAGGAGGAGATTATGGCCGGCAGAGAATTTATAACCGTTGACTGGCTTGATGGCATGGCTTTTCAGGCGGACGTTGACGGACATCCGCTGATCCTGGATACTCCGGCCTCTGCGGGCGGACAGAATCGGGGACCGCGCCCGAAACCCCTTCTTCTGGTGGCGCTGGCGGGTTGCACCGGGATGGATGTGGTTTCCATTCTCCAGAAAATGAGGGTCCCGCTGGAAAAATTCAGGTTGCTGGTGGAAGGTGAGCTTACCGGGGAACATCCCAGGCAGTTTGTGCGGGTTCACCTGATTTATGAATTTACCGGGAAAAATCTGCCGGAAGAAAAGCTGCGCCAGGCTATATCTCTTTCCCAGGAAAAATATTGCGGGGTGACCGCCACCCTGAAGAAGGCCATCCCGGTGACCTGGGAGATTAAAATTATCGAATCCTGAAAATAATTCTTCATTTTCAGTAAAGATTTAGATAAACATAATTTTTAATTGACTTCACCGCAGGACTTTAAGCTTTTTCTCAGGCAGAGACCGGGTAGTTCTCACAAAATGATTATGGAAAACAAAAAAGCCTTTCCTGCGCACCGGCGCGATTTTGCTACTTTCCGGTTTTTCTGCCGGATTTTAGTTCACAGTCGGTCATCGTCCGGTTATGATCCTCTTCTTTTTCAATTTCGCCTGAATCTTCTCCAGATTCGTCATGAAGCGGTTTTCTTCTGCGAGGACAGGAAATTACCGGACAGACGGAGCAATCCGACTCCCGGTCGAGTTCCGAATAAAATTTCCTGATGAATTCTTTCAGTTGCTCATCGCTCATCCGGTTGATGTCTTTTTCATCCATCGTTTTCTCTTTCCTGGTTATTTTCTCTCAGGCTGAACCTTCACTCCTTAAATATTTTTCTTCCAGTCGTTCGAGCAGGCGCTTAAATGTCCGGTGGAGACCGGCTCCCGCGGTTTCTTTTTCTACTCTCTTAAAGTCTTTTCTAAGGTCAGTCTGTGTTTTCTGGCTGAGATGGTTTTCCGCCAGGGGGAAAAGAACGTTGTCCTCCTTTTCAATATGATTGATCAGAAGTTCAGCATAAGCCCGGGCCTGGCGAGCAAAATTCAATCCAGCCCTCTCTTCTCCTCTGATCATCCTGTCCAGCGCTTCTTCCATTTCTCTGGCCATACCCCGACCGCATTCATGGTCTTTCAGGATAACTCCCACCGGCCCTTCTTCCCGTGAGATCCCGGCTTTTTCCAGTGCCGGGAATAACAATTTCTCCTCCTTGCGGTGATGGCAGCTTTCGGCAAATACTTTCAGGAAATCAATTATATCATTCAGGTCTTTTATTTCCGGACTTTCACCGGCTTCCAGCCGTCTCGAAATCTCAAGCAATATCCTGGCGATGGTTTTTATCGCGCGATGTTCTTCCTTAAGTTCTTCAACCGGCTTCATTTTCCCCTCCGCTTCCAGATTAGTCTTCCTGGAAGGGAGTGTCAACATCAGGCGCAGCTGTCTGCCGGTCAATTCTTTTCCGCAAACTCCGCTTTTAATCTCTCACCCGGGGGGACCTTTTTCCCGGCTGCCAGACCCAGGACGGAATAATTTTCCGGTGTTTTCAGCTGAGATTGGCAGTTGATTTAAGCGGCCATCAGTCCCTGGCTATTCGGAGATAACCTGAAAATGGCTATTTGTTTGTTAATCAGGCAGGAATGCCGAGGGCCGGACTCGAACCGGCACGGAGCTCACGCCCCGAGGGATTTTAAGTCCCTTGCGTCTACCAATTCCGCCACCCCGGCGGCTCCAGATAATTTAAACACAATCGGGCAGACCGGTCAATAACCTGACCTCAGGCAGGCGTGAGAATTGCTGGATGAATGCCAGATGTCATCAGGAGTCGGCTGTTGTTTTTCAAAGTTTTACAGGGTGGATGAGGTGGACGTTCGAATGGTTTAGATATTTGAAGCCGGCCCCGGCATTGATGATAAATACCTTAGTAATTCAAAGGACCGACCGGAAGCTTGACGGAGTGAAGGGGAGGGATTACTCTAAGCTTGAAAGGCGGGCTGTGGATCGGGTGAAATATAAAAAGTGCGTTATTGTTTTCAGATGAACGTAAGGAAAATGCGCGGAAAGATGTGGCTCCTTTTTCCGGTTCTGTTTTTTGCCTTTAACAGTTATTTCCTTAAGGAAATAACTGCTTCTCATGGCTTGATCGAAAAAAACGAAGGGGGAAACAGCCGGAGGCCGGTCGGGAATTCTGTTCGACAGGAGTTGAAGCCGGCCTTTCCTGTTCCGGATTTCGGTCCGGATGGACTTAAAGATCTTTCCCGGGAAGAGGTCAAAAGAATCCTTTCAGGCGAAGTGCTGGTTTTTGCTTCCCATGAAGAGAGCTCTGGTGGAAGGACGGTGATTCAGGCAGGCCTGATGTTTGAGGCGCCGCGGGAGAAAGTCTGGGCACTTCTTTCAGCCACGGAAAAGCAGAAAGAATACATCCCTGAAATAGAAGAATTAAGACTGATTGAACAGGGAAACGGATACAACCGGATGTTTTTCCTGGTTAAAATTTTCGGTCAGAAAGTCAGCTATACGGTCATACATCGGTTCGAACCGGAAACATTCAGTATCTGGTGGGAACTTGACCGGCGGGAACCGCATGATTTAAGAGAGCTCTTCGGTTACTGGAAATTATACAAATTCGCGGAAGGGAGGACGCTGGCTCGTTACGGAAGTTATGTTGTACCAGATTTTCCGGTCCCTGCTTTTATCCGGAACTGGCTTTCCAGAAAAAATGCTCAGGCGACACTGGTCAGAGTCAAAAAGTATGTTGAAGCCGCCAGAAATTATGATGGCGAAAAGGAAAACTGATGGGAAGAATAATTTTCTGGTTTAAGAGAGATCTGAGGATTGAGGACAACCGCGGTTTGCAGGCGGCCGCAGCTGCTGCGTCTGAGATAATTCCCGTTTTTGTTTTTGACCGCAAATTGCTTCTCCATCTTGAGGGGCCTGAGAGCAGAACCGGATTTCTGGTCGCTTCTCTGGATGAGCTTGACCGAAAACTGCGAGAAAAGGGCAGCCGTCTTTATTGCTTTTACGGCGACCCGGAAAAGATTTTTGAGAGATTGATAGCAGAACTTCATCCGGCGGCCGTTTATACCAACCGTAGCTATTCCTGGAGCGGGGAGAGAACACAGAAGAAAGTGGAGAGGCTGTGCCGGCAGAAGGGAGTTGATTTCAGGGATTTCAACGATTCTCTTCTGGTCCCGCCGGAAAAAATAGAAGCCCGGAAAGTCTACACGCCCTTTTTCAGACTCTGGCTCAGGGCTCTGAGTTCTGAGGAAGTCTCGATAGCCACGTTGCCGGAAAGGTTGAAAACGCCGCTGTTGAAGCTGCCTACTCTTTCAGTTTCCATAAAAGAGCTGCCGTATGAGATGAATCGATACTGGGAGCCTGATTATGCCCTGAAGCGCCTGAAAGAGTATGATTTTAAAAGATATGACCGCGATCGCCATCGTCTTGACCTTGACGGCACCAGCCGGCTTTCGGTGGGCCTGAGGTTCGGGCTGGTTTCGGTGCGACAGATTTTCCGGCAGGCGATAAAGAAGCTTCCCCCCGACAGCCAGTTTGTTAAAGAGCTGGCCTGGAGGGAATTCTGGTATCACCTTCGCCACCATTTTCCGTGGACCGAAAACCTTGAATTTCAGGAAAAACGTCGAGGTCTCAGGTGGTTAAACCGGGATGAAGACATTCGAGCGGTCGAAGAAGCCCGGACAGGTTATCCGGTGGTCGATGCCGCCATACGCCAGCTGAAACAGGAAGGCTGGATGCACAACCGGGCTCGGCTGATTGTAGCCTCTTTTTTGACGAAGGATCTGCTGATCGACTGGAGAACGGGGGAGAAGCTTTTCAGAAAATACCTTCTCGATTATGACGAAGTGGTCAACACCGGAAACTGGCAGTGGTCGGCTTCCGTCGGAGCAGACCCTCGTCCGTTAAGGATTTTCAACCCTCAGCTTCAGGCTGAAAAATACGACCCGCAGTGTCGCTACATAAAAAAATATCTGCCGGAACTGAAAAAATTCAGCTGCCGCCAGATCCATGCTCTCGAACTTCCCGGTTATCATCAGCCGATCGTGGACCATCGTTCGGCACTCGTCAGATTAAGGCAGGTCTATTTCAGTAAAGCTTGAGAGTTATTCTACGGTTCGGGCAGGCGACTGGATTTTAGAGACATTTTCAGGATGAAATCTGAAAGCGGAAGCTTCTGAAGGCAAAAAATTACTTTACCCTGCGCGCTGGCATTTAAGATCATCGAGCTGGCTTTTTCTGGCTGCAGGTCTTTACTGACAGAATCTCTCAAGCTTTAATCCGGTTTACAGGTCGACAAGCTTTATGGTTTCGGCATAAACCAATCTTCTATATTTTTTAGGAACAGCAGCGACAGTTATGGTCGTCTTATCGATTTCGTCGGTGTCAAAAAGCTCGTATTCGCGGATGGTTATTCTATAATCCTGCGGTTTAAGTCCGGAAGGAATCTTGAGAGTTCCCTGCCAGGTGAACGAGCCAGCCTCGGCTCCTCCGTCCCTCTGAGGTTTCAGGGTAATCACAGCTTCTTTTACCGGTTCCCAGCCGAGTTCATCCGGGAGATTCAGTTTTTTGCTCTCTAAAGCCACTTCCACTTCGCCCGGACCGCTTCCGCCATATCCCTGAAGGTAGGAAACTCCTGACAGCATTATGTTTATCTGTGTTAGATTGGCCGGGTTGAAGGTAACCACGAGGTTTCTTTCCGGCAGAATCTGGGCAAAATTGGCCACCACCACCTGGGAAAGATGGGCGCCCGGCACCGAATTCGGCTGGAACCTGGCCAGGGCCAGCCTGATGAAGGGGAAATATGCCTGACCGGAGTCGAGCTCCAGGTCACAGAACCACAGGCGACGCTCTTCGTCGTATTCAACCCTGTGTCCGACAGCGATGAATTTTCTATCTTCCGGCAACTCCAGAAGCGGCAGCTCTCCCATTATTTCCACAGCCGAGGGGAAAGCGTCGGGCAGGGGATATTCAGGAGGGGCAACCGGTCCAGACTTCCATATGGGGTCTGCTCCCCACATGGTTACATAAGGTTTGTACCTTTCAGCCACCGGCGGTATGCTGATGGAAACAGCCGAGGGAATCGTCTTTCGCTGAATCTGGGGTTGAATTTTGCCGGCAGTCTGAGCAGTGGAGGCGGAACTGACAGTGGTGGCGGCTGCCTTCCTGGGTGTGACCGTTATTCCGGGCGGCAGGATTACCGCCAGCAGTTCCCCTTCACCCGACGAATACCACGGTCTTTCCAGGTAAATACGCAGAGCTGTCTTTCTCAGGCTTGAAATCTGTGTGCCTTTCTTGCTTCTCTCCCATTTGAAGGAAGGAACAATGTAGACGATTTTTGGAATCGCCGGCGGTGCTGTGTTCAACACTTTAACTTCCACCGGGTCGCTCGTTCTGGCATATTCAACTCCCTCCGGGATTTCATCCTCGGGAAATTGTTCCATGTATCTGGTGGCGCAGACCAGGCGGTAATTTACCCGTCTGAATTTGGTATCTCCAAATTCGTGACGGTAAACCGGTTGGCGTCTGGCCGGGGCCATGGCGGTAACCGGAGGCTTGAATTGCAGTTGAGACTGCCCGGACTTAGAGGGTGTGCTGGCTTGATCTCCGGGTGTTAAAGTAAGAAGATTCATGCCAGGGTCAATTTTGAATTCGAGCACATGAGCTTTTCCCTGAATGGTTCTGGGGCCGGACTCGTGGATGTAATCCACAGGTTCCTGCCAGGAGGCCAGAAGCTCTGCTTTGGAAGTGCTGGGCCCGTGGATTTCAAATTCTCCGAACAGAACGGCAGAAGTCTGGCCGAGCTGTCTTTCGGCCGCCATAAACCTTGACCGGGGGGTGCCGACAGGCTGAAGTGTGGCATGAATGAGAGTTATTTCACGGAAGGGGGTCATCAGCCAGTTGCGGCCCTGAATGGATAATGTCCTGAGTTTGTTTAGATCTATCCGTGGCGGCTGAAGGGTTCTTAAAACCTGAATCTGGCCTTCGGGCAATCCGCGAGGCGGCTTTAGAACTTTCTGAGGAATGATCCTTTCCGGTTTCTCCAGCCAGCGGTACAGACCCTGAACTGCCAGAAATCTTTCCGGAAAATAGCAGCTGAGTTTAAGGGTGACCGATTCGCCTTTTTTAAGATAGATGGTCAGAAGACGTTTTGCTTCGTCCCAGCGAGCCGGTTGACTGCCTTCCTGAAGTCTTATTCTGAAAGGACGAAAATCCGACCAGTCTCCGGAGAATTCGATCAGCATCGGGTCAGGCGACCCGTAGGGAAGTCCTCTGATGCAGACGCCTCGAGCCCAGGGATCAGGAAAATACGGAAGTTCTAACTGCTCACCCGGTTCCAGCTCTTTGAATTGACCCGGGTCTCTCTGGCAGATAAGAGAGTAGACTTCAGGCTTCAGACCGGATGGGCTGTCAAATAAACCATGGAATTCACAGTCGAGCTGGGAGATTTTCGGCGGAGCAAGATGACGGTCAGCTACCTGATCGGTGGGAACGGCATCTTTCGCCGGGGAGTCGTTGTAGCTTTTAATCACCACGTGGTCG
The DNA here is from genome assembly GCA_049659625.1 of Candidatus Saccharicenans sp. Classification (GTDB taxonomy): domain Bacteria; phylum Acidobacteriota; class Aminicenantia; order Aminicenantales; family Saccharicenantaceae; genus Saccharicenans. The sequence goes on along the minus strand of JBASPX010000049.1, from coordinate 36,968 downwards.
ACGTCTTCGCCACTTTTGGGCGCCTCCCGGAGTATCACCAGCGGGGAAGGCACCGGGTCGAACCTGGAGAAAACAAAGGGAGGTTTTGAAGGAGGCGGGATGGCGCAACTGTCGTCGGGATTCTCCAGAGGCTGGGAATTGCCGGCAAGGTCCACCGCCCTGGCTCTCAACCTGTAGCCGACTCCGTACCGCAATCTCGGCAATGAACCGGGTTTTGGCTTGAATCTCGTTTCCAGCAGGAAATCGGTCATCGCTTTGTTTTCGATCGATTGCGGGCTGTCGTTCGGGTCGATTGTTTTTCCGGGCCGCGGCGCTACCAGGCTCCAGCCATCCCAGTGAAAAAGCGCTTCATGAGCGAAGATATCGTCCGATGATTCATCGGCCGATTGGGTGACGGTCGGAGAGATAAAACCTTCATCTTCCAGTGTCAGCTCACGGTCGATCCGGAGGAATTTATAAGTTCCGATTCGCTGGCAGAGAGAGTGCCAGGTTCTTGTTTTCTCGTCCCAGACGTCTACCCGGTAACCCTGAATCAGGTCTTCGGCGTATAGGGTGATTTCTTTCTTTCGGACGAAATCGTTGTTGAGCTCAACCGCCCGGACCAGAACTTCAGCTATGTTTTTTCCCTGCTCGTGGCGAACAACACCGAGTCCGCTCGAGCGCAGAGCCGGAAGTTCAGCTCTGGTTCTGGTCTCGGCCGTATCGGCCAGTTCCGCTGTCTTCAGCGCGACGGAGTCCACATCCAGCTGGACCAGGTCGTACTGCTCCTCATCCGACAGGTTCAAGAATCCTCCGACAATTTCCGGCGGCCTCTTTCTGGCTGCGGCTTCAAACACACCGCGGGCCGGGTCGAAATTGTAAGCGGTCCGCGGGCACTGGTCGTTGCGGTCGCCGGGCACAATTTTTATCCAGCCGTTCGCCGGAAAATCCGGTGGAATGTCGACTTCAAAGTCCAGGGCCAGCCCAAGGAGTCTCATCAGGGCCGGATAGTTGGTGAGGAAAGCCAGAGCCTGATGGAAATCTATTTCCGGTCTGGAGATGGGCACTTTTCTGACGATTGGCTGTTTCGTTTTCGGGTCGAAGGTAATTCTATTCTTCGGGCGGTGGAAATCTCTGAGCAGGAAGAAATCTTTTGGCGGCTGCGGGAGCGGCGAGACCTGAACCGCTCTGAATTTCTGGCTTTCAGCTTCCCGCCTGACGGCCTGAGCCATAACCTGGGTGGTGGTTCTCAGCTGAACCGTCCGGGCAAACCTCGGTTCGGTGATCGGCTTAAGCCTGATTTGAGCCAGGCCTTCGGTATGGAAGACTTTTTCTATCGGCGGGGGTTCTTCCGGCGACTCGGAAGCCACGTTCAGGTACTGGGAAGCGACGAAGGTGAGGACGTTCCTGACAGGATAGGATACCACCAGATTCTTGCTCAGGTCGGCCATCTTGAAATTGAAAACCGGAGCTTCGGGTCTGAAAATGGCCTGCCAGAGTTCGAGCTCGGGGTCGGGGGAGAGTCGCTTCACTTCGAGCGGTTCGGGGGATGTTTTCCTTTCATACAGCAGGCCGAAGTTGATGGATTTCACCGTTTCCGGCCAGTTGAGAATTTCCGGAAACAGGTGGAGGCCGGGCGTTTTCCCGCCGGTTTCATCTTCCAGACGTATGGAGACTGCGGCTGAAAACCGCAGTTTCCCGTCCTTTACCCCATCCGGACACAAAGTCCACATTATGGTTGACCTTGCCATTGTGGTCCTCCCTTTCAAGCAAAGGCTTCACAGTAAGCCAGCCAGTCTTTCTCTTCCATCAGGTCGCAGAAAAGCGGCGCGGGCGAATGTCCGAACTCGCGTTCGACTTTCAGTGTGACTTTTGTGCTGAAAAAGATGACTTTGACTTTTACCGTCAGAGAAGCCTGACCCCAGACCCGATTGCCAGCTTCTTCATAGGTCAGGGAGAGATAGAATTCAGCCGAGATGCTGATAAGTCCCAGCACCTCCAGCTCGCCGGTGCAGCGGACATAGCCGGTGAGGGTCAGGGCATCGTCTTCGTATTTGAAATAGATTCCGGCCATCAGGGTGACCCCGCCGCTGGCCACACCGAGGTTCATGGCAAAACTGCCGCCAAATTCCAGAGCCCCTTCTATCAGCTTTATTCCGTGCGGCTGGAGCACGATGGCGAAGAAGCCGCCACCGCCAAACATGGAAACAGTGACCAGGAAGGGATTATTCTTTTCGTTAAAGGCAAACCTGAGAGAAACCGGGTCGCCAGCGAACGGCAGCTGGATTTCTCCGCTGAACTTCAGGTTCTGCAGGGTGAAAACACCGAAAGCCACGTCAGGTATGGCCAGGACATAACCCATTTTCGCGCCGGCTGCGTCCACCTTGATTATCGGTTGTCCGCCGAAACCGCCGTTACCGCTGAAGCCGCCGGGCAGCGGGATTTTATCCAGCAGTTCTTTGATGAATTTTAAAGGCCCGCGAAATTCAATGGAAGCGATCTTCGGGTCGACTTTAGTTTTTTTGCTCTTTTCGGAGATGAAGGTGAATTTTGAGAATTTAACCAGAATGAAAGTGCTTATCCCTTTTATCAGGTCCAGGGTAAAATCAGTCAGCTCGCCTTTGACCTTGTATGTGGCTTCTTTGCCGTTGAAATAGGTTATAGCTTCAGCATCGAGCGTGAGTTTAGACCTGGCGCCGTCGCGGCTGGCAATGAATATCAGAAAGTCGTGGACAGAAGGTGTCCATTTGAGTAAGGTCTTGATACCGGCTGGAGTTTTACCGTCGCTTTCGTAAACCTGCTCGTTTTTAATCTTCAGCGCCTTATCTTTGTCGGCAGAACCGGTGAAATCATTCACCTCGTCGATGATATCTTTAAGCAGAATTCCACCGAGAATTTTTGCTTCTTTGCTGAAAAATTTTTCGGGGGAGAAGGTGCCCTTGATAATATCGTTCAGGGCCTCGTTGAAAGCGCTTTTCAGTTCTTCGCCAGCGCTGTTTAAAATGTTTTTTAAGCGTTCATCTTTAATTTCAAGTCCAAACTTTTTCTGAAGCTCGTCTTTTAATTTTTTTGCTACTGCCTGCAGGTCGTTCAGGATTCCCTGGAGATATTCCCGAAGTTCATTTTCGATCGTCTCCCTGATCACCTTTTCCAGCTCTTCCGGGTCGGGCAGCTGCGAAGCCAGTTCTTCCTTGAGCTCATCTATTATTTTTTCGACCGCTTTGTCTACATCCGGCGTGCCTACAGGACCCAGCGTTCTGGAAAGCCCTCCTACGGAAAAGCTGGGGGTGGCAATGCCGCCAGCTTTATCAGCCTTGCCGCCTGACCCGAAATTCACCCGGGGAAGCGAGCGAATCTGGAAAAGAAGTTCGCCTTTGTTAGCGGCAAAGGAAAAGCCGTTTTTTAGGTAGGCTTCGACATATTGAACCTTTGTGGTTTCAAACCCGACCAGGTTTTTTAGCGCCGGTATGGAAATTTCAGCTTCTTCGAGTGCCGGGAAGCACATTGGCTGATCCTGAAGCTGGAAGGCATCGCTGGAGGAACCCGGTCCGGCTTCGACCAACTTCCAGGTCAGGTAATAGGTTTCGAAAGCGGTGTCTCCTTTACTTTTTTCCGGGGCAAAGGTAATGCTCTGACCCATCAGAGCCGGTCTTCTTTTTTCCAGAGAGGTCGATACTTTTGAGTTATAGGTGCCGGTAATCTGTTTTATTTTATTGATGTTGAAAGCGTATTCATTATCGATAAAAATCATCGGGAGGCGGAACTCTATTTCCTGGCCACCATGGTCGACGGCTACCACATGAAATTCAAAATCTTTTCCGCCAACCTTTGGCCAGAAAGCGCCTCTCCCGGAGTCGGGCAGGACTGGCGTTTTCTCCGGATCGTCCAGCGGTGGCGTCTTTTTACTGGTTATTCTCACCATCTTAAAAGGCAGATCCCGACCTTCATTTGGCTGGAAGGGCGCGGGGAAAATCCTGTCGGGATCGCGAATTATCAGGTATTCTTTCTGGAAGAGGTAAGCTATATTCTGTCCATCTTTAGACTTATAAAATTTTCTTTCCACCTCTTTCACCAGAGCTGCCCGGTGTCCGAACGGCAGAAGATAGCCCTTGTACACCACCCTGACAAAATGGTCGCGTCCAATGGTGGCTAAATGTTGCCAGGTGGTAACCGACAGAGGAGACATTGGATTCCAGTGGCCGGCAGAATCAAACCAGGCTCCCAGAGAGCTGAGCATCATTCTGTTGACTTTAACCGGTCTGGGGTCATAGAAACTCTGGTCAGGATTTTTAAGAGTGAAATTGCTGCTGAGGTGGACAATCTGATGTCGGTCATTCGGGCTCAAAGACAGACGCGGTTTTGATTCCTTAGGCGGACCGGACAAATTATTCAGGTCAACGTCAGGCGACCAAACCGCTCTGACCGCCAGATAGGGACTTTCTGATTCGCTGACCGTGCCGTCAGGATTCAGGGCGGCCAGTCTGGTGTGCCAGAGTTCAGTCCAGCCAGCAGTGGAGACTTTGCCGGCGGAATGAAGCCAGACATTGTATGGGTTGGGCGATAGTATCAGCCGGTAGGGAAATTCGATGGCGGTCTGATGTTTCTCCGGCGGTGAAGGTTTAAGAGAAGCTCTCAGAGAGGTGCCAACCTGCGTCTGGGCGAGCCGACTCCGTTTCAAATAGAGAGTCTGAGTCGATGGACCTGTATTTGTGAGGAGTGAGCGGGTAGCGGTAGATGGCCGACTCTTTGAGAGTTGAGTGACCGGAGTTGTTTTCGGTCCCGGCTCGGGGAAAATTTGAGCCACCGGCACCAGGCTCGGCTGGTACAGATGCCAGGCCAGAAGAGATTCCAGGGTCAGGGGAATTTCTTTGATCTCGTCGGGTATTAAAAAAGCCAGCCGGCTTCCTCCGGAAATTCTGGTGAAAACAGGCGGTGGCTTCGGCGTTTCTGATTCAGCCGGAGTGCTGGCCTCATAAAAAACTTCTTCAGCAATGCTCTGAGGGGGAAGGTGTACGATAAGGTAGGCTGGAAGCGACGGGTTTTCCCGCACCAGGTGTGGACGCGGCAGGTTGATCAGTTTAAGGTTCAGGAATTCAAAGTCAAGAAGCAGCAGGTCGTCAGGTCTGAAGGCTTTGAGCAAAAGACCGGCCTGGGGCAGAACTATCTGTTTTTGTGGAAGAACCTTTTTCTGAATCTGCTGCAGCTGGCCGATTATCGGTGCGGTTCCAAGGATTCCGGCGTAAGAAAGGAATTTTCTTCTGGAGATGGGACCTGTTTTTTGAGTCTTACCCTTTTCCTCTGGCTTACGGGATTTCAGGTCAGACATTGATGACTCCTTCTATTAATGAGGGTTGTTTTCTGGCGGGCGGTCCAAAATTACCAGCTGGTGCCTGAAAATGAATTGAAGAGGTAGATGAAAATTTCCCTTTTTGCCCTCCTGAAAAAACCCTTCTGTTTATTTTTTTAGTAATAAAAGTCAAGATTGGATTTTTTAGAAGTGGTTCTTATTGAAAAACCGGTTATGAAGCAAACGATATATTAATTGCTCCTGTTAATAAAAAAATACAGGAAAAGACACGGGGCAGTAAATTTAGGTAACAATACTTCAGGAAAATAAAGGCTGGTGATTTTTCGAGATATCACTCGTATTCATCCCAGGATTTTATCTTGAGACTTTCAATTTTTCTCGAGGCAAAAGCATTCACCAGAGACTCGGCTAACTGCAGGTTAGTGATGACCGGGATACCCAGGTCCACTGCCAGCCTCCTCATCCGATAATCGGAGTCAAAGGCTGCCGGTTTTCCCGGGTCGGGAACGGAAATCACAAAATCAACCTTTTTTCCAGAAGGTAATCCCGCAGATTGGGCTGTCGTTTTTCGTGTATCTTGAAAAGTTTGAAGTTTTCTATCCGGTGGCGCTTTAAGAATCTGGAAGTTCCTTCGGTGGCGTAAATTTTAATTCCGTTTTTCTCTAACATTCGGGCTGCTTCTAAAAATTTCTGTTTGTTTTTTTCACCACCGAGACTCAACAGAATCGATTTTTCCGGAAGCCTGTAGCCGGCAGCCAGCATGGCTTTGAGAAGTGCTTCGTTAAGGTCGTCGCCCAGGCAGGCCACCTCGCCGGTAGAAGCCATTTCCACGCCGAGTCGCGGGTCAGCTCCTTTCAACCTGGAGAAAGAAAACTGCGGGGCTTTAACTCCGACGTGGTTCAATTCAAATATCGAGCGGCTGTTACTTACAGGAAGTCCAAGCATGGCTCTGACCGCCAGTTCGATGAAGGGAATCCGCGAAACTTTCGAGACGAAAGGAAGAGAGCGTGATGCTCTGAGGTTGCATTCTATGACTTTAAGTTCGTTCTCTCTGGCCAGAAGCTGCAGGTTAAACGGGCCGGTTATTTTAAGCGCACGGGCAATTTTTTCGCCGATCAGACGAACGCGCCGGATGGTTTCAAGGTAAAGCTTCTGAGGCGGCAGGACCATGGTGGCGTCGCCGGAATGCACACCGGCATTCTCGATGTGTTCGATGATGGCCGAGGCTACGATTTTACCGCGGCTGGCCACCGCTTCCAGCTCTATTTCTTTGGCCCCGGTGATAAATTTGGAAATAACCACCGGATGCTCTGGAGAAATCAGAGATGCTTTTTTAAGGTATGTCTCCAGAGACTTTTCTTCAAACACCAGGCTCATGGCGGCTCCGCTGAGCACATAGGAAGGCCTGATGATGACCGGATAGCCCACTCGTTCGCAGAATTTTCGGGCTTCCTCCAGGCTGGTGGCTTCTTTCCACGGTGGCTGGTCTATTCCCAGCTCATCCAGCAAGCGGGAAAATTTGTGGCGGTCTTCCGCCCGGTCGATGCTCTCCGGAGAGGTGCCCAGGACTCGCGCTCCGGCCTGATGAAGTTTTAAGGCTAAGTTGTTGGGCACCTGGCCGCCCATGGAGATTATGATCCCGGCCGGCTTTTCTTTTTCATATATGTCCAGCACTCGCTCGAAGCTGAGTTCATCGAAGTACAGGCGGTCGCACATGTCGTAATCGGTGGAGACGGTTTCCGGATTGTAATTCACCATGAGCGTCTGATACCCTAGCTGGCGCAGAACCCGCACGGTGTTAACGGCGCACCAGTCAAACTCGACAGAAGAGCCGATGCTGTACGGTCCGGAGCCGAGCACCATGATTTTTTTCCGGGATGGACGGAAGCGCACATCATCCTCCCGTCCGTTGTAAGTCAGGTAGAGATAATTTGTTTTTGCCGGATATTCGGCAGCCAGCGTGTCGATCTGCTTGACCGAAGGGCTGATTTTAAGCTGGCGACGTCTTTCCCTGACCTCAGCTTCATTGCTTGAGGTAAAAATAGCTATCTGTTTGTCTGAAAATCCCTTTTTCTTGGCTTCCAGCAGGAGTTCATCCGGAATCGACTTCAGAGAATAGCCGCGGAGCCTTTTTTCCATTTCCACCAGGTCTTTCATTCTGTGCAGGAACCAGGGGTCAATTCTGGTCAGACTGGCAACTTTTTCCACTGACCAGCCTTTCCTGAAAGCTTCGGCGATACCGAAGATTCTTTCGTCGGTGGGATTCGATAGTTCTTTTTCCAGGTTTTTGAAAGAATAATTTTCGTTGCCGACAAAACCGTACATCCCGATCTGGAGCATCCGCAGGGCTTTCTGCAGAGCCTCTTCAAAATTCCGGCCGATGGCCATGACTTCGCCCACGGATTTCATCTCCGAACCGATCTTGCGGGAGACGCGGGCGAACTTTTTCAGGTCCCAGCGCGGTATCTTCACCGTGACATAATCGAGAGCTGGCTCAGAGCAGGCAGTGGTGGCGCGGGTGACGGGATTTTTGAGCTCCGGTAGAGTATGACCGAGCATTAATTTAGCGGCCATCAAGGCCAAGGGATATCCGGTGGCTTTGGAGGCCAGAGCCGAGGAGCGAGACAGACGGGCGTTTATTTCGATGATCCGGTAGTCGCCGTTCTCCGGATTCAGAGCGTACTGAATGTTGCATTCCCCGATGATGTTCAATTTTCTGAGTGCCCGGAAAGCTATTTCCCTGAGGCGGTGGTATTCGGAGTTGGTTAAAGTCTGAGATGGCGCGACCACGATGCTTTCGCCGGTATGGATGCCCATCGGGTCGATATTTTCCATGTTGCAGATGGCCAGGCAGTTATCCGCCCGGTCGCGAATGATCTCATATTCTATTTCCTTCCAGCCTTCGAGGTATTCTTCGACCAGAACCTGGCGGGTTTCGGAGAGAGCTACCCGCAATTTCTCTTCAAGTTCGTCTTTTCTGTAACAGAGGAAACTGCCCTTACCCCCGAGAGCAAAAGCTGAGCGGAGCATTACCGGAAAGCCGATCTCTTCAGCTGCTCTCAGCCCATCCTCAACTGATTCCACCGCGAGTCCGCGAGGAACTTTCAGCTCGGCTTCCATCAGAGTTCGGTTGAACAGACCGCGGTCTTCGGTAATTTCCACCGATTCCAGGCTGGTGCCGAGCACTTCTATTCTATGTTTGTCCAGAACACCTTTTTTCCACAGAGCGAGCCCGCAGTTGAGGGCGGTCTGTCCGCCGAAAGAAATCATCATCGCCCCGGGGTTTTCTTTTTCGATGATTTTTTCCACAAAATAAGGTTCGACCGGGAGGAAATAAATTTTATCGGCCAGGAATTCGGAGGTCTGAATGGTGGCGATGTTGGGGTTGACCAGGACCACCTCCAGTCCTTCTTCTTTCAGGGCTTTTATCGCCTGACTTCCGGAATAATCGAACTCACCGGCTTCGCCGATTTTTATGGCTCCGCTACCGAGAAGAAGAACTTTTTTTATTTTCTTCATCGGAGCTGCTCCAGAAAGAGGTCGAAGATAAAATCGGTGTCGGTCGGTCCCGGGCAAGCTTCCGGGTGAAACTGAACTCCAAGGATGGGTCTCTTTTTATGCCTCACTCCTTCATTCGTTTCGTCGTTGGCGTTTGTAAACCAGATTGACCAGTCAGAAGGAAGCGTGCTGGCATCGACGGCATAACCGTGATTCTGGCTGGTGAGGTAACAGCGTCGGGTTCCTTCTTCCAGACAGGGCTGGTTCTGGGATCGATGGCCAAATTTCAGCTTGAAGGTCCTGGCGCCGGCGGCTAAGGCTAAAATCTGATGGCCGAGGCAGATACCCAGTATCGGCAGGTCTTGCTTCAGAAGAGCGATAACGTTCGGAACCGCCCGGCATTGTGCGGGATCGCCAGGTCCGTTGGAAATGACCAGACCATCGGGGTTGAACTCCAGAATCTTTTCTGGCGGGTAGTCATCCGGCACCCTGACGACCGAAACCCCCCGGGAGATTAAGCTGCGAATGATCCCCCGCTTAACACCGCAGTCAATGAGCACCACCCTTTTCCGGCCTTCGGGATTGTATATGTGGATATCGCGCGTGGAGACTTCAGCTACCAGGTTTTGAGCGTTCGGGTCCGGCAAACTTCTGGCTTCTTTTATCAGCGGTTTGATTCTTACTGGTTTTTCTGAGACCACTAAAAGACCGGGAATAACACCGTAATGCCGCAGCCTTTTAACCAGTGCTCTGGTGTCGATATCGTAAAGCCCGGGGATGCGGTGTTCTTCGAGCCAGCGACGCAGGCTTTTCCGTGAAGAATGATGCGAGGGATATTCTGTGTAATCTGAAACCACGTACCCCTTAACCTGCGGGCGCTCTGATTCAAAATCTTCAGGATTGACGCCATAGTTACCGATTAGCGGAAAGGACTGGACCAGAATCTGCCCGTGGTAAGAAGGGTCGGTCAGGGCTTCGACATACCCGACCATCCCGGTATTAAAAACGACTTCCCCCCAGGTGCGACCGCATGCTCCAAATCCTCTGCCCTCAAAGACGGTTCCGTCCCTGAGGACCAGCACTCCGTACTTCGTGCTTCAACCTCCTGAAATTTTTCAGAATTTAGCACAATTCGGTCGAGCTGGCAATAAGAAGATCGGGCCATTAAAAAAATTTAATACTGAAAGAGGGCATAAAAAATAATTTTCTGGCAGAAAATCGGGCGAGCCGGACTTTTTGAGATTCCATTTTCTGCCCTTTCCTTGTAAGGGAGGACGATTGCCGCCTGCCGTAGGTAAGAGGCAATTTTTTGATTAGACGGTTTATGTAAAATTATTTAATTTTTGTTAAAAAAAATTTTGTATAAATCCGTTCTGAATAGAAGATTTGAGGGGGAGCTGATAATCTTCTCGTTATCTTAGAAAAGCAGTTCTCATCTCCCGGCCTTCTGTTTTAGAAGCTGGCACAGAAGTTGCTGTTATCCGGGTGGGAACAGGGGGTGAGCGATGAAAAAGATTATGGCCATCCTCAAGGGGAAAAGGCTCAGGGGAAATAAGGATTTTAAGGAAAAGCCGGCGGCCAGAACCGCCGCCCAGGCTGGAGAGCTATGGGTAGCGGGAGAAGATGAGCAGCAAAAAGTTCGCCTGCCCGGGATTTTTGGCAACTCTTTTTTTATCGCCCGGAAAAATTTCAGGCTGATCCTCCTGGCTATGCCGCTGTCGGTTTTTATCCATCTTCTGGCCGGGGCGCTTTTAATCGGGGTGCCTTTGATGAATCCGGGGAACCTGCCGCCGGTTCAGGTCTACAGCGCCTTTCTGGCTCCGGTGCCGCCTCCCGCTCCTCCGCCTCCACCACCAAAGGGCAGCGGGAAAGTCGCCGGAAAAAGAACGCCGATTAAACAGCAACCGGCCGTGGCTCCCGGGGTGCTGGTCGCTCCGGTCGATATTCCAGAAGAAATTCCGGAAGAAGGCCCTGGCAGTTACGGCTCCGGCTTTGGCGTTCCCTGGGGTATTGAATACGAGGGAGAACAGCTGGTGTTCAGCAAGGAACTGGAAAGGTTAATCAACCTCCCGGTGGAAAAAGAAGAAGAGCCCGTTCGGGCCATCGGTGAAATCAAGCCGCCCCGTCTTATTCGCCGGGTAGACCCTGTCTATCCTGAAATCGCCCGGCAGATCAGAAAAGAGGGCATCGTGATAATCGAAGCTACCACCGATATCTTCGGGCGGGTCCAGAGCGTCCGGGTGCTTCGCTCTGAACCTTTCCTGGACGAAGCGGCCATTGAAGCCGTGAAGCAGTGGGTGTATGAGCCAATGATCATCAACGGACGTCCGCGCTCTGTGACTTTCACCGTAACGGTCGTCTTCAAGCTGCAGAAATAAATCCAGTCTCTTGGTTTTTGCCTCCGGCCGGACCTTTGAGCCGCCGGGGGTTTTTATTTATTTTCAGGTTATTTTCAGGAAATGGATAATCTCTTACCGTGGCTTGCGGTCATCAGTTAGGATTTAAGCGAATCTTTTATTATTTACCCCGGCTCCAGGAATAAACGGTTGTAGACGGACGATGGTGCGGAAAAAAGCGAGGAAGGCTGGCTGCCGGAAACCTTTCCCGCTACCAGGTCATCTCAGCCTTCGATAGATAAGCGTTCCTGCTGTCCGATTGTAAATACCGCCCCCTTTTTTTATAATTGACAGAAATCCAGTATGAGAAGGATAAGATGAAAGTAAGTAAATTCAAGCAATATCTTCTGTCGGGTGTTTCTTATGCCATTCCCTTTGTGGCTTCGGGCGGAATTTTAATTGCCATATCGATCGCCTTTGCTCCGATGACCGCCCAGGGGCCAGATTTCAGCCGGGCACCTTTTCTCAAGCTGATTAACGACATCGGGGTGGCGGCATTTTCACTGCTGATTCCGGTTCTTTCCGGCTATATCGCCTTCGGCATAGCCGACCGTCCCGGCCTGGTTCCCGGGTTTGTCGGCGGATACATAGCCAATCAGGTAGGAGCCGGTTTTCTGGGCGGTCTTATTTCCGGTCTTCTCGCCGGTTTTCTGGTTTTTTATCTTAAAAAAATAAAGGTTCCCCCTTATATCCGTCCGGTCATGCCCATCCTGGTTTATCCGGTAATTTCCTCGCTGATAATAGGCTTTTTCATGTATAAAGTTATCGGGGCTCCGATTCATGACCTGATGATGAGCATCACCCGCTGGCTGGAAGTGATGGGGACAGGCAACAAAATTATCCTGGCAATTATACTGGGTTCGATGATCGCCTTCGATATGGGCGGGCCGGTCAACAAGGTAGCTTTCTTTTTCGGCGCAGCCATGATTCAACAGGGCAATTATTACATCATGGGGGCCTGCGCCTCAGCCATCTGCATACCGCCCCTGGGGCTGGGTCTGGCCACTCTTCTTAACAGGAAGCTCTGGAGCGAACAGGAGAGAGATGCGGGCATGGCCGCTCTGGCCATGGGGGCCATAGGAATTACCGAAGGAGCCATTCCTTTCGCCGCGGCTGACCCCTTCCGGGTTATCCCGGTGATCATGGCCGGGTCCAGCGTCGGTTCGGTGATTGCCATGCTGAGCGGTGTGGGCGACCATGCTCCCCACGGGGGGCCGATCGTCCTGCCCGTGGTCGACAACAGATTTATGTATGTCGTTTCCATAATCGCCGGGACGCTGTTTGTGGCTCTGGTGATGAACATAATCCGGGCCAGAAGCAGGAAAAAAGAAGAATTTTCGAAGGCCTGAGTCCGACCTTTCATTCAGTTTTCCATCCCTGAAAGTTTTCCGGGGATATTTTCAACCGGCCGAGAAGTGATAAAATAATCCCTTAAAAATCTGTTATCCGGAGGTTCTGATGAAACTGGTGGCTGTAACTGCCTGTCCCACAGGAATCGCTCATACCTACATGGCAGCCGAACAGCTGGAGCGAGCGGCGAAGAAGATGGGTTATTCGATTAAAGTGGAAACTCAGGGTGCAATGGGCATAGAAAACGAGCTGGAGCAGGAAGAGATCAACCAGGCAGACGCCGTTATTTTTGCTGTCGGCATCACCGTTCAAAAACCTGAAAGGTTTGAGGGTAAGAAAATCTTCGAGTTTTCCGTTCAGGAAGCGATTAAAAACGCTGACGGAATACTTCAGAAAATAAGGGAAGAAATTGGCGGTTGAATTCACCTTTGAATTTCCTCTGCCGCTGGGACTTCACGCCCGCCCGGCCAGCTTCATCCAGGAGAAGTGTGAGAGTTTTCCTGGAGAAATAGTGTGGGAGAACCTGAGAACCGGGAAAAGGGCTGAAGGTCGAAGCGCCATTTCCCTGCTGACGACCGACACGCGCCAGGGAGACCTCTGCCGGGTGGTGGTTAAAGGTCGCGGAGAAAAAGAGTTTGCAGCGGAATTTCAGTCGTTCCTGCTTGAAGAGTTGCCAGTAAGGGAAGAAAAAGCTCTGCGGGTGGAGCCGGGAGGAGAGGCCATCATTCCTGAAATCCTGCGGCTTCAAAAAGAAGTCTTTTTCGTCGGGCACCCGTCCTCACCGGGCATAGCCGCGGGGAAGGTAATTTACGCTCGCCGGAAGCCGGCTCTGACCGAATTGATTTCCGACCGGGAGGAGAAAGCCGGGGAGCCCGGAGAAGAAGTTTCCAGATTAAAGAGAGCGCTTGAAGATTTGCGGGTGGAACTGCAGAAAGAAATCAGCGAGAAAGAAGGAGCGGAGAAAAATATTCTCAAAGCCCATCTTTCTCTTTCTTCAGATGCGGCCCTCCTCAGCCGGGTGGAAGAGCTGATAAGAAAGGAAAATGCGGTGGCCGAGACCGCCGTTGTTCGGGCGGTGGAAGAATTCAGCCAGCAGCTCCTTCAGACCAGAACCCAGTTAATAAGAGAAAGGGTGGCCGATCTGCAGGATCTGGCGTTGAGGTTGCTGGAGAAAATGGGTGTAAGAATAAAGTCCGGGGAACCCTCTGAATGGTCGGAACAATTTATACTGGTGGCGGAGGACCTGCTGCCCTCTGAATTTCTCAGCTATCGGCCGGGTCAACTTCTGGGGCTTGTTCTGGAAAAGGCCGGCCAGACCTCTCATACTCTGATCATGGCCCGGGGACGGGGAATTCCAGCTGTAACCGGCGTGGGCGAAGCCGGTCGGCTTATCAGCGCAGGAGAAGAAGTAATAATTGACGGAAACCGGGGAGTGGTGGTGGTTTCTCCGGGCGAAGAAACTCAAAATTATTACCGTAGAGAAGTTGAAGCTGAGAGGGCTCTTCAGCAGATCCGCCAGAAAAAAGCTTCTCTGCCGGGCGTTACCGCCGATGGGAAGAAGATTGAGATTGCCGCTAACATCGGGCATCCGGAAGAGCTGAAAAAAGCCTGGGATGAGGGGGCTGAGGCAGTCGGAATATTCAGGACGGAGCTTCTGCTGTACGGAAAGACCACACTTCCGGCTGAAGAAGATCAGTTTGTTCTTTACAGAAAAGTGGCTGAAGAGGCTGAAGGAAAACCGATCATCATCCGCACCTTTGACATCGGAGGTGACAAACCAATTCCTTCAGTTAAGCTGCCAGAAGAACCCAACCCTTTTCTCGGATACCGCGGGATAAGGATTTATAAAGAATATTATGATTTATTCCGAAGCCAGGTGCGAGCCATCCTGAGGGCAGCGGCTTTCGGAAATCTGCGGCTGATGTTTCCGATGGTGGCTCTGGTGGAAGAAGTCATCTGGCTCAAGGAACAGGTTAAAAAATTTGCTGCGGAACTTGAAAGTGAAGGACAGATCTTTAACCCGGCGCTGGAAATCGGCATTATGCTGGAAATACCCTCAGTGGCTCTGCTGGCGGATAAGTTTGCCCGGGAGGTTGATTTCTTCAGCGTTGGTTCGAACGACCTGGTTCAGTACTTTTTTGCTGCCGACCGCGGCAACCCGCAGGTTAAGTATTTCCATCAACCGCTAAATCCGGCCTTTCTGAGGCTTCTTAAGATGGCCATAGATAGCGCTCATGCTCACGGCCGCTGGGTCGGGCTGTGTGGCGAACTGGCCGGAGATGCGCGCCTGACCCCAGTTTTTGTCGGCCTTGGTTTTGATGAGCTGAGCATGAGTTCGGCTTTTATCCCCGAGGTAAAATCGGTTTTGAACCGGCTGAAACAGTCAGATTGTCAGAAACTGGTGGAAAGGGCAATGGAATCAGCCACGGCTGAAGAAAACGAAAAGCTTCTGGAGGATTTTTATCAGGAGCAATTCCTGCCGGAACTCATCGAGCCCGGGTTGGTCAGTCTCGGAGCTGACTGCCGGTCGAAGGTTGAGGTCATTCAGAAGCTGGCGATTGTTTTTGAACAGTCCGGACGTGTCGCCAGCCGGGCGGTTTTTGAACAGGCTCTCTGGAAAAGAGAACTGGACATAGCCACCGAGATCGGGTTCGGACTGGCCATACCGCACTGTCAATCAGCCACGGTCAGAACCCCGAGCATCGGAGTTATGAGACTTCAACATCCGATTGACTGGCTCTCCAGGGAAGGACAGCCGGTGGACCTGGTCATCTGCCTGGCCATACCTTCCGGGGATAAAGTGCGTCCGAAGCTTCAGTTGCTTCCAAAGCTTTCCCGGAAGCTGATACATGAAGAATTCCGGGAAGCGCTGCGCCAGGCAAAGACACCGGAGGAAGTTGTGGCTCTGATCAAATCAGCCACCGGTTGACAGGCTGAAATTCCGCAGATTCTGTTGATTTCTATTTTTTCCCGGTTGATTCTGGCAGTCGTTTGTATTCGAACACACCGTCGGGCTGCGAAACTTCCAGAGCGACCGCTTCACCTTTCTGGTCGACGATAAATTTTATTCTGACGACGGAAACCTGTTTCAGGGTGAACTCGTCGCCCGGCACCGGAACCAGTTCGTAAACCGGTTGACCGGGCACGGTCAGGGTCAGCACCTCACCTTTAAGATCCACAGAGATTACCTGTTCCATAAGGCTGTATTTGCCGACAAATTTTTTAAGGAAGCCCGGGTCGTAAAATTTCTCGTCCGGTTTTTTCTGGAATCTGATCGGGTCGGCCGCCGGCTCGAACGGCGCTGACAGCGCCGCCACCATTCCGCTGGCATCTGTTTCAAAGGTGATCTTCATGTTTTCAAACGTGGGATCGTCCCCGCGAAGGCCGTTAAAGGTTTCATAATGCCAGTGTTCGAGCGGTGTGGTGATGCCATTGTAGATAAATGAAAGCTTTTTATCTTTGAGCATAACTTTCAGCTCTCCATAACCCGGATGAAAATAAGTGCCGGCATACTCTTCAAGCGGGTGAGCCGGGCGGGTGCCCTTAACCCGGCGAGTTTGCGCCTTCTGCTCCGCCTGAGCTTCCAGTTCTTCGCCCTTAGCCATGTTGCGAGCGGCCTCACCGATCCAGTCGACCGCTTCCAGTCCGAGGAGCCTGTCAGTGAGAGTCCGGACGAGGAGTTCGGGCAGAGGTGTCCCGTTACGATTAGTAAGAACCACAAACCCGAAACCATCCTTCGGGAGCATGCTGACCAGTGCCGAAAAACCGTCGATATTTCCACCGTGATAAACTCTCTGGTGACCTCGGTAATGGTCAACAAACCAGCCGAGCGCGTAGCTGGCCGGGCTCAGGTGAACAGTCGGTGGTGTCTGGGCTATTGGCATGTAGGGAAGATGAAGGTCTTCCATCGTTGCCGGGTTAAGCAACTGTTTCTGGTCAAATTTTCCCTCGTTCAGGTGGACCAGCACCCAGTTGCTCATTTCCCGCACAGAGGAATTGATGGAACCGGCCGGTCCCATGTTGGTTATGATGCGAAACGGGATTTTTTCCATTTTCTTCTGGCGGTAAGCGTAGGGCTGAGCAAAATCCTGGTCTTTCTGAGAATCCAGCACCGAAAAGTTTGACCTTTTCATCTGGAGCGGTTCGAAAACCAGTTCTCTTATCGCCTGTTCCCAGGTCTTCCCGGTCAGTATTTCCAGAAGATAGCCGGCGGTGAGATACATGAGGTTGTTGTACTGGAATTTTTCTCGCAGGTCGGCCGTGAATTGAAGATGGGCCAGACGTTGGACGAGCTCTTCCCGGCTTATCTGGTAATTGTTGTACCAGACCAGGTCATGACGGGGAAGCCCCGAGCGATGAGTAACCAGGTCGCGCGGGGTTATTCTCTCGGTGATCAGCGAGTCGGAAAGCCGGAACCAGGGGATGTAGGTTCGCACCGGTTTATCCCAGCTCATTTTCCCTTCATCCACCAGACGGGCGAGAGCGAAGGTGGTGAAGGCTTTACTGGCCGAGCCGATGGCCAGGAGGGTGTCCGGAGTCATCGGCAGCCTGTTTTCCAGGTCGCGATAACCGTATCCTTTGAGCAGGATGATTTCTTTATCTTTGATAACCGCCAGGGCCAGACCGGGGACCTTTAAATCGGCCAGGGCTTTGTTGATGATTTCATCGGTACCCTCGAGGGCTTTTCTGGCGCGGGCTACCGGATCATCTCCCTGATTCAGAGTAAAGGGGAAGCTCTGTCCGGACTGACTGAAAGTGCCGGAGATCTTTTTTCCGCCTTCATCCAGTTTTCCCTTGAAAACCGGGTTTCCCGGCACGCCCGAAATAGCAAAACTGATTTCGCTGTCCTCAAGCCTGAGGTCAGAGAGAGGTAGGTCTCTGGCCTTTTGCATCGGGATCGATATCGTGCCTTCGAGCTTTTTTTCTGCTGACAGCTTAAAATCCACCTGGATTTCCAGTTTCATCCCCGGCAGCTCAATGGCTCCTTCCCAGTGCCCGGTAATTTTCTGGACCGGGTCTTCTTTTTGAACCGGAATGGCGAAAGAAGATACGGAATTCAGAAAGGACAAACATAAAATCAGGCTGAGTATAAATGAGAATTTTTTCATGATTTCCTCCAGAGTCGAAGGTTTTCTTCCATAGAATATTGAAAACCCTCAGTTAAATCAATTTTGATGATGGAAAAGGTTATTTTTCTTCCGGGTCAATTCTCTCTTCTCCTTCAATTAGTAATTCAGTGGCCGGTAGATTCAGACTGCCGGCTCTGACCCGGCCTTAATCAGGGCTCCTTTAATCTTAAACGGAAAGAAACAGCACATGGTTCATTCAAATAAAATTAACCAGAAGACTATTTTCAGAAATAATTATCAGAACGGAACCATAGCCTAATAAATTTCGTCTTTTATGTATGCAGGTTAGGTCTGGTTTAATTTAGGATAAAAATTCTGTGCGAGGGAGGCAAGATGAAATATTCCAGATTGGACAGTGTTTCTGTCAGATTCGGATTCTTCATGCTCGTCATGATAATTTGTCTGGTGGTGGCTTTAACTTCTGCCTGTGCTGGATATATCGATGCCACCTATAAATATGAGGAACGGTTCACTCAGACCATAGCTGTTAAAGAACCCGGGTCTTTTTCTATATCAAACATCAACGGATCAGTTACCATCTTCAGCTCACCGGTGATGGAGGTGACCATAAATGCCACCAAATACGCTCGCTGGAGAAAGGAAGATTTGGATAAAGTAAGAATTGAAGTCATCAGTGGAGAAAAGTCGGTGCTGGTTGAAACCATTCATGAAAAAAGGAACCTTCAGGTTAAGGTTGATTATGAAATAACCGTACCTGAAAACATGGCTCTTGAGCTGATAAGGACTGTAAACGGCCGCCTGTTACTTAATGGTAAATTTGCCAGGGCCAGTTTGCGCACGACCAACGGCAGTATCTCGGGAAGTTTCCGGACTGAATGGCTGGAAGCCGTGACCACCAACGGGAATATAGAGCTAAAACAGATCAGAGGTAAATGCAATCTGAGAACGACAAACGGCAGCATCGAGCTGGAACTGGATGAGGTGTCTGACGACCTTGAAGCCCGCACCACTAATGGTAGCATTGTGATCAGAGTGAAGGCTCAGCCCGATGGCTATTTCAGTGCCGCAACCACCAACGGCAGCATCAGGGTTGAATTTCCAGTTATGGTCGAAGGGCAGTTGAAACGGAGAAGGCTGGAAGGAAAAATGGGTAGCGGACAGGGTCCCCGGATTGAACTGAGGACCACTAACGGTTCAATCAGTTTGCTAAAACTATAAACTCCTTAATATCCCTGATGTTGAGGCGCCCGGTGCGCGGTGACCGTAAAAACTTCTCCTGCAGCCGGAGAGTTGAAATGCAGGGATTTTTCTTTCCCGGTCAATCAGATTCCTGTGGAGATAGATTTAGATAATACCCTGTTGCCTGAGTGCCTGGAATGGATTTGCCAAGACGCCTGCCAAGAACTCTTTTTTTAATATCTTTTCAGTTTTCCGGTCAGCTCATCTATTGTCTGATGAAGGCGGATAACAATGACAGGGGTCCTGAGGTTCTCGTGGAGAATTTTCGAAGGTTCCAGACTGGAGCCATAAAAAGCACTGTTAGCTTCCTTATTAACGCGGAGTGTACTACCTTTTATGGAAATTCCGGCAAAAAGGCCTTTGCTCCTGGAATAAGAGTAGATTTCCGCCTCCATCTCCAGGTCGGTACTGGCTTCAGCGCTCCGGCCGACGGGACCGGCGGCAACACTCATGTCGGCACCAAGGGTAATTTTGTTGGAGGCGATGTTTTCCACTCCCTTTCTGTTCTTAAACACCAGCACCAGGTCAGCTTTTTGAACCCCGATCTGCCAGCCGAGACTTCCACCAATCAGATCAATAAATAATGGATTGCTCCACTGACCGTCAGGCCTTTTAATCAGCACAATGCCCCTGCCATACTGACCGCCAAGGCCCCAGGCTGCCTTCACCACACCCGGGAAGATGGCCAGTCCTTCAGCTTTTTCCAGCAATCTCACCGGGATGCCTTCTTCTTTCAGACCTGCCAGATCCTTCAGCACTTCTATGGCTCTTTGGATCCTCTCTTCGCCTGGTCGCGGGGTGGATTTCTGCTGTCCTGTGAGTTGAAGTGAAAAAAATGAAATAGTAAGGGAAAGAAACAGAAAGTTGATCAGATGTTTTTTAATATTGATATGGTGATGCATGATGCTCATCCTGATTATTCTCTTGAAAGTTCGATTTCATTCTAATATCTTTCTGGCCCTTTGGCAAATTGAAGCGAGCAGGTAACAAATTATTTTCTTTAATTCCGGCCAAAATTTTGGAAAACGATTGCCAGATTACCGGTCATAAGTTAATTTATCTTTAAATAAGCCTGGAACTGAGTTGGGGAGGCTTTTATGGATATCTTTGGGCGAGCCTTTGAAGTGGTGGCTGCCCAGCTGGGGATATCGATCGTCGGTTTTCTGATTTTTCGGGGGAAGGTCCAGGATAAGGAAAGCATTCTAAAATTCCTTTCTTTTCTGGGTATAGACCTGGCTCTACCCTTTTTTACCTTCAGCCTGATCATCAAGAATTTTGATCCGGCTGCTTTTGAACGGTGGTACCTGTATCCTCTATGGTGGATGATACTGACAGCTTTTCTTTTTTTACTTTCTCTGGTTTCCACCTTTATTGTCAGGGGAAATAAAGAGTTCTTTCTTTCTCTGTTTTTCCAGAACGGAATATTTTTCCCGCTGGCACTGATGTCCGGCCTGTTCGGGTCTGATTCCGGGGAAGTGGCCATACTTTTGATTTTCATGATGTTCTATCCGAGCTTTTTCTTCCTGGTAATTCCCGCTGTTCTCCGGGTGAAACAGAAAGCCAGCTGGCGGAGAATTATCTCCCCGGTTTTTCTGGCTACACTTCTGGCCATCGTACTCAAGCTAACCTCGCTTGATGTTTATCTGCCGGTTTTTATGAAAAATACCTTTATGGCTATAGGTTCTCTTTCCACTCCGCTTATTTTTCTGATTCTGGGGGGCAATATATATCTGGATCTGACTGAAACCGGACGTTTTTTCCCGGCCATATAATTAAATTCATTTTGATTAAAAACTTTCTTTTTCCGGCTATCGGCCTGCTGGTCCTGAAGTTTTCGGGAATCAGCCAGCCATTATCTCTTATTATAATTTTGCAGTTGGCTGTTCCGCCTCTGACCATCGTGCCGGTTATGGTCGGGAGGGCAGGAGGGAATCGAGCTTTTGTAAATCAACTATTCGTAGCCAGCGCGCTGACCTCAATTGTGAGTATGCCAGTTTTTCTTCAGCTCTTCTACTGGCTGGGATTATGAAATCCTGATGATGGAAAGTTTGCCGGGCACAATTTTCTTGACCGATTCTCTAATAAAGGATATAAAAATTTAGAACCGGAAATCAATCAGGAGAAAATTCTGATGGCCAGAAATGTCTTAAATAGAAGAAAATTCCTGGAAACAGCCGGCTGGACAATCGCCGGTATTTTATCTTTCAGCCGGTCTTCCTCTGCCCGGGAAGCTTCAGAAAATCTTGAAAGAGAGAGTGGGCTGATACTCAGAACTATTGGCCGCACTGGCTTGAGGGTCCCGATAGTTTCGATGGGAGTGATGAACGCCGACAATCCTGAACTGGTGCGGCGAGCTTACGAACTGGGCATCCGGCATTTTGATACCGCTTATGTGTACCAGCGAGGACGAAACGAAGAAATGGTCGGTCAGGTGCTGGTGAAAGAGCTCAAAGCCAGGGACAGAGTGGTGATCGCCACCAAAATTCTCCTCCGGCCCCAGCAGCGCAATCTTCCGCTCAATGAAATGAAAGAAATTCACCGCCGGATGCTGGAAGAAAGTCTTCGCCGCCTGCAGACAGATTACGTGGACATCCTCTATTCCCATGATGTCTCCGACCCTGACTGGGTGAAGAATCCGGCCCTGATAGAATCGCTGCTTGCCCTTAAAGAACAGAAGAAGGTCAGGTTTATAGGTTTCAGCACCCATCAGAATATGAATGAAGTGATCAGGGCGGCCATGGAAGTTAAAGTTTACGATGTCATACTGACCACGCTCAATTATTCACTCTATGACTATGCTGAGTATCTGGAGACACTTAAACAGGCGGCGGCTCAGGGCATAGGGCTGGTGGCCATGAAAACCCAGTGCCAGCAGGCCTGGTACCGGGAATCCGTTCCACCCGAAATGAGGCGTTTTTACGAAGGACCGATCATTCACAGCGCCCTGCTCAAATGGGTTCTCCGCCATGAGTTTATGGCCACGGCCGTTCCCGGATTTACCACTTTCGAGCAGCTGAATACTGATATTCCGGTGGCCAGCGATCTGGAATACACGGAGGAGGAGAAAAAATTTCTGGAAGACCGGCTGGTAAAGCGGCAGATGGCTGCCGTCTGCCGGGCCTGCGGACAGTGCCTGCAAACCTGCCCGAAGGGAGTGGACATACCGGCTGTGCTCAGGGCGCATATGTACGCCGCCAGCTATGGCAATTTCTACCAGGCGCGTGAGGCTCTTGACGGGCTCGAACCTGAAAGAAGCCTCAAGCTCTGCGCCGATTGCCAGCAGTGTCAGGCAAAATGCGTCCGCGGGGTGAACATTGCCCGTCGCCTGGATGAATTGAAAATCCTGCTGGCCTGATTTATTTCGATCCGGAGATAAATCTTCAGCCCGGCCATCTATTCGAGGCAAGAGAATCTGGCTGGACATGCTTCTGTTTCTGTAAAAAAATACAGTGAAAAAATAAAAATAAAAAAGGCGAGAAACTCCCGTAAGCTGAGACGACTGAATCTCAGGAGAGGTTAACGGCATGATGAAGTCAGACAGAATCGTCATCAGGATCAAAAATCAGTTTTCTTTTCTTTTTATCCCGGTATGTCTTCTTCTGCTGACAGTTTTTCTGGTCCAGGCCAGCAGCCAGCAGCTCGGACGGGAATTTGTCCGGAAGGAAAAAACTGCCGTTAAAAGTTCGCCCATTTCCAGGGTGATCATCGGCTATTACCCGGGGTGGAAAAAATCCGAATTCAATCACACCCTGATCGATTTTTCCAGCCTGACCCATTTAGCGCATGCCTTCGCCTGGCCGGACAGCGAGGGCCATCTGGCTTTTTACAGCGATTTTCTTTATCCCGAACTCATTTCGGAAGCTCACCGGTATTCCGTTAAAGTTCTTTTGAGTCTCGGCGGCTGGGGAAATTGCAGCGGTTTTCCCGCGATGGCCGCCTCTCCGGAGAAGCGAAGCCGCTTCATATCGCAGCTGGTGGATTTCTGTAATACCCATGGTTATGACGGGGTGGATCTCGACTGGGAGTTTGTCTCCAGCGAAGAGGAAAGTCGGAATTTTTCAGCCCTCGTTCGAGAGCTTTCAACCGCTCTCAAAGCGATGGCCCCGCCGCGCCTTCTGACTGTGGCCGCTCCTTCTGGTCCTTACTGGGGAAGATGGATAAATTTTGAAGAACTTCATCCTTATTTTGATTACATTTCCTTTATGACCTATGATTATCATGGTCCCTGGAGTGACCATTCCGGTCACAACTCACCCCTTTACACCTGTCAGAACGACCCCTGCGGTTCTTTCGACGACAGTTTCACCTATGCCATCATAAGAGAGATTCCTCTTGAGAAACTTCTTCTGGGAATTGCATTCTTTGGCCGATCTTTCAACACCGGAAAACTCTACAGTCGTTTTACCGAAAGCCAGTCTTACAATTATTCAGACATACAGAAACTGCTGGCTTCCGGCTGGAAATACAACTGGGATTTCTGCAGCCAGGTTCCTTTTCTTCTGAGTCCCGGCCGGGATATGCTGATTTCTTTTGACGACATTCGCTCGGTTTTCCGGAAATGTCGCTATGTGCTGGAGAAAGGCGCGGCCGGCGTCATCATCTGGGAAATAACGGCCGATTATCACCGGGGGCGTCCGGAACTTCTGCAGACAGTTGCCAGAACCTTCCGCGGTCAGACTGTTAAATAATCCTTTCGGACGACGGATTTCAAAAGATTTGCTTTTTCATCCTGAACCAGTCCTGAAATATTTCTCCAGATAAGTTTTTCGTTCATCGGCCTTAATCCTGTGCCTGCTGGCGGCGCTCGGTGGCCTTGCGCTTCGGTAGCTAAGAGCAGTTCGCAGTATAAGTGCGCGGAATGATGGATTGGTTATCAACGAGCAAAAATAGTCTCGCCCGGAATTCAAAAAGGTGAAAAAAATTTCTCAATTGTCGATAATATTCATACATAACAAAAAAAACGACGGATTAAAAAGAGAGGTGGGTATGAAAATTAAACACGAGTTTAAAAGAATTCTTCTTCTCCTGCCTTTGATTCACTTTGCCCTCGTGCTTCAGGTCAGATCCAGTTCTGGTGGAGCGGGTCAGGAAAAATTCAGCAGAATGTCCTCGCCCGAAAATTTTTTACCGGTGGCTGTCTGGTATACCGGCGGAAAGGTCAGAGCGCCGATGATAGAAGCGGTGACCGCTTCTTCCCGCTCAGAATGGAAGAAGGACCTGGAACAGATCAAAAAACTCGGCTTTAACACCGTGCGTTGCTGGGTTGAGTGGGCCTACAACGAAAAGGAGGAGGGAAAGTACGATTTCTCCAGCCTGCAGCTTCTGACCGACCTGGCGGCTGAAGTCGGGCTGAAAGTTATCTGTCAGGTCTACATCGACTCCGCGCCGGAGTGGGTCGGGAAGAAATACCCGGATTCAGCTTTTGTCGCTTCCAACGACCTCAGGGTTCATTCTCAGTCTTCTCCAGGTTTCTGTTTCGACCATCCTGGCGTCCGGGAAAAAGTGCTGAACTTTTTCAGAGAAGCTGCCCGGGCGGTTAAGGGGAAACCAGCTTTCTACGGATGGGACCTGTGGAGTGAGCCGCACATCATCAACTGGTCGGAGGTTTATCACCTTGGCGACCTCAGGTATCTCATGTTCTGCTACTGTCCTTCGAGTCAGGCCCGTTTTCGAGACTGGCTGAAGAAAAAGTATCAGTCGATTGATAATCTCAACGAAGCATGGCACCGCACCTACCGGGATTTTCAGGAGGTTGAGCCTCCCCGCTTCGGAACAATTCTGACCTATACCGATTATGTGGACTGGCAGGAGTACATCTCGGACAAGCTGGCCGAAGACCTGGCGCTCAAAGCCAGAGCGATAAAGGAAGTTTTCCCCGAATCGGTGGTGACCAGCCATTCGGCCATTCCAGGTCTGTTCAGCCGTCCATCCTGGGACGGGACGCCGGACGACCGCAAGATGAACGACAGCGTCGATTATTACGGGGTGTCCATCTACCCGAAACATGCGGGGGCGGTCAGGCCCTGGCCGCCTTTTTTCCGGGCAGCCGGGCTGGATTTTGTCCGCTCGATGAGCTGGAAGAACGGCGGTTTTTATGTGGGCGAACTTCAGGCCGGCTATGGGGTTTTTGGAATGAAGGTCAGTGTGCCGGTGACCGCACAGGATCTTCGAGACTGGATGTGGAGCATGATGGCATATGGAGCCAGAGCGGTGAGTATATATGCCTACTATCCGATGAGTTCGGGTTACGAAGCAGGTGGCTACGGGCTGGTCGAGCTTGATGGCAAAATTACTGCGCGAGCTGAGGAAGCCGGCCGGATTGCCCGAACGATCGACCGCAATATGAGTCTGTTCCTCAAAGCCAGGCCGCCTGAATCCGAAATTGCTGTGGTCTACAATCCGCTTTCCCACATGGTCGGCGGTCAGCAAACATTCACTTCTGAGGGACAGCCGGTCGGCTACAACAATCTGAGCGAATCGCTTCAGGGGGTTCACCGGGCGTTTTTCGAGCGAGGTCTGAAAGTCGATTTTCTTCATGTAAGAGACCTGAAAGAAAGAGCCTCTCATTACCGTTTAATCATCGTACCTTATCCGGTCATGATTTCCCGGCCGTACGTTCAGGATTTGATCAGGTATGTGGAACAGGGCGGGACGCTGCTTCTCGAAGCCAGAGCCGGCTGGATCGACGAAAAAGGGTTTGCCTTTTCAGTAATTCCAGGAGGGGGGCTGGATAAAGTGCTAGGCTGCCGGGAAGCCGGGTTGCTGCCCGTTCAGAAAACCGGGAAGATGGTTATAAGCCAGAAACATCCAGCGCTGCCCTGGCTGTCGCCCGGAGATGTCCTGGACACGGTGTTTTTTGAAGAAACCTTTGAGCTGACGGATAAAAAAGCAGTTGTTCTGGCTGAAAGTCCCGAAGGGAAGCCGATGCTGGTGCTGGCTCCTCACGGGCGTGGTCAGGCTCTTATTGCCGGTTCTTTTCCAGGTTCAGCCTATCATCATTTCAGAAATCCTGATAACGGGAAATTTCTGGCCGGACTGGCTGAGTGGCTCGGGATAAAACCTGAGGCTGAAGTTTTCACAGAGCCTGAAAACACACTGATAGAATGGCGCTGGCTGAACGGCCAGGATTATCGTCTGCTGTTTGTGTTTAACCGCGGAGAAGATGAATGCAGTCTGAATTTCAGGGTGGAATCTCTCTGGACGGCCATCGACTTCCGAAATCTGGAAACAGGTGAAAAGATCCCCTTCAGTCTGGAAAAAGGAAAGTTGAATTTCTCACTGAAATTGGAACCTCAGGGGGTAAGAGTTTTTCTCCTCAGAAAAATTAAATGAGACCCGGATGGCAAGCCAGATGAGGAAAAGATTTTTTATTTCAAAGTTTAATTCAACCCTGGGAATTCTTTTTGTTTAATTGAAAAAAATAGCTGTGCGGGTTCAAAATCAGGAAAATATGAAACAACAGGCAACAATATGAAACAAAAGAAAAAACGGAAGAAATGGCAGAATTCAGAGTTGAGAAGGCTGGTCGGAGCTGTGGACATCGGGGGAACAAAAATTGCCTCAGCTCTTTTCACCCGGAACGGTCAGAGACTTTTTGCCAGCCGGGTTCAGATAGCGGAAAAGGGAGGGAAGGAGGTCCTGGGGCAGGTGATTTCCCTCTGTTACCAGCTGCTGGCTGAAGCTGAGAACCGGCGCTCTCGCCTGGCGGCCATCGCTCTGTGCGTGCCGGGTGTGGTTGATCCCGAAACCGGACTTGTCTGGGCGCCGAACATCCAGGGATGGAAGAATTTTCAGCTGGTGAAAAGGTTGAAAAAAGAAATTCCCTGCCGGCTGACAGTTATCAGCGACCGGACAGCTTATGTTCTTGGAGAAAGCTGGAAAGGGGCAGCCCGGAACAAAAAAAATGTCGTTTATCTGGCGGTGGGCACCGGTATTGGCGCCGGAGTCATGGCAGAAGGTTTGATAATCCACGGTCAATCTGACCTGGCCGGCGCTGTCGGCTGGATGGCGCTTAGCCGTGAGTTTAAGCCAGAATATGCCAGATGCGGATGTTTTGAGTGGGAAGCTTCAGGAGGAGCTTTTGCCCGGAAAGCGGCAGAGCTCATGGCTTCCTGTCCTGAGTTATTTCCCGTTGAAAAAAGCAGGCCGATCAGGCCGGCGGAAGCCGTGACTGCAGTCTGTCAGGCAGCCCGTAATGGTCTCCCTCAGGCGGTGGAGCTGGTGGAAGAAATTCAGGATTACTTGGCGATGGGCGTGGCCAACCTCGTTTCAACTCTAAATCCGGAAGTGATCGTTTTTGGGGGCGGATTGTTTCAATCACCGGACCTTTTTTTCAGGAAGCTGAAGGAAAAGTTCAAACGGTGGGCCCAGCCGCTGGCCGCTCGCCAGGTCAGGTTGAAACTCTCCGCTCTGGGTCAGGAAGCGGCACTTTATGGCTGCGCCCGGGCGGCCTGGATGATGATCGATGAGCCTGGCGGATGCTGTAAGAAGGAGCGCCGGTAAAAAACGTGTGAAGCGATGAAAAATCAAGCGCTGAAACCCGGATTTTTTGTTCAAGCTCTGGATGGAGCTGAAAGCATTAAAAATTTTCAGCTTAAAGGAAAGTTTCTGCACCCTGAAAATTTTTTCGTAAAATAGAGCAAGGAGAAAACTTCATGTCGGCAGAAAGGTATTTTGACAGGATTCAAAAAATTATCAGTAAAATTCAAAAAACTCAGCTCCGGAAAATAAAAAAAGCGGGGAAAATAATGGCTGAAGCCATCGTTTCCGGAAATCGCGTTTATCTTTTTGGCAGCGGACATTCGGTCATCCCGGTGATGGATGTTTTTCCCCGTTATGGCAGTTTCGTCGGGTTTTATCCGCTCTACGACCCGAGGTTGATGTGGCATAACGTAATCGGTCCAGGTGGAGCCAGGGAACTCCTGTGGATAGAAAGGCAGGAAGGTTATGCCTCTGTTTTCCTACAGAGTTATTCTCTTCGGCCGGGCGATGTGATGATCGTTTTTTCTCACGGCGGGCGAAATGCTGCACCGCTGGAAGTGGCCTTGGAGGCCAAGAAGCGCGGTCTCAGGGTAATTTCTGTTTCCAGCCATCAGAATATGAAAGTTTCGCGCCCGTCTCATTCTTCCGGAAAATTTCTGGCGCAGATCGCCGACATCGCCATCGACAACTGCACACCGCCGGAGGATGCTCTGGTTGATGTGGGAAGACCGGAAAAAATAGCTGCCGGTTCGACGGTGGCTGCGGTCTCGGTGGCTATGGCTCTTCTGGCTGAAGCTGGAGCCTGGCTGGCGGAACGGGGAAAATTGCCGCCCACGTTTGTTTCTCCAAACGTGCCGGGGATTTCTCCCGACTATAACGACCGGGTTTACCGGGCTTTTACTGAATTTTATTACAGCCGGATGGTGGGGGAAACCTCCGCCGATGAAAATTATCAGGAACGGAAAATGGCCAGACTCGATAAAAAGAAAAAATGAACATAAAGTTTAACCACCTGTGTCTGGACAAAGACCCGGGCGTTATGAGGTAACTTGAAGGAATTAAGAATGAGGGAAGAGGTAAATACGGAAAATATGAAGACCGTCGATCAGGAAAAGTTAAAGGATTCCAGTCTTGCCTTGAAACTGACGGCGGCCAGCTGTTCTTCGATTTTTATCTTCGGCATGGTCATGGCCATTCTCGGAGCGATCCTTCCGCAGCTGGTGGAGAAGCTTGACCTGCAGCGCGCCCAGGCTGGAAATCTTTTCTTTTTTATGAACCTGGGGATGCTGGTGGCCACGATGTTTTTCGGTCCGGTGGTGGATCGTTTCGGGTTCAAACTGCTTCTGGCTCCGGCCTCTCTGCTGGTGGGTCTGGCTTTTGCCGGGCTGGCCTTTTCCGGAACCTACCGGATGGTCATGCTTTCGGTGGTGTTTCTCGGGCTGTCCGGTGGAGTTCTCAACGGCGGAAGTAACGCTCTGGTTAACGACCTTCATCCGGAAAGAAGGGCCGCGGCGCTGAATTTTCTCGGCGTGTTTTTCGGTTTTGGAGCGATGCTGGTGCCGTTGATCATCGGCACTTTTTTGAGGCAGCTCGGTCTTCGTCCGGTGATTTTGATCCCGGCCGGGTTGAGCCTGGTGCCTTTTATTCTTTTTATGATATTCAGCTATCCGCGGCCAAAGCAGGCTCAGGGGTTTGAGTGGAAACAGTTGAAAAAACTGGTAAGTTCCGGCCTGCTCTGGCTGGCGGTTTTTGTGCTTTTCTTTCAGTCGGGAAACGAATTTTCCGTTGGCGGCTGGCTCAGCAGTTATTTTCAGGAGAGGTTCAATTTCAGCCTCAGCAGTTCAGCCCTGATTCTTTCGGGTTACTGGTTTTTTCTGATCGTCGGGCGATTCTTCTATCCGCTTGTAAACCGGGTATGGAAAAGAGAAAATGTGGTGCTGGCAAGCGTTCTGCTGGCGCTGATTTCAGTGGTCGGACTGATGCTCAGTCCCTCTGGATTGCTGGCCGCGGTTTTTGCTCTGTTAATCGGTCTGGGGTTTGCCGCCATCTATCCGACCACTCTTTCGGTTATCGGAGAAAAATTTCCGCAGTTTTCCGGAACGGCTTTTTCTCTGGCGATCACCACCGGGCTGGCTGGCGGCATGCTGTCTCCATGGTTGATAGGTCAGGTAAGCCAGAACAGTTCTCTGCGAACAGCTCTTCTGGTGCCGGTTTTCAGTCTGGTTATGATTCTCGCGCTGCAGCTGGCTATCAGGAAAAAAGTAAGTTCCGGCTGCTTGAAATCAAACGCAGTTTTCGATGAAGGTGAAGACTGAGAAAGCGAAACAAGAATTGGTTAAAAAAGAGAGCAGTTTTTTGCGCCAGGACAGGGGTGGAATAAAAAAATAAAAATTGCCATGTCCGGTGAAAATGGGTAAAGAATAAAACCGGAGGGATGAAAATGAAACAAACTGTGGCGGTGAGAAGAAACACCGCGGGAATTTTTGCCGTGTTTCTGACAGTTATTCTGGTGTTTCTTCTGGTCAGAGCCAGAGAACTTGAAGAAAGGGCGCGTCCGGTGGAACTGATAGTCCGGGGCGATGATATGGGCATGACCCACTCGGCCAACGAAGCGTTTGAGATAGCTTTTAACCGGGGAATTCTGACGGCCGGCGGCCTTCTGGTTCCGGCACCCTGGTTTGAAGATGCAGCCAGACGCTGTCGCGAAAACAGGCAGTGGTCAATCGGTGTTCATCTGTGCGTTAATGCCGAGTGGAAGGACTATCGCTGGAGGCCGGTTCTGCCTTACAATCTTGTGCCGACGCTGGTGGACGAGGAGGGTTATTTTTTCCCGACCGCCAGAGATTTCCTTGCGAGAAACCCCCGCGCTGAGGAAGTCGAAAAAGAGCTTCGGGCCCAGATCGATAGAGCCTTAAAGTATGGTCTTCGACTGGATTACCTCGATACTCACATGGACAGTCTTGAGACCAGAGATGAATTCCGGGCGGTTGTCAGAAAGCTGGCCAGGGAATACAGGCTGCCGATTTCTGGCGAATGCGGGGAAGACCGGGAATTTTTCAACATCTATGATGTCCCGCCCGAATTGAAGGAAAAAGTTCTTCTGGAAAAACTTCAAACGGCTAAACCCGGCCTGTATCTTCTGGTGGTTCACCCCGGTCTTGACACTCCCGAGGAGAGGGCGATCGTCGACCTTAATCCTGACGGCCTGAAAGATGTCTACCGACACCGTTCGGCTGAGGTAAAGGCGATCACCAGTCCCCGGGTGAAGAAGGTCATTGCGAGAAGAAATATCAGGCTGCTGAGCTATCGGGACCTCCGGGAGCAGGGACGGGTGAGTCTGAACTGAAAAGCTGTGGTCAGAAAAATGCGGGTTCAGTCATCTCTCCTGGAAAAATTTTGGTATCAAAATAAAAAGCTGATGATTAAAATAAGGATGCTGAAACTGATCGATTTGGACCTCTAACTTATTTTGTTCTTCCGGTGGTAAAATTCAGATGGTGATTTTATTTTAGAAAGGAGGAATTTCGGGATGAATAAAATAGCCATAAAGGGAAATCTAATTCTTAAGGACCGCGTGGCTGAGGACGGAGCGGTGATTATAGAAGATGAAAAAATTGAAAAAATACTGGAGGATGCGTCCGGAATAAACTTTCAGATGGAAGGAATCTCAGAGATACACGATTACCGCAGGCAGTGGGTTTCGCCGGGTCTGGTGGATGTGCATCTTCACGGAGCTCTCGGCCATGAGGTTATGGATGCGAACGTAGATGGGCTAAAAGAAATTGCCGCTCATCAGGCCGCCTGCGGAGTGACGGCGTTTTTCCCGACAACGCTTACCGCACCCCTTGATAGAATCCTGGAAGCCATACAGGCGGTCAGGGAAGCGGCATCACAAGAGCTGCTGTCCGAGATCGCCGGCATTCATCTTGAAGGTCCATACGTCAGTCTGAAAAGAAAAGGTGCCCAGGACCCGAAATACGTCCGGGAGATTCAGGAATCTGAACTTAAGACTCTGCAGGAAGCTCTGGGGCCGCTCAAAACACTGATCACCATCGCTCCGGAAGCCGGCCGGAACGTTAGCTTCGTACCGAAGATGGCCGAAATGGGCTGGGTGGTCTCAATAGGGCATTCTGATGCCACCTATGATGAAGCGATGGCGGCCATAGCTGCCGGCGCCAGCCACGCTACTCATCTATTTAACGCCTGGCGGGAATTTCATCATCGGGAACCGGGAGGTCTGGGAGCGGTTATGGACAGCGACAATGTATTTGCTGAATTAATCTCTGACGGCATTCATGTGCATCCATCTTTTATCCGGCTGGCCGTGTTTCGAAAAAAACCTGAGCGCGTCTGTCTGATAACTGATTCACTCAAAGCAGCCGGACTTCCAGACGGAACCTATGACTGGGGAGAGATGCAGATTGTTCTCCGGGGAGCCGAGGTCAGGTTAAAGGATTCAGGCGTTCTGGCCGGGTCGGTTCTCCGTCTGAACCAGGCGGTGAAGAACGTCCTGAAATGGACAGGTCTTCCGGTGCCCGCCGTTATCAGGATGGCTTCACTAAGTCCGGCTGAAAGCGTCGGTCTCGAAAACATGATCGGCAGTCTGGAACCGGGGAAACTGGCTAACATAGCGGTTTTTGACTCTGAGTTTCAGACGCTTGCCACTTATCTCAAAGGTCAGAAAGTATATCCCTGAAGGGAAGGGAGGGGATAAAGATGAAAAAATTAATTATGTCTGTCAGGCTGCAAAATAGCAGCCTCAGGATGTTAACCGTTTTTTTGTTTCTGGCCGGGCTGTTGTTTTGGGACAGCTTTCTGTTCGGACAGCAGAAAACTGCAGCTGGCCGTCAGGCACTTCCAGGGTTTGAGTATAAATTTCAACCGGCGCCCGCCAACATCGCCGGTTTTCCTGCGTGTTCCTTTACCCGGCCTTTCGGTTACCGGATGGAAAAATTCGGCAGAACCGCGGCCGAAGGAAACATTGACAACGACCCTGAAGGAAGTGCCTGTCCTGCAGGAGGATTGGGGGCAGGCGGGTATGAATGGACGATCAGCGGTCGATTTCGCTACTGGTTTCTCAAATCCGGCTGGTATGTCGACGATTATCTGCCGGCCAGCGCCTTTCATGTTTTTATGAAGTGGGGAGACCGAAAAATAGTTCAGACGCTCTCGGCCGGAAGACCGGAAAAAGTCCTGGAGAGCTGGAAATGGGATCTCGCCCCTGGAAGCGGCGACTATTTTGCGCTTTATCCTAAAAGCGGTTTCTCGTTCGAAAAGAAAAAGGACTGGCCGGTGGCTCTCGCCGTGGTTCAATTTTCTCCGGTTATCCCGCACAACTACCGGGAAAGCAGTTATCCGGTGGCCGTGTACAGATGGATAATTAAAAACCTGGCAAAATCAGAAGTGGAAGTGTCGCTGATGTTGACCTGGGAAAACATGGTGGGCTGGGAGGCGCGCTGGCCTGGCGGAAAGGTGCCGGCCACACAGTTCGTCTGGGACAGGAACAGTACAGGAAATTTCAGCCAGTTTTCAGAAGACGGCCCGCGAAAGGGAATAATCTTCCGTCGGAAGGGGATGAACATAAAATCCGGAAATGCCCTTTCCGGCACGATGAGCATTGCTGTGCTCGAGGTTCCCGGAGCGGAGGTGAGCTACCTTCTCGATTTTGACCCGACCGGAGATGGTTCGGAAGTGATGATTCCTTTTGCCGGGAGCGGCCGGTTGCCTTCAGGACCGGCTCAACCAGCCTCCAGGTCGAAACGTTCAGCTTCGGCTCTGGCCGTAAAAATAAAACTGAAGCCAGGTCAGAGCCTGGAAATTCCCTTCGCCGTCAGCTGGGATTTTCCGTATTACGAATTTGAAAAAGGTGTGAAATATCGCAAGAAATACACCGAATTCTTCGGAGACAGCGGAGAAAACGCCCTGAAGATTGCCTTTGAGGCTCTCGAGCGCTACCGGGAATGGGAAAAAGCCATAGACAGCTGGCAGGCGTCTATCCTTAACCGTAAGGAGCTTCCTCCCTGGTTCAAGCAGATTCTCTTCAACGAGCTGTACATTCTTTCAGAGACTGGCATCTGGGAAGCCACCACCGACCTTTTCACCTACCTTGAGAGCGCTGATTACCTGATGTACGGCACCTTTGACGTTGACTCTTACTGCTGGCAGCTGCTGGAGCTGTGGCCTGAGCTGGAATGGCGGAATATCAGATATTTCGCACAAACCATCAGGATGTTTGACCCGGCTTATAAAGTCTACCAGTACAATGTAACATTTCCGGATGAAGTTCCGCCTGATAAAAAGGGTTATTACTGGAATGTCAACAAAGAACCAGGGATGATTCCGCACGACCTCGGTTCTCCCCGTGGCAGACCCTGGGTGGTTGTGAACGCCTTTGACTGGCAGAACGGAAATGTCTGGAAGGATCTGAATCCGAAGTTTCCCCTCCGGGCTTTAAGAGACTATCTGGCTGTCGGTCGGAAGGATGTGGATTTTCTCAGGGAAGTTTTTTACTCTTCAGTCCTGGCTCTCGACACCCTTGAGAGAAAATTTGGACATCCAGAGTCTCACATTCCTCAGAATGAAGCCATTCCCGACCAGACCTATGACACCTGGCGGATGAAGGGCACCAGCGCTTATGTAGGTCTTCTCTGGCTGGCTTCTCTTAAAGCTACTATAAAGCTGGGAGATCTTTTGCTGGAAAACGGAATACATCAGGTGGAAGGGCTGAATGTGGACCGGGTGCAAAAAAAATATCTGGATTGGCTGGCAGCCGGGAAGGCTGAGATTCAGAAGCTCTGGAATGAGGATAAGGGATATTTTCACATAGACAGTCATACGGATGACATCATGACAGATCAACTCTTCGGGCTGTGGTATGCGGCCATGCTCGGGTTGGAAAAAAATGACCCGATAATCAGCTCCACCCAGATAAAGAGAGCGCTGAACACTATTTTCCGCCATAACGTTGCCGGTTTCGGTGATGGCTTGATGGGGGCGGTTAACGGCCGGAAAGCTACAGGTGAACAGCTTCTGAGCCAGCAGGGAGATGAAGTCTGGGTTGGAACAGCTTACGCTTTCGCTGCTAACTGCCTGCTTCACGGGTTGAGAAAGGAAGCCTGGCAAACGGCCTATGGAATTTACCGGGTGGTCTGGAGTCCGGAAGGACAGGGTTATTTCTTCAAGACGCCGGAAGCCTATCTAAATCCGGAAGAAAAAGTCTGGAACAGACCTGATCAGAAGTACGGCCAGAGGCTGTTCCGGGCGATGAAATACATGAGACCGGGAGCGGTCTGGGCTGTTTATCGCGCCTGGCTTGAGAGCGAAAAATAAAAAGGATGGAAATTTTTTCAGCTGAATAGAGAGGCGTTCATTTTTCGGTAGCAGTTCAGAGAAGAAGTTTCAGGCGCAATTTTCTGATTGTTTATAAAAGATGATAAAAGGTTTCAGACAGCGACCGGAAAATTGATACAGGTGTAAAAACGTAAGCCTTACAGACCGGTGTTTTTTCAGGAATTTTGCAGGTGTTATATAATAGCTGTGGTCAGAGTAAAATGGTGACTGCCTGATGAGCGGAAAGTATAACCGGCAAAAGCCTTATCCGGAAAAAAGCCAGCGGAAGAGTACGGCTGTTATCCTTATAATTCTGGGAATAACAGTTCTGATAGCCGCGGGCTGGCTGGTCTGGAAAACCTGGCTCCAATCGCCAGCTTCTCTCAGAGATTACTGGAGAAGGCAGAAGGTAGACCGGCCGAATGTCGTTCTGATCACTCTTGACACCACCCGCGCCGACCACCTCCCGCTTTATGGATATAACGGAGTTCAAACTCCTCATCTTAATGAACTGGGAGAGCGGGGTGTGGTGTTTGAGCAGTGTGCTACGGTATCTCCGCTGACATTGCCGGCTCACTGTTCGATACTCACCGGTTATTATCCGCCCTACCACGGGGTCAGGGTCAACGGCAACAATGCACTTTCTGATTCTGTAACCACAGCCGCGGAAATTTTTTCCAGAGCCGGGTATAAAACCGCTGCTTTTATCGGAGCTTTTGTACTTGACGGTCGCTGGGGACTGAAGCGAGGGTTTGATCATTATGACGACCAGTTTGACCTGAAAAAATATAAACAGCTGGACCTGGGAACAGTGCAGCGGCCAGGAAACGAAGTGGCTGATGCCGCCCTCCGATGGCTGGAGGAAAACGGGGAAAAGCCATTTTTTGCCTGGGTTCATTTCTATGACCCCCATCTTCCTTATGAGCCGCCGGAGCCGTATTTTTCTCAGTATAATTATTTCCCTCCGGTTAGCCTTTATGACGGCGAAATCGCTTTCATGGATGAACAGATAGGGAGGATTCATAACTGGTTGAAAGCGAAGGGACTCGACCGCCGGACGGTGATCGTTCTGGTTGGAGATCATGGCGAGGGGCTTGGCGATCACGGGGAACTGGCTCACGGGTTTTTTATTTATGATTACGCTGTTCATGTGCCGCTGATTATGGTTTGCCCCCATCCCCGGCTTCAAAAGGTGAGGGTGCCGGTTCAGGTCAGTGTGGTGGACATTCTTCCGACGATCGGTGCGCTGGCCGGTCTTGAGATTCCTCAGACTCAGGGACGTTCACTTTTAAGGCTAATGCTGGGCAAAAAAGAAAGGGAACTTCCGGCTTACTGCGAATCGCTGAGCCCGAATCTTCATTATGGCTGGAGCCCTCTTCTTGGAATAAGGACTTCCAGGTTTAAGTTTATAGACGCTCCCCGGCCAGAGCTTTATGACCTGAGGTCTGACCCGAAGGAATTGAATGATGTGCAGAATCTGTATCCCGAAGTCGGATTCAGTCTTAAAAGGGAACTCGACTCTCTGGTGGAAAAAATAAGTCTGGGCGCTCCTGAACCCCAGGCAGCCAATCTCGATTCGCAGACGATAGAACGACTGGCCGCTCTCGGTTACATCGGAGCTTCGGTGGCCATGA
This sequence comes from Candidatus Saccharicenans sp., assembly GCA_049659625.1. Taxonomy (GTDB): domain Bacteria; phylum Acidobacteriota; class Aminicenantia; order Aminicenantales; family Saccharicenantaceae; genus Saccharicenans. The sequence goes on along the minus strand of JBASPX010000049.1, from coordinate 664 downwards.
AAACCAGACCGGCCAGGGAGCTGGCTGACCCCAAGGATAAACTTGAAATCTATGAACTCATTCAGCAGGCCGGGGACCTGATCAACCATGAAAAATACGAACAGGCAGCCCGGAGTCTCGAAAGGGCGCTTTCTCAGGAGCCGGGAATTCCTCAGGCCCGGCTGCTCCTGGCCACCTGCTACACAGAACTCGGCCGCAAAGCTGATGCCCGTCGTATTCTGGATGAAATACTTAAAGAAGACCCGAATTCCCTTCAGGCCCTCATCGGACTGGCCAACATTCTGCTGGAAGAGGGCAGGGAAGATGATGTTCTGGCGCTGGCTCAAAAAGCCCTTTCCATTGACGACCGCAACACTCAGGCTTACATCCTGATGGGCGAAGTGTACATGGCCAGGATGGAACATGATAAAGCTCGTCCCTATCTGGAAAAAGCTGTGGCCATTCAACCCAAGATCACCCGCAACGTTTTGAACCTGGCAGTATGTTTGATCGGACTGAAGGAATATGGTCAGGCGGAAAAGCTCCTCCATCAGGTGATCGAGGAGTACCCAAAATTTCCCCTGGCGCATTTTCATCTTGGCCTTATGTATGAAGAACAGGGAAAACTCGATGAAGCCTGTCAGGCTTACGCCCGGGAAATTGAATATTATCCCGACCATTACCG
>JBASPX010000048.1:0-25307 GCA_049659625.1 Candidatus Saccharicenans sp. | reverse complement strand
CCTTACAGGAAGCTGAGGACACAGATGACGATCTCAAAACAGGTGGCCCTCTTTCCAGTAATCCAGCTGGAAAAACTCACCGGCCTGTATCAAAAACTTTTCCCCCTGCCTGGATACCATGTGTCTGCCTATGACCCGGGTTAACTTGACGGAGGCAAGTAAAAGCGGTTAAATAAAAAGCTTATAAGAGGAAAAATTGAACAATTTCAAGAAGAAACTTGTCCATCCACCCCGCTTGCTGGCCCTGAGCTTTCTGGCGGCCATAGCTGTCGGCACCCTTTTGCTGAAGCTGCCTTTTTCCACCAGAAGCGGCCAGATTTCTCTTATTGACGCTCTTTTCACCTCGGCCTCAGCCATCTGCGTTACCGGTCTGACGGTGGTGGACACCCCCACCTATTTCAGTTCGTTTGGACTTGGGCTGCTGCTGCTGATGATTCAGCTCGGCGGGCTGGGCATCATGACTTTCTCCAGTTTTATCCTGATGACCGCCGGTCGGCGGGTAAGCCTGAGCGACAAACTGGCGGTTGAGGGTTCCTTCCGACCCGAGCCGATTTCGGATTTCCGAACTCTTCTTAAGGACGTTTTTATTTTTACCTTTACCTTTGAGCTGATCGGTGCCCTGCTGCTTCTGGTCAGGTTTTCTTCCAGTTCGCCTTTACCCGGGGCCATCAGTTTTTCAGTTTTCCATTCGATTTCAGCTTTCTGTAATGCCGGTTTTTCTCTGTTTTCTAACAGCCTGATGGATTACCGGGGGGATGTTTATATGAACGCAGTGATGATGTTGCTGATCATCTCAGGCGGACTTGGCTTTTTTGTGCTCCAGGAAATAAAAACCGCTCTGAAAAACATCATTAAAGGAGAGAGGGTAAGGTTTTCGCTTCACACCAAGTTTGTGTCCGCAGTTACCCTGGGAATTATCCTCGGCGGGGCTGTTCTCCTTTTCCTGATGGAATTTAATCAGAGTTTTATGGAATTTACTCTCAGAGATAAAATTCTGGCTTCATTTTTTCAGGTGGTTACGGCCCGCACAGCCGGGTTTAACACGGTGGAGATTGGCCATCTTTCGGTGGCTTCACTTCTGTTGATCATTCTGATCATGTTCGTGGGAGCCTCGCCTGGAGGGACAGGTGGCGGCGTGAAAACGACCACTTTCGGGGTGGTGCTGGCTTTCCTCAGGTCGAAAATCAGGGGTTATGAAGTGCCGCAGGTGTTCTCCCGCGCCCTGCGCACAGAAGATGTAATAAAAGCTTATACACTTATCTCGCTGGCCGTGACGCTGGTTTTTGCCTCCACCCTTTCGCTTCTGATTATCCAGCCACAGCTGACCCTGAAAGAAGCGCTTTTTGAAGTGGTCTCGGCCTTTGGCACCGTGGGTTTATCCTGCGGCATTACTCCCGGGCTGCATCCTCTCAACAAACTTATTCTGGTTATAATCATGTACATTGGCCGCGTGGGTCCCTTGACCCTGTTATATGCCTTCAGCCGTCAGAAGCCGGCCGGTCATTATCAGTTCATTGAAGAAAACGTTATGGTGGGATAAAATAACTAAAACATTGAACTCAGGAGCCGGCCATGAAATTCGCCATCATAGGACTCGGTAGTTTCGGCAGCTATCTCGCCCGGACTCTGTACGAAAAGGGGCATGAGGTTCTGGTGATCGACAAGGACAAAGACAAGGTGGAAGAGGCCCGCGATTTTTCCACCCAGGCCGTCTGGATGGATTCAGCCGACAAGGAAGGCCTGCAGGCGCTTGGTGTGCAGGATATGGATGTGGTGGTGGTCAGCCTCGGTCCTGAAATGGAACCTTCGATTCTGACCGTGCTTTATCTTCACGAGCTGGGCGTTAAACGCATCCTAGCCAAGGCGCTCAGCGCCGACCACGGAAAGATCCTTGAGGCGATAGGGGCCACCGAGGTTATCTATCCCGAGCGGGACATGGCGATACGTCTGGCTCAGAGGTTGAGTTCCCGTAACGTCCTTGAGTATCTACCGCTCGCGGAGAATATCAGTATTCAGGAAATTGTGCCGCCTGAAGCTTTTATCGGTAAGAAGCTGCGCGACCTCGACCTGACCAACCGCTTCCGGGTTCAGGTGATAGCCGTCCGTCAGCTGGTGCCCGAGCGGTTGATCTTCGTGCCCGGAGCAGATTTTGTCATCAAAGACAGCGACATACTGGTGGTTATGGGCGAAGAAGAGAATATCGCCGAATTATGTTCCTGCAAGAAGTAGCTGTTGAAGAATTTTTCTGGCCACCGGCTTGGCTTTTTCCCCGCTTTCCCTGACAGGTCCGACGCAGGAAGGACAGCCAGATTCGCACGGGCAGGCGTCTATGGTTTCCAGACAGGCCCTCAGCAGGCTGGCGCTCATCTCGAACAGCGCCGGGCTCAGCCCTATTCCTCCAGGAAATCTATCATAAAGGAAGATGTTGGGGGAAAAATCAGGGCTGAGGAAAGCCCTGGACTTTTCGTCCTCCGGGAGACGGTGCCGCGGCAGTTCCCGTGGAGGCATCGATTGGCCGGTGAGATTGTCGCCGATGGCCACGCCTAAGTCATGTCGGTCACACATCAGAAAAAGCGGGGCTACGCTGTGCAGAAGGTAGGATAAGCCGAAAAGCCCGTTTATCCTCTGATCGGAGGTGAACGGCAGTGTCTGATAGATTTCCGCCGGGATGGTCAGCCAGAAACTGGTGGTGTTCATCTGATTCTCCGGCAGGTCCAGTTCGCCGGAACCAACGTTTTCCATCGTATGAAACTTTATTTTTTTGAAGCCCACCACCCGGGTGGTTACGTGAACTTCCCCGTGGGAAACCCAGCCCTGAGGCAGGTCCTGCTGGTTGAAAACGTCGAGTATTTTTACGTTGGTGTAATCTATGGCGTCGGTAAAGTAATCAACTTCAGTTTTTCTGACATAAGCTTTGCGCTGTTCGTAGTTGAATTCTTCGACGAAATACTGCTCGCCCTCGCAGATGTAGATGGCTTTAGGATGGAGAGTGGTCAGAGCCGAGGAGAAATCAACTTCAGCGATCACTCTGGGTTTTTCCGTTATATCCACCACCACAAAGTTGTCGGAGCTGATGCTGCGCAGGGAAATGGCGTCGGCTGGATAGGCTTCAGAAGTCCAGAACCATTTATTGCCCGTATGGTGGAGCATCTGCTCTTCTTCCAGCATTTTCAGAATTTCTTCAATTTCCATCGAACCGAATTTTTCTCCGTCTTCGAAGGGCAGTTCAAAAGCGGCGCACTGAATGTGGCTGAGAAGAATCGAAGGGTTGTCCGGGTTGATCAGAGCCATTTCCGGCGAGCTCGAGAAGAAGTAATCCGGATGCTGGACGATAAACTGGTCGAGCGGGGCGGAAGAGGCCACCAGCACGGCGGCCGACCTCCCGGTTTTGCGTCCGGCCCGGCCGGCTCTCTGCCAGGTGCTGGCGATGGTGCCGGGATAGCCGGCGAGAACGGCCACGTCTAAGGTGCCGATGTCAATCCCCAGCTCGAGAGCGTTGGTGGAAACCACGCCGAGAATTTTCCCTTCGCGCAGGCCCTTTTCTATCTCCCGGCGTTTTAACGGAAGGTACCCGCCGCGATAACCGCGGATCAATCCTTCATCCTTGAGGCTTTTTTCGATGTCGGCTTTGAGGTAAGTGACCAGAACTTCCGTCAGAAGGCGGCTCTGAGCAAAGACGATCGTCTGCAGGCCGAGGTTGAGGAAAATCCCGGCCACTCTTCTGGCTTCGTTGATGTAGGACCTTCTGATTCCGAGGTAAGGATTGATGACGGGTGGAGTGTAAAAGATGAAATATTTTTCGCCCGAAGGGGCTCCGCTCTGATCGACCAGCTCCACCGGTTCCTCAATCATTCTCTCAGCCATTTCCTTCGGGTTGGCGATGGTGGCTGTGGAGAGGATGAACTGCGGTTTTGAGCCGTAGAAGGCGGCTATTCTTTTCAGCCGTCTGATGACGTTAGCAACGTGGCTGCCGAAAACCCCGCGGTAGTTGTGCAGTTCGTCGATGACGATGTATTTGAGATTTTCAAAAAGTTTTACCCACTTCGTGTGGTGAGGCAGAATCCCGGTATGCAACATGTCGGGGTTGGTGATGATGATGTGTCCCTGCGTCCGGATGGCCTTGCGAGCGTCCTGCGGGGTATCGCCGTCGTAGGTGAAAATTCTTATTTCTTCCTGCAGAAGTTCAATCGTTTCGTCCAGCTCGGCTCTCTGGTCCTGACTCAGTGCTTTCGTCGGAAAGAGGTATATCGCCCGGCTGGACGGGTTGCGCAGAATGCAGTCGAGCACCGGAAGATTGTAGCAGAGTGTTTTGCCCGAGGCGGTCGGGGTCACCACAGCCACGTTTTTCCCCTGTCTGACTTTCTCCCACGCTTCCTGCTGGTGAGAAAAAAGAGAGGAAAATCCTTTTTTCTTCAGAGCTTCGACCAGCCGGGGATGGATATCCGGCGGATACTCAACGAACTTTCCCGGTTGCGGCGGCAGGTATTTGATGGCTGTGATGGAATCATGACCGGCAGCCATCTGCCGCAGCATATCTATGGCTTGGAGAAGACGGTCGTCTTTGTTCATGGCGCGATCCTTCTGCTATTATAAAATAAAGCCGGCCGCGGTTGAATCACTTCCGAAGTTAAAGCCTGGCTGTCGTGCTAAAATATAAACATGCTTCTGGAAATAAAAGTTCGCAAGGCTGCCCAGCATAATCTCAAAAAGATAGACGTTAACATACCGCGAAACAGGCTGGTGATCATCACCGGACCGAGCGGTTCAGGAAAATCTTCCTTAGCCTTCGATACTCTTTTTGCTGAGGGTCAGAGGAGGTACATAGAGTGTCTTTCAGCCTATGCCAGACAATTTATTGAGCAGCTGGAGAAACCTGAGGTGGAGTCGATCGAGGGCCTGAGTCCGGCGATTTCTGTTGACCAGAAAACCATCACCTTTAATCCCCGCTCGACGGTCGGCACCATAACTGAAATCTACGACCTGCTGCGCCTTCTTTATGCCCGTCTCGGAACCATCTACTGTCCCGATTGTGAAGTTCCGGTAAGCTCAAGCAGCCAGGAACAGATTGTAGAGATGATCAGAGAGAGACTTTCCGGTCAGAAAATCCAGATTCTCGCTCCGGTCGTCCGGGGGCGAAAGGGTGAGTATCACCAGCTTCTGGAGAGATTCAGAAAAAAGGGATTCCTCAGGACCAGAGTTGACGGCCGGCTGCACGACCTGGAAGAGAAAATTTCTCTCGACAGGAACCGCAAACACAACATCGAAATTCTGGTTGATGAAATAAAGCTGGAAGAAAAATACCTTTCAAGATTCCGGGAGGCGGTGGAAAAAAGTCTGGAAATTTCCGACGGCGGGGTGGTGGTGGTCGATGAGGGCGGACAGGAGTCTTATTTTTCCAGGAAGCTGAGCTGCCCGCTCTGCGGCCGGAGCTTCCAGCCGCTGGAACCACGGAATTTTTCCTTCAACAGCCCGTACGGCGCCTGCAGCCACTGTCACGGCCTCGGCTATATGACTGTCCTTAACGAGTGGGGAGAAGTGGAACTGACCGGAGATCTCTGCCCGGTCTGCCGCGGACAGAGGTTGAAGGAAGAAAGCCTCTGGGTAAAAATCGATGGTCTTAACATCCACCAGCTGGCTTCTCTCGATGTTGACCATCTTCTCGAGCGGCTGCAGAAGATAAATTTCCCCGGACCGCAGAGAGAGGTGGCGGAGCGAATCTTGAAAGAAATCAACGACCGCCTCCTGGTGATGAAGCAGCTCGGACTCTCTTATCTCGACCTCAACCGCACGGGTTCTTCTCTTTCCGGTGGTGAAGCTCAGAGGATAAGGCTGGCGGCTCAGGTGGGCGCACGGCTGAGGGGAATTCTGTATGTGCTCGATGAACCGACCATCGGTCTTCATCAGCGCGACAACGGTCGGTTGATCCGGCTGCTACGTCAGCTGAGAGACGCCGGCAATTCGATCGTGGTGGTCGAGCATGACGAACAGACTATCCGTTCGGCGGATTACGTCATTGACCTCGGCCCGGGAGCCGGGGAGAACGGCGGCCGGGTGGTGGCCTGCGGAACTCCGGCCGATATTCTTAAATCGAGCGGTTCTCTGACAGCCTGTTATCTGCGGGGCGAAAAATTCATACCGGTGCCGGCTTCCCGGCGCCGGCCTTCCGGCTGGTTGAAAGTCCTGGGAGCCTGCGAACATAATCTTAAAAACATTGACGTGAGCTTTCCGCTCGGAGTGATGACGGCGGTAACCGGGGTTTCCGGTTCGGGAAAAAGCACGCTGGTTTACGATATCCTTTACCGGGCGCTTCAGAAAAAATTTTACCGGGCGAAAGTTCAGCCTGGAAAGCACCGGACGATTGAAGGGCTCGAACAGATTGACAAGGTGGTTTCTGTTGACCAGAAACCGATCGGGCGCACTCCACGTTCGAACCCGGCCACCTACACGGGAATTTTCACCCACCTGAGGGAACTGTTTGCCCTGACTCCTGAAGCCCGGAGGAGGGGTTATCGCCCTGGCCGTTTCAGCTTCAACGTTCACGGTGGTCGCTGCGAGGAGTGCGAGGGAGCCGGCGTGAAGAAGATCGAGATGCATTTTCTGCCCGACGTTTATGTCACCTGCGACCGCTGTGGAGGTCGGAGATACAACAAGGAGACTCTGGCTGTGACTTACCACGGACGGAATATCGCCGATTATCTCGATATGACTGTGGATGAAGCTTATGAGTATCTGAAAGCGCACCCGGCGCTCAGAAGAAAGCTGGAACTTTTGAAGCAGGTGGGGCTCGGCTATCTCCGTCTCGGACAGCCGGCCACGCGGCTTTCGGGCGGAGAGGCTCAGAGGATAAAGCTAACCCGCGAGCTCAGCCGGCGGGACACCGGCCGGACGCTCTATCTTCTGGACGAACCCACCACCGGGCTGCATTTTGACGACGTCAGCAAGCTGCTTCAGGTTCTCAACAGGCTGGTGGAAATGGGCAACACGGTGATAATAATCGAGCATAACCTTGACGTTATAAAATATTGCGATTATGTTATTGACCTGGGTCCTGAGGGGGGCGAGGAAGGGGGAGAGGTGGTGGCTGCCGGGACGCCGGAAGAAGTCGCCCGGGTGGATAAATCCCATACCGGCCGTTATTTAAGACAGGTGTTATATTCACCGGAACACAGGATGCTCAGAGGATGAACAGATGAGTTTTAAGGATATTCCCGGCAATGAGAGGACGAAGCAAATTCTCAGACTTTCTTTGAGCAAGGGAAGGCTGCCGGGATCGCTGCTCTTTTTCGGTCCCTCCGGAAGCGGTAAATTGAGAACAGCTCTCACTGTAGCCAAGGCGCTTAATTGCCTGGAGAAAAAAGATGATTCCTGTGACCGCTGCGAATCCTGTCTCCGGGTCGAGCGCGGTCAGCATCCGAACGTGCGGCTTGTGGTCCGGGAGAAAAACCGGGAGCAGATTGTTAAGGAACAGATTGAGGAGGTAAATTATCTGTCCAGGCTCAGGCCCTGGAATCAGGGCCGGATGGTTTTCATCATCGATGAAGCCGACAGGATGAATGAAACCGTCGCCAATTCTCTTTTAAAAACCCTTGAAGAACCCGGACCTTTTGTCCATTTTATCCTGATCACAGAAGACCTGCAGATGATTCTGCCGACCATCCGATCGCGCTGTCAGGTTTTAAGGTTTAACCCGCTGAGCCAGGAAGACGTGGAAAAAGCTCTGCTGGAGCGCGGTTTGCCGCCTGAAAAAGCCAGGCTCCTGGCCGCTGCCTCCGAGGGAGACCTCGAGGCAGTGCTGGAGGCTGACTGGGAAGAATTTATCGCCGGCCGCAACCAGGCCTGGGTGATGTTCAGGCAGCTGCTGGAACAGGGCGATTCGGAAGATTTTCTCAGCCTTCTTTCCGGCCGGTCCAGGAAGGATTCAGTCTCCGATTTCCGGGAAGCGCTGAAATTTTTTGCTGTTTTTTTCAGGGATCTGCTGGCTGTCCACGAGGGTCAGAACGGCTACCTCCTGAATCCCGACCTTGAACCAGAACTCAGCCAGCTGGCAGCTGTCATCGCGCCTGCCACCGCCAGCCGCGCGGTTAGAAAAATGGAAGATTCCCGGAGCCTCTTAAAGAGGAACCCGAACTTGGCTATAATGGGAAATGAATTAATTCTGTTTTTCAGAGAGATAAGAAATGGCTGAAGTGGTCTTGCTGCTGTCAGAGTCGACCGGAAAGATTATCCGGGCCACGAAGGGGGAAGAGCCCCTGGAGATAGGAGATTACTGTCTGGTGGACTCTGAGTATGGCGGCGACCTGGCTATTGTTATAGACGTTAACAGCGAGGTGGTTCATTGCCCTAAGGCTGCTCAGAACGCCACCAGGATTATAAGAAAGGCCACTGAAGAGGACATCAAAAAATTTCAGTGGTTGAGGGAGAAGGAAAAAAGAGCCTTTGAATTCTGTCTGAGCCGCATCAAAGCCCGGGGCCTGCCGATGAAACTGGTGGCCGTGCGCTATTTTTTCAACGAGAAAAAGGGCATTTTTTATTACACGGCGGACGGCCGGATTGATTTTCGCCAGCTGGTGAAGGACCTGGCTAAGGAATTGAAAATGAGGATTGAAATGCGCCAGATAGGCGTGCGCGATGAAGCCAAGCTGGTCGGCGGGGTAGGGGTCTGCGGCCGGATGCTCTGCTGTTTCTCTTTCATGAAGAATTTTGAGCCGATCACCATTCAGAAAGCCAGAAAGCAGCAGATAGTCATCAACCCGACAAAAATTTCCGGTTTGTGCGGACGGTTGATGTGCTGTCTGGCTTTTGAAGAAGAAACAAAGGGCAGAATGTATATAGAAGAATTTGATAACAATCTGCCTGAAGATTGAATTCGGTTCCCTGCTTACTTTTCTGACAGCTTGAACTGCACGCGGCTGGAGACGGCGATCAGAGTTCCATCCGGTCCGAAGGCTTTAACCTGCCAGGAATACCTTTCTCCAGCCTTCATCCGGGCTTTGACTTCTTCCGGCAGGATGATGCGGTTTTCTCTGGTGGTGGCTTTCCACAGGACCTCGCTGTTGGAGATGGTTATCTGGTATTCCACGTTCTCGCCGAGCTTTTTCCACTCAAAATAAGCTGGCGGCTGGTTCATGTCTATCACCGGTGAGATGAGCGTGATGGAAGAGCCGCGCACGGTCTCCTCGTCTGTCAGCATAAAGCTGGGAGAAGGAAGCTGATTGCGGGGAATGACAGCCAGAATGACCAGCGCCGCCAGTAGAGCCATCACCCCGGCCAGCGCCAGCTGCCTCACGGTGAAAAACGAAGCAACCTCTCTCCACAGGCTGGCCAGTGCGCGCAACCGAACTTCCTCTTTCTGCTCCAGCAGCTCCGGGTGGTTTTTGATGGTGCGGATGATGACATCCCTTTCTTTCAGCTTTTCGAAGCAGGAGGAGCAATTAAAATAATGTTCCTCGAAAATTTCTTTATCCCTTTCGCTCAGTTTGTTAAGCAGGTACCCATCAATAAATTCTTCAAACTTGCAGTTGCTCATATTTTCCGCCTTCCTTTTGTCTCAACCTTTTAGTCGTTTAACCCCGTAAAAGTTGGAAAATTTTTTCACGTTTTCAGCTCTTTTCTGATCAGCTTCAGGGCATAGTTGACCAGTTCGCTGACCTTTCTGGGTGACACCCCGAGTCTGGCGGCCACCTCTTCCCGATTAAGTTCTTGATAATAATATAAATAAAGGACTTCGCGGTATTTGGGCTTCAGTCTCGAAAGCGCCTTCTTGACCTTCTCGGACATCTCCACCACCTCTAAGGTTTCCTGGGGGTCGGGATAGGGTTCGGGCTCGGGAGCGTATTTCATCACCCTGGTCTTCTCTCTTATATAGTCGATTATCCGGCGGGAAGTTATGGTATAAACGAACGTGCCCAGCGAGGACTCACCCCTGAATTCTCCCGTCTGGATTTTCTCCACCACCTGGGAAAGGATCTCAGAAACCAGATCCTCGCAGTCGGTGTTCTGGGCTCCCAGGGCTTTTCGCACCCTGAAGGTGATGATCGGCCGGTAGCGGACGATAAGTTCCTGAAGGTCTTCTTCCATCCTGCGAGTCATTTTTCAGCCTTTTTCGCTTTTTCTTCCAGAACTTTTTCCGGTAATTCATTCTGACCATATCACAAATATAAGCTGATTTTCAATTTTTTGTCTTTCCGGACGACTAATTTTTTGCCCGAATAAAAGGAAGCGGAGGGCTTCATGGCAGCTGCCTTAAAAAATGTAAGAATAAGATATTTCGCTACCGAAGAAGCCTTCTGCCGCTATCTGGAATTTTTTGTTCGCTGCCGGGGCTATGTGCTCGTGGAAACCTCTCCTCTGATTGAACCGGCGCCGGCTCCCGGATCTGGAGCGTCTCTTTCTGCTGAAAGGAAGCGAGGGGTTAAGGATGAAAGAAGATAGGTCTAAGAAATCCTATGCTGAAGAAGCAGGCGAAATAAGAAGAAGCTCCCTTAAGGTTCAGGAAGAGACCAGGGTGAAGGCTTTTGACCTTCACTGGCTGAAGGCCCACTGGAATCTCCAGGGCTGGGGAAAGGTAGCCTCCTCTCTTATGAATTCCCCTTACAATTCCCCATACATCCTATCCCGGATAGAAGCGTTTATTAAAGCCAGCAGAATACTCGACAGGCTGGAGAATTCAGCCCGTCAGGAAAAGCTGGCCAATCTTAACGGACTTAAAAAGATATTCTCTGATAACCGTTTTTTTAATTCTGAGCTGATCTATTTTCTGGCGGCGGCCGATAGCCGGGAGGAAAACCTCGGTCATTCCCAGTTCGTTGCCGCATATACCGTGATGCTGGCTGAGGCGGCCGGAGTGAAAGATCGCCGGGCGCTTCTGGACATCGAAAGGGGGGCGCTGCTGCATGACCTGGGGAAAGTCGGCATCCCGGACGAAATTCTCCTGAAAGAAGGTCCGCTGACAGAAGAAGAGATGGAAATCATTAAATATCATCCTCTCATCGGTTTTGCCATGATTGAAGAGTTCAGCTTCCTTCAGGGAGCGGCTGAAGTCGTTCTTTTCCATCATGAAAGGTATGACGGCACCGGCTATCCTTTCGGGCTCGAGGGTGAAGCCATCCCGCTCGGAGCCAGGCTTTTTTCGATAGCTGATACCGTTGACGCGATCACCTCAGACCGGCCGTATCGAAAAGGGAGCAGTTTCCAGGTGGCGCTCGATGAGGTCAGAAACTGCAGCGGCTGCCAGTTTGATCCAGCTCTGGTAGAGATAGCTCTGGAAATACCTGCTGAACGCTGGATGAAGGTTAAAGAAAAAGTTCAGAGGTCGCTTAAACTGCCGGTCGGAAACTGAACCTGCCCATCCCTCAGGATTTGGTCTCAGAACTTTTTGATTTCTGTCTTTCTTTAAGATAAGTCCGGGGGTCAACGAGTATTTCCCGCGGTTTGGCGCCCTGAGATGGTCCGACTATTCCTTCCTGCTCCATCTGATCAAGTATCCTCGAGGCCCGGGCGTAACCCAGCTTCATTTTGCGCTGGAGAAAGGAAGCTGAGGCCTGTCCGGTGGCCAGAACCAGCTCCACAGCCTGGTCGAAGAGTTCGTCCTTTTCGCCCAGCTCTTCTTCAAAAGGAAGGTCTCCGGTTCTTTTCAGGATCTGCAGAATCCTTTCGTCATACTGCGGCTCGCCCTGTTCTTTGACGAATTTAACCAGTCTCTGCACCTCGGGAACAGAAATATAAGCGCAGTGCAACCTGATGATTCGCGGATAGTTCGGCGGCATGAACAGCATATCGCCGAGCCCGAGGAGCTTCTCCGCTCCGACGGTATCAATTATTACCCGGGAGTCAACCTTGGAAGGAACCTTGAAAGCAATTCGGCTGTTGAAATTGTTTTTAATCGTCCCGGTGATAACATCGATAGAAGGCCGCTGGGTGGCCATGACTAGATGAATTCCCACAGCCCTGGCCAGCTGGGCCAGCCTTCCGATGCAGTATTCAACGTCCTGAGCGGAGGTCATCATCAGTTCAGCCAGCTCGTCGATGATGATGACTATGTAGGGCAGAGGTTTGAGTTTCTCTTTTTCTTCGTCCGAAAGTTTCCCTTTCTTCTGCTCCCGCAGCGTCTTTACCTGCTGGTTGTACTGTTCGATGTTTCTTACCTTTGCCTGGCTCAGAATGCGGAGCCTTTCTTCCATTTTTCTCACAGCGTCCATCAGGATGATGCTGGCTTTTTTCGAATCGTTGACCACCGGTGAGAGCAGGTGTGGTATCCCGTCGTAAAGGGTGAATTCAAGGCTTTTCGGGTCGATTAGAATCAGCTTTACTTCGTCCGGAGTTGCCTTGTAGAGGATGCTGGCAATCAGGGCGTTCAGCGCAACACTCTTGCCGGTGCCGGTGGCTCCGGCTATCAGGAGATGAGGCATAATGGTCAGGTCGGTGACGTAGACCTCGCCGTGAACCGTCTTGCCGAGGGCGAAGGTCAGCTTCGAAGCTGAATTCTGGAATTTTTCCGACTGAATGATGTCGCGCAGCTTGATGATTTCTCTTTTGTTGTTCGGGATTTCTATGCCAAGAGATGATTTTCCTGGAATACGCTGTATCCGCACCGACTCGGCGGCCAGAGCCAGCGACAGCTCCTCGCTCAGGCTGGCCACCTGGCTTACCTTAATGCCGGCGTCCGGGAAAAATTCGTAGGTGGTGATGACCGGTCCCGGATGGTATTCGCGCACCTCGCCCGAAACTTTGAATTCCAGAAGTTTCTGCTCGATGATTCGCTTTTTCTCGAAAAGTTCTTCCCGGTCGATTTTTTCCGAAGGCTTTCCCGGGTCCAGCAGGGTGAACGGCGGGAAGCGGTAGCTGCCGGATTTTCTCAGGTCCGGGAAAAGCATTCCTCCTTCCTGCTCCCCGGCTTCTTTTTTCTTAGAAACCCTGGCTACCCGCTCGGACGGCCTGACCGGTTCTTTTTCTTCAGGAGCGGCTGGCGGTCGGGATATCTTTGTTTCTGCACCGGACAGGGTTTTTTCAGAAGGCATCCCCGGGGTTTTCAGTTCGCTCCTGGCAACTTCGGTCGCCTGGCTCTTCTTTTCTTTGCGGTTTTCAGTAATCCTGATGATCACACTGGAGGTGGTGTTACGGAACAGCCGGGCGAGGAAGGTGACGGTTCTGGCCAGACTCCAGTGGGTGGTGAAAATCAGCAGCAGAGCCAGCAGCGAGAGAAGAAAGATGAAGGATCCGGTATGATTTAAGTACCGCACGAAAAAGCGGAGAATCACCTGGCCAAAGAGACCGCCGGCCAGAAATTCTTTGCCCTTCCAGGGAAATTTTTCCAGTATGAGTATAAGCAGAGGAGAAAGCACAAGGAAGTAAAGAACACCTGAGAGCGTTCGCCTCACCATCCGGGTGTACTGACCCGGGAAAAGGCTTCTGATTCCTAAATAGCCAAGGGCAAAGGGCAGAACAAGCGCGACCAGACCGAAGACCTGAAGGAGGGTTTCGGCCATCTGGGCTCCAAGCCGGCCGCCAAAATTGCTCACCCTCTGACCGGGAATGGCGGTGCTGGCCCAGGAAGGGTCAGCCGGGTTGTAGCTAACAAGGCTAAGAAAAGAAAAGAGTGAAAGAAAAATTAAGATAACCGAGATGGTTTCGGCCAGAATTTTATTCTTCCGGCTCCCTTTTTTCTCTTCCTTCTTTTCCTTTTTTGCTCGGGCCATTTTTTTTGATTATATCACAGGAGAAAGCGCGTTTTCACCGCGAGTCATTTTTTTCTGGATTACTTTTCTGAAGAAGACGGAAAATTTTTACCAGGGATTCCGGCTCGAGGTCTTCAGCTCTTGTTTTTTCCTCCAGAGACAGAGAACGCAGAGCTTTCAGGATGTTTTCTCTGGACAGTCCTGAGCCTTCCAGGTTGCGGCTGAGAGTTTTCCTTCGCTGGCTGAAAGCTTTTTTCAAAAAGGCAAAAAACTCGCTTTCTTCTTCCGGAAAGAAAAATAGCGGCTGAGGCCTCCTCAAAAAGAGGACGCAGGCCGAGTCCACCTTTGGGGGCGGACTGAAGGCTCCAGGTCCCACCTGGAACAGCAGCCGGCAATCGAAATAATTCTGAAGCAGAACGGAAAGAGGCGAATATTTTTTGTTTCCGGCGGAGGCGGTGATTCTCTGAGCTACTTCTTTCTGAAACAGAAAAACAGCTCTTTCTATCAGATTTTTTGTTTCCAGCAGCACAAAAAGAATCTGGGTGGAAATATGGTAGGGGAGATTGCCGGCCAGCTTCACGGTTTCTCCAGGCTGGCGGCAGCGCTGGATGAGTTTAGAGAGATTCAGACGGAGCACATCGCCGGCTATGATTTCCACGTTGGGCGGGCTGGTCTTTTCAAGCTTTTCGACGAGAGATAAATCTTTTTCTACAGTCAGAACCCGGCCAGCCCTGGTGGCCAGGGGGAAGGTCAGGGCTCCCTGCCCCGGCCCGATTTCAATGATCAGGTCTTTCGGTCCCGGGTCTACTGCCGCCACAATATTTTCCAGCACTTTTTTTTCGTGGAGAAAGTGCTGCCCGAGAAGCTGACGCCTTGTTTTTCTGGCCAATTTATTTTTTCCTCAGATCTTTATTCGCCGGCTCAATAATTTTTGCTTCATTTCTGCCCGGCGGGCGTCTTTTCTTCTGACCGGTGAATGATGACGGAAGCAGCCATGTTGCCGATCATGTTAACCGTTGTCCGGCACATGTCGAGCAACCTGTCGACTCCGAGAATCAGGGCGACGCCTTCTAGCGGCACACCGATCTGTTTCAGGACCATCGCTAACATGATCATCCCGGCTCCGGGAACACCGGCCGTGCCGACCGAGGCCAGGATGGCCATCAGGACAATCGTCGCCTGAGCGGTCAGGGAGAGCGGAATCCCGTAAATCTGGGCGATGAATACTGCGGCCACACCCTGGTACAGAGCGGTGCCGTCCATGTTGATGGTGGCGCCGAGAGGAACAACAAAGCTGGAGTATTCTTTTTTCACCCCTAAGTTATCCAGAGATTCAAGAGCTACCGGAATGGTGGCGTTGGAACTGGAAGTGGAAAAAGCAATCAGCATGGCATCTGAGGCCCGCCGGAAGAATCGGCCGGGGTTCATCCCCCCGAGAAATCTTATGAGAAGACTGTCGATGACCAGCGCGTGAAAAGCCAGTCCGAGTATGGTAACCACCACGTATTTAAGCAGGGTCAGCAAAATGCCCGCTCCAAACTGGCCGATGATCGAGGCTAAAAGCGCCAGGACTCCGTAAGGAGCAAATTTCATCACCAGGTGGACCATCTGCAGCACCGCCTCGTTGGCTCCTTCAAAAAACTGAAGTAGTGGTCTGGATTTATCAGCCGGAATCAGCGTCAGGCACAGGCCAAATATAAGTGCCAGGAAAATGATCTGGAGCATTTCGCCCTCAGCCATCGCTTTGACCGGGTTCGTCGGGACGATGTTCACTAAAATTGAGATTAGAGAAGGCTTATCCCTGATGGCTGAAATCCGGGTCTGAGCTACCTGTTCATAGTTTTTCAGCAGTTCCTGTTTGACCTGCTCGTTCAGCCCGGCCCCGGGCTTAAGCAGGTTGGCCGCCAGCAGGCCGATGGTGATGGCCAGAGCGGTGGTCATGACAAAATAGAGAAATGTTTTGATGCCGATTCGCCCGAGCTTTTTGATATCACCCAAGCTGGCCGTTCCCAGGGTCAGGGAAAAGAAAACCAGCGGCACCACCACCATCGTAATCAGACGGATGAAAATGGTCCCGATGGGTTCTATGCGCCTGGCTTCGGGACCGAAGATTAAACCGATGATCACTCCCAGAAAAAGGCCGATGAAGATCTTCGTGTGCAGCGGAATCTTTTTCATTAATTTTTTCTCCGGTTTATTCCTTAGAAGAGTTTATATGCTAAAAGGCAGCCGGCTGTAAAGCCCCCGCGGTTGACAATGGCTTCCAGCCTAAACTAAAATTGCCTTGATTGCCATGAGCGATAAAAAAATCCTGGTGGTCGATTATGAAGCATCTTCTCTGGAAGGCCTCACCAGGATTCTGAAAAACCTGAAAGTCCAGGTGATTCAGGCAAGTGATGGATCTCAGGCTTACGACCTTTTCAAGGAGGAAAAGCCCGACCTGGTGATCACCGAAGCGATCCTTCCGAAACTTCATGGGTTTGACCTCACCAGAAAGATTGTTCAGGAGTCCGGCGGAAATGTACCGGTGATAATTCTAACCGGCCTTTATAAGGGGCCGCAGTACCGTCATGAGGCCCTGACGAGTCTGGGGGCGGCTGAGTATCTGGAAAAACCGGTCGACCCGGAGACATTGCTGGATGCGGTCAACCGGCTGCTGACCGCGGAAGATGAAATAGAGGACACTCTGCCCGACCCCGATTCAGTCATTTCCCTTCTGAGTGGAGAAAAAAAAGAATAAGTCGAGGCTAAAAAATCTTATTGATTCAACCTTTATTGAAAAATGCTTAAAAAGATTTGTTGGAGAGAGCAGGAGGTTTTGTGATGGCGGAAAGTCTATGGACCCGCTGCAACAACTGTCAGAAAATTCTTTATAAGCAGGATATCATAGACAATCTCAACGTCTGTCCGGAATGCAACTATCATTTCCGCCTGGGGGCGATGGACAGGTTGAAAATGCTGTTTGACGATGGGAAGTTTGAACTGCTCGACCACGATCTCTATCCTGTTGATTTTCTCGGGTTTCAGGATCAGCAGAAATATGCTGACCGGCTGAAAGAAAGCCAGAAGAAAACCGGGCTGCCTGAAGCGATAGTCACCGGAAAGGGAACCATCGGCGGCATTCCGGTGATCATCATGGCGATGGAATTTGGTTTTATGGGCGGCAGCATGGGCTCGGTGGTTGGAGAAAAAGTGGCCCGGGCGGCCGAGAGGGCGGTGGAGGAAAGACTCCCGCTGATCATTGTCTCCTGTTCCGGCGGCGCCAGAATGCAGGAAGGCATGATGTCTCTGATGCAGATGATTAAAACGGCAGCGGCCCTGGCCAGGCTGTCTGAAGCCAGACTCCCTTACATTTCGGTTATGGCGGATCCCACCACCGGCGGCACCACAGCCAGCTTCGCCATGCTTGGCGATATCAACATCGCCGAGCCGAATGCCCTGATCGGGTTTGCCGGACCCCGGGTCATAGAGCAGACGATAAAAGAAAAACTCCCGAAGGGATTTCAGCGGGCTGAATTTCTTCTGGCCCACGGCATGCTGGACGATGTGGTGGAAAGAAAATACCTCCGGAATTACCTGATTAAAGCCCTCCGTCTTTTCCTCAACCGACCTGAAGAGTGATGAGCTCCCTGAGCCGTTATCCCTACCTCGAGCAGGCCAGGCTGTTTGGTATCAGACTCGGCCTTGATAACATTCAGGCAATGCTGGAAGAGTTTGGCCATCCCCATCTTGCTTATCCCTCAGTTCATGTTGCCGGCACCAACGGGAAGGGCTCGGTCTGCGCCATGCTCGAGAGAATTTTCCGGGAACACGGCATTAAAACGGGGCTTTACACCTCGCCCCACCTGGTTGACGTTCGGGAAAGAATCCAGGTTAACGGCGAGTTGATTCCCGCGGGTGAGCTCAGAAAGATTCTGAAGGAAATCGAGAAAAAAGAAAAAAAACTAAAATCAGAAGGAAAAGTCACCGGGTCGCTCACCTTTTTCGAAATTCTGACCCTGGCCGCCTTCCTTTATTTCCGGCAGGCAGGAGTGCAGCTGGCCGTGCTGGAAGTGGGCATGGGTGGAAGGTTTGACGCCACCAACGTGGTCAGACCGGAACTTTCTGTGATTACCACCATTTCTTATGATCATCAACAGTATCTCGGCTCCAGCCTGCGGAAGATTGCCTTTGAAAAAGCCGGGATAATCAAAGAGGGGGTACCCTGCGTTTGCGGGGTAAAAAACAAGGAAGCGCTGTCGGTAATAAAAAAGCGCTGTTTCGAATGCCGCGCTCCGCTCCGCCTGGTGTTCGAAAAACCGGCGGATTTTCAGACGAAAACTGACCGGGAGGGAGAGATTTTTATCTACCGTTCAAGTTCAGCGATTTACAGGTTCCGACCATCCCTTCCAGGTAAACATCAGGGAGAGAATGCGGCGGTGGCTATCGCCGCGGCAGAAACCCTGAGGGAAAAGGGCTGGAAGCTTGAAAAGAAGAAAATCATAGAAGCTCTGGAAAATACCGTCTGGCCGGGAAGGCTGGAGATGGTCAGCTCTTTTCCTACGATCATTCTCGACGGCTGTCATAACCCGGCGGGCGCCCGGGCGGTCAGCGAATACTGGAAAAATCGCATAGACCGACCCGGCATTCTGGTTTTTGCGGTGATGAAGGATAAGGAAATCGAAAAAATTGCCCGCTGGTTGTTTCCTCTGGCCAGCAGAATAATCCTGACCAGGCCGTCGCTGGAAAGGGCCGCTCTGCCGGCGGAAATAGCTGAGAGGATTCCTGAATACCGGCAGCGGTATTTTCTTGAAGAGGATGTGCCTTCAGCCATCAGACTGGCCCTGGCGCTTTCCGGCGGGCAGGTTCCGGTGTTGATTGCCGGATCGCTATTCCTGGTGGGTGAGGCCCGCAAATTCCTCCAGTCATACGGCCGAAAAGAGTAAAGCGCCGGCCGGGCCAGTTGCTTTTCTGGCCCATTAATGTTAATAATTTAATCTTATTTATCATTATGCCGGAAGGTTGAAGCAGTGCTGCAGATTGACCTGACTTTTCTGGCGGTTTTTGCTCTCGTCTGGATTCTGGTCATAATTCTCAACCGGTTTTTTTTCAGGCCGTACCTTGGTATAAGGGAAAAACGCCAGAGAATCCTCAAGGAAAACGAAGAAGCCTCGATGCAGGCCATGAGTGAGTACGAGGAGCACCTCAGAGAAATTGAGGAAAGGTTGAAAGAAGCCCGTCAGGAATCCAGCCTGCTGAGGGAAAAAATAATCTCCCGGACGCTGGAAGAGAAAGCCAGGCTGGTTAGCGAAATCCAGAGTGAAGTCAAACAGCAGGTGGAGACGGCCAGAGCTGAACTTGCCCGGCAAACAGAAGAACTGAAAAAGGAGCTTGACCGGGAAGTAGAAAGGCTGGCCAGACAGGTTGAGGAGAAGGTGCTTAATTGAAAAAGCGTAGCTTGCGCACTGTCCACTTAATTTTGACTGCGCTCCTTCTCTGTGCTTGTGTTCCTGTTCTGGCGGAAGAGAGCCACGGACATTTTGAGCTGAAAACCTTTCTCGGCCAGGTAATTAATTTTGTGGTTCTTTTCGGAGGTCTGGCCTATCTGCTGAGAAAGCCGATTGGCAATTATCTCCAGGGCAGGGTTGAACATATTTCCGCTCTGCTCGAACATTCTGAAGCGAAGAAAATCGACTCAAAGAAAAAGCTGGAAGAGGCCACCTCCCGGCTGAACCGTCTGGAAGACGAAATAAACGCCTTGAAGCGGCAGGTTGAGGAACTGGCTCGCCGGGAGAGTGAGACGATAATGAAAGAGGCTGAGAGCGAAGCCAGCCGGCTGAGAAAGCTTGCCGCCGAAGAAATAGAAGCTATGACCAGGCTGAGTCTCCAGGAATTAAAGGCCTATGCCATCAACCTGAGCGTGGCTCTGGCCGAGCAGAAAATAAAGGAAAAAATGACCCCGGAAATGCACCGGAAACTGATCCGCAGAGCGCTTGACAGGCTGAGGTCAATCCATGATGCATCGCCTGATAATTAGAAAATACAGCCGGGGATTTGCCCGGACGGTCGAAAGCGAAAATGAGTTTCAGAACTGTCTTGAACAGATAAAAGCGCTGGTGGAATTGCTGGCTTCCTCGCCGGTGCTTAAATATTCTCTCACTTCAGCCTTTGTGCCGAGAGCTAAGAAAGAGCAGTTACTGGAAGAAATTTTTAAGAGAGGCGAATTTGACCCGAGGGTTATCCGCCTGGTCAAACTCCTCCTGCAAAAAGAAAAGATAATTCTGCTGCCGGAAATCCTCCAGGACCTGCCGGAGGTCTGGGCGGAAGAAAAAGGAATCGAGGTGGTGGAAGTCAATTCGGCCGTGGAACTCACGGAAGCGGAGAAAGAAGAGCTGCGGAAAGTTCTTGAAACCGGCTGGCGGAAGCCGATTCGGCTGTCTTTCCGCCTTAATCCGGAGATTATCGGAGGACTGGTCGTCAGGAGAAAAAGCGTTTCCTATGACATTTCCGTCAGGGGAAGTCTTGAGAAAATAAAAGAAATCGTCAGCCAGAGGTAGGAGAAAATGATGCAGTTAAAAGCTGATGAAATTACCAGGATAATTGAGCAGCAGATCCGGGAATCCGGCGAACTGGTCGATATCAAGGAAACCGGGACGGTGGTCTCGGTGGGAGACGGCATCGCCCGGGTCTACGGTCTGGAAAATGTTATGTACAACGAGCTGCTGGTCTTCCCGAGAAATATTTATGGAGTGGCCCTGAATCTCGAGGAAGCTTCGGTCGGAGTGATGCTTTTAGGGGAGACCAATCTGGTGAAAGAGGGCGACATAGTCCGCAGGACAAAAGAAATACTCCGGGTTCCGGCCGGTCCGGCGCTGGTTGGACGGGTGGTCGACCCGCTCGGCAATCCTCTCGACGGCAAGGGTCCGATCAAGACGGACATTTATATGTTTGTGGAGAGGCTGGCCCCTGGAGTTGTCGACCGCCTTCCCGTGCGTGAACCTCTACAGACCGGAATAAAAGCCATTGACGCCATGATCCCCATCGGGCGTGGCCAGAGAGAATTGATCATAGGCGACCGGCAGACCGGAAAAACAACGATCGTCATAGATACGATTCTGAACCAGAAGAATACCGGGGTTATCTGCATTTACGTGGCCATCGGGCAGAAGAAGTCGACGATCGCTCAGATCATCAAGACGCTGGAAGATTATGGAGCCATGGAATATTCGATCGTGGTGGTGGCTTCGGCTTCAGACCCCTCAGCGCTTCAATACCTGGCACCTTACAGCGGTTGTGCCATGGGGGAATATTTCAGGGATAATGGCGGGCACGCTCTGGTCATCTATGACGACCTGTCAAAGCATGCGGCCGCTTACCGCGAGATTTCGCTGCTGCTGCGGCGTCCGCCCGGACGAGAAGCTTATCCCGGAGACGTATTCTATCTGCACTCGAGGCTGCTCGAGCGAGCGGCCAAGTTAAACGACGAACTCGGGGGCGGGTCTCTCACCGCCCTGCCGATCATAGAAACTCAGGCCGGAGATGTTTCCGGTTACATTCCGACAAATGTCATTTCGATCACTGACGGGCAGATTTACCTTGAGCCATCTCTTTTCAACGCTGGCATCCGGCCGGCCATTAACGTCGGAATATCGGTTTCCCGTGTCGGCGGCAGCGCCCAGATCAAAGCGATGAAACAGGTGGCCGGCAAGCTCAGGCTGGACCTTGCCCAGTACCGCGAGCTGCTGACCTTTGCTCAGTTTGGAACCGAGCTTGACCGGGCGAGCCAAGCCCAGCTCGAACGCGGACTCCGGCTGACTGAAATTCTCAAGCAGGAGCCAAACAACCCGCTGCCGGTGGAAAAGCAGATTCTGATCATTTACGCCGGAAACCGGGGTTTTCTGGACGAATTTCCCGTCCAGGTCATCAGAAGGTATGAAAAAGAGCTTTATAAATTTTTTGAAAGCAAATATCCGCATCTGCTTCAGGCCATTGCTGTCAGAAAACAGATAGATATGGAACTGGATGACCAGATAAGCCAGGCCATCAGCGAATTCAACCAGATTTTCAAGGAGGAAACACAGATTGCCCGCGCTGATTGATTTAAGACGCCGGATACAGAGTATCCGCAACACCCAGCAGGTCACCCAGGCGATGAAGACGGTGGCCACGGCCAGATTCAAGAAAGCACATCGCCAGGTGGTGGAGAATAGACCCTTCTGGCACGCCTTTCCTGAACTGGCCATGAGCCTCAGCCGGGCGGCCGGAGGGGTCTGGCATCCTTTTCTGGAAATCCGTCCGGAAAAAAGAATAGAGGTGGTTGTGATCACCTCGGATAAGGGTCTGTGCGGAGCGTTTAATTCAAGCCTGCTCTCAAACGCGGTCAATTTTCTCCAGCAGAAAAAGTCAGCCGCGGAAGTGGAAATAATTCCGGTTGGCCGGAAAGCCAGCCTGTACTTCAAGCGTCATGAATTTCATATTGATAGGAGCTATGCTGACAGGATCGAACGCCGGGTGCCAGAGGTCAGCCTCGAACTCGCCCGTCATCTCCAGCACCGTTTTGTTTTTAAGGAAGTGGATGCGGTCTACGTGGTCTACAACGAATTTAAGTCAATACTCGCTCCGAAAATCACCGTCGACCGTCTGCTCCCGCTCGGTGCGGAATCGACCGCAGAAACGCCGGTTTACCTTCAGCCTGACTGGGAGCCTGAAGCCAGGAAAATAATAGATTATCTTCTGCGGTTTTATCTTAAATATCAGCTCCAGCATTATCTTATCGAGTCTCAGGCGGCCGAACAGGCAGCCCGGATGCTGGCCATGGAGAATGCTACCAAAAACGCTGAAGAATTGATCGCCGACCTGGTGCTGCTGCTCAACAAGATGCGCCAGGCTTCGATCACGCGCGAGCTGCTGGAAATTCAGACGGCCGTGGAAGCTTTAAGACAGCAAGGAGTTTGAGAAATGTCAGACAGAGAAAGGATGGCGGAATTTGACGGTCAGGAAAAAATCGGCCGGGTGGTTCAGGTCATAGGCCCGGTGGTTGATGTGGCTTTTCCCGACAAAGACCTTCCTCCGATCTACACCGCGATCAGGGTTACCAGCGAAGGTTTTGACGTTCCGGTGCCGATCGACATCATGCTCGAGGTCGAACAGCACATCGGCGACTTCAAGGTTCGCTGCGTCTCCATGCACCCGACAGATGGCGTGGCCAGAGGTATGAAGGCTATCAGCCTGGGCAAACCGATCGAGGTGCCGGTTGGAGAAGGAACTCTTGGCCGGGTGATGAACGTCATCGGTCAACCTGTTGACCGTCTCGGACCGATAAAAGCCACTCGCTGGTATTCGATCCATCGCCAGCCGCCGCCACTTGATCAACAGAGTACCCGGATGGAAATGTTTGAGACCGGCATCAAGGTAATTGATCTGATCCAGCCGTTCTTGAAAGGTGGTAAAATCGGCCTTTTTGGCGGAGCTGGAGTTGGCAAGACGGTCATCATAATGGAACTGATCCATAACGTGGCCAAGAAGCACGGTGGTTATTCAGTTTTTGTGGGAATCGGTGAGAGAACCAGGGAAGGCAACGACCTCTGGCTCGAGATGAAAGCCTCCGGAGTGCTGGACAAAGCAGCTCTGATCTACGGGCAGATGACCGAACCACCCGGAGCCAGACTTCGGGTCGGGCTGACCGCGCTGTCGGTGGCAGAATATTTCCGCGATGAAATGGGTCAGGATATTCTGCTATTTATAGATAATATTTTTCGCTTTGTTCAGGCTGGTTCGGAAGTTTCAGCTCTGCTTGGCCGAATGCCCTCCGCTGTCGGTTACCAGCCGAATCTGGCCACGGAGCTGGGTGAGCTTGAAGAGAGAATCACCTCTACTAAGAAGGGTTCGATTACCTCAGTTCAGGCTATATATGTTCCGGCAGACGATTTTACCGATCCTGCGCCGGCTACCACCTTTTCTCACCTGGATGCTACCACCAACCTGAGCCGGGCGCTGACAGAAATGGGTATCTATCCGGCCGTGGATCCGCTGACTTCCTATTCGCGTATCCTTGATCCCAGAATAGTGGGCGAGGAGCATTACCGGGTGGCCAGAAGGGTTAAGGAGATACTCCAGAGATATAAAGATCTTCAGGATATAATTGCTATTCTGGGGATTGAAGAACTTTCTGAAGAAGATAGACTCATTGTGGCCAGGGCCAGAAAAATTCAGAGGTTCATGTCTCAGCCCTTCCATGTAGCCGAGCAGTTTACCGGTCGGCCCGGAAAGTACGTTCCGGTAGAAGAAACGGTCCGCGGTTTCAGGGAGATCTGTGAGGGACTTCACGATGACAAGCCGGAGCAGGCTTTTTATATGGTCGGAACAATAGACGAGGTGGTTCAGAAAGCTGAGGAGCTGAGGAAGCTATGAGTGGTGATTCCAGACTGCAGCTGCGGATTGTTTCTCCAGATCGAGTGTTATTGGAAGCTGAAGTCCTGGAGGTACAGTTCCCCGGTCCTGATGGCTACCTTGGCATCTGGCCCGGACACCGTCCGTTGAATTCTTTTTTGACCCGCGGGGAGGTAATTTACCGAACAGTTCTCGGACAGACCGAAACACTCGCCGTCAGGGGTGGAGTGGTCCAGGTTGGTGATGATAAAATTATAATGTTCGTGGATATGGAAGAAAATGATGATCGAGCTTGATCCTGGAATAAGACCGGACGAAACGCTTGACACTTTTTATCACGGAAAGATTCTTGTGCTCCAGCGAAAGCAGGGATATCGTTTTTCGCTGGATGCTCCGCTGCTGGCAGATTTTATCACCACCCGGGAAGGTGACGAGCTGCTGGAAATCGGCACGGGCTGCGGGATCATCTCGCTTCTGCTGAGTCTGAAGCCCTTCAAACACATTCTGGCGCTGGAAGTACAACCGGTGCTGGCTGATCTTGCCCGGCGCAATGTCATGTTGAACAATCTGGAAGGCAGAATAACCATTCTGCAAAAGGATTTCCGACAGTATCAACCCTACAGAAAGTTTGACGTCATTTATTCCAACCCGCCTTACATTCCTCGTAACAGCGGCTTCCTGAGTCCCTGTGAAGAGAAGAACATAGCTAAGCATGAGCTTCTCTGCAGCCTGGACGAGCTTTTGAAATTTACCCGGGACTGGCTCAAGGAAACAGGCCGGGCATTCTTCATTCTTCCGGAAAGCCGTCGTCGGGAATTTGAACGGGAGGTGGAAAAACACGGATTGAAGATCCGGGTCAGACGGTCAGTTTATCCCAGGGAAAATCAGCCAGCAAATTTCCTGCTGGCTGAATGTGGTTTTCAAGCCGATTACCCTGCAATTCTGCCGCCTCTGATCATTTATAACTCCGATGGGCATTATACCCCGGAGATGGAAGAAATTTTCGCCGGCCGTACCGAAAGGAAATAATAAGGCTTGACGGTTTACTCCGGTTTAATTAGAATGCTATAAATCTATACTAAATATCACACTTGTCCAAAATAAGTTTTAGAAAAACTCCGACCCGGGTAAAATAATGCTGTGTTTCAAATTTACCCAAGGAGGTCGGAGCACTGACATGAATAAGTATAGCAGCCTTTTCAGCCAATTGCTATCCCTTTTTCCGCGTCTTGAGTTTGAGCGGCTGGTTAAGCAGACCGGCACTGA